>CAWJMS010000034.1:0-332500 GCA_963843985.1 uncultured Gammaproteobacteria bacterium | reverse complement strand
TGGTAGGTCGCGCGCGTTGGCCTGGATCTCCTCGGGCGTCAGCGGCGGGCGCGTCGCGTTGCGCCCGGTCGGGTCGCCGATCAGCCCGGTGAAATCGCCGATCAGGAACATCACGTCGTGGCCGTAACGCTGGAACAGCGCCATCTTGTTGATCAGCACCGTGTGACCGAGGTGCAGGTCCGGCGCCGTCGGATCGAAGCCCGCCTTGATCACGCAGCGGCTTGCCCCTGCCGAGCTTCTTCAGCAGGTCCGGCTTCGAGCAGGATTTCCGAGGTTCCACGGCGCAGTTCGGCGAGTTGTTCGGCGGCAGGCAGCATCGGCGGCGGTATCCAGCTACGCGAAGGGAGCGCGGGACTGTAGGGGTTGGGGCGGGGCCAGGCAATCCGGCCGCCCCTGCGAGATCCGTCACGGTTCTCTCGGGAAATACGCAACCACCTGTAAAAATTGAGAAATCTGTCGATTTAACAGTTGACGCGTGGCGTCAGCGCAACTAACTTACGCGCGAACTTTCGCTGGGGCCTGCACCTTGTATCCGATCGAAAACCGCCTCTCCGGCGCGCGAACCGCGTCGGCCGATCGCTCATTCCGCCGCCGCTGGCTGGTCGCCGGCATGGGTCTGCCGCTGCTGGCAGCCACCGTCGCCGCGATCCTGCTCGCCCGCAATCCCGTCGCGACCGCACCGCCCGCCCTCGACCTGAGCGCCGTCGTCGCGACGACCGCCGCGCCGGTCGCCGCCGCGCCGACCGTCGACGACCCGGACAGTGTCGAAGTCACCGTGCAGCGCAACGACACGCTCGACCGCATCTTCCGCTCCGTCGGCCTCGACATGGCCGCGCTGGCCGAGCTGCGTGCCCGACCGGAAGTGCGCCAGGCGCTCGACGTGCTGCGCCCCGGCGACATCATCACGCTCACGCACCTCGACGGCGCGCTGCTCTCGCTCAACCGCCGGATCAGCGACACGTTGACGCTGTCGGTCGCGCGCGTCCGACGACGGCTACGCCGTCAACTACATCGAGAACCCGCTCGAGACGCAGACGGCGACCCGCCACGCGCGCATCGATTCGTCGCTGTTCCAGGCCGGACAGGATGCCGGCATCTCCGCGCCCACGATCATGACGCTCGCGACGCAGATGTTCGGCTGGGACATCGACTTTGCGCTCGACATCCGCCAGGGCGACGAATTCAACGTCGTCTACGAGCAGAAGTACCAGGACGGCGAGTACGTCAGCGACGGCAAGGTGCTCGCCGCCGACTTCGTCAACCAGGGCAAGACGCACCGCGCGGTCTGGTTCGAATCCGGGGACGGCGAAGTGAAGGGCTACTTCACGCCGGACGGCAAGGGCCTGCGCAAGGCGTTCCTGCGCGCGCCGCTCGACTTCACGCGCATCAGCTCGGCGTTCAATTCGCGCCGGCTGCACCCGATACTCGGCATCGTGCGCGCGCACAAGGGCACCGACTACGCCGCGCCGACCGGCACGCCGATCTGGTCGGCGGGCGAAGGCCGCATCGCGTTCGCCGGCCGCAAGGGCGGCTACGGCAACGTGATGATCATCGATCACGGCAAGGGCATCTCGACCGTCTACGGCCACATGTCGCGGTTCGGCAAGTCGATGCGCGTCGGCCGCCACGTCCAGCAGGGCGAGACGATCGGCTACGTGGGCATGACCGGGCTCGCCACCGGCCCGCACCTGCACTACGAATACCTGGTGAACGGCACGCAGCGGAACCCGGCGAAGGTCCCGATGCCGCGCACGGAGATCCCGTCGCGTTACCTGGCGGAGTTCAGCAACCAGTCGGCGGCTGAACTTGCGCAACTCGAGCAGGCCAGCGCGGCGCCGCAGTCGCGCGTCGCGAGCCGCTGAACCGGGACGCGGTCTCCGGCCGGGCGGCCGCGGTCACGCCACCCGCAGCCTGAAGCCCGCGGCCTGCAGGTAGTCGACTTCCTGCTCGAGGTCGGCGGCCGAGAGCGGGTGCCCGTCGAGCCAGCCCTTCGGGAATTCGAGGTCGATGCTGCGGCCTTTTACGCGGACGTCGATCTCCGGCAACGCGCGCGCGCCCCGGTCGCGGTGCAGCACCACGGCGAGCCGCAGCAGCACGATCAGGTACTCCGCCTTCAGGTGCCACGGCGGAATCAGGCTTTCCACCGTCTCGAGATTGAGCTTGCGGCGGTGCGCGCCGACCAGCGCCGCGAGCAACTGCTGCTCCTCGCGCGGGAAGCCGGGCATGTCGGCGTTCTGCAGCAGGTAGGCGCCGTGCCGGTTGTGGTGCGAGTGCGAGATGTCGAGCCCGATCTCGTGCAGCCGCGCGGCCCACGCCAGCATCTGCTCGGCGAGCGGGTCCTCGAGTTTCCAGCCTTCCCGCGCGCGGCGCAGGAACCCGAGCGCCGTGGCTTCCACCTGGTCCGCCTGCGCCGTGTCGACGTGAAAGCGCCCCTCCATCGCGCGCACGGTGCGCGCGCGCGCGTCCTCGTCGGTGAGCCGGCCGAGCAGGTCGTAGAGCAGGCCTTCGCGCAGCGCGCCCTCGGCCACGCGCATCGACTCGACCCCGAGCATGTCGAAGACCTCGACGAGGATCGCGATGCCACCGGGCAGCACCTCCTGCCGATCGGCGGCGAGACCGGCGAGTCGCAGCTTGTCGGTGGAGCCGGCGCGCAGGCACTCCCCGAGCAGCCATTCGACGCCCGCGCGGTCGATCGCGCCGCCGCCGGCGCCGCGCGCCAGCAGCACGTCGTTGACGGCCCGCAGCGTGCCCGACGCGCCGAATGCCGACTCCCATTCCGAACTGCCGGAACCGCGACACCACCGGCGCGAGTTCGAGCTGCGCGGCGGTGCGCGCCTTCTTCATCCGCTTCTCGGTGATCGCCCCGTCGCCGAAGTACTCGGCGCTGAAGCTCACGCAACCCATGTAAAGGCTCTCGAGGCGCTTCGCCGCGAGGCCTTCGCCGATGATCAGCTCGGTGCTGCCGCCGCCGATGTCGAGCGACCAGCCGCTGCGCCGCTTTCGCTGCGGCGTCGTGTGCGCGACGCCGAGGTAGATCAGGCGCGCTTCCTCGACGCCGGCAGATGATCTCGATGGGATGACCGAGGCATTCGCGCGCGCGATCGAGGAACGCGCCCTTGCGGCGCGCCTTGCGCAGCGTGTTGGTGCCGACCACGCGCACGCTCTCGGCGCGCATGTCGCGCAGCCGTTGTCCGAAACGCTCGAGGCACTGCAGCGCGCGGTCGACCGCTTCGCGGTTCAGCCGGCCCTGCTCGTCGAGTCCGGCGCCGAGCCGCACCGTCTCGCGCAACCGGTCGACGATGACGAGTTGCCCGTGGTCATAGCGGGCGACGACCATGTGAAAGCTGTTGGACCCGAGGTCCACCGCGGCGAGGACATCGGGAACCCTGGCGGGCGGGCGGGCCACCGCGGCGTCAGACGGAGAACGACGATCCGCAGCCGCAGGTGGTCGACGCGTTCGGGTTGCGGATCACGAACTGGGCGCCCTCGAGGTCTTCCTTGTAGTCGATCTCGGCGCCGGCAAGGTACTGGAAGCTCATCGGGTCGATCAGCAGGCGCACGCCGTGTTTCTCGACGCACGTGTCGCCCTCTTCCTCGTTCTCGTCGAAGGTGAAGCCGTACTGGAATCCGGAGCAGCCGCCGCCCGACACGAATACGCGCAGCTTGAGGTTGGCGTTGCCTTCCTCCTGGATCAGCTGGCTCACCTTGTGCGCGGCCGCGTCGGTGAACACGAGCACGTCCGTCTCGGTGGTTTCCGGGGCAGCGATCGCGGTGTTCATCGGACTGGGCTCCATTTCGGGCGTGCGGGCAAGAGACTGATTCTAGCCCCCGGCGGGCCGCGCACCAAGCACGGGTTCACCGCCCACTTTCCACGGAAAAGACTGCTGTATCGGGAAGCGCAGCCTGCCCGAAGTGACGGTCACCTGCGTTTCGAACGCTTCGAATCCCTCCGGCAAGCGTCACGGTGTCCTCGATCGTCTGGAAATAGCGCAGCGAGAACGGCAGGCGGGCGCCGGGTTTTCCCCGCAGGTCGCCGATCGAGTAGCGTGTCGGCCGGTCGCCCTGCATGCCGTTCAGCTCGACCTGCGCCAGACCGGCGATCACGTTGTCGTGCTTCATCGCCTGGACCAGCGTGAGCTTCAGCACGAATTCGCGCGGCTTCGCACCCCGCGACACTTCGAACCGCTGGATGCGCAGCCCCTGGATGCCGTCGGCCGGCGACACGATGCTGCGATAGAACGCGAGATCGTCGGTCTGGCGCGCCAGCTGCGACTGCAGGTCGCCGAGCGTGCGCTCGACCTGCCCGTATGCGTCGCGATCGAGCCGGCGCGCCATCTCGAGCTCGGCCACCCTGGCGTTGAGGCGACGGTTCTCCGCATCGAGCCGCGAGGCCTTTTCCGCCAGCATCTGCCGCTTGGTCGCGTCCGCCGCCGCGTCGTGGCCTGCCGACAACTGGCCGCGTTCGTAAGCGAACCAGCCGACGCCGACCAGCAGCAGTGCGACGACGATTGCGGCGAGCCACCGCAAACCGGTCCCGTCGCCGGGCGTTCGCGCCGCGGTCGGTCCGGTCACGAGTCCGCGGCCTTGGGGACGGGCGTCTCCTCGACGGCGGCATCGCGGGCGCCAGCGGAACGGCTCTTGCGGCCTCGACGCCGCGCGCGGCGCGGATTCGCGCGCGTGCAGCAACTCCTCCGACCACCAGTCCGGGCGCGGCGGCGGTCCCGCGGCGAACGCCAGCTCCGCGAGTTCCTGCAGTGCGCGCGCATACACCGCCCGCTTGAAATAGATCACCTCGCGCACCGGCGACCAGTAGTCGACCCAGCGCCAGTCGTCGAATTCCGGCTGGTCGGTGACGTCGAAGCGCAGCCGGCTGTCGTCACCGAGCATCCGCAACAGGAACCAACGCTGCTTCTGGCCGATGCAGAGCGGGCTCGAACGGTGCCTCACGTACTGGCGGGGCAGACGATAACGCAGCCAGTGCCCGGTGCCCGCCACCAGCTCGACGTCGCTGCGCTCGAGCCCGACCTCTTCGCGCAGTTCGCGATAAAGCGCGTCTTCGGGCATCTCGTTGCGGCGGACTCCGCCCTGCGGGAACTGCCAGCCCCGCCCGTCGCGCCGGCCGCCGAGGAACACGTCCCCGCCCTCGCGCATCAGCACGATGCCGACGTTGGCGCGGAAGCCCTGGCTGTCGATGTAATCGGTCATGGGGTCCGTAAGCTCCGGTACCGCCTGATTTTTTCACATCGGGCCGGGCGTAGCCACGAAAGCTTCACCGATGCGTCTTGTGGCGCGCCGACGCCCACCCTACCCTTGCGCAACTCGAGCGACCCATGCACCGATTTCCCGCCCTGCCCGCTTTCACTGTCCTGCTGACCGCAGCCGTCGTCGTTCTCGCGCTGTCGCTTGCGCTCGGCAGCACCCCCATCTCGCTCGGTGACGCGTGGCAGGCGCTGTGGCCCGGCCCGCCCTCGCTCGCTCGCGACGTCGTGCTGGAGCTGCGGTTGCCGCGCGCGATGCAGGCGCTCGGCGTGGGCGGCCTGCTCGCGCTGGCCGGCGCCCTGCTGCAGGTCCTGCTGCGCAATCCGCTCGCGGATCCCTACGTGCTCGGCGTGTCGGGCGGCGCGTCGGTGGCGGCGCTGCTCGCGATCATGATCGGACTGCCCGCGGCCGGCGTCGACGGCATGGCCGCTCTCGGCGCGCTCGCCGCCTGCCTGCTCGTATTCGCATTGGCGCAGGGACCGGGAGGCTGGACGCCGACGCGCCTGCTGCTCACGGGCATCGTCGTGGCGGCCGGCGCCGGGTCGGTGGTCAGCCTGCTGCTCGCGCTGTCGGACGACACGCGACTGCGAGGCATGGTGTTCTGGCTGCTCGGCGACCTGTCGCGCGCCGAGCGCTGGCAGTGGCTCATCACGCTGTTGCTCGCCGCGACCGCCGCGTCGGTGGCGCTCGGTCGTCACCTCAACGTGCTGGCACGTGGCGAGACGCAGGCCGCCACGCTCGGTCTCGACGTGCGCCGGGTCCGCATCGCGGTATTCGTGCTCAGTTCGCTGCTGACGGGTTGCGCGGTCAGCGCGGCCGGCAGCATCGGTTTCGTCGGCCTCGTCACGCCGCATCTCGTCCGGCTCGCGCTCGGCGCCGACAACCGTGTCGTGCTGCCAGCGTCGGCGCTGCTCGGCGGCATCCTGCTGATGGCCGCCGACCTCGGTTCGCGCGTGCTGCTCGCGCCGCGGCAGCTGCCGGTCGGCGCGCTGACGGCCGTGGTCGGCGTGCCTATTTTCCTGATGCTGATGTCGCGCCAGCGGGTGTGACTTCCTGGCAATCGCCGCCGCGCCGCTTCGCGCGGTGCAGCGCGGCTTCGGCTTCCGCGAGCCACTGGTCCGCTGCCGCCTTGCGATCGTCTGCGGCACCCGGCGGGGCGCCCGCGACGCCGATCGACACGGAGAGCGCCTCATGGCGACCCGCGACGACCTCGAACGGCGGGGCACGCACAGCCGCGAGAATCCGCGCGGCGAGCAGCATGCCCTGCTCGGCCGCCGTGCCCGGCAGCAGCACCGCGAACTGATCGCCGCCGAGGTGGGCCATCGTGTCGCTCGACCGCACCTGGGCTTCGAGCCGCGCGCCCACCTCGAGCAACACGCGATCGCCGGCCGGCAGTCCATGGCGCTCGTTGAACGGTCGCAGGTGATCGACGTCGACGACGATGCAGGTGGCCGGTGTTCCGTGGCGCTGGCAGCGCGCGATCTCCTCGCACAGGCGCGCGTGCAGGTAGCGCCGCGATTGCCAGCCCGTGAGTGGATCGGTCATCCCGGAACGCAGCAATCGTGCGCGATCGAACAATCGCTCGAGCGTCGACGACATCGCGGCGGCCACGTACGACGCCCACAGCGCATCGCAACCTGCGAGCGCCGGAGGGCCGTTGCGCCCGCCGAGGCAATAGACACCCACCAACTGGCCGCGCCGCTGCAGCGGCAGCATCAGCAGATGCGTGATCGCGACGGCGCCCGGCAGCAACAATGCGTGGTCGGCCGCGCGATATTCGCCGCTCCAGGGTACGTGCAGCGCGGCGCACTGCGGTGCGACGCCGACGAGGCCGTCGACGAACACCGGCGCTGGGCCGTCGATCGGCGTGCCGACCAGTCCGTGGGTGAGCGCGCGCAATTCGTGCCCGGGATCGGCGAGCACCAGCGCGCCCACCGTGGCGCCCGCAAGATCGCCGGCCTCGCGCGCGACCAGCGACGCGAACGCGGGCAGCGACTCGGCCTGCAGCATGTCGCGCGTCCATGCCAGCACGCGTCCTTGCGCAATACCGTCCATGCACCCCTCCCTTGCGGCGAGACCGCGCCTATCCGCCCTGCTCGCGGGCCGCCTGGCGGACCCGCAGGTAGTCGCCGCCCTGGCGCATCAGCGCCACGAAGCTCGCGTCGTCGTGCTCGTGGACCGCACGGTAGATGCGCTCGACGGCATTGCGCAGCGCCAGCAGCGGCTCCTCGCCGTAGGCGTTCAGGCTCTGGATTTCGAAATAGAGGTCCGGGTTCTCCCCGGCCACGCGCGTCGCGACGTCGAGTTGCGCATCGAACGTCGTGCTGGACATGCGCGCGAGGCGCGGCGCCGCCTCGCCGCTCTCGGCGAGCGCCGTGAAAAAGGCGATGTTGAGCGCGTGCGACAGGCCGAGCACGAACGCGATCAGGCGGTCGTGTTCGTCGAGCCCCATCACGACCTGATCGGCCATCGTCGAGCCGAACAGGCCGCGAGCCTCCTCGAGCGCCTCGGGGTTGCCGAGGTCGACGAAGATCACGTGCCGGCCGGACAGCAGCTCCGTGTCCGGTCCGAACATCGGATGCACCGACGTCACGCGGCACCCGGCCGCGCGCAACGCGTCGAGTCCCCCGCGGAGCGGTGTCTTCAGCGAGCCGATGTCGAACACCACGCCAGCGGGCTTGCGCGCGGCGAGCGCTTTCAGCACCTCGTTCGCGATCTTCAGCGGCGTCGCGACGACGATCAGGTCGTGCGCCAGGTCGGTCTGCGCCCAGTCCGCGACGCAGTCGAATCCGGCGGAGGCTCCGCCCGGGTCGGCGATGGTGACCGTAAAGCCCTGCGACGCGAGGAAGTCCGCGGTCCAGCGCCCCATCTTGCCGGCGCCGCCGATCACGAGCGCGCGCCGGCCCGAGCCGCGCCCTTGCGCGGCCACCCGCGCCTGCTCCTGGGTCGTGAGCGAACTGCGGATCAGCAGTTGCAGCATCGATTCCGCAAGCGCCGGCGGCACGCCGAGCGCTTCGGCATCGCGGCGCGCCTTGAGCAGCACTTCGCGTTCACGGCCGAAATCGCGCGTGGTCTGGCCGGTCGCGCGCTTGACCGCGGCGACGTCGGTGCTGATGGACTGGCGTTCTGCGACGAGCTGGAGGAGTTCGCGGTCGAGGACGTCGAGACGGGCGCGGAGTTCTTCGAGGGACTTCATGAATGCATCGGCGGCGGGGGTCGCTTTCCCTTTTACCGGTCCACCCGGAGTGCCGCAAGCGGTGTGGCCGCAGGCGATGCAGTGGGCGCGCTCGGGCATAATCCGGCTCGTCCGCCTCCCAGAGCGAGTCTCTCATGCTGCGTTCCGGCTTCCTGCCCTCGACCTTGCCCGACGACCCGATGCCGCTCGTGCACGAGTGGTTCACCGAGGCGCGCAGCCGCAAGGCGCAGCCCAATCCAGACGCGATGGTGGTCGCGACCGCGACGCCCGACGGCCGCCCTTCGGCCCGGGTGGTGCTCTGCAAGCACCTGGTCGCCGATCCCGGTTATGTCGTGTTCTTCACCAACTACGACAGCCGCAAGGGCGCCGAGCTCGCGGCCAACCCGCGCGCCGCCGCCGTGTTCCACTGGGACGCGCTCGGCAAGCAGGTGCGGCTCGAGGGGCCGATCCTGAAATCGCCGCAGGACGAAAGCGAAACCTATTTCGCGACGCGCGCGCTCGACAGCCGCATCGGCGCCTGGGCCAGCCTGCAGAGCCAGCCGCTCGACTCCCGCACGACTTTGCTGAAACGCGTGGCGGCCGAAGCGGCGCGCCACGGCACGCAACGTGCCGAAGCCGCCGCATTGGGGCGGGTACCGTCTGTGGCCCGAGACGGTCGAGTTGTGGATCGAGGGCTCGTTCCGGGTGCACGACCGCGCGCGCTGGCAACGCGCGCTGGCGCCGTCCGGCTCGCACGAGTTCGCGCCGGGCGCGTGGCGAGCCACGCGGCTCTACCCCTGAGCTGTGCTCGCGCAACGCAACCCGGCAGCCGGCCAACGTGGCTAAACGCACTTTCTTCGGCACGGTCCGGCTCGCCGTGCTGCTGGCGGTCCTGGCATTCGTCGCGCTCGGTGCGTGGCTCGATCACTCGCGCAGCACCGACTGGGACGACGCGCTCCGCGTCACGGTCTATCCGATCGCCGCGGACGGCGACGAGACCACGCGAGCCTACGTGGCGAGCCTCGACGAGACGGCTTTCGACGACACCGAAGCGTTTTTCGCCGGCCAGGCGCGCGATCACGGCGTCACACTGGCCGAACCGTTCCGCATTCGCGTTTCGCGCGCGGTCCGCGGCCTGCCCCCTGCGCCGCCCTCGTCGCACGGCCCGATCGGCATCGCGCTCTGGAGCCTGAAACTGCGCTACTGGGCGGCGCGAGTCGCCTGGAACGATCCTGCGCCCACGCCGGACATCCAGGTCTTCGCGCTCTATCACGCGTCGTCGGGCACGCTGGCCGCTCCGGACTCGCTCGGCCTCAGCAAGGGCCTGATGGCGATCACGCACCTGTTCGCCGGGCGCGAGGCCGAAGGCAGCAACCAGGTGGTGCTGGCGCACGAGTTGCTGCACACGCTCGGCGCGACCGACAAGTACGACCTCGCGACCGGCCAGCCGCAGACTCCGGACGGACTCGGCGATCCGGATCTCGAACCCCGGTATCCTCAGCCGACGGGTGAACTGATGGCTGGACGCGTGGCAATCTCGCCGAACGAAGCGGAGATCCCCGCCGGACTCGACCAGATGGTCGTCGGCTCGCTCACCGCGCGCGAGATCGGATGGACGAAATGACCGCGGGCCCGGCGCTGAGCTGCGCGCGACTCACGCTGCGCGTGCCGGGCCGCACGCTCGTCGAGGGGTTGAACCTGGCCGTGCGACCCGGCGCGGTGCTTGCCGTGCTCGGACGCAACGGCGCCGGCAAGAGCACCACCCTGCACGCGCTCGCAGGCCTGCGCGCCGCGGCGGGCGGCGAGATCACGCTCGGCGCGAGGCCGCTCGCGGCCTGGCCGCGCCGCGAACTCGCCCGACATGTCGGGTTGCTGCCGCAGGTGAACGAGGACCCGTTCCCGGCCACCGCACTCGACGCGGTGCTGGTCGGGCGCCACCCGCACCTCGGCTTCTGGCAGTGGGAGTCCGACGCGGACCGCGCCATCGCGCTGCGCTCGCTCGAGTCCGTCGACCTCGCGGATTTCGGCGAGCGTGAACTGGCCACGCTCTCCGGCGGCGAGCGGCGCCGTGTCGCGGCGGCCATGGTGCTCGCGCAGGATCCGCAGACCTACCTGCTGGACGAACCGATCCAGCAGCTCGACCCGCAGCACCAGTTCGACATCCTGCAGGTCTTCCGCGGGCTCGCCGATCGCGGCCGGGCCGTGGCGATGATCCTGCACGACGCGGGCCTCGCGGCGCGCTTCGCCGACGACGCGCTGCTGCTCTTCGGCGATGGCCGCTGGGTGCACGGCCCGTGCGCCGAGGTGCTGAACGAGTCGTCGATCGGCGAACTCTACGGCATGCCGGTGCGCGAACTGCGCTGGGCCGACGGCCGCACGTTCGTCGCGACCTAGGGAATCACTCCGCACGCATAGCGGGCGCCGCCGCCGCCGAGCGGGGCCGGATGGTCGTCGTGATTGTCGCCGCCGATGTGCACCATCAGGCTGCGACCGTGCACGTCGGCCGCCTTGAGGCGCGGCGCCAGCACCGGATACGTCGCCTTGCCGTCCGGGTCGACATACAGCGCCGGCAGGTCGCCGAGATGACCGTCGCCCCAGGGCAGCCCGTGCTTGCCGGAGGCTTTCGGGTCGTAGTGACCTCCCGCGCCGAGTGCCGGCACCTTCTTGCCGTCTTTTTCGCCCGGCGCGCAACTCGGTTTCTCGTGCACGTGAAAACCGTGCAGGCCTGGCTGCAGCTGGGCCAGCGCCGGGGTGAACACCAGGCCGTAGACCGTCTCGGAGATGGTCACGGTGCCGACGGGCGCGCCGGTACCGTTCTCGTCGACGAAGGTCATCGGCACGACGATGTCGGCTCGGGCCACGAACGATGCGCTCGCGACGAGCAGGGGCAGCCACAGGTGCTTCATGTCGGGAGTCCTCGGTTAGCCGGTGCCCAGCATACTCGCTCGGCGCGAACCGGGGCCCGGACGCGCGAACGAGGCCCGCTCATCCGCGCTCGCGCGGCGCGATCAGGTCACCGGGATCTTCGCCGCGTTCGCCGTGGCCCAGGCCGAGAAGCTCTGCAGCGCCGGGTTGAGCGAGCGCGAGAACTCGACGCTGCGCGCCTTGCAGAAGTCCGCGTTGAAGTCGTGCTTGAACTGGAACATGTTGCCGAGGTCCTCGGCGCCCGGGAATCCAAGGCCGCGGTACACGTCGAACGGCACGTCCTGGTGCACGACTTCGCGTCCGAGCGCCTGCGTCAGGCCCGCCGCCATCTCGCGCCCCGTGAGGTGTTCGCCCGCGATGCCAACGGTGCGCCCGGTGAACTCCGATCCGCGCTTGATGAGGCCGTACGCGCAACGGCCGATGTCTTCGGCGGCGATGCCGGGCAGCCTGCGATCGCCCATCGGCAACGTGAACACCAGCTTGCCGTCGGGGCCCGGCTTCGGCCCCATGCCGAAGTGGATCAGGTTGTCCCAGTAGAACGAGGTCAGCAGGCAGGTCGTGGGCACGCCGCTGTCCGTGAAGTACGCGTCCGCCTCGCCCTTCACGTCGAAGTGCGGCACCTTGTAATGCCCCATCAGCGTCGGCATGCGCGGATCGTCGAGCTTGACCCAGCGTCGCGTGTCCTCGAGCGTGGACCAAACGACGTGCTGAAGGCGCGCCTGCTTCGCAGCGGACGCCAGCGACCGCGCCTCGGCGCGCTCGGTGTCCGGCGAGAAGTGATTCCAGAAGAACGTCACGCAGTACGCGCCGTACGCCCCGGCGAACGCGCGCACGACCGATGCGGTATCGGCGAGGTCCGCCGCGACGACCTCCGCGCCGGCCGCGGCAAGCGTCCGCGCTGCCGGTGAAGCGACGTCGCGCGTGACGGCGCGCACCGCGAATTCGCCCGACCTGTCCGCCAGGATGGCGCGAGCCAGTCCACCGCCCTGCGCGCCCGTGGCGCCGACGACGGCAATGATCTTTTTGCTCGACATGTTCCTCTCCTTACCGATCTGAACGCTGCGGCGGGGTCCGGTCTCAGGCCCCGAGCGCTTCGAGGACGGGGCCGTGCATCTTGCCATTGCTGGCGAGCACGCTGCTGCTCGCAATCGTGAGCGGCTGTCCCGCGAGATCGGTGAACCGGCCGCCGGCCGCCTCGACGATGACCGCGCAGGCGCCGACGTCGAGAATGTTGACGTCGGACTCGACGACCGCGTCGATCCTGCCCGACGCGAGCAGGTGGTAGTGCAGGAAGTCTCCGTAGCCGCGAATGCGGTTCAGCCGGCCGACGAGCCGGCCGAACGCGGGCCACTGCGGGCCCGTCGCGAGCGTCTTCAGGTTGCCGGTCGACAACGCCGCGCTTTCGACCGTATCGATGGCGCTCACGCGAATCGGCTGCTCGTTGAGCCATGCGCCGACGCCGATCTCGCCGTAGGCGATTTCGCCGTACACCGGCGCGGACGAGACGCCGACGATCAGCCGGCCGCGCCGCATCAGCGCAATCTGCGTCGAGAACATCGGGTACTCGCGCACGAAGGCCTTGGTGCCGTCGATCGGGTCGACCACCCAGACGTATTCGGCGTCCATCGCGCATTGCCCGGTCTCCTCGCCGTAGAACCCGTGTGCAGGAAACTTCGCCGCGAGGATCGCGCGGATGGTCTTCTCGGTCTCGACGTCGGCCTCGGTGACCGGCGACTTGTCGGCCTTGATCGTGACCTTGACGTTGCGCTGGTAGTAGTGCGCCACCACGTCGGCCGCGGCGCGCGCCGCATCGAGCGCGGTGGCGAGGAAATCGGAATGGGGCATCGTGCAACCCGCAGGTGTTCGCAAGGAACGCATAGTGTGCCCTCGTCCGGCGCATGGATCACGCCGGCCCCGCATCCGGAGATTTCATCTTGACACCCCCCGTCCGCTTCCCTAACGTGCGCGCTCCGACAGGTGATCCCGCGGCCTAGGCGCGGGAGAACGGGAAGCCGGTCAGATTCCGGCGCTGCCCCCGCAACGGTAGTCGAGTCAAGCCTGCGTCATCCGGAGTCCCGAGGCTCCGGCACCCACTGCGAATGATCGCGGGAAGGGGATGCGGGCCGGGCATCAGCCCGCTCGAGAGCCCGGAGACCGGCCTGCCGGCGAGACCAGCTTCGCGGAGGGCGAGCGGCCGGGCTACGGGCCGACATCCGCCCTCCCTGCCGCACCCCCCCGACGAACTGGATTGCAACCAGCCATTGCGGGCGCGCATGGGGTGTCTTCGATGTTCATTCGACCGGTTTCCTTCCTCGCCGCGGCCGGCCTCGGCGCCGGAATCGCGCTTCCCGTCTTCGCGGACGATTCAAAGGTAGAAACCGAAGTCGTCGTCACCGCGACGCGGGTCCCGACGCCGATCGACGAGGTGCTTGCGCCCGTGATCGTGATCGACCAGGCGGCGATCGATCGCAGCGCCCCCACGGACGCCTCGGACCTGCTGCGCTTCCACGCCGGCCTCGACATTGCCCGCAACGGCGGCCCGGGGCAGACGACGTCCGTCTTCATCCGCGGCGCGGACAGCAACCACACGCTGGTGCTGCTCGACGGCGTGCGCATGAACCCCGGCACGATCGGAATCGCGGCGCTGCAGAACATCCCGCCGGACATGATCGAGCGCATCGAAGTGGTGAAAGGCCCGCGCTCCGCGCTGTGGGGCAGCGACGCGATCGGCGGCGTGATCAACGTGATCACGCGACGCGGCACGCGCGACGGCTGGTCCGCCGAAGCCGGCTATGGCGACTACGACACGCGCAAGGCGAGCCTGAACGGCGGCGTACCGCTCGGCACGTCGGCCGGCTTCGACTTCGGCGTGTCGTGGACCGACAGCAACGGCTTCCCGACGCTGGCCACGGACCACACCGACCGCGGCTTCGACAACCTGAGCTTCAGCGCCAACCTCAGCGGCACCGTCGGCAGCGCAGAACTCGCGCTGCGCCATTGGAGTGCGTCGGGCACGACCGAGTACTCCGACTTCTTCGTAACGCCGGTCGACCAGGACTTCAGCGACTCGACGACGGCCGCCACGATCGGCATTCCCGTCACGGAACGCGGGCAGGCAAACGCAACTTTCAGCCACTACGAGGACCGGATCGACCAGAACCAGCCGCCGTTTCCGGGCGCGCCGAAGGACTACCTGCGCACGAAGCGCGACACGGCCGACGTGTCCTTCGACTGGACCGCATCCAAGGCCCAGTCGCTCAGCGCCGGCGCGATGTACTCGCGCGAGAAGGCGAGCAGTTCCTCATTCGGCGACCTCGTTCGAAGCCGACACGAACTCGTTGAATCTCTACGTGCAGGACCGCATCGCGGCGGGCCCGCACAGCGCGCTGCTGGCGCTCGGCTACACCGACCACGAGACGGCCGGCAATGCGTGGACCTGGAACGCCGAGTACGGCTACGCAATCACCGCGGCGACCCGCGTGTACGGACTCGCGGGCAGCGGCTTTCGCGCACCCGACGCCACCGACCGCTACGGGTTCGGCGGCAATCCGGACCTGAAGCCCGAAGAGTCGCGGAACTACGAGCTCGGCGTGCGCCATTCGATCGGCGACAGCCAGTCCGTCTCGCTTTCGGCGTTTCGCAACGAGATCGACGACCTGATCGAGTACGTCGTGCTGGATCCCGACACGTTCGACGGCCAGAACTTCAACGTGGGCCGAGCCCGGATCGAGGGCATCGAAGCGTCGTGGCATTACGCGGCAGGTCCGTGGCAGGCCTCGGTCGAGGCGATCTACCAGGATCCGCAGAACCTGACCGACGACACCGAGTTGCTGCGCCGCGCCAAGGAGAGCCTGACGGTCGTCCGTGGCGCGTGCCATCGGACCGGTGATGCTGGGCCTGAACGTGCTCGCGACCGGCGACCGCAAGGACTTCGGCTTTCCGCAGCCGGTCACGCTCGACGGCTACGTGCTCGCGGACCTGACCGCGCAGTGGCAGGTCACGCGCGCGCTGGCGCTGGCCGGCCGCATCGAGAACCTGTTCAACGAACAGTACGAGCTCGCCAGCACTTACAATACCCCCGACCGCGGCGTATACGTCACGCTGCGCTACGCGCCGCAACGGGGACAGTGATGGGCCACCGACTCAGCAGGATCTACACGCGCACCGGCGACGACGGCAGCACCGGCCTCGGCGACGGCATGCGCGTGCCCAAGGAGCACCTGCGGGTCGAGGCCTACGGCACCGTCGACGAGGCGAACAGCTGCATCGGCGTGGTGCTGGCCGTGGCAGGCCTGCGGCCCGAGATCGCGGCAATGCTGACCGCCATCCAGCACGACCTGTTCGACCTCGGCGGCGAGCTGTGCATTCCGGGTCATCGAGCGATTACGCAGCCGTACATCGATCGACTGGAGCAGACGCTCGACCGGCTGAACGAAGACCTGCCCCCGCTCAAGGATTTCATCCTGCCGGGCGGCGGGCCGGCGGCGGCCGCATGCCACCTCGCCCGCACGGTCGCGCGACGCGCCGAACGCCGCGTGTGGGCGCTCGCCCGTGCCGAATACGTCGCACCGGAAGTGCCGCAGTACCTGAACCGGCTGTCGGACCTGCTGTTCGTGGTGGCGCGCGTGCTCGCGCGCAGCGAGAGCGGCAGCGAAGTGCTGTGGCGCCACCGCCCGCAGCCCTGAGGTCGCTCGCTACGGTTCGAGCCGGGCGCGTGCGTCGTCAAGCGCCGCACAGGTCGCGCGCACACCCTCGGCCAGCCGCGGTGTCGCCCGCGTGACGAAATCCGAGGGCAGCGAGTAAATCGTCTTCGCGCGCACGGCCGTCAGCCGCGGCCACTTGGCCCACTGCGCCACCGGGTCCGCGATCGTGTCGTCGGTGCTGACGATCACCTGCGGATCGGCCTCGAGCACGGACTCGAGCGCGATCGGCGGCGCGATCTGCGGCAGCGCGGCGAAGACGTTGCGACCGCCGCACAGCTGCACCACCTCGCTGATCACGTGCTCGCCGTTGACCGTGTAGACGGGCTCGTCGTCGATCTCGATGAACACCGACAGCGCCTTGCGGCCCGCGTGGCCCGCGCGCTGCGCGGCGACGTCGCGCTCGAACTTCAGCGCCGCCTGCTCGGCCAGCTCGGCGCTGCCCGCCATCGCGCCGATGCGCCGCAGCGCGGCGGGCACGTCCGACAGGCGATACGTCGGCACCGACTCGACCTTGAGCCCGAGCCGCCGCAATTGCTCGATGACCGAGTCCGGCGTGCCGCTGGGCCAGACCAGCACCACGTCCGGATGCATGGCGAGCACGCGCTCCATGTCGACGCGCCACGCATTGCCGACCCGCGGCAGCCTGCGCGCCTCCGCCGGGTAGTCGCTGTATTCGACGGTGCCGACGAGCGACTGGCCGGCCCCGGCCGCGTAGGCGATCTCGGTGAGGTTCGGCGCGAGGCTGACGATGCGCAGCGGCGCCGCGGCGGTCGGCGCGGCCGCAGGCGCGACGCCCAGCAGGCCGAGCACGACGACGGCAATCCGCCTCACGCGGCGCTCCCGATCAGCACGAGCAGCGCGACGACGACCAGCCAGATCCAGAGCGCCCGCACGACGATGCGCAGCGCGCCTCGCGCGGTCGCCACGTCGAGTCCCGCCGCGGGCACGACCGCGAGGCTCGGCTGCAGCGCACCGCAACCGACGCGGGCCAGCAGATCTTCCGAGCGATCGAGGAGGCCGCCGCCCGATCCGGCCACCGTCGCCCGCCAGTTCCCGACGGCGTCCTCGAAACTGCCCGCGAGCGCGTACGACAGCGCCGCGAGGCGCGCCGGCGCCCAGGCGAGCACCCCGTGGACTTGCCCCAGCGCAGCGCTGAACGATGCGGCCTCCGGCAACGCGTCGGCCCGCAAGGCCTCGTACGCGGCGCGGTGACGCAGCAGGTCGCTGACGCGAAACAGCCAGGCGCCGGCGGCGCCCAGCGCCACGAACCAGAAGATCACGCCGAAGATGCGATTGTTGGCCTGCACGAATACTGCCTCTTCGACGGCCGCGCGCATGCCGTGCCGGTGCCGGGCCACATCGCCCTCGAGCAGTTCGCGGGCTCCCGCAGCCGCGGCGTCCCGGTCGCCACGTTCGAGCGCGGCGACATAGTCGTCCACTTCGTCCTTCAGGTCGCGCGGCCCAAACGCGAAGAGCAACACGAACACCGCAAACGCGAACTGCGGCAAGCCGAGCAGTCGCGAACCCAGCCACGCCGAGACCGCGGCGATCGGCAGCACCGGCACCAGCACGACCAGGGCCGTCGCGGCGAGCCGCACTGCCGCCGCGGCTGTGGGCCAGCCAGGTGCCGGCTGCGTCGCCGTACCGGTCCAGCCAGCGCAATTCGCGCAGGCGCAGCAGCTGCGTGAGGCCGCGCTCGCAGGCGAGCGCGAACAGCAGCGCGAGCAGGTTCATCGGTCGCCCGCCTCCCACTCGAGGCGCACCTCGGTGCGCAGTCGCGGCCAGTCGAAGGCAAGGCCCGGGTCGGTCTTGCGGCCGGGTGCGACGTCGCTGTGCCCGACCACGCGGTCCATCGACAACGACGGATACGCGCGACACAGTTCCACGATCAACGTCGCGACGGCAGTGTACTGCGCCGACTCGTACGGCGACGTGTCGGTGCCCTCGATCTCGATGCCGATCGAGTAGTCGTTGCAGCGCTCGCGGCCTTGCCAGCTCGACTGGCCCGCGTGCCAGGCGCGACGCTGAAACGGCACGTACTGCACGATCTCGCCGTCGCGCCGCACCAGCGCGTGCGCCGACACTCGCAACGCCGCCACTTCCGCGAAATACGCGTGCGCGTCGGCCGGCAACCGGTTGGTGAACAGCCGGTCGATCCAGGGACCGCCGTAGTCGCCGGGCGGCAGGCTGATGCCGTGCAGGATGATCAGGTCGGCCACCGTGCCCGGCGGACGTTCGTCGCAGTTCGGCGACGGCACCTGCCGCGCGCGCCCGGCCAGTCCCGTCGCCGGGTCGAGGTCGAGGCGCGACGGCCGGTGCTTCGCGGTGCGGCGCTTGCGCATGGGCCCATGATGCCGTCCCGAAGGCGCGGGCGCCAACGCGATTGAATTAGACTGCGGCCATGGGCACGGCACCGCGGACACTGCACCCCCTCGCCGAACGCGACCTGCGCGTCGTGTGGCACCCGTGCACGCAGATGAAGGACCACGAGTGGCTGGAGATGATTGCCGATCGCGCGCGGCGAAGGCGTCTGGCTGTACGACCACGACGGGCGCCGCTACCTCGATGCGATCAGCTCGTGGTGGGTGAACCTGTTCGGCCACGCGAATCCGCGCATCAATGCGGCGATCACCGCACAGCTCGGCCGCCTCGAGCACGTGATCCTGGCCGGGTTCACGCACGAGCCGGCCGTCGCGCTGGCCGAGCGGCTGACGCGGCTCGCACCGCCGGGGCTGTCGCGTTGCTTTTACGCGGACAACGGCTCGAGCGCGATCGAGGTGGCGCTCAAGATGAGCTTCCATTTCTGGCGCAACTGCGGCCGGACGGCCAGGCGCCGCTTCATCACGCTCACGAACAGCTATCACGGCGAGACGCTCGGCGCGCTGGCCGTGGGCCATGTCGAGCTGTACCGCGAGATCTACCAGCCGCTGCTGATGGACGTCATCACCGTCCCGACGCCGGACTGCTACGAGCGCGAGGACGGCGAAGACTGGGAAGCGCACAGCCGGCGGCTGATCGCGCCGATGGAGGAAGCGCTCGCGCGGCATGCCGACGAGGTGTGCGCGGTGATCGTCGAGCCGCTGGTGCAATGCGCGGCGGGCATGCGCATGTATCACCCGGTCTACCTCCGCCTGCTGCGCGAGGCGTGCGACCGCCACGGCGTGCACCTGATCGCCGACGAGATCGCCGTCGGCTTCGGCCGGACCGGCACGCTGTTCGCCTGCGAGCAGGCCGGCATCACGCCCGACTTCCTGTGCCTGTCGAAGGGCCTGACCGGAGGCTATCTGCCGCTCTCGGTCGTGCTGACGCGCGAGAGCGTGTACGAGGCCTTCTACGACGAGTACGCGAAGCTGCGGGCGTTCCTGCATTCGCACAGCTACACCGGCAATGCGCTCGCCTGCAGCGCGGCGCTCGCCACGCTCGACATCTTTGCGGCCGACGACGTGATCGCGCGCAATCGCGCGCTCGCCGCGCACCTCGGCCGGCGCGCCGCCGAACTGGCCGACCTGCCGCATGTCGCGGAAGTGCGCCAGACCGGCATGATCCTCGCCGCCGAACTCGCGCGCGACGGCGATCGACGGCGGCCGTTCGACTGGCTGGAGCGCCGCGGCCTGCGCGTATACCGCCACGGGCTGCAGCACGAAGCGCTGCTGCGGCCGATCGGCAACGTCGTCTATTTCATGCCGCCCTACGTGATCACCCCGGAGCAGATCGACCGCCTGGTCGAAACGGCGCGCGACGGCATCGTGCGGGCCACATGCGACTGATACGCGTCTTCGTCGATTCGCCGCTCGTCACCGACGCCGACGTGGCCCTGCCCGAGGCGGCCGCCTATCACGTGTCGCGCGTGCTGCGCCTGCGCGCGGGCGCGCCCATCGTCGCGTTCGACGGCAGCGGCGGCGACTACCGCTGCGAGATCCTCGCCATCGAGGGCGATCGAGTGAGAGTGCGCGTGGGCAGCCGCATGCCCGGGCTGCCGGAGTCGCCGCTCGACATCACGCTGGTGCAGGCAGTGTCGCGCGGCGAGCGGATGGACTGGACGCTGCAGAAGGCCACCGAACTCGGCGTGCGGGCCATCGCGCCGGTGCTGTCCGCGCGCAGCGTCGTGCGGCTCGACGACCGGCAGGCGGCGAAGAAGCTGCGGCACTGGCAGGCGATCGTGGCCGGCGCGTGCGAGCAATGCGGGCGCAGCGTGCCGCCCGACGTGCATCCGCCGCAGGAACTGGCCGCATACCTCGCGAGCGCGCCGCGCGACGGGCAGCGTTTCGTGCTGAGCCCGGGCGGCCCCACGTCGCTCGCGGGCCTCGCCAGCGTGACCACCCGGGTGAAGCTGCTGATCGGCCCGGAAGGCGGGCTCGACGACATCGAGCTGGAACGCGCGGCGCAAACGGGCTACACGCCGGTGCAGCTCGGGCCCCGCGTGCTGCGCACCGAAACGGCCGGAATCGTCGCGCTGACGGTGCTGCAGGCGCTGTGGGGCGACCTGCAGTAGCGGCGCCTCAGCCGGCGCGCGTCTCCTCGCTGATCATTTCCTCGAGGCGCTCGAAGTCGGGCAGCAACGGCGTCTCGTTCATCATCCGCACCTGGCAGACGACCGGGCTGCGCTCGCCGAAGCTGCGGGTGTCGTCGTTCTGCAGCACGTCGACCCCGACGCGCACCAGTTGCGGAAACCCCTGCGTCAGCACCGCGAAATGGTCGCCCGCCATGCTGCCGCCGATGCCCTGCATGACGACGATGCGGGTGCGGCCGCTGGTGCGGGGCGGCTGGCGTCCGCACGCGGCCTCGAACGACACGAGCGGCACGCGTCGACCGCCCCAGGCCACGGTGCCGAGGTACCAGGCCGGGGCGCCTTCCATCGGCGTCGGCGCCTGGTAGTTGATCACTTCGGTCACGCAGGAGCGCGGCACCAGCAGCCTGTCCTGCGACAGCGGCACGAGCAGGCAATAGAGTTCGTCGGCGACGGCGTTCATGGCGGCTCCGGTTTCATTCCTGCCGCCGGCGGGCGAGCACCAGCGGCTCGATCGCGTCGAGCAGCTGGCTCTCCTGGTACGGCTTGCCGAGGTAGTCGTCCACGCCGAGTTCGATGGCGCGCGACCGGTGCTTGTCGCCGACGCGCGACGTGATCATGATCAGCGGCACGTCGGCAAGCCGCGGCGTCGTTGCGTACGTGCGCCGCCACTTCGTAGCCGTCCATGCGCGGCATTTCGATGTCGAGCAGGATCACGTCCGGCACGTGCTCCTGCATCAGCGCGAGCGCCTCGACGCCGTCCTTCGCCGTCATCACGCGCATGCCGTTGCGCTCGAGCAGGCGCTGGGTGACGCGGCGCACCGTGATCGAATCGTCGACCACCAGCGCGAAGATGCGGTCGTCGCGGGTCGGGCGCGCCACGGCGTCCGTCGGCCGCGCGCGCCACTCGGACCGCACCAGCGCGCCGACGTCGATGATCACGACGATGCGGCCGTCGCCGAGGATGGTCGCGCCCGAGATGCCGCGGATGGCCGCGATCTGCGGGCCGACCGACTTCACCACGATTTCGCGGCTGCCGACCAGTTCGTCGGTGACGAACGCGGTCGAGTGCTCGCCCGCGCGGACGAGGATCACGGCCAGCGACGCATCGGTCTCCGGCAGCGTGGACGGACCGGTGCCGACGAACGAGCCGAGGTGCTGGAAGCGATAGGTGTTGCCGCCGTACTTGAACGGCGGCGGTTCCTCCGCGAGGTGACGCTCGATCTCCGAGCGCAGCAGGCGAGCCACGCCCTCGACCGTCGCAACCGGCAGCGCGAACAACTCGTCGTGCACGCGCACGATCAGCGCCTGCGTGATCGCCAGCGTGAACGGCAGGCGGATGACGAAGCGCGCGCCGCGTCCCGGCGTCGATTCGATGAACAGTCCGCCGCCGAGTTTCTTCACCTCGGTGGCGACGACGTCCATGCCGACGCCGCGTCCCGCCTGCTGCGTGAGACGGTCGGCCGTGCTGAAGCCTGGCTCGAGGATCAGCTGCAGCGCCTGCTCGTCGGTGAGGTCCTGATCGGGGCGCAGCAACCCCATCTGGCGCGCCTTGGCGCGGATGGCGTGCACGTTGAGGCCGGCGCCGTCGTCTTCGACGACGATGACGACCTCCGCGCCTTCGCGCTGCAGCTTCATCGTGATGGTGCCGCTCTCGGGCTTGCCCGCGTTGATGCGCTCGGCCGGCGCCTCGATGCCGTGCACGATCGAGTTGCGCAGCATGTGTTCGAACGGCGGCAGCATGCGCTCGAGCACCTGCCGGTCGACCTCGCCGGAGCCGCCTTCGACGACGAGCTCGACCTTCTTGCCCGTCTCGTTCGCGGCCTGCCGCACCAGGCGGGTGAGGCGCTGCACGTGGCGCTGGAACGGCACCATGCGCGTGCGCATCAGGCCGTTCTGCAGGTCGGCGACGATGCGGCCCTGCTGCTGCAGCAGGTTCTGCGTCTCGCGGTTCAGGTTCTCGAGCAGGCCCTCGATGCTGCCGACGTCGCTCACCGACTCGGCGAGCGCCCGGGACAGCTGCTGGATCATCGAATAGCGGTCCAGCTCGAGCGGGTCGAAATCGGCGCGGTGCCCGGCGTCTTCGTGGTGCTTGTTGAGGATCTGCGCCTCGGTCTCGATCTCGAGCTTGCGCAACTGCTCGCGCAGGCGCGTCACCGTGCGGTCGAGTTCCGCGAGGTTGAACTCGATCGACGTCATCTGCTGCTCGATCCGCGCGCGGAAGATGCTCACTTCCCCGGCGTTGTTCAGCAGCTCGTCGAGCAGTTCGGCGTCGACACGCGCCAGTTCCTGCCGCTCGCTCGGCGCCACCGGCTCGCGACCCGGCAGCACCGGGGGCGCCTGCGCCGCGACGTAATCGGCAGCCTCGGGCACCTCGGGCTGGACGAGTTCTTCGGCCGTCGGAATGACCGGCCACGACAGGCCGAGCGCGGCCACGTCGCGCTCGGCCGAGGCCATCGGGACGTGCGACGCGGGACGCTCGACGACAGGTTCGGGCGCAAACGCTTGCGGTTCGACTTCGAGCTCGGCGTCGACCGGCGCCGGCTCGACGGCCGGCTGGTCGACGACGGGTTCGTGCGCCCGTGCGACCGCCCGGATGCGGGCGAGCAACGCGACCGGGGCCGGGATCTGCTGGCCGCTGCTCGCGGTCTCCCGCATCTGCTGCAGTTCGTCGATCGACGCCTGCAGCACCTCGACGGCCCCCGAGTCGGCGTGCGCGGCGCCCGACTCCACGGCGGCGAGGAACGACTCGAGTTCGTGGCTCACGTCACCCATGGCGCGGATGCCGGCCATGCGCGCGCCGCCCTTGAGCGTGTGCAGCAGGCGCTTCAGTTCCGTCACCTGGCGGGTGTCGGCGCGGTCGCGCACCCAGCGCGCGAGCGCACCGTCGGCCTGCTCCAGCAATTCGGTGGCTTCCTCACCGAAGATCGCGGCGATGTCGGCGTCGAACTCCGCATCCGCGCCGACCTGCTCGTCCTCGACCATGGCCGGCTCGGCGCCGTGTTCCACGACCGGCGCGGGCGGCAATCCGGACTCGGGTTCCGGCTCCGCCACCGATGCCGCGCCGGTTGCGACGGGGTGCACGGGAGTTTCGGCCGGCGCGGACGGCACGTCGGAGAGGCCCGCCAACGACGGCTCCGCGAGATCGTCCGGTTGAGCCGCCCCGCCGGGAGGCGGCCACAGCTCGCCGACCGTGCGCTCCGCCGCATCCGCCAGCCGCGCAAGTTCGGCGTCGAGCGAGCGATCGAGTGCGTGCCAGCTCGTCACGAGCCGGCCCTGCTCGGGGAAGAATCCGGTGTCTGTCGTCGACGTGCTCGGACACGGTCTCGAGCAGTCGCACGGTGTCGCGCAGCAGCGCGAGGCCTTCCTCCGGCAAGCCGTGCCCATTGTCGAAGAGCTTGCGGACGTAGTGCTCCATCGGCTCGGCGACCTTGATGCCCTGACGCGCGCGCGCCGTCTTCGAGATGCCGCTCAAGGTGTGGCAGGCGCGATACAGCGCCTCGCTGATGTGGTACGGGGCCAGCCCGCGGCCGCACCGCTCGATGAACTCGCGCACGACGGCGATGTGACCCGCGGTCTCCTTGCGATAGATCTCCCGCAGCACCGGGTCCATGCCGGACGGCTCGACCGGCGCCTGCGGCTCGTCGCTCGTCGCATCGGCGACGACCGCCGCGATTTCGGCTTCGACTGGCGGCTCGATCGTCGGCACGGACGACTCAGCGGCGACCACGGCCGGCGCGAGGGACGTGGGCGCCGAGGAGGCTGCGGCTGCCGCCGACGGCAGTGCGGGCATGCCGGTTGCCTCGCGACCCGACAGCGCATCGGCCCGCGCCATGATGGCGTCGACGTCGACGGTCGCCTGCACGCCGCTTTCGATCTCGTCCACCAGCTGCGGCATGGCCGCGACGGCATCGCGGACCACCGCGACGATGTCGGGCGAACGCGCGAGCGTCTGGCTGATCACGCGATTCAAGACGCTCTCGATGCTCCAGGAGAACTCGCCCACGCGGCGCGCGCCGACCATGCGGCCGCTGCCCTTCAGCGTGTGGAACGCACGGCGCACGTCGCGCAGCGCCTCGGCATCGAGCGGGTTCTGCTCCCACTGCGGGAACAAGGTCTGCAGCTGCGTGATGTTTTCGCGGGCTTCTTCGACGAACAGGTCGACGAACTCGCGGTCGACGGTCGTGGCGGCCGGCGCCGGCAGGTGCCGGCGGCGGGGCCGGACGCGACGGCTCTGCAGCGGAGGGCGCCGCGACCGGTGGCGGCGCCGGCGGTTCGAGCGACGCCGCAGCTTCGCCGGTGCGCGCCGAGCGCAGCGGAACGATGCGCGTCGCCGATGGCTCGACCGCTCCGAGACTCGTGTCGGCGGCATCGAGCATCTGCCACTGGTCGGCGCGGCCGGCCTGCAGCATCTCCATGTAGTACTCGACGGCCACGATGGCGTCGGCGATGCGGTCGAGACGCGGCGAGGCGAGCGCGCCCGGTCCCGGGCGCACGATGGTGCCGAGCGCGCGCCCGACGTTCTCCATCACCTCGACGGCGCGCTGCTTGCCGAGCATCAGCAGCCCGGCCGTGATGCCGCGCACCAGGGCCGGAACCTGGTCCAGGCCCTGCGCCTCGGTCGGCGCCGCGAGCGCCTGCGTCACGGCCTCCTTGATGCGCGCCATGTTGACGATGCACTCGCGCAGCACGGCCTCCTGGACATGCTGGAATTCCTCGTCGGTCGGCTCGCCGGCCCGGCGCGCCCTTGCGCGACTCGGGCAGGATCAACCGCACCAGCTGGCCGTCGAGGCTGTCCTCGACGGAAATCAGCGCCGCCGCGATGCCGAGCAGCGTGGCGTCGTCGGGCGCGATGCGCCGGTCGACGATCGACTGCAGCGACTCGATCTCGCCCTGCACGCGGTCGCGCAGCGCGCCGAGCCCGAGCACGCCGAGCGTGTCGCTGATCTTGTGCAGCATCTCGAGCTGCGGCACGAGTTCCTCGACCTGCTGCGCGCCCTTGCGCACGAAGATGTCGAGCACGTCCTTCACGCGGGTGAGGTCCTCGCGGATCGCGGCCGCGACCGTCTTCATCAGCCGCACGCTCGGTGCGGACAGCGTCTCGCTCGACTCGTCGCTCGGGTTCGATCGCGAGCATGTGGTCGAGCCGGAACGAGCGGCGCACGCCCTCGACGCGCGGGCCGCCGGACTTCGCGCGAGCGACGTAGAACAGCAGGTTGTTCAGCAGTTCGACCGGCGGCGCGTCCGCGTAGCGCTGCTCACCCGACTCCTGCAGGCGGCGCAGCTCGCGATCGACGTGGCCGAGCAGCCGCTTGACCGACACGTTGCCCGTCGAGGCCGCCCTGGCGCAGCGACTCGAGCACGGCCCCGACGACCCACCACAGCTGGAACAGCGGCTGCGTCGACGATGCGACCTCGAACTGGTTGGCGATCTCGGCGAGCTGCCCGAGGTTGGCCTCGACGTTCTCGCCGCGGATCCAGCCGAGCAGCGCGAGCTGGAAGCGCGGGCGCAGGCGCCGCGCGAGGTCCGCGATCTCGCGGTCGCCCGCATGCACCGAGGCGGGCCGGGCCGGCTCGTCCGAGCGCAGGTTGAGCAGCAGCAGCGTGCCTTCGGAGAGCAGCGCGCTGCCGCGGACCGCGCGCAGGTCGTTCAGCAGCGGCAGCAGCGCGAGCGGCACGTCGCGCCCGCCGGAGGCGACGCGTTCGACGTAGGACGGCAGCTGCTCCATCGCGCGCATCAGCGCGTCGAGGCCGTCGGTGTCGGCGCCGGCCCTCGCCCGAGTGCAGGTCCACGTAGCGTGCGACGTGCTCCATTTCCTCGGCGAGCAGCGACCCGCCGTAGACCTCGGCGAGACGCAGCGCGCCGCGCGCCAGGTGGACGTGGGCCGCGAAGCGATGCAGCGCGCCGCGGTCTTCGGGACGCTCGGCGAACGCCTCGAGCGCGACGCGCGCTTCGTTCAGTTCCGCGGCGATCTCGCGCGCGATGACCTGCAGCGAGGCGTGGGCCTCGTCGACGCTGGCCAATGTCAGGGGTCCGGTGCTCACGACTGCCTTGATGTCCCGCAGGTCAACCGATGCCGCTGACGCGGCGCACGCCGTTCGCCCGCCTCGGCGGCGTCGGCGGGCAGAACCGGGTACTCGCCGGTGACGCTCGATCTCGTCGACGCCGGCAGCCGGAAGCCGGTCGACCGACTTGCGCAGCTGCGCGGCGAGTTCGGCGAGCTTGCCGATCGAGCTCGAGGTCGCCGAGGTGCTCTCCGCCGTCTGCGAACTGATCTCGCGCAGCACCTGCATGTTGCGCGAAATGCTCTGCGAGACGCCCGCCTGCTGACGGGAACTCGCGGAAATGTTCTGCACCAGGCTCGCGATCTGGTTCGACACCTGCTCGATCTCCTCGAGCGAGGCGCCGGCGTTCTCGGCCAGCAGCGCGCCGCCGACGACGTCGGTGGTGGTGCGCTCCATCGAGACGACCGCCTCGTTGGTGTCCGCCTGGATCGTGCGCACCAGCACCTCGATCTGCTTGGTGGCGTTCGCGGCGCGCTCGGCGAGCCGCTGCACCTCGTCGGCCACCACCGCGAATCCGCGCCCGGCCTCGCCGGCCATCGACGCCTGGATCGACGCGTTGAGCGCGAGGATGTTGGTCTGCTCGGCGATGTCGTTGATCAGCTCGACGATGTTGCCGATCTCCTGCGAGCTTTCGCCGAGGCGCTTGATGCGCTTCGAGGTCTCCTGGATGTTCTCGCGGATCGCGTTCATGCCGTCGATCGTGCGGCGCACCGCGTCGCCGCCCTTGTGCGCGATGTCCACCGAGTGGCGCGCGACGTCGGCCGCGCGCTCGGCGTTGCCCGAGACTTCCTCGGTCGAGGCCGCCATCGCCGTGATCGACTCGGACGCCGAGCCGATCTGCTTCGACTGCGCCGACGAGGCCTTGGCGAGGTGCGTCGAGAGCGCCTGCGTCTGGCGCGTCGCGGCGTCGAGCTTGATCGCGGAATCGTTGATCGTGACCACCAGCTCGCGCAGCGCCTCGATCGCGTAGTTGATCGAGTCGGCGATGGCGCCGGTGATGTCCTCGGTGACCGTCGCCTGCACGGTGAGGTCGCCGTCGGCGAGGCTCGACAGCTCGTCGAGCAGCCGCAGGATCGCCTGCTGGTTGCGCTCGTTCTGGCGGCCCTGGTGTTCGGCGGCCTGGCGCAGCGCCGCGAGTTCGCGCTGCAGCCAGATCGAGGCCGCGACCGCGAGCAGCGTGATCACGATGAAGACGAGCGGCACCCACGGGCTGGCGAGCCAGCCGGAGAGCCCGGTGCGGGCGCGCTTGTCCACCTGGCCGAGGCTCGCGTACAGCGCCGCGCCGCTCTCCGCGAGCGCGTTGCGGGCAGCCTGCATCTGCTCGAGCTGGTCGCCGAGCGCGATCACGGACTGCACCTGGTCCGACTCGCTGCGGTACACCGTCGCGAGCACCCGCGCCGCATCGGCCGCCGGGCCCGACGGGCGCAGCCTCGAAGCCGGCAGCCGTTCTCTCGCCGGTCAGCGCCGCCGTGACCTGGCCCATGAACGAAAGACTGTCGGTGAGCCGGCGCGACGCGGCTTCGACCGGCGCGGTGCCGTCGGCGAGCGCCGCGAGGTCCTGCTCGACGGCCTGCGCCTTGATCTCGAAGCGCTCGAACGCGCCGTTGACCGCGTCGTTGCGCACCGGGCCCATCGCCTTGGCGACGGCGGCCGCGGCCGCCAGCACCTGCGGCGTCAGGTCGCGCACCGCTGCGGCCGCCTTCTGCGCCTTCGAGCGCGGCGTTGCGGCCGTCGAGCACGGCCTGCGACTGCTCGAGCAGCGCCGGCCAGCCGGTCTCGCCGCCGAGCAGCCGTGCGCTCGGCGACGACAGCATGCCCACCGCGGACTTGCCGGCGTCGATTTCATTCAACACGCGCTCGAGTTGCGCGCGCGATTCGGCCAGCGCGTCGAACGCCGGCGCGGAGCCGCGCACCGCGGCGCCCGCCTGCAGCGGGATGTTCTGCGACAGCGAGGAGAGCGCCGCGACGTGCTCGTGCAGCTGCGCTTCCTGGGTGCCGGAGCGGCCCGAGAGGGTCAGCGCGAGCGCGGCAAGCAGGGCCGAAGCCAGCGCCACGCCGAGCAGCACGGGCTGCAGCCTGGCGGCGTCGAATCTGTTGATCATGTCGTCACCCGTATCGTCGGTGCAGCTGTCCGCCGACGGCCTCACGAGGCGGCCGCCTGCAGGAATTGCGGGCTCTCGAGCAGCGTGCGCACGCTGAACACCGGCCAGACCTCGGCGCCCCGCTTGAACGCGCCCGGCGAGATAGCGCTCGCAGCGCAGCAGCGTCGGCGGCAGGTCGGCCGAAAACTCGCTTTCGTAGAACCGCCGGAAACCCATCACCTCGTCGACGACGAGGCCGGCCGGAATCTCGCGATGGCTCGCGATCAGCACCCGCGTCGTGCGGCCGACCGTGGCGTTGCCGGAGCCGAGGAAGGCCCGCAGGTCGACCACCGGCAGCAACTGCCCGCGCACGTTGGCGAGGCCGCGGATCCAGGTGCGGGCGCCCGGCACGCGCGTCACGGCGGCCGGATACCCCATCACTTCGCGCGTTTCCTCGCGCGCGAGCAGGAACGCCTCGCCCCCGAGCCGGAAGGCGATGCCGACCCACTCGGCGCCGGTCGCCGCCGCTTCGGGCTGCCCCTGGGCAGCCGCACGGGCGCGCCGGTCGAGCTCCTTCAGGAGCTCGAACGGTCGGTCGCGCAACGAGCGCAAGGAGTGGTCGCCTGGCATGTCAATCGACGATGGTCAACCGGCGATGGCAGCCTGCGCCTTGCGCACGAGCTGCTCCATCGCGACCGGCTTGACGATGTAGTCCACCGCGCCCTGGCGCAGTCCCCAGACCCGGTCCGATTCCTGGGCCTTGGAGGTCACCATGATGATCGGGATCGAGCGGGTGTCCGGATCGTTCGCGAGCTGGCGCGTCGCCTGGAAGCCGTTCACCCCGGGCATGACGATGTCCATCAGGATCAGGTCGGGGTGCAGCTCCCGGGCCAGCCGCAGGCCTTCGCCGCCGTCGGCGGCCGCGGCGGTCCTGAAGCCGTGCTGCTCGAGCGCCTGCTGCATGACGTGAACGTCGGTCGGGGAGTCGTCCACGATCAATACGAGTGCCACGGCGTCTGTCCTCCGGATCGGTCCGGCATCAGCGATGCACGTGGGTCTCGATCGCGCTCAGCAGCTCTTCGCGGGTGAAGGGCTTGGTGAGGTAGTGCTCGGAGCCCACGATGCGTCCGCGCGCGCGGTCGAACAGGCCGTCCTTGCTCGACAGCATGATGACCGGGATGTTGCGAAAGACCTTGTTGTGCTTGATCAGCGAACAGGTCTGGTAGCCGTCGAGCCTGCGGCATCATGATGTCCACGAACACGATGTCCGGCTGGTGGTCGGCGATCTTCGACAGCGCGTCGAAGCCGTCGACCGCCGTGAAGACCTCGCAGCCCTCGCGGGCGAGCAACGTCTCGGCCGTGCGGCGGATCGTCTTGCTGTCGTCGATGACCAGCACCTTGAGCCCGGCCAGTCGTGGCCGGCTGCTGCTGGCTGCCGTGTTTTCCATGCCCTCGAACCCTCGAATGGGACGTTAGCGTCGTAGCGCGACGCTAAAGCGCGAGGCCACCGCTCGCGTGGGGGTTTTAACATATTGGCCAGTCCCCTGCCATTGGCCGCTTTCGATACCATGACGTCCATCACACGCGGCCGAGGCCTTGGCCGCGCGTCACCGGAGTGAACATGGCCGACCCAACAGTTCGCATCGCCGTCGTGATGGACCCGATCGAGGACATCAAGCCCGCGAAGGACACCTCGCTCGCGATGATGCTGGCCGCGCAGGGCCGCGGCTGGGAACTGTCGTATCTCGAACTGCGCCACCTGTGGCTGCGCGACGGCGTCGCCATGGGCCGCGCGCATCCGGTCGCCGTCCGCGACGACCCCGACGACTGGTACACGCTCGGCGAGCCACGCGTCGAGCGTCTCGGCGACTTCGACGCGATCCTGATGCGCAAGGACCCGCCGTTCGACACCGAGTACATCTACACGCACCTACATCCTCGAGCGCGCCGAGATGCAGGGCGCGCGGGTCGTGAACCGGCCGCAGGGCCTGCGCGACATGAACGAGAAGGTGTTCACCGCGTGGTTCCCGGAGTGCTGCGCGCCGACGCTGATCACCCGCGACATGAGCGACATGCACGCGTTCCTGCGCGAGCACCAGCGCATCGTCTGCAAGCCGCTGCACGGCATGGGCGGCCGCTCGATCTTCGTGGTGGACCTCGGCGACAAGAACGCGAACGTCGTATTCGAGACGCTGACCGAGTACGGGCAGCACTACGCGATCGTGCAGCGCTACCTGCCCGAGATCGTCACCACCGGCGATTCGCGCGTCATCCTGGTGGACGGCGAACCGGTGCCGTACGCGCTCGCCCGCATCCCCTCCGCATCCGACAACCGCGGCAACCTCGCCGCCGGCGCGAAGGGCGTCGGCCGCCCGCTCGACGAACGCGATCGCTGGCTGGCGAGCCAGATCGGCCCGGTGCTGCGCGAGCGAGGCATGCTGTTCGTGGGGCTCGACGTGATCGGCGGCTTCGTCACCGAGATCAACGTCACGAGTCCGACCGGCGTGCGCGAACTCGACCGGCAGTTCGGCCTCGACATCGGCGGCAGCCTGATGGACGCCATCGCGCGCCGGCTGTAGCCTCCCGCGGGTGATCAAGCGCTTCTGGCAGGACCGTCCCGAGGACCGGCTGGCGACGGCCGTGTTCGCGGCCGCGCTGCTGCATGGCGTCGTCATCCTCGGCATCCGGTTCTCGGCGCCGTTCATCGACCATCACGCCTTGCCGACACTCGAAGTGCTGCTGGTCCCGGACGGGCCGGACGACGGGCGGAACCCGGACGCGAACTACCTCGCCCAGCGCAACCAGCGCGGCTTCGGCACGACGCTCGGCATGGGGCGCACCTCGCTGCCGGAGGCGTCCGCCAACGTGGTCGAGAACCGCGGCGAGGCCGGGGGCGACAGCCCGGTGCCCCAGGAAGCGGACGAAACCATCGGCGGCACGCCGGTCCTTTCGAGCCGCGCCTATGACAAGCAGCGGGCGAACGTCGGCGCGGACAGCGACCGGCCGTCGCAGTTCTACGCGGTCCCGCAGGAATCGCGGCCGCTCGAGCAGGTCGGCGCGAATGCCGCCGCGTCGGATCGCAACCTGCGGCTGCGCGGCAAGTCCTCGCCGGACGACCGACTGCTGGCCGACACGCGCGAATCGGTGATCGCCAGCTACCTCGACGGCTGGAAGCGGCGCATCGAGCGCGTCGGCACGCTCAACTTCCCGAACGAGGCGCGACGGCGCTCGATGTCCGGCAACCCGGTGCTCGAAGTCTCGATCATGGCCAACGGCCACCTCGAGTCGGTCATCGTGCGCCGCTCGAGCGGCCATCCGCGAACTCGACGATGCCGCGGTCGGCATCGTGAAGCTGGCTGCGCCATTCGACCCGTTCCCGACGGCGATGCGCGGCGCGGTACCCCGTGCTGCGCTTCGCCTACGAATGGCAGTTCCTCGGCGGGCAGGCCGGCAACAGCGCGGTCTATTCGGACGGGCGCTAGCGGCCGATACTGAACCTCATGGCCGCCGCGTTCCTGACCAACCAGTTCCTGATCGCCATGCCGGCGATGGACGACCCGAATTTCGCCCAGACGGTGACGCTGGTCTGCGAGCACAACGACCAGGGCGCGCTCGGCATCGTGATCAACCGGGCGCTGCCGATGAACCTCGCTGAAGTGTTCGGGCAACTGGGACTCGACTGCGCGCAGTCGCGGGTGACGCAGTCAACCCGTCCTGCGCGGCGGGCCGGTGCAGACCGACCGCGGCTTCGTGCTGCACACGCCGCAGGGCCGCTGGGAGTCCTCGCTGCCGTTCTCGGCGGGCATGCACCTCACGACGTCGCGCGACATCCTCGATGCGCTCGCCAAGGGCGACGGGCCGACGAGCGCGGTCGTCGCGCTGGGCTATGCCGGCTGGGAGCGCGGGCCAGCTCGAGGAGGAGATGGCCCATAACGCGTGGCTCACGGTGCCGGCCGACGCGCGGCTGGTGTTCGATACGCCGCTCGACGAGCGCTGGCAGGCCGCCGTGCCGGCTGCTCGGCGTCGACCTGCTGCACCTGAGCAGCGACGCAGGCCACGCCTGAGCAGGCCCGCCGGCATGTCGGACCGCGGCGAAGTCGTGCTGGCGTTCGACTACGGCACGCGCCGCATCGGCGTCGCCGTCGGCCAGACCCTGACCGGCACCGCGAATCCGGCCGGCGCCCTCCTCGCGACCGGCCTCGGCCCGGACTGGGAGGCCGTCGAGCAGTGTTTGCACGAATGGGGCCCGACCCGCCTGCTGGTGGGCCTCCCCTATAATATGGACGGTTCCGATACGGTCCTGACCGCGACGTGCCGCGCCTTCGGCGACGAACTGGCGCAGCGCTTCGGCCTGCCGGTGGAATTCGTCGACGAACGCCTGACCTCCCGAGCCGCGACCGACGAGTTGCGCGAGGCGCGGCGCTCGGGCGCCAGGACCCGGCGAGTCCGCGCGGAGGACATCGACGCCAATGCCGCGCGCCTGATCCTCGAGACCTGGCTGCGCGAGATTCGACCTTCGACCGCTCCGGGAGCGAACATCTTGAAGACCGACACCGGCCGAACCCTGCAGCGCGACTCGCAAGGCCGCCTGCGCCACCTGCTCACGCTCGAAGGCCTCACGCGCGACGAACTCGTGCAACTGCTCGACCTCGCGCAGTTCTACGTCCGCACGCCGGGCGACCTCGCCGCGCGCGACGGCGCCCTGCTCGGCCGCACGGTCGCCAACCTGTTCTTCGAGCCGAGCACCCGCACCCGGGTGTCGTTCGAGCTGGCCGCGACGCCGGCTCGGCGCCGACGTCGTGAACCTGGACCTGCACTCCTCGTCGCGCGTGAAGGGCGAGACGGTGCTCGACACGATCTACACGCTGCAGGCGATGGCGGTCGACGTGTTCGTGATGCGCGATTCGGAGCCGGGCCTGCCCGCCATCGTCGCGAGCCACGTCCAGCCGCACGTCAGCGTGCTGAACGCCGGCGAAGCGCACGTCTCGCACCCGACGCAGGGCCTGCTCGACGCGCTGACGATCCGCCAGCGCAAGGGCGACGTCGGCAACCTGTGCGTCGCGATCGTCGGCGACATCCGGCATTCGCGCGTCGCGCGCTCGAGCGGCACCGCGCTGCAGACGCTCGGCGTCGGCGAGCTGCGCTTCGTGTCGCCGGCGAGCCTCGATGCCCGAGTCGGACGAGTTCCCCGGCGCGAAGCGCTACACGTCGCTCGAGGACGGCATCCGCGGCGCGGACGTGATCATGGCGCTGCGCATCCAGAGGAGCGCATGGACCAGACGCAGATCCCGGACGTCGATGCGTTCGTGAACGCGAGTGGGGCATCACCGAGCGCAGCATCCTGGCTCGCGAAGCCGGACGCGGTCGTGCTGCACCCGGGCCCGATGAACCGCGGCGTCGAGATCACGAGCGAGGTCGCCGACGGTCCGCAGTCGGCCGATCCAGCAGCAGGTGCGCAACGGCGTCGCCGTGCGCATGGCGGTGCTCGCCACCATCGTGCGCAACGTGCAGATGCGCAACGTCGAGGCCGGACGGAGGGCGGGATGAGCGAGGTCGACCGCGCCCACCGCGGCACGATCTTCGTCGAGGACGCCGAACTGCTGTCGCAGCAGGCCTTTCCCGGCCAGCAGTTCGTCATCCGGCTGCAGGCGCCGAAGTGCGCCGCCGCGGCCACGCCCGGCAGTTTCGCGCACCTGACCTGCGACCCCGAGCGGCCGATGCGCCGGCCGCTGTCGATCATGCGCGTGGACGCGCGGGCCGGCTGGATCGACATGCTCTACAAGATCGTCGGCCCGGGCCTCGAGGCCTTGTCGAAGCAGCCGGTCGGCGCGCCGATCAGCGTGATCGGGCCGATCGGCCAGGGCTTCACTGCGCATCGCCGCAGCGGCCGCGCACGCTGCTGGTCGGCGGCGGCGTCGGCATCCCGCCGATGGTGTTCCTCGCCGAGTCGCTGAAGGCGCGCACCGACGCGCGCTGGCAGCCGCTGGTGCTGATGGGCTCGGAAATCGAGTTCCCGTTCCGCGCGCGGCCGTCGACGATCCTGGTGCCGGGCATGCCGCCCGAGGCGATCGCCTGCATGCCGCTGCTCGACGACTGGGGCGTGGCGAGCCGGCTCGCGACGCTGGCCGGGCTTCCCGGGCTGCTTCGACGGCTACGTGACCGACCTCGCCGCGCACTGGCTGGGATCGCTCGACGCGCAGGCGCTGGCGCAGGTCGAGATCTTCGCCTGCGGTCCGACGCCGATGCTGCAGGCGATCGCGCGCGTCGCACGCCGCTTCGGCGTGCCCTGCCAGGTCTCGCTCGAGGAATTCATGGCCTGCGCGGTCGGCGGCTGCGCCGGGTGCGCGGTGCCGGTCGTGCAGGCGGACGGCGCGCTGGCGATGAAGCGCGTCTGCGTGGACGGGCCGGTGTTCGACGCGAACGCGGTCTATCCGCCGGCGGCGTAGTCGCGGCGACGCCGGCTTTCGCCGGTTCCTGAAGAACTGCGCTCGGAGTGCGCCGCCAGGCGTCCGATTCGGTGTGTCTTTCGCCCCGCGAAGAAACATGCGGGGCAAAGACACACCGAATCGGACGCTCGATGGGCGGCGCCTGAGCGAGTTTTCGGGAGGAACCCGAAAACTCGCACGGCGCAAGTGATGTCACCCGATGGATTCCCGCGAGCGCGCCAGCGGGTTCGGGGTGGGATCGCCGACGCGTGTCAGGGTATTGCGGTCCGTGTGATGAAAGGGCTCGGCCTGGCCCCGCACCATGAGCACCGTATCCTCGTCGTAGGACCAGGTGTCGTCCGGATTGACGGTCACTTTGACCCTGAATTCGATCGTGGTGAACGCATGCTCGAGAAAGGCTGTCGAACAGATGCCGTACTCGGTGGAGCCCCGGGTCGCGACGACTTCAAAGCTCGTGGCATCCGCCGCCGCCTTGCCCACCGCCAGGGCGACCTGGGCGCGCGGAATGGACAGCGTGTGAATGACCGTTCCCGTGGCCGGCTCCCACAGCCAATACCCGACCTGATCGTGATAGGTCTCGACTTCCCCTGGCTTGACGACGCGAGTGTGGTAGCGCAATCCGTAGAACAGTTGCGGCCCGTTCGCCTGTGGATCGATCGGCTGCAGTTCGATGTGCTCGAGGTAGGCCTGCTTGCGCGGGCCTTCCGGCTTCGGATTGACGTCGAGACCGCGGATTCCCTCCCAGATGCCGGCCAGTCCCGTGAGCGGGCCGAGGTTGGCCAGCGTGTCGACGTCCACGTTCTCCGGCTCGGTAAAAATGTCCTTGGGAAATTCGCTCATGGTCACCGCCCGTTCCAGGGGTTGCCCGTCCGTCGGCCAATACAGCCCGCACAAGTGTCCACGAATCGGTGTCCCGTCGGCAATCGCAATGACCGCGACCGGCTCGTCGAAGCCTCGGCACGATCGGGCGCATCCGCGTCGGGTGCAGTCATTGCCTGTGCTAGCTTGCGCACATGTGGACACGTCGTTCCTTCGTCGAACTGTTGACCGCAGGTGCGGTGGCCCCGGCCACCGCCGCGCCGGTCGATCCTGGATCAGACACGGTCGGCCCACCGCGCACCCGACGCGACGAGATCGATGCGTTCAAGGCTTTCGCCGAAGCGACCCATCCCCGTGGGCTCGCGGCGGCCGCGGACCCCGACTGGCGCAGCCGCTGGCAAGCGCTCGCGGGCGCCGCGGACCACCTGGGCGACGGCGCTTACTTCCATCGCGTGCGCCATGCCTTGGGCTGGTTCCGCGACGGACACACGACGATCCTGCCGTTCGAATTTGTCGGCGGCGTTCCGCCGCAGTTGGCGGGCGGGCCGTTCAAGTTCAGCCTGCCGATTCGCCTGCGCGTGGTTCACGACGGCGCGTGGGTGGCAGCTGCGGCGGACGAAGCATCCTCATTGCTCGGCAGCAACGTGCAGAGGATCGGGCGGCGGTCCGTCCCGGAACTGATCCGCACACTTGCCGACGGGTGGCCGGGCAACGATGCCTGGGCGCATCGATGGTCCGCGGGAATGCTCGTGTCTCCCGCGTTTCTGCAGGCGCTGGGAGCGATCGACGAACCCGATCAGCCGATTGCATTCGAGTCGGCAGGCAACGGCCGCGAAACACTGCGCGTTGCGATTCACCCGCGTGACGGCGCCAAGCCGGAGCTCGCACCCGTCGCGCGCCAACCGACGCCGCCTGAGCAATGGGCCAAAGCGGCCGGCCGAGGCAACTACGTCAGGTTGCTCGACGATGGCGCGTGCTACCTCAGCCTGGACGAGATGGATGACGTCACCGGCCAGACTTTCGAATCACTTACGCGCGAGGTCTTCGCCGCGCTCAAACCCGAGGGCGTCCGCCGGCTCGTGATCGACCTGCGGCGCAACGGCGGCGGCAACAATTATTTCGGCGAAGCATTGCGCAAAGGCATCGGTCGCTCGCACGTCAACCGGCCGGGCGGCCTGTACGTGCTGATCGGGCCGCAGACCTTCTCGGCGGCGCAGAACCTGGCCAACCGCCTGGAGCGCGAGACCTTCGCGACCTTTGTCGGCGAGCCGACCGGCGGCGCGCCGAATCACTATGGCGACGCGAAAATCCAGGCGGGTGCGGTGACCGGACTCACCGCGCTGGTCTCGTCACTGCCGTGGTTCGACTCGTATCCGCAGGACCGGCGGCCCTGGATCTATCCGGACCTTCCGGTCGCGGAGACGGGCGACGACTGGCGCGCAGGCCGTGATCCGGCGCTCGCGGCCGCCCTCGGACATCGGACCCAGGCCGCACCGGACGACACGTCGCCGGACCGGGTCTATTACTTCGGTCGCGAGAGCCAGAAAGGCCGCTGGGACCCGTTCTGGCGCGCGTGACGGGCGCGGGCCGCCTCAACCGAAGTTGATCTTCGCCTCGAGGTTGGTGCGCGAGTCGGCGTTGCTGATCGCTTCCTCGAGCGAGACCTTGCCGTCGAGGTAGAGCTGGTAGAGCGACATGTCGAAGCTCTGCATGCCCTTCTCCGCGCTGCGTATCAGCGCCTCCTTGACGCCGACCACGTCGCCCTTCTTGATCAGCTCCTGCACGTGCGGCGTGTTCAGCAGCACTTCGAGCGCCGCGTGGCGCCGGTTGTCCTTGCCCATCACCAGGCGCTGCGACAGGATCGCCTTCAGGTACTGCGACAGGTCGAGGAAGATCTGCGAGTGCTGGTCGCGCGGGAACATGTTGATCACGCGATCGAGCGTCTCCGCCGCGTTGTTCGCGTGCAGCGTCGCGAGGCACAGGTGGCCGGTGCCGGCGAACGTGATCGCGTATTCCATCGACTCGCGGTCGCGGATTTCGCCGATCAGGATCACGTCCGGCGCCGCGCGCATCGCGCTCCTCAGCGCGCGGTGGAACGACTTGGTGTCGAGCCCCACCTCGCGCTGGTTGACGATCGATTTCTTGTTCGAGTGCAGGAACTCGATCGGGTCCTCGACGGTGAGGACGTGGTCCGCCGAGATCTCGTTGCGGTAGTTGATCATCGCCGCGAGCGAGGTCGACTTGCCGGAGCCCGTGGCGCCCACCACCAGGATCAACCCTCGCTTGATCATCGCGAGGTCCTTCATGATGGCCGGCAGGCCGAGGTCCTCGATCTTCGGCATGTCGGCGGTGATGTAGCGCAGCACCATCGCGGGGTTGCCGCGCTGGTGGAACACCGCCACGCGGAACCGGCCGAGGCCCGGCTCGGAAACGGCGAAGTCGATCTCGAGTTCCTGCTGGAAGTAGTCGATCTGCTCCTGGTTCATCAGGCCGTAGGCCGCCTGGCGCACCTGGTCGGCCGTGAGCACCTGCCGGTTGACCGGCATGATCTGGCCCTCGATCTTGATCTTGATCGGCGAGTTCGAGGTGAAGAACAGGTCGGAGGCCCGTTTCTCGACCATCAGCTTGAACAGCGGCCGCGTGTTGAGCACGAAGTTGCGCGCCGTCGCCGACGCCGCCGGTGGAATCGCTGAGGACCTGCTCCGTCGGGGGCGTGGGGCTGTCGGTGTCGGACGTGCGGGCCATGAGTCGGTGCCTCTGTTATTCCTCTTCTTCCATGATCCTGAGCGCGCCCGTTTCCTCGAGCGTGCCCTTGTCGTTGCGCTTGCTCTCGAGCTTGATGCGCAGGCGGATCTCGTTCTTCGAGTCGGCGTTGCGCAGCGCTTCCTCGTAGGAGATGACGCCGGCCTCGAACAGCTCGTAGAGCGCCTGGTCGAAGGTCTTCATGCCGAGCCGGGTCGACTTGGCCATGATCTCCTTGATGGCGCTCACCTCGCCGCGGAAGATCAGGTCGGCGATCAGCGGCGTGTTCAGCATGACTTCCATCGCGGCGATGCGGCCCTTGCCGGCTTCGCGCGGGATCAGGCGCTGCGCGATCATCGCGCGGATGTTCAGCGAGAGGTCCATCAGCAGCTGCTCGCGCCGGTCCTCCGGGAAGAAGTTGATGATGCGGTCCATCGCCTGGTTGGCGCTGTTGGCGTGCAGCGTCGCGAGCACCAGGTGGCCGGTCTCGGCGAACTGGATGCCGTACTCCATCGTCTCGCGGTCGCGGATTTCGCCGATCAGGATCACGTCCGGCGCCTGGCGCAGCGTGTTCTTCAGCGCCATGTGCCAGCTGTCGGTGTCGACGCCCACTTCGCGCTGCGTCACGACGCAGTTCTTGTGCGCGTGCACGTACTCGATCGGGTCCTCGATCGTGATGATGTGGCCGCGCGTCTTGTCGTTGCGGTAGTCGAGCATCGCCGCAAGCGACGTGGACTTGCCCGAGCCGGTCGCGCCGACGAGGATGCACAGCCCGCGCTTCGAGAGCACGATCTCCTTCAGGATCGGCGGCAGCTCGAGCTCGTCGACCGTCGGCACCTTGACGTTGATGGTGCGCAGCACCGCGCCGGTCAGGCCCATCTGCACGAACGCGGAGACGCGGAAGCGGCCGATGCCCGGCGGCGCGATCGCGAAGTTGCACTCCTTCGTCGCATCGAACTCCTTGGTCTGCCGGTCGTTCATGACGGAGCGCACCAGCAGCTGCGCCTGCTCCGGCGACAGCGGCTGATTGGTCTGCGGCTTGATCTCGCCGTCGACCTTGATGGCCGGCGGGAAGCCCGCGGTGATGAAGAGGTCGGACCCCTTGCGCTCGACCATGCGGCGCAACAGGTCCTGCATCAGCTTGATTCCGGTATCGCGATCCATGATGCCTCCGGGCGCAGCGGGCCGACGCCCCGCGCCTAGAAATCGTCCTTGTTCTGCGCGCGGTATCGCGCCTCTTCCTTGGTGATCAGTCCCTTCTGCAGCAATTCCTTCAGGCACTGGTCGAGCGTCTGCATGCCCGCCTGCTGGCCGGTCTGGATCGCGGAGTACATCTGCGCGATCTTGCCTTCGCGGATCAGGTTACGGATCGCCGGCGTGCCGATCATGATCTCGTGCGCCGCGATGCGACCGCCGCCGATGCGCTTCAGCAGCGTCTGCGAGATCACCGCCCGCAGCGACTCGGACAGCATCGCGCGGACCATTTCCTTTTCCGCCGCCGGGAACACGTCGACGACGCGGTCGATGGTCTTGGCCGCCGAACTCGTGTGCAGCGTTCCGAACACCAGGTGGCCCGTCTCCGCGCCCGTGAGTGCCAGGCGGATGGTCTCGAGATCGCGCATTTCGCCGACCAGGATCACGTCCGGGTCCTCGCGCAGCGCCGAGCGCAGCGCCTCGCTGAACCCGAGCGTGTCGCGATGGACTTCGCGCTGGTTCATGAGGCAGCGCTTCGACTCGTGCACGAACTCGATCGGGTCCTCGATCGTGATGATGTGGTCCGGCCGGTTGTCGTTGACGTAGTTGATCATCGCGGCGAGCGTCGTCGACTTGCCGGAGCCGGTCGGTCCCGTGACGAGCACCAGGCCGCGCGGCTGCATCGCGATGTCCTTGAAGATCTTCGGCGCGTTCAGGTCGTCGAGCGACAGCACCACCGAGGGGATGTTGCGGAACACGGCGGCCGCGCCGCGGTTCTGGTTGAACGCGTTGACGCGGAAGCGCGCGAGCTTCGGAATCTCGAACGAAAAGTCCGTCTCGTAGAACTCTTCGTAAGCCTTCCGTTGCTTGTCATTCATGATGTCGTACACCATGCTGTGCACTTCCTTGTGCGTCAGCGGTGGCATGTTGATCCGCTTCATGTCGCCGTCGACGCGGATCATTGGCGGAACGCCCGACGACAGATGCAGGTCGGAGGCCTTGTTCTTGACTGCAAATGCCAGCAACTGGGCGATGTCGACGGCCATCGGGTCTCCCTATCGCCTGTACGCCGCAGCCAATGTCGGAAGGGTCGGGCAGGCGGCCGCAGTATAGAACAGGGCCTCGGACCCCAATATGTTAACCGCTCCGCAGTTCTCAGCCGACGGTCTCGTCGCGGTCCGGTCCCGGATCGAGGCCGCGGCCCGCCGGGCCGGGCGGGATCCCGCGGGCGTGACCTTGCTGGCCGTGAGCAAGCAGCAGCCAGAGGCCGCCATCCGGGTGCTTGCGGCGGCGGGCCAGTTCGCCTTCGGCGAGAACTACGTGCAGGAGTCGCTGGCCAAGATCGACGCGCTGCGCGACCTGCCGCTGGCCTGGCATTTCATCGGCAAGCTGCAGGCCAACAAGACGCGCGAAGTGGCCGAGCAGTTCCAGTGGGTCCACACCGTCGACCGGCTGCGCATCGCCGAGCGGCTGAGCGGACAGCGGCCCCACCATGCGCCGCCGCTCGAGGTCCTGATCCAGGTGAAGCTGGCCGACGAAGCGTCGAAGGGCGGCGTCGGTCCGGCCGACCTTCCGGCGCTCGCGTCCGCGGTGACGGCGCTCCCGCGGTTGAAGCTGCGCGGATTGATGTGCATGCCGCCCGACTCGCCGACCGAGGACGAACAACGCCGCCCTTTCCGGCGGTTGCGTGCGCTGCTGGACGGCCTGAATGCGGCGGGGCACCACCTGGACACGCTCTCGATGGGCATGAGCAACGACCTCGAGGCCGCCGTCCTCGAAGGCGCCACGCTCGTGCGGGTTGGAACGGCGGTGTTCGGTCCGCGGCATACTGCGGCCGGCTGAGGGGAAATCGATGCGAATCACGTTCGTCGGCGGTGGGCACATGGCCACCAGCCTGGTCGGCGGGCTGCGGGCCCAGGGCATTGCGCCGGCCGACATCATGGTCGCGGACCCGGCGCCCGCGCAGACCGAAAGACTGCAGCGGCAATTCGGCGTGCGCGTCTCGCAGGACAACGTCGCGGCCGTGCGCGACGCGGACGTCGTCGTGCTCGCGGTGAAGCCGCAGATGATGGCGAGCGCGGCGCGTGACATCGCCGACGAAGTGCGCGCTCGCCGCCGGCTGGTGATCTCGATCGCCGCCGGCATCCGCCTGCTGGACCTTGCGCGCTGGCTCGGACCGCAGACACCGCTCGTGCGCACGATGCCGAATCGCCCGGCGCTGATCGGCGCGGGCGTCACGGCGCTGTACGCCGCGAGCAGCGTCAGCGCGGCTGATCGCCGCACCGTCGAACAAGTGATGGCGGCCTGCGGTGCCACTGTGTGGGTCGCCGCGGAGGAGCAGATGGACGTGGTCACGGCCGTCTCGGGCAGCGGGCCCGCGTATTTCTTCCTGCTGGTCGAAGCGCTCGAGGCCGCCGGGACGCAACTGGGACTCGCGCCGGAGACGGCGCGCCGGCTTGCGGTCGAGACGGCGCGCGGCGCCGGACGCATGGCGGCGGAGAGCGGCGAGGCGCCGGCCGAACTGCGTGCGCAGGTGACGTCGGAGGGCGGCACCACGGCCGCCGCACTCGAGGTTCTCGAATCGGCCGGCGTGCGTGCTATTTTTGCGGAGGCCGTCGCGGCCGCGACGCGCCGCTCGGCCGAGCTGGCGCGCCAGTTCGGCGGCGACTGACGTACCACCTGACATTCGGACCCGATGCCGCATGCAAGCCTTGTTGTTCGTGCTCGACTCGCTGATCACCCTGGTGGTGATCGCATTCCTGCTCAGGGTGCTGATGCCGTTGGTGCGGGCGGACTTCCGCAACCCGATCGGCCAGGCGGTGCTCAAGTTGACCGATCCGCTGGTGATGCCGCTGCGCAAGGTGCTGCCGCCGGCCGGCCGGGTCGACCTCGCATCGATCATCGCGCTGGTGATCGTGCAGTTCGCCGGAGCGATGCTGCTGCGCCTCGCGGCCGGCGGCGGCTTCGACGGCGTCAGCCTGCTGCTCGAGACCCTGCTGCGCCTGGTGCATACCGTCCTGCAGTTCTACACCATCGCGATCGTGGTCTACGCGTTGCTCAGCTGGATATCGCCCGGAACCTACTCCCCGGCCAACCAGCTGCTGAGCCGGATCTGCGAACCGCTGCTCGCGCCGGTGCGGCGGGTGATTCCGCCGCTCGGCGGCCTCGACCTCTCCGCGCTGTTCGTGCTGATCGCGCTGCAGGCCCTGCAGCGGTTGATTTGAGCGCGGCCACCGTCCACGCCGACCGCTTCGGGAGCGAACCGACTCATGACGGCCCCTGCCCGCCGGGACGGCCCGGACTGGATTCTCGACGTGCGTGTGCAGCCGCGCGCAACCAGGACGGAGTTCTCCGGGCGGCACGGCGATCGCCTGCGCGTGCGTCTGAATGCGCCGCCAGTGGATGGGCGCGCGAACGCATCGCTGGTCGAGTTCATCGCCGATGCGTTCGGCGTGCCGCGCGCCCGTGTGACGATCGAACACGGTCTCGCGTCCCGCGACAAGCGGGTCAGGATCCAGGGAGCGGCGGAACTGCCCGAGGCCTTGCGCTCGATGCTGCCGCACGACGCGTGAACCGCGACGGCGGCGCTCGACGTGCCGCCGTCTGCGCAGCGGCAGTAAGATAGAGACGCAACCGCAATCGACAGCCGCTCCTGTGGGGGGTCACGACAATGAACCCGAACACCCTTCGCCGCTTGCTCCCGGGGCTCGCCGTGGCTTTTTTCCTAGCGATTTCCGCAGGATGCGACAGTGGCGGCCCCTCGGCGAAAGCGCCGCCGGGCGCGCCGACGGAACCCACGTCCCAGGACTTCGGCCTGTTCGAGGTCCACTTCAACGCGATCCGCACCGACCAGCTCACGGCGAGCGTCGCCCGCGCCTACTCGATCGAGCGGAGCACCAGCCGTGTGATGCTGAACGTTTCGCTGCTGCGCAAGAGCCCGGACGGCAAGACGGTCCCGGTCGACGGCGTGGTGAGCGCGACCGCGTACAATCTCAACGGCCAGCTGAAGGACCTGCAGATGCGCCGGATCACCGAAGGGTCGTCGATTTACTTCATCGGCGAGACCGGAATCAGCGGCAACGAGATCCTCGTCTTCAACATCCAGGCTGCGCCGCTCGGGCAGAGCGAGAAGTACGCGGTGCAGTTCAAGCGCGAGTTCTTCGCCGACTGAGCGCCGCGAGACTGAAAAAAAAGCCTCGGGAGCGTATTAACACGGCGCGATTTCGTGCTATTTTTCGCGCGCCAACAGACTAACCGGGGCCAGCAGCCCGCGATACACACAGGAGAAACTAGATGGCAAAGAAGAGTTCCGCACCGACGAAGTCCGACATCCTTGCTGCAATCTCCAAGGACACGGGTCTTTCGAAGAAGCAGGTCAGCTCGGTATTTGATTCGCTGCACAGCGTGATCAAGAAGAGCCTCAAGAGTCACGGGCTGTTCACGCTCCCGGGCCTCGCCAAGATGAAGGTCGTCAAGAAGCCCGCCACCAAGGCGCGTGAAGGCGTGAATCCCTTCACCGGCGAGAAGATGACCTTCAAGGCCAAGCCGGCCAGCAAGAAGGTGCGTGTGATGCCGCTCAAGAACCTGAAGGGTTTCGTGGGCTGATCGGACGCGATTTCCACGTCGGGGCGGCAGCGTCCGCCCCGACGATTTGAGCCTGTCTTTCCCGCCTTTTTCGCCTGATCCGTCAGGCACCGGACGCCAGGAACCGCAGCACGCCCGCGCGCAGCTCCGCGAGCCGGCCGTGGAAGAAGTGTTCCGCGTTCCTCAACACCAGTAGTTCCGGCGGCTGCGGCGCATACCCCGCGGCCCAGCCCCGCACGGTCTCGAAGTCGACGAGTTCGTCGCGATCCCCCTGCACGATCAGCCACGGGCACGGCGGGCGTGCGATCGGTTGCGTGATCAGGCGGCCGACCGGAGGCGCGACGGTGACGAGCCGGTCCGGGCGCGCCGCGATCGCCGCCTGCAGCGCGACTGCGGCGCCGAACGAAAATCCGGCGAGCCACAGGTGCCCGCAACGCCAGTTCGCGCGGGCCCAGTCGATGACGGCCAGCGCGTCGTCGACCTCGCCGAGGCCGTCCGCGTAGACACCCTCGCTCGCGCCGACACCCCGAAAATTGAATCGCACAGTCGGGGCCCCGGCCTCCTGCATGGCGCGTGCCACCGTGTGGACGACCTTGTTCTGCATCGTCCCGCCGTGCAGCGGGTGGGGATGACACACGACGCCGACGACCTCGGGCTGGACGCCGCCCGGCAGCGGATTCTCGATCCGGGCCTCGAGCGCGCCGACCGGGCCGGCGATGGTGGCGGCCTCGGGCACGGGCGGGCGGAATTCGGTCGGGACGAGTCCGGGCGGGGAGTCCACACGACGCTCCTCGGGGCAATCGGGCGTCCGCAGTGTGCCAGAATGAGGCATAAGAACACCGGTCGGAGGAAGCCCCGTGCAACTGATGTCCTCGAGTTTCGGCCACCGGCAGCGAATCCCCGAGCAGTTCGCGTTCTGCGCGCCCGACGCGGCGGCCCACGTCCGCATGAGCACCAACCGCAATCCGCACCTGCGCTGGACCGGCGTGCCGTCGACGGCAAGATCGCTGGTGCTGGTCTGCGTCGACACGGACGTGCCGACGCGCGCAGACGATGTGAACCAGGAGGGGCGCACGGTCCCGGCCGACCTGCCACGCACGGACTTCTATCACTGGCTGATGGTGGACATTCCGCCGACGGTCACGGAGATCAAGGCCGGACAGTGCTCGGACGGCATCGTCGCGAAAGGGAAGCGCTCGCCGAAGGGGCCGGCCGGCTCCCGCCAGGGCGTCAACGACTACACGCTGTGGTTCGCGGGCGACGCGGACATGGGCGGCCAGTACCTCGGCTACGACGGTCCCTGCCCGCCGTGGAACGACACGCTGCTGCACCACTATCACTTCGTGCTGTACGCGACGGACCTCGCGCGTTGCCCGGTCGACGGGGATTTCACCGGCGCGCAGGTGCGCGACGCGATCGCGAAGCACGTGCTGGCCGAGGCGCGCCTGACCGGCACGTATTCGCTCAATCCTGCGGTCAAGTAGCGTCGCTGGCGCGATTCGCGTTGCGGTTGCGTTGCGCGCTGCATGAGACAGGAGCAGGCCGTCGAAGACTCGCACGCGCAACGTCGGCGTCCGGGTCCGGTGATCGAGTCCGCCTACCACGATCAAGTGCGGATGAATCGTCGCAGGAGGGTGGCCGACAAATGGAGCGGTAGCGGCATCGAGCGCGGTTCGCTGCGCCGTACCGCGGAACCCGCGTCGGGAAGTCGCCCGGAATGCCCGCGCAATGAGTGCGGCGAGAGCCTGGAACGGCGCTGCGGACGTCGATCACCGGACCCGGACACCGACCGAAGAGGCGCTAGCGAGTCGACTGCGACGGCCTGCCGAGGCGCCGCCGCGCCCGGCTACGGAGAGGTCGGGCGCTCCATGTCGGACGCCGCAGCGCGAGCGCAGGCTCGAGGCGTTGCCGCCCTCTGCAGCTCCTCTGCGCTCATGTCGCCTCGAGACCGCTCGCGCAAGGCAACGCCGAGAACTCGGTAGCGGTTCCTCCGTCCGAGTTCTCGAAGCGCGGAGACCTGGAGCGCCCAACCGAGAATGTCCGCCTATTGAACTTCGCGAAGCGCGGTAGACCTGGAGCGCCCGACCTCTCCGTAGCCGGCGCGCGGCGGCGATCAAGCACCGACGCCTTGAGCAGCGCTGCAGCGAACCCAGCGAAGGCGACGCGCAGCACGGCCGCAGGCGGCCGGCGCATCGGCAACAGGTGGGCAGACCTCAGGGAGCGGCGAGCAAATCGGGCGGACCGAAGACCAGCACCGCGCCGATCGCCGCGAGGAACACCGCCAGCAGCGTGACCGTGACGAACACGGCCGGCGCCTGCACGCGAAACACGACCTGCAGGTCGTCGAGGTCGTCGAGCCACTTGAGCAGGCGTTGCATGGGACGCGAGCGCGTTACGTCAAATCGGCCGTCGGGGACGTACCCGGATGATAACGCCGGACGGGCATCGGATCACTTCGTCTTGTCGTCGAAGGCGTCGCGGGCCTTGTCGGCCCAGTTCTTGTAGCTCGAGACGCTGTAGAGCGCCTTCGAGATCACCGCGTGGCGCGACGTCTGCCCGGGCGTCTGTCGCACGCGATTCAGCCACGAATTGTAGGCATCCCAGCCCTCGGCAGCCGCGCCGAACTTCGAGCGCCGCGCGAGCGCGTCGGCCGGCACAGCCGGCGCCGGGGGCTCTTGCGGAGCGGCTGGCAGGACTTTGGGATCACTCATTGCATTCACCTTTCGCCTGAACCGCACGCTACCGGAGCGCGCGCCACGCGTCCGGTACTGCGTCACAGTTGGCAGGCCTAGGTGACGACGCGATAGCAGGGCTGGTACTCGCCCGAGAGCTTCATGCGCCGCTGCGCGACGAACGACGACAGCAGCGCGTCGAGCGGCTTCAGCACGTCCGGGTCGCCGTGGATCTCGAACGGGCCGTGCTCCTCGATCAGGCGAATGCCCTGCTCCTTCACGTTGCCGGCCACGATGCCGGAGAACGCGCGGCGCAGGTCGGCCGCAAGCAGGTGCGCCGGCGCGTCCCGGTGCAGGTTCAGCGCCGCCATCCGTTCGTGCGTCGGCTCGAACGGCATCTGCATCTCGTGCGGGATGTGCAGCAGCCAGTTGTAGTTGTACGCGTCGCTCTGGCGGCGGCGGAACTCGCGGACCGCGTCCATGCCGCGCGTCATCTCGCGGGCCACTTCCGCCGGGTCGTCGACGACGATCCGGTAGCACTGGCGAACCCGCTCGCCGAGGGTCGCGACCAGGAACTCGTCGATCCTGCGGAAATACTCGTCGGCTCCGGCCGGGCCCGGTGAACACGACCGGGAACGGCTGCGGTTCGTTCTTCGGGTCGAGCAGGATGCCGACCAGGTAGAGGATTTCCTCGGCCGTGCCCGCGCCGCCCGGGAACACGACGATGCCGTGGCCGAGCCGGACGAACGCCTCGAGGCGCTTCTCGATGTCCGGCATGATCACCAGCTGGTTGACGATCGCGTTCGGCGGCTCGGCCGCGACGATGCCCGGCTCGGTGAGTCCGATGTAGCGCCCTTCGCGGATCCGCTGCTTCGAGTGCCCGATGGTGGCGCCCTTCATCGGGCCCTTCATCGCGCCCGGCCCGCAACCCGTGCAGACGTTGAGCCCGCGCAGGCCGAGTTCGTAGCCGACCTTCTTGGTGTAGATGTATTCGTCGCGGCCGATCGAGTGGCCGCCCCAGCACACGACGATGTCGGGGCGCACGCGCGGCAACAGCGTGCCGGCGTTGCGCAGCACGCGGTACACGGCGTTGGTGATGCCCTGCGGCTCGTGCAGTTCGACGCTGCCGTGCTCGTAGACCTCGCCGTGGATGTAGAGGATGTCGCGCAGCACCGCGAACAGGTGCTCCTGGATGCCGCGGATCATCCGGCCGTCGACGAACGCCGTGGCAGGCGCATTGTGCAGCTCGATCTTGACGCCCCAGGCCTGGCGCACGATGCGCAGCTCGAAGTCGGCGTAGCGGTCGAAGATGGCGCGCGCATCGTCGGTCTCGCCGCCGCTGTTCAGCACGGCGAGCGAGCAGCGCCGGTAGACCGGGTAGAGGCCGCCGCGCGAGGAGTCGAGCAGGCGGTCGACCTCCTGCTGCGCGAGGTTCTCGAGGCTGCCCGTCGGCGTGACGCGGGCGTCGACGAACTCGACCTCCTCCGCCCCGGGAATGGAGACCTCGACCCGGCGCATCATTACGGGCGGATCTCGATCGGGATGCCGGCCTGCGTCCGCAGCCAGATGTCGACCATGTCGGCGTTGCTGACGGCGATGCAGCCGTCGGTCCAGTCGTTCTTCGCGTAGTAGTCGGCGGGCATGCGCGGCACGTTCGGCTCGCCGTGGATCATGATCAGGCCGCCGGGCCGCGTGCCGCTGCGGCGCGCACGACGCAGGTCCTGGTCGCTCGGGTACGAAACCTGGATCGACAGGAAGAAATCACTGCGCGGATTGCGCCGCAGCAGCCGGTAGCTGCCCTCCGGCGTGCGGAAGTCGCCCTCACGCTGCTTCGGCCCGTAGGGGTTGAGGCCGAGCTTGACCGGATACGCCGCAATGACGTGGTTCTCGCGCAGCAGGTACAGGCGCCGCTGGCCCTTCTCGACGACGACCTTGTCGGCGACGTCGAAGCCGCCGGCCGTCGCGTGGGCGGACGGAGGCGCGCCCGGCGCCGCCGCGGCTACGGGCGTCGCGGACGGAGTCGGCGGCGGCGTGGCCGTCGCGGGGGTGGTCTGTGACGAAATGGAGCCGAAGGTCTGCGCGCAGACGCTGCCGATGGGCAGCAGGGCCACGAGGAGCGCCGCGAGGGGCGCACAGATCCACTGACGGGTGCTCATGCGGGGCGAGAGTATAGCCTTCCGCGGGCCGTCTGCTGTGCGCGGTCTCACGGCTCCGGCATCCGCGCGGAAAAACGAGGCGGCCGCGGGGCCGCCTCGAGAGTACGCGCAACGCCCGGTCAGAGGCGCCCTGGGTCATCAGGTGGCCGGCGGGAATTCCAGCCTTCGCGCGTGGGGAACCGTCATATATCCGTCATCCGCACTTCGAATCGCCGCAGTTGAGGCAGGTCATGCAACCGTCCATCATCACGACCGCCGCGGTGCTGCACTTCAGGCAGAGCTGCGCGCCCTGCGGGTAATGGCTCTTGGCGAACGCGTCCTGCTGCTTCTGGCGCGCCTCGAATTCCGCTCGCTTGTCGTCGATGAGCTTCTTGCGGTGCTCGTCCATCTCGGGACTGCGCAGCAGCCCGATCATCTGCAGATGCTTCTCGATCACGTGGCCGAGCTCGGCAATGATCGACGGCATGAACTTGCCGCCCGACTGCCAGTAGCCGCCGCGCGGATCGAACACCGCCTTCAGTTCCTCGACGAGGAACGTGACGTCGCCGCCCTTCCTGAACACCGCCGAGATGATCCGCGTCAGCGCCACGATCCACTGGAAGTGATCGAGGTTCTTCGAGTTGATGAAGATCTCGAACGGGCGGCGCTGCTCGTGCTCCGTGCCCTCGTTCAGCACGATGTCGTTGATGGTCACGTACATCGCGTGGTCCGACACCGGCGTCTTGATCTTGTACGTCGAGCCGATGAGCATCTCCGGACGCTCGAGCTTCTCGTGCATCCAGATGACGTTCGCGGTGCGCGCGTCGGCCGCCGGCTCCTGCTTCGCCTCTGGCTTGGCGGCAGCCTGCTCGCCGGACTTCACCACCCGGTACTTGACGATCTTCTTTTCGATCCTGGTTGCGCTCATCGTCAGAATTTCCCGTAGTAGCCTTCTTTCAGCGCGTCGAACAGATTCGCGGCGGAGTGCGTCTCGCCGTCGTACTCGATCTGTTCGTCGCCCTTCACCTCGACCTCGGTGCCGTCCTCGAGCGTGAACACGTAGGTGGTGTTCTTGAGGTCCTCTTCCTTCACCAGCACGCCCTGGAACGCCTCCGGGTTGAAGCGGAAGGTGGTGCAGCCCTTCAGCCCCTGCTCGTGGGCGTAGAGGTAGATGTCCTTGAAATCCTCGTACGGGTAGTCCGTCGGGACGTTGGCCGTCTTCGAGATCGAGGAGTCGATCCACTTCTGCGACGCGGCCTGGATGTCCACGTGCTCGCGCGGCGTGATGTCCTCGGCGGTCGTGAAGTACTCCGGCAGCCTGTCGACTGCCGTGGTGCCGCCCGGCAGCGCGTTCGCGTTGATCAGCTCGCGATAGGCCAGCAGCTCGAACGAGAAGACGTCGATGCGCTCCTTCGTCTTGCGGCCCTCGCGGATCACGTTGCGGAAATAGTGGTGTGCGAACGACGGCTCGATGCCATTCGAGGCGTTGTTGGCGAGCGACAGCGAGATCGTGCCCGTGGGGGCGATCGAGCTGTGGTGCGTGAAGCGCGCGCCGACCTTCGCCAGCTGGTCGACCAGCTCCGGGGCGGCTTCGGCCACGCGCTGCATGTAGCGGCTGTAGCGCGCGTGCAGCACGCGGCCCGGCAGCTTCGAGCCGACCTTGACGCCGTCGCGCGCCATCTCCGGGCGCTTGCGCATCATCTCGCGCGTGATCACGAACTCCTCGCTCATGATCGGGGCGGCACCTTTCTCCTGCGCGAGGTCGAGCGCCGCCTCCCAGCCCGCGATGGCCAGTTCCTTCGACACGCGCTCGGTGAACGCGACCGCGTCGCGCGAGCCGTACTTCATCCTCAGCATCGTGATCGTCGAGCCGAGCCCGAGGAAGCCCATGCCGTGGCGTCGCTTGCGCATGATCTCGTTGCGCTGCTGCTCGAGCGGCAGGCCGTTCACCTCGACCACGTTGTCGAGCATGCGCGTGAAGATGCGCACGACCTTGCGGTACTCGTCCCAGTCGAAGTGGGCGTCGTCCCCGAACGGGTCGCGCACGAAGCTCGTCAGGTTGATCGAGCCGAGCAGGCACGAGCCGTACGGCGGCAGCGGCTGCTCGCCGCAGTTGTGCGCATAAAGACCATTGGCGTCGAATGCGTTGACGCCGGGTACCTGCACGTCATATACGGCTTCGGCACCGTCGCCGGTCACCCGGACCACTCGCGCCGTGAATCGCTCACGGTTGAGTGCCCGGCGATAGCGCACAAGAATGGACTGCAGCCGAGCCGCCTTGTCGCTGTCACCGAAGCCGATCAGCTCGGCAAAGCGCGCGAGGTTCGCGCCGCTCAGCACCAGTTCGTGCTGCGCCCGGGTCGCATATTCGCGCCTGCCGCCGTGCCCATCCGGCAGCACCGTCGTGCCGGCGACGCGTCGCTCGCGGTAAAGGCACGAGGCCATGCCGAGACGCAGCAGCATGCGCTGCAGCGGCCTCGAGCAGCGCCACGTCCGACTGCGCGAGGCGCACGCTGGCGCCTTTCTCCTGGGTGCCCTGTACCGAGCCATCGGCGTCGAACAGACCGCGCAGGAACCCGCGGCAGAACATCGCTCGACGCCCGCTCCATGCGCCGCCGTGACGCGCTTGTCGCCGGGTGTCATGCCGACGTCCTCGGCGAGTTGCTTCAATGCCGCGATCGACAGGCGGTATTCGTTACGGCCGGCGACTTCGCTCCAGCCTGCGAAATCGCTGCGATGCGGCAACGTCTGCGCAGCGTCGAACGCCTCGGACATCAAGGCCCGCACGCCGGCCGGCAGGTCACCCGACGGGCCGTTGCGCCACCGCCGCGGGCTTCCACACCGACAGCACGGCTTTGTCGGCCTTGAGCGTACCGTCGCCGACCAGCAGGCCAAGCAGGTATCCCTGCTCGCGCGAAAATTCGCCGTCCCATTCGCACGCCGCCCGATGGTCGTGCAGCACGCACCCGGTCGCCGGCACGCAAGTCGCCAGCCGCGCACCATTCGGTCTGCGCAACGTCGCGCGTATGACGCGCCACGCGCATCACGCGGTGGTCCGCCGTCAGCCGCATGCGATAGCCCTCGGCGGTTTCGAGGCTGAGCACCGGCTTCTCGGCGGTCCGGAAAAAACCTTCGGCGCCGCTCGGCATGGTCCACGCCGTTGACACGCGCCATGAACGGCGTACCCACCAGGTCGCTTACCTGGCGTGGGCCGGCGGCCGTGTGAACCCAGGTATCCGCGGTGACGCACGGGTTGGTGGCGCGGATGTTCTCGCACCACCAGTTGTTGTTCATCTCGTTGACGCGGTCGATCAGCACGAAGCCGGGCTCGGCGAAATCGTAGGTCGACGACATGATGACGTCCCACAGCCGGCGCGCGGGCAGCGTCTTGTAGACCTTGCACAGCACCAGGCCGTCGTCGTTGCGCACGTAGCTCGTCGGGTCCGGCCACTCGCGCCAGACGAACTTCGCGGCGTCGGCGACGTCCTGGCCGGCGATCTCGGCCTCGCGCACCGGGAACGCGAGCTTCCACTCCTTGTCCTCGCGCACGGCCTTCATGAACTCGTCGGTGACGAGCAGCGACAGGTTGAACTGGCGCAGGCGGCCGGCTTCGCGCTTGGCGCGGATGAATTCCATCGCGTCGGGATGGCCGACGTCGAACGTGCCCATCTGCGCGCCGCGCCGGCCGCCGGCCGACGACACCGTGAAGCACATCTTGTCGTAGATATCCATGAACGACAGCGGGCCCGACGTGTACGCGCCGGCGCCCGAGACGTACGCGCCGCGCGGGCGCAGCGTCGAGAATTCGTAGCCGATGCCGCAGCCGGCCTTCAGCGTGAGCCCGGCCTCGTGCACCTTGCCGAGGATGTCGTCCATCGAGTCGCGGATGGTGCCGGACACGGTGCAGTTGATCGTCGAGGTGGCGGGCTTGTGTTCCTGCGCGCCGGCGTTCGAGGTGACGCGGCCGGCCGGGATCGCGCCGCGGCGCAGCGCCCACAGGAACTGCTCGTACCACTGCTCGCGGACGTCTTCGTTCTCGACGTCGGCGAGCGCGCGGGCGACGCGCTTGTAGGTGTCGTCCATCGTGCGGTCGATGGGCGTGCCATCCTTGGCGCAGAGACGATACTTCTTGTCCCAGATGTCGAGCGACGCTTCTTGGAAAGGAATGCTGCGGGCGTCACTGGGTTCGATCTTCACGGCAGTGCTCATTGCGGCGACACGGCTCCCGATGAAAGCGGTGGCTGGTTGTTCGTTCGTTTGTTCCCCCCTGCGCGGCCTCACGACTGCCCTGTCGGGCAGGGCGCGGCGCACCCAGCTGAGCCCCGCGGTTCCGTCCGCATGCCCGATCATCCCCCTGCGGGCGACTCGCGGCGGACACAACATCTAGGGTCAGGGGGAGAAGGTTATGCAGCGTCCGCCCCCTCGTCAACTGCTTCTTATGTTGCATCGCAAACTTATAAATAGTAACAAAATCAATTGCTTGTAAATAGTCCAGCCCACCCTTGCGCAATGCCTGAATTTCGCCGGCCGTCAAGGGGCGGATTGCCGCAAGGACACAACATCTTGTGTTCACCGGGCAGCCACCGGAACTCCACATGCTGTCCACCGGTCATCCACAGGCCGCGAAAAACGCTTCGCCGCCGGTCGCGGGGAACTCGCCAAGCAGCCATTCGGTCACAGCACGAGGCCTTTCGGCGTCGGCAGGCCCGCGAAAGTGGCCTGCTAGACTCGCGCCGCTGCGCTCCGAACCCTTCCTCTTGCTCCAGGATTGCCCGATGAAGCTTCACCTCAGCCTCGCCGCCGTGCTGCTCGGCGCCGTCGTCAACGTGGCCCACGCCCAGCTGCCGGCCCAGCCCGGCGAAACGCCCGGTGCCCTCGCTCGCGCCCATGCTGAAGCGAGTGACGCCCGCCGTCGTGAACATCGCGACGCGCGGCACCGTGCAGGAACAGAACCCGCTGCTGAACGACCCGTTCTTCCGCCGCTTCTTCGACGTGCCGAACACGCCGCGCGAGCGCGAATTCCAGAGCGCCGGCTCCGGTGTCATCGTCGACGCGAAGAACGGCTACATCATCACCAACGCGCACGTCGTCGAGAACGCCACGGAGATCACCGTGCAGCTGCTCGACAACCGCTCGCTGACGGCGAAGGTCGTCGGCAAGGACGCGGGCTCGGACATCGCGGTGCGTCAAGGTGCAGGCGGCGAACCTCACGCAGATTCCGATCGCCGATTCCGATCGCGCCGAGGTCGGCGACTACGTGGTCGCGATCGGCAACCCGTTCGGCCTCGGCCACACCGTCACCTCGGGCATCGTGAGCGCGCTCGGCCGCTCCGGCATCAATCCCGAAGGCTACGAGGACTTCATCCAGACCGACGCGTCGATCAATCCGGGCAACTCCGGCGGCGCGCTCGTCAACCTCAACGGCGAGCTGGTCGGCATCAACTCGGCGATCCTCTCGCGCACCGGCGGCAACATCGGCATCGGCTTCGCGATCCCGTCGAACATGATGAAGATCGTGATGAACCAGCTGATCAAGTACGGCGCGGTCAAGCGCGGCGTGCTCGGCGTGAACATCCAGACGCTGACGCCGGACATCGCGAAGAGCATGGAACTGCCGGACAACGTGCAGGGCGCGCTGGTGTCGCAGGTCGTCGAAGGCTCCGCGGCCGAGAAGGCCGGCATCAAGGCCGGGCGACGTCATCACCGCCGTGAACGGCAAGCCGGTCAAGGACGCCGCGGGGCTGCGCAATTCGATCGGGCTGCTCAGCATCGGCGAGAAGGTCGACATCGCGCTGCTGCGCGACGGCAAGCCGCGGCGCATCACCGCCGTGGTCAGCGAGCGCGACGAAGCGGCCGAGGCGAAGTCCGGCGCGCATCCGGGGCTCGAGGGCGCGACGCTCGCCGACGCACAGGGCGGCGGCGTGCTGATCCGCACGGTCGCGGAAGGCAGTCCGGCCGCGCAGCGCGGCCTGCGCGCGAACGACACGATCCTGGCGGTGGGCCGCACGCGAGTCGCGAACCTGGCGGAATTCCAGCGGGCCACGCAGGGCGCGGAGGCGTTCGTGCTGCAGATCAAGCGCGGCAACGCGATGCTGGTGATCCCGATCCGCTGAGCCGCACCGTGACCACCTCGGTCTGCGTGCTCGGCGGCAACGGTTTCATCGGCCGCGAGATCGTCGCGCGGCTGGCGGACCGCGGTCACGCGGTCAAGGTGCTGACACGGGCGACCACCCCGCACCGGGACCTGCGCGTGCTGCCGACGGTGCGCATCGCGCGCGCGGACGTGCACGAGCCGCGACGCTCGCACGCGAGTTCGCCGGCTGCGACGTGGTGATCAACCTCGTCGGCATCCTGAACGAACGCCGGCTCGGCAACGGCGACCGCGAGTTCCGCCGCGTGCACACCGAGCTGCCGATCAAGGTGGTGGAGGCCTGCCGCGTGTCCGGCGTGCGGCGCTACCTGCACATGAGCGGGCTCAAGGCCGACTCGCAGCGCGGCCCCAGCCATTACCTGCGCACCAAGGGCGCGGCCGAGGATTACCTGCGACGCGAGTGCGCGGCCGGCCGGCCCGAGTGTCGTGATCTTCCAGCCATCGGTCGTGTTCGGGCCGCACGACGCCTTCGTCAACCAGTTTGCCGCGATCCTGAAGATCACGCCGGGCGTCCTGCCGCTCGCCTGCGCCGACGCCCGGTTCGCGCCGGTATACGTCGGCGACGTGGCGGAGGCGTTCGTGCGCTGCCTCGACCGCAACGACGTCGCGGGCCGGACGTTCCAGTTGTACGGCCCCGAGACGATCACGCTCGGCGACATCGTGCGACTGACCGCGAGAACGCTGGGACTGCGGCGCTGGGTGCTGCCGCTGCCGCGCGCGGTGGCCCGGCTCCAGGCCGCGCTGATGGATTACGTGCCGGGCAAGCCATTCTCGACCGACAACTTCCGCTCCGCGTCGGTTGCCTCGGTCGGCGAGCGCGACGGGCTCGCGGAACTCGGCATCGCGCGCACGCCGCTGCGCGGCACCGATCGCGACGTATCTGCGGAAATAGGACAGCCCTCACCCGGCGTGCCGCCGACCTCTCCCGCTACGGGAGAGGGCACGAGCCCTCTCCCGCTTGCGGGAGAGGTCCGCGCAGCGCGGGTGAGGGCCTCTCACTTGCGGCACAACTTCTCGTGCCGCTCCATTGCGCTCGACTTGCCCAATGCCGCCGCGCGCTCGTAGAACGCCGGCAACGACCCCGCCGCCGCCAGTTCGCGCCGCAGTCCAGGCATGCAATCCATGTAGGTGGCCACTGCTGCGAGATGTGCGTTGTTGAGCGGGCGCGCGAAGTAGGCGTCGTAGCCGGCGTATCCGCCCCAGCGCTGCGCGAGCGACCGATAGTCGAACTTCAGCCGGCCGAATTCGCGCTGCTTCTCGATGCGCATGAGCTCCGGCGCCAGGCCCGACGCGTACAGTCGCTCCAGCCGTGCTCGCGCGGCGCGCAGCAGCGCCGCGAAGTCCGCTTCGCGCGACGCGACGAGGCGGTATGCGTCGAGATCCGCCGTGCGCCCTTGCGCCGTGAACCAGAGGCGCACGCCCTCGTCCTCGACGACGCTGGCGAAGGCCTCGTTGAATTCGCTGTCCCCGGCGACGTACAGGCGCTCGTGCGCGAGCTCGTGGAAGATCGTCCCGACGAACCGCGACTCGCGCCAGCCGAGCATGGTGTTGAACAGCGGATCCGGCAGGTGACCGAGCGTGGAATACGTCGCGCACCCCGCCCACGGCCACGTCGTCGCCGCGCGTCGCCAGCTTCAGCGCCAGCGACTGCGCGCGGGCCTCCTCGAAGTAACCGCGATAGGCGACGCACCCCGCCACCGGGAAGCACCAGCGCCGCGGCGCGACGGAGAACTCGGGCGTCGCGACCACGTTCCACACGGCGTAGGGCCGCCCGAGGTCCGCGTACTGGCGAAAGCTCTTGCCGTCCGGCAGCCCCAATTCACGGATCGCGAACTCGCGCGCCCGTTGCGCCAGGGCCAGCCGATCGCGCGTCGACTGCGGCGTCGCCGGATCGGCCAGCACCGCATGGATTGGCCGGCTCTTCGCCATGACGTTCATCTGGCCACTTGCCGCCTGCATCACGTAGCAGCCGCAGACGCAGAGCGTCAGCAGCACCAGCCCGCAAACGCGCGCAATGAGGATGGGCGACTTCACTGCCGCACAACGCTCACCCGGCCGCCGTCACAGCCGACCTCGCCCGCAGGCGGGAGAGGTGAAGTGCGCCCGTCATCGCCGTTGCGCGCGATCGCTCCTGCAAGCGGGAGGGGCTGGAAATCGCTACGATTCGCTGCATGGACATCTACCTCGTCGGCGGAGCAGTCCGGGACCGCCTGCTCGGCCGACCGTTCACCGAGCGCGATTACGTCGTCGTTGGCGCGCAACCCGACGACCTGACCGCGCTCGGCTATCGGCCGGTCGGCAAGGACTTCCCGGTGTTCCTGCACCCGAAGTCCGGCGAACAGTACGCGCTTGCCCGCACCGAGCGGAAGACCGGACCGGGTTACTACGGTTTCGCCACGCGCTTCTCGCCGGACGTCACGCTCGAGGAGGATCTCGCGCGCCGCGACCTGACGATCAACGCCATGGCCGAGCGCGCCGACGGCACGATCGTCGATCCCTATGGCGGCCGGCGCGACCTCGACGCACGCCTGCTGCGGCACGTGTCCCCCGCCTTCGTCGAAGACCCGCTGCGCGTGCTGCGCGTGGCGCGTTTCGCGGCGCGCCTCGCGCCGCTCGGCTTCGCGGTGGCCGGCGAGACGCTCGAGCTGATGCGCCGGATCGTCGCGTCCGGCGAGATCCGCGCGCTGGTGCCGGAGCGCGTGTGGGTCGAAACCGAGCGCGCGCTCGGCGAGGACACGCCGGCGGTCTATTGCGAGGTGCTGCGCTGCTGTGGTGCGCTCGCCGAAGTGTTTCCCGAGATCGACGCGCTGTTCGGCGTGCCGCAGCCGCCGCAGTGGCATCCCGAGATCGACACCGGCATCCACACGCTGCAGGTGCTCGACGTCGCCGCCGGACTCTCGAACGACACCACGGTGCGGTTCGCGGCGCTGGTGCACGACGTCGGCAAGGGCCTCACGCCTCGCGACCAGTGGCCGCGCCACATCGGCCACGAGGAGTCCGGCGCGCGGCTGATCGAGAGAATGTGCCAACGACTGCGCGTGCCGAACGAGCATCGCGAACTCGCCGTGCTGGTCGCCCGCCACCATGCGCGCGTGCATCGCGTCGGCGAGCAGCGCCCGGGCACGATCCTGGAATTGCTTGAAATCACCGACGCGTTCCGCCGCGGCGAGCGCTTCGAGCGCTTCCTGCTCGCGTGCGAAGCCGACGCCCGGGGTCGCGGACCGGAACTGCGCGCCGCGCCTTATCCGCAGGCTGCGGAACTTCGCAGCGCGCTCGCCGCCGCCGCGGCCGTGCGCCTGTCGCCGGACGTCCTCGCGAACGAGAAGGGGCCGGTCATCGCCGAGCGGCTGCGCGCCGCACGCATCGACGCCATCCGCTCGCTGAACGCGGCCTGACTCATCCGCGACCGCGGGCGATCAACCGGCGCCGGACGCCGCGGCCAGGCGTGCGTCAGCGGCCGCAAGCATCGCCTGGAAGCGCGGATCGCCGCGCAGCGGATCGAGGTCCGGATCCACCTTGGCGTGGTTCAGCCGGTCGATGTAGGCCGTGTCCATGACCGGGCCCAGCAACTCGATCGCCCCATCCAGGTCCCTCGCATCCATGAGTGCGCACGCAAAGTTGTAGCGCATGTTCATGTTGTCGGGGTCGATCAGCAGTGCGCGGTTGATCCAGGCCCTGGCGCGCTCGATATCGCCGAGCGGAATGAGGGCGCCGACTCCGTATCCCATGGCGGCGCCGTTGTTCTGGTCCTGCGCGAGGATCTTCTCGGCGCGGGCCAGTGCGATTCGGGCGACTCGCGCGACCGCTTCGGCATTCCCGACGGCGGCATAGCAGGTCTGCAACATGCTGGGCGAATTGACGTCCGTCTCCATGAGCACCATCGCCTTTTCATAGTGGCGAATGGCCTCCTCGAACCGCCGCTGCCGGACGCGCAGGTACGCGGCGGACTTGTTGACTTCGTAGGATTCGGGATCGAGGCGAAATGCGGCGTCGATCTCGGCGGACGCCTCGTCGTGCCGGCCGTACTGGGAAAGGATCCGTGCCTTGACCGCATGGGCCTCGGCCAGAGCGCCGTCCAGCGCGAGCGCCCGCTCGGCCGCCGCCATGCCGTCCTCGCCTTTTCGTCCATGGCTGAAATGCATCAGCATCTGCCCGAGCGCCATCAGCGCCCAGGCGCCGGCGTACGCCGGATCGATCTCGACGGCGCGGCTGCAGAGGCGAATGCTGGCCTCGGCCCGCCGCGGATCGCTCTCGATGCCGGTGGCGTAGTTCTGCCGGGCCATCAGGTACAGGTTATAGGCCTCGACGTTGTCGGTGCCGCGGCGCTCGATCGCCTGCTTCTCCTCCGGCAGCAGCTTCAGCTTCAGCGCCTTGACGATCGCCTGCGAGATCTCGTCCTGCAGCGCGAAGATGTCGTTCAGGTCGCGATCGTAGCGCTCGGCCCAGATCTGCCCGCCGGTGCCGCCCTCGATCAACTGCGCGGTGATCCGCACGCGACCGCCGGCCTTGCGCACGCTGCCCTCGAGCACGTGGCTCACCTTCAGTTGCCGGGTGACCTGCGAGACGTCGACGTTCTTGCCCTTGAAGCCGAAGGCGGTGTTGCGCGCCACGACGAACAGCGCCGAGACCTTGGTCAGGTCGGTGATGATGTCCTCGGTAATGCCGTCGCTGAAGTATTCCTGCTCGACGTCGCCGCTCATGTTGGCAAAGGGCAGCACGCAGATCGAAATGCCGGCGGGGCCGGACCTTGCGGCGGGTCGTGCGTCGCTCGCGGCCGCGACAGGCTCGCGCCCGAGTGCGATCAGCGATCCGAGCGCGCGCAGCAGTTCCTGGACCGGAGCGCTGTTGGCGTCGTCGCTCCACGCATCGAGGTCCGTCGTGTGGATCGCCCGCACGTCGATCGGCAGTTCGGCGTTGTCGAACCGCACGGGCACCAGCACGCCGCGATCGGCGGCGACACGCGCCTCGCCGCGAACCCAGCGCGACGCTACGGATGCGGGCGTCCAGACCACGACCACGGCCGCGGCCGCTTTCAACGCGGCGTCGATCTGGCTGTCGAACTCCTGGCCGGGGGAAATCGCCGGGTCCCACCAGACCGTCCAGCCTTTGGCCTCGATCGCTTCCACCAGCGGCGCGACGCGCGCCTTGTCGGCGCGGGCGTAGGACACGAAGACGTCAGCCATGACTCCGGAACCTCGGGGACGGGTCGGGCCGACCTCCCTGCAGCGCCGGGTAGCTTACCGAACGCGGCGCTCTAAAGGGTATGCCGCAGGTCGCGGCCGGCGAACCCGCTCAACCCGCCAGGGTAGTCGCGGGCCAGGGCGATCGCCTTGAACCGCTCGCCCATCTCCCCGGGCAACGTCAGCACCATGACCTGCCGCGACAGGTTGACCCGCTGCACCACGTCGAGATCGCCGACGTCGGCGACGAACTCGCCGATGCCGCAGCCGATCAGGAAGTGCGCCTGCGTCGTGTAGCCGGCCACCTCGAGACCGGCCGCCTGTCCCGCTTCGGCGACCGCCGTGAAGTCGACCCAGGCGGTGATGTCCTGCAGCCCGATCCGCTGCATCGGATCGTCGTGGAAGCGATGACGGAAATGGCAAAGCAACGTACCCGTGCGACGCTCGGCCGCGTAGTACTCGCGGCGCGGCAACCCGTAGTCGACGAACAGCATGACGCCCCGGCGCAGCGTCGACGCCAGCGACGCCAGCCACGGGCCCAGACTGAGGTTCACTTCGGACGCATAGCCATCCGGCAGTGCGCGGCCGATGTCGGCCTCGATGGCGCGCACGCGCTGCACGAGTCGGGGCGATGCACGTGCCTCGGCCAATTCGCAGCGGTCGAAGTGCCAGGCGGCCCCGCACGAGTTCACTTCGCCGCCACGGACGACGAAACGCTCGACCGGCAACGCATCGAGCACCTCGTTCGCGACGATCACTCCCTCGAAGTGTTCGGGCAACCGGTCGAGCCACTCGACGCGCTCGAGCAGATGCGGCACGGCATGCGCAATCGACTCGCGCTGCCGCTCGCGCAGGTCTGCGCTGACATCGAGGATGGCGTAGCGCGCGGGCAGGCGCCCGAGTTTGTCGAGTTCCGCGAGGATGCCGGCTGCCATCACGCCGGAGCCCGCGCCGAGTTCGAGTACGCCGCCGCCGCCCAGCGCGGCGAGCACCTCGTCGCACTGGCGCGCGAGGCAGCGACTGAACACCGGCGCGACCTCGGGTGCCGTGATGAAATCGCCGCCCGCGCCGAACTTGCGCGCACCGGCGCTGTAATAGCCGAGGCCCGGCTCGTAGAGTGCCGCTTCCATGAAGCGCGCGAAGCCGATCCAGCCGCCTGCCGCGCGCACGATTTCGCGCAGGCGCCCGGCCAGGCGCTCGCTGTGCGCCGCCTCGTCGGGCGTCAGCGCCGGCAGATCGAGCGCGACGGTCACGCGGTGATTCCTTCCGCGGCGACACGGCGAATCGACTCCGGTATCGTCATGGGCGGGCCTCGCCGGTGCGCGCGGGTGAGACAATGGGCGACATGACCGCCGAACAGGGACTGCAGGATCGCGTCGTCATGATCACCGGCGGCGCCAGACGGCTCGGCGCGGCCATCGCCCGCGCGGTGCACGGCCAGGGCGCGTCCGTGGTCGTGCACTACCATCGCTCGGCCGCCGCTGCCGAGGCGCTGGTGGACGACATGAACGACCGCCGGCGCGGTTCCGCACACGCGGTCGGCGCGAACCTGCTCGATGCGAGGGCGCTGCCCCGCCTGGTGCAGACGGCGCTGGATCGCTGCGGCCGGCTCGACGTGCTCGTGAACAACGCATCGAGCTTCTACCCGACTCCGGTCGGCGAGATCACCCTCGAGCAGTTCGAAGACCTCGTCGGCACCAACCTGCGCGCGCCGCTCTTCCTTGCGCAGGCGGCGGTTCCGGCCCTGCGGGCCACGCAGGGACTCATCCTCAACATGGCGGACATCCACGGCCAGCGTCCGCTCAAGGGGCATGCCGTCTATTGCGCGGCGAAGGCGGGCCTCGTCATGCTGACCCGGTCGCTCGCCCGTGAACTCGGTCCGGAGATTCGCGTGAACGCGATCGCGCCCGGCCCGGTGATGTGGCCGGAACATCCGCTGGACGACGCGCTGAAGGCCGAGATCATCGGCAAGACGGCGTTGCAGCGCACCGGTTCGCCCGAGGACATCGCGCGCGTCGTGCTGTTCCTCGCGACCGAGGCGCCTTACGTCACGGGCCAGGTCATCGTCGTGGACGGCGGGCGCAGCATCTGAGCACCGGCGTACGGGGGCGACGCTGGGGTGACTCATGCTCGACCCACCGGCCAGCCGAGTTCGACCGGTTGCATCGCGTGCGCGCCGCGATCGAAGCGCGCCCACAACTCACCCATCGTCCGCTCGAGCGTCGGGTGACGCAGGTCCGGGGCCAGCTCGGCCATCGGGCCGAGCATGTAGGGGCGGCGCGCGAGATCGGGGCGCGGCAGCACGAGGCCCGGCCGCGCGCAGACCAGGTCGTCGTAGAGCAGGATGTCGAGGTCCATCGCGCGCGGCGCCCACTTCGGCGCGTCGCGCTCGCGGCCGCAGGCGGCTTCGACCCCGTGCAGGCGCTCGATCACGCCGTCGACGGACACGCTCGTCTCGAAGCCGAGCACCAGGTTCACGAAGTCGTCGCCGGCGAAGCCGACGGCCGCGTTGCGATAGGCGCGCGAAAGGCGCAACGGCGCGAACTGCGCGGCCAGCGCATCGAGCGCACGCCGCAGGTTCGCGACCGGCTCGACGTTGCTGCCGGCGGCGACGTAGACCGCGGCCACCGCTACGGACCGGGCGCGGCGTAGTCCTCGCGGCGCCGCTCGATCAGGATGCCGACGTCGCGCGAGCCGCGGATGGCGCCCTGCTTGTTGAGCTTCACCCGGACCCACGGCACGGCGAACTCGGTGACGATGAGCTTCGCGATGCTCTCGGCCATCGTCTCCACCAGCTGGAACTGCGAGTCGCTCGACGAATTGCAGCACGCGCTTCGAGACCCGCTTGTAGTCGAGCGTGTCGTCGATGTGGTCGCTCGCCGCGGCCCTGCGGATGTCGGCGCCCATCTCGAGGTCGATCACGACCTTCTGTCGGACCTTACGCTCCCAGTCCCAGATGCCGATGATGCATTCGGTCGTGAGACCGGTGAGGAAGATGATGTCCATGGAGAAGTCGGCGATGGGCGCGAGGCGATAGGCTACAGGTCGGAGGTGGACGGAGGTGCGAGATCCGTCATCGGCCAGCGGGCCCGGACGCGGATGGCCAGGTCGTCGGCCTGGCCGGCAGCGAGCCGAAGGTGTCCCAGCAGGGCGATCATCGCGGCGTTGTCCGTGCAGAACTCCGCGCGAGGGTAAACGACCCGCACCCCTGCGCGCTCGCCCATCGCGAGCATGCGCGCGCGCAGGCGTCGATTCGCCCCGACGCCGCCCGCGACCACGAGCGTGCTCGCGCCGGTCGCCTCGAGCGCGCGCCGGCACTTGATCACCAGCGTGTCGACCACCGCCTCCTCGAAGCCGCGCGCCGCATCGGCGCGCGACTGGTCGTCGAGTTCGCCGTGACTGCGCAGCGCGACCACGACCGCCGTCTTGAGCCCGCTGAAGCTGAAATCGAGACCCGGGCGCTCGGTGAGCGGACGCGGGAAGCGGAACACGTCGGGACGGCCGCGCTCGGCCAGCATGGCCAGTTGCGGCCCGCCGGGATAGCCGAGGCCCAGCAGCTTGGCCGTCTTGTCGAACGCCTCGCCGGCCGCGTCGTCGAGCGAGCTGCCGAGGACCTCGTACTGGCCGACCCCGTGGACGTGCGCGAGCAGCGTGTGCCCGCCGGAGACCAGCAGCGCGACGAACGGGAAACCGGGCGGGTCGGCCTCGAGCAGCGGCGCGAGCAGGTGGCCCTCCATGTGGTGAACGCCGACGGCGGGCACCCGCCAGGCGTAGGCGAGGCTCCGGCCGACCGCCGCGCCGACCAGCAGGGCGCCGACCAGGCCGGGCCCGGCGGTGTAGGCGACGCCGTCGACCGGCCCGCTCCGCGGCGCTTTCGTCGACGCAATTTCTTCAACAGTGGCAGCAACTTACGCAGGTGATCCCGGGACGCCAGCTCGGGCACGACGCCGCCATAGGCGGCGTGCAGCGCCACCTGGCTGTGGATCTCGTGCGCGAGCAGGCCCCGTTGCCCGTCGTAGACGGCGACGGCCGTTTCGTCGCAGGAGGATTCGATCCCGAGTACCCGCATGCTTTGCAATTCCGCCCGGTGGTCTCTAGAATTCGCGGTCCATTTTTCCGGCTGTGCGATCCGCGAGGGTCGGGTCCGGATTTGCCCAGTCAGCTGCCGAGGTTTCGATGCCCAGCGTCCGCATTCGTGAGAACGAGTATTTCGATGCCGCCCTGCGCCGCTTCAAGCGTGCCTGCGAAAAGGCGGGCGTGCTCACCGAGCTGCGCCGCCGCGAATTCTACGAGAAGCCGACGCAGGAACGTAAACGGAAGAAGGCTGCCGCCGTGAAGCGCCACCAGAAGCGCAGCACGCGCGACTTTTCGGCCGCCCCGCGCGTCCGCAACTTCTGAGTGACGACCGTCCCCGTGACGACGCTCAAGGAGCGCATCACCGAGGACATGAAGGCCGCCATGCGGGCCTCCGAGAAGGAGCGCCTTTCGACCATCCGCATGGTGCAGGCCGCGATCAAGCAGCGCGAAGTCGACGAGCGCATCGTGCTCGACGACGCGCAGGTGATCGCGGTGCTCGAGAAGATGGTCAAGCAGCGCAAGGAATCGATCGTCCAGTTCGAGCAGGGCGGTCGCGCAGGACCTGGCCGACAAGGAAAAGGCCGAGATCGTGCTGCTGCAGGCCTACCTGCCCACCCAGCTGTCCGACGCCGAAGTCGATGCCCTGATCCAGGACGCCATCGCCGTCCACCGGCGCCGCGTCCATCAAGGACATGGGCAAGGTCATGGGTGTGGTGAAGGCCAGGGCCGCGGGCCGCGCCGACATGGGCGCCGTCAGCGCCCGCATCAAGGCCGCGCTCAGCGGCTGATTCCTTGACCGGCACGCCGCAGCGCTGACGCCCGGCGGCAAGGCTATCGATCGCTGCGATTTGCCCCGGCGAGCCTGCGTCGACCCGGCCCCGGGCCGGGCTTGCCCGGCGCCTTGGGCGCCCCCACTATCCGTAACCCAGCGTCCCGGAAGTCCAGCAGCGTGGCCGGCCGAATTCCGCAGCATTTCATCGACGAGCTGATCGCCCGGACGGACATCGTCGAGGTGATCGGCAGCCGCGTGCAGCTGAAGCGCGGCGGCAAGCGAATACAAGGCCTGCTGCCCGTTCCACGACGAGAAGATCGCCGTCGTTCACGGTGAGCGCGGACAAGCAGTTCTATCACTGCTTCGGCTGCGGCGCGCACGGCACGGCGCTCGGCTTCGTCATGGACTACGACCACCTCGGCTTCGTCGAGGCGGTCGAGGAACTCGCTGCGCGCGCCGGCATGGAGGTGCCGCGCGAAGGCGGCGCCGCGGCGCCGTCGCACCCGCATGACGAGTTGTACGTCGCGATGGAACGCGCGGCCTTGTTCTTCCGGCAGTCGCTGGGCGGCGAGGCGCGCGCGAAGGACTACCTGCAACCGCGCGGCCTCACCGCGGAGACCATCCAGCGCTTCGGCATCGGCTACGCGCCCGCCCGGTGGGACGCCCTGCTCGGCCGCTACGGCGCCACCGACGACGAGCGCCAGATCCTGCTGCGCGCGGGCCTGATCATCGAGCGCAACCGCGACGAACGCCCGGCCCGGCGCGGAACCCGGCTACTACGACCGCTTCCGCGACCGCGTGATGTTCCCGATCCGCGACACGCGCGGACGCACGATCGGCTTCGGCGGCCGCGTGCTCGACCAGGGCGAGCCGAAGTACCTGAACTCGCCCGAGACGGAGCTGTTCCACAAGGGCCGCGAGCTCTACGGCCTGTTCGAGGCGCGGCAGGCGACGCGCAGCCTGCAGCGACTGATGGTGGTCGAGGGCTACATGGACGTCGTGAGCCTGCACCAGGCGGGCATCACCTACGCCGTCGCCACGCTCGGCACCGCGACGACGCCGGACCACCTGCAGCGCATCTTCCGACTCGTCGGCGAAGTCGTGTTCTGCTTCGACGGCGATCGCGCCGGTCGCGCCGCCGCGTGGCGCGCGCTCGAGAACGCGGTCGGCGAGGTGAAGCAGGGGCGGCAGGTGCGCTTCCTGTTCCTGCCCGACGGGCACGACCCGGACACGCTGGTGCAGCAGGAAGGCGCGGAGGCGTTCGAGGCGCGCCTCGCGAGCGCGCTGCCGCTGTCGGATTACTTCATCCGCGAACTCTCGTCGCGCGGTCGACATGGCGAGCGTCGACGGCCGCGCCAGGCTCGTCGAGCTCGCGCGCCCGCTGGTGCGTCGCATTCCCTCCGACGTCTACCGCGAGCTGCTGGTGACCCAACTCGCGGACGCCGTGCGCATGTCCGCCAACGCGCCTCGCCGAACTGCTGGGATCGGATGAACCCGGCCCGCCGGGCCGCGGTGAATCGCGGCCCGCCGCCCCGCCGCTCCGGCGCGCCTCCGGGCCGGCGCATGCTTGCAGGCCGCGGCAATCTCGTGCGCCAGGCCATCACGCTGCTGGTGAATTTCCCGGTCGCGGCGACCCGGGTCAGCCACGACGAAATCGACGCCGTCGGAACCAGCGATCGCCCCGGCATGGCCGCTGCTCGCCGAGTTGCTGGCGCAGATCCGCGAAGACCCGCCGCCGGGCATGTCGGCGCTGCTCGAGCGCTGGCGGGACCGGCCGGAGCACGGCTGGCTGTCGAAGCTGGCGGTGATGGAGTGCCTGGTGGCGGACGCCGAGCAGGCCTCGTCGGAACTCAAATCGGCCCTGACCCGTCTGATCCACGAGGAGTCGCCGGCGCACCGGCTCGACGCGCTGCTGGCCAAGGCTCGCGACGACACGCTGACGGACCAGGAAAAGCTTGAACTTCAAGGACTTCTGCGCGCCAAGGGGCAGTCCGGGCGCGCCACGCCCGGCCCGTAAATCCGACGCAGGCCGGCGTCCGATGTGGTATATAATTCCGCTCTTTTTTACACCCCTTTCCTGAGGCGCCCCCATCTTGAGCAAGACGGCACGCAAGCAGGCCAAGAAGGCCCCCGCCCGCAAGGCGACGGCCCCGAAGGCCAAGGCCGCCCCGGCCCGCAAGGCCGCGCACGCGGTCGCCAAGGGCAGGAGCGCCCGACCCGCCCCGAAGCACGTGGCGGCGAAGGCCGCGCGCGCGCCAAGTCGCACGCCAAGCCGCTCAAGGCGGCGCCTGCGGCGAAGACCCACCCGAAGCCCGCGACGAGACCGTCGCCGGCCGCCAAGGCGCACGCGCCGGAGACCAGGATTCCGCACGTGAAGCCCGCCGCCAAGGCCCATGCGCCCGAGGCGAAGCCGCACGCCAAGCAGGCGGCTCCGGCCGCCGCTGTCACGCCCCCCGCCCTGACGAAGGCCGGCAAGAAGGCCGGCAAGGCCGCCGCCGAGAAGATCGAGCTGAAGCTGCCGCCGAGCACTCCCGAAGACCGCCAGTCGCAGCTGAAGCTGCTGATCGCGCGCGGCAAGGAGCAGAGCTTCCTCACCTACGCCGAGGTCAACGACCACCTGCCGTCCGAGATCGTCGATCCGGAGCAGATCGAAGACATCGTGCAGATGATCAACGACATGGGCATTCCGGTGTACGAGAAGGCGCCGGACGCCGAAGCGCTGCTGATGCGCGAGCCGGTGGTCGCCGACGACGAAGCCGCCGAAGAAGCCGCCGCCGCGCTCGCGACCACGGTCGACGCCGAGTTCGGCCGCACGACCGACCCGGTGCGCATGTACATGCGCGAGATGGGCACGGTCGAGCTGCTGACGCGCGAAGGCGAAATCGCCATCGCGAAGCGCATCGAGGAAGGCCTCGACTCCGTGCGCCGCGCGCTGTCGCTCGTACCCGCCGACGTTCGAGCTGATCCTGAAGGTCTACGAGCCGCTCAAGTCCGGCCAGGGCCGGCTGATCGACATCATCGTCGGCTTCGTCGACCCGAATGCGCCGGACGTGATCGCCGAGCCGATCAACCCGAAGCTGGCCGCCAAGGAAGCTCCGGAGGAAGAGAGCGGAGGAAACCGACGAGGAAGCCGCCGAGGACGAAGAGGCGCTCGAGACCGGCCCGGATCCCGAGGAGGCCGCGCGCCGCTTCGCGTCGCTCGCGAAGGTCTACGCGCAGGTCGTCAAGTCGCTCGACGAGAAGGGCGGCCGCGACCCGAAGTCGCTGAAGCTGCGCAAGAAGCTCGCCGACGAGTTCATGGAACTGAAGCTCGCGCCGAAGCATGTTCGAGCAGCTGATCAGCCAGCTGCGCGAGCACCTGAACGAGATCCGCGGCATCGAGAAGGCCGTGATGCTGCGCTGCGTGCGCGACGCCGGCATGCCGCGCTCGGACTTCATCGACACGTTCCCGCGCAACGAGACCAACCTCGGCTGGCTCGACAAGCACATCCGCGCCAAGCGCAAGCACTCGGCCGCCCTCGCGAAGTACCGCGAGGACATCGAGAAGCACCAGCTGCACCTCAGGGAGAGCGAGAAGCGCGCGCACCTGACGATCGCCGAGATCAAGGAGATCAACCGCGAAATCGCCGTCGGCGAGGCGCAGGCGCGCCGCGCGAAGAAGGAGATGGTCGAGGCCAACCTGCGCCTCGTGATCTCCATCGCGAAGAAGTACACGAACCGCGGCCTGCAGTTCCTCGACCTGATCCAGGAAGGCAACATCGGCCTGATGAAGGCCGTGGACAAGTTCGAGTACCGCCGCGGCTACAAGTTCTCGACCTACGCCACGTGGTGGATCCGCCAGGCCATCACGCGCTCGATCGCCGACCAGGCGCGCACCATCCGCATCCCGGTGCACATGATCGAGACCATCAACAAGCTGAACCGCATCTCGCGCCAGATGCTGCAGGAGATGGGCCGCGAGCCCACGCCCGAAGAGCTGGCCGTGCGCATGGAGATGCCGGAGGACAAGGTGCGCAAGGTGCTCAAGATCGCCAAGGAGCCGATCTCGATGGAGACGCCGATCGGCGACGACGAGGATTCGCACCTCGGCGACTTCATCGAGGACACGTCGGTCGAGTCGCCGATCGAGTCCGCGACGACCGAGTCGCTGCGCGAGACGACGCACTCGGTGCTGGCCGGCCTCACGCCGCGCGAAGCCAAGGTGCTGCGCATGCGCTTCGGCATCGACATGACGACGGACCACACGCTCGAGGAAGTCGGCAAGCAGTTCGACGTCACCCGCGAGCGCATCCGCCAGATCGAGGCCAAGGCGCTGCGCAAGCTGCGTCACCCGAGCCGCAGCGAGCAGCTCCGCTCGTTCCTCGAAGACTGGCCTCCTCACCTCTCCCGTTTACGGGAGAGGTCGGCTGGGGACTGTCCCTAACGGGGACTGTCCCCATGCCGGGGGTTTCCCCGAACTTGACGCATCGCGCGGCCGTTCGGTATCAAGGTCCGGACGCATGATCGTCTCCACCACGCTCACCGGCAGCAACGCCGGCATCATCGGCGACGCGCTCGCTTCCATCGCGCCGCACGTCGACCGCTGCATCGTCATCGACACCGGCGCCCGCGACGACACCCTGGAGGTCGCCCGGCGGGTGGCCGGCGCCAGGCTCTTCGTCCGCGAATTCCCCTGGCGCAACGATTTCGCCGCCGCGCGCAATTTCGCGCTGCAGGCGGCCACGCAGCTCGGCGCGCGCTGGGCGATCACCGTGGACACCGACGAGCGCCTGCATTTCCCCGCGGCGTTCGACCTCAAGCGCGAGCTGGCTCGCGCCAAAGGCAAGGTGCTGCTGGTGGCCGCGGCGGACGGCACCTACGCCAAGGAACGGATCTTCCGGTTGCCGACCCGGGCGAAATGGCGGGGCCCCACGCACGAGTGCGTGGAAGGACAGGGGGCCGGCGAGTCGGTCGTGCTCGGCGGCGCGTACTTCAGCGAGTTGCCCAAGGACGCGGCGGCTGCCAAAGCCAAGTTCGAGCGCGACGCCGCGATCCTGCGCGACTACACGCGCGAGCACCCAAAGGACCCGCGCTGGCACTACTACCTCGGCGCCTCGCTGCACGACCTGGAGCGCTACGACGAAGCCATCGCAGCGTTCCGCGCCTGCGCCGCGCTGCGCGGCTGGGCCGAGGAAGGCGCCTGGGCGTGCTACCGCGAGGCGACCTGCCTTTGCGCGCTCAACCGCTGGACCGACGCCATCGATGCCTGCGCGCGCGGATTGGCGCTGCGGCCGGCGACCGCCGAACTCGCCTGGCTCGCCGGCTGGGCCGCCCACAAGTCGGGGCGGCAGGCCGACGCGATCGCCTGGTCGAACATGGCCGCCGTGAACGGGTTGTACGAGGGGGCCGGTGCGAGCTTCGAGCGGATCAGCTTCCGCCACCCGCCGGCGTTGTACGAAGGCCCGTTCGACGTGTTGCGCTCGGCTTATGAAGCGCTGGGCGACAAGGCGGCCGCTTCCGCCGCCACAGAAGCCTGGACAGCCGCCAAAGCGGCGCGCGAGCAGGCGTCCCGTGGTCCGCTCGACCGCTGACGCCACGTTGTTGCCCGCGCGGGAAGCGTTCATGCTTTTGCCATCGACCGGACTGGCAGAAGCAAATGGACGTTGAGGACGACACCCGGCACGTCGCCGCATTCCGGGTGGCGCGCGACCATCCCGCCCTACCCGGCCATTTTCCAGGCAATCCGATCGTGCCGGGCGTCGTGATCCTGGACGAGGTCATCGGCGCGGCCGAACGCTGGCTTGGCCGCGCACTGCGAGTCTCGGGCCTGCCCCAGGCGAAATTCCTTGCCCCCCTGAGGCCCGGCGTCGACGCACGCATCGAACTCGAGAGGCGCGATTCGACGCGTCGCGTTCACCGTGCTGGCCGACGGCACGACGGTGGCGCGGGGAACCCTCGCGCTGGCCGCGGACGGACCGGGCTTGAGCAACGATTGGCTCGAGCGACCCGAGGGCGGCAGCGTCTACGCGATGCGCGTGCTCGCAGCGCTGGCGCAAGGCGCCGGGCGCACGCTGTCCCGCCTCGTGCTGCTGCCGATCACCGCGTATTTCCTCATCCGGCGCGGCCCCGAGCGACGCGCGTCGCGGGGCTACCTGCAGCGCGTGCTCGGGCGGCCACCCACGCTGCTGGAGATCGCACGCCATTTCCACGTGTTCGCCGGTGTCACGCTCGATCGCGTGTTCCTGTTGACGGGCCGGCTCGAGAAATTCGACATCCGGATCATCGGCCTCGAGGAAGCTGCACGAGGCGATCGCGCTCGGGCGCGGCGTGCTGCTGGTCGGCGCGCACGCGGGCAGCTTCGACGCACTGCGCGCACTGAGCCTGCGGCGCACCGACGTGAGCGTTCCGGGTGGTGCTCGACGCCGAGCACAGTCCGGCGCTGTCGAGCATCCTGCGCGCACCTGAACCCGGAGATCGCGTCGAGCATCATCAATCCGCGCCAGGACGGCACGACCGTCGTGCTGCGAGATCGGCGCGGCCCTGCAGCAGCGGCGCGCTGGTGACGATGCTGGCCGACCGCGGCGCGACCGGGCAACGCGACGGTCCGCGTGGACTTTCTCGGCGCTGACGGCGCGAGTTTCCCGCCGCGCCCTGGCAGATCGCGGCGGCGCTGCACGTGCCCGTGGTGCTGTGCATCGGCCTGTTCCGCGGCGGCAACCGGTACGATCTGCACTTCGCGATGCTGTTCGACGAGCTGCGCATCGACCGCCGGCAACGCAGCGAGCAACTGCGCGAGCGTGGTGCAGCATTTCGCCGACCGGCTGGCGTAGCACGTGCGCATGGCGCCCTACAACTGGTTCAACTTCTATGACTTCTGGAACGATCCGCCGCCTGGCGGTGATCAGCCTCGCGCTGGCGGCCGACGACGCTGCAGCGCGGCTGAACTCGATCTGGACGCGCTGCTGGCGCGGCTGGCGCGCCCGGCGCCCGACACGACGAGCTTTCGTCGAGGTGCGCTACTCGAGCCTGCTCGAGACGCCGCTCGTGGTCGTCCGGGCCGGCTCGAGCATCGGCGAGGACGGCGCGCTGGTGCGGCGGGTCGAGTCGCCGTACCAGGAGGTGACCGAACTGCGGGGCGAGAACGTGTCGTGTGAGCGCGAGCCGGCACCAAGCCGCGCCGAGTTTTCGCTCGATCGCGCCCCGGAACTGCGCGGCATGCTGGCGAGCTTCGGCGCGCTGCTGCAGGGCGACCGCGCGATGCTCGACCGCTATTTCGTCGTCGCGGCGCAGGGCACGGACGCCCGCTGGGCAATCACGCTGACGCCGCGCGACGCCAAGCTGCAAGCGGCGCCTGCGCGACCATCGTCGTCAACGGCAGCGGCGATCATCCGCGGTGCTTCACGCTCGAGGAACCGGACGACGACGCGAGCCTGATGGCGCTCGGCGTCGCGAGGCCCGGCGACCTGCCGCAGCCGCTCGAACGGCAGGCGCTCGCACGCCTGGTGCGCCGAGGGCCCGGGACACTGAGCCGATGACGCGAGGCCGCAGAGGCCGGGCTGCTCGTCGCATGGATCGCGATCGTCGCGATCCTCGGCTGGGTCGTGGACCGGCAGCTCGTCGATCGGCATCGGACCTGCGGCTGTTCATGCCGTCGCCGCAGACGCCGCAGGAGCGGCTGATCCTGGAGGAGATCGGCGAGGGCCCCGCCTCGCGGATGCTGTTGCTCGCGATCTCGGGCGCGCAACCCGCAGGCCGCGGCCGACACGTCGCGTGCACTGGCAGCGGCGCTGCGCACGCAGCGGCGAGTTCCGCCTGGTCGCGAACGGCGAGATCGAGCCTCGACGGCGATGCCCGATTCGCTGCTCGCCGTACCGCTACCTGCTGTCGCCGACGCTCGATCACGACACGCTCGATGCGCGCGTTCCTTCGCGCGCAGCTCGAGGAGCGCGTGCGCGACCTCGCCTCGCCCGCGGCCGGCTTCCTCGAGCCCTGGCTGCCGCGCGACCCGACGCTCGAGTTGCTGAAGCTCGCCGAATCCTGGCTGCCGGCGCGCGCAACCGCAGCTGCTCGACGACGTCTGGTTCGACGCCGCCGGGCACGGACGGCGCTGCTCGTCGCCGAGACGCGCGCCGCCGGGTTCGACCCGCAGGGGCAGCGCGAGGCCGCCGACGCGCTGCAGCATGCGTTCGAGTCGCGTGCGCACCGACCCGGCGCCTCAACCTCGAGGCGAGCGGCCCGGGCGCGTTCTCGGTGCTGATGCAGGAGCGCACGCAGCGCGAGGTCGCAGTGGATCGGCAGCGTCGACACGCTCGGCATCGTGATCCTGCTGCTGGTGGCCTACCGCAGCCTGCCGGTCCTCGTGCTCGGGCTGCTGCCGCTCGTGAGCGCGGCGGTGGCCGGGCTCGCGACGGTCGGCACGATCTTCGGCGCCGTGCACGGCATCACGCTCGCCTTCGGCTTCACGCTGATCGGCGTGGCACAGGACTACCCGATCCACCTGTTCAGCCACCAGCACCGCGGCGTGGATCGCGCGGGCCAGCGCGCGAGCGTTGTGGCCGACGCTCGCCACCGGCGTCGCGAGCACCTGCATCGCCTACCTCGCCTTCCTGTTCTCCGGTGTGCGCGGCCTCGCGCAGCTGTCCGTGTTCACCGTCGTCGGCCTCGCGGTGGCCGGCCTGACGACGCGCTTCCTGTTGCCGCACCTGGTGCCGGCGGCCGCGCGCGACGCGGCGCGATTCCGCGCTGCTGGGACGGCTCTGGAACGCGATCGCCGGCCTGCCGCGACCGCTCTGGCTCGGTGTCGCAACGGCGGTCGCCTGCGTCGGCTACCTCGCGCTGTCGCCGCGAGCCGCTGTGGCAGAACAATCTCGGCGGCCTGACGCCGGTGCCGCGCGCCGCTGCTCGAACGCGACTCGGCGTTGCGCCAGCGACCTCGGTGCGCCGGACATCCGGTACCTGCTCGTCATCGAGGGCCGGACGCGCAGTCCGTGCTGGCAGCAGGCCGCAGCACTCGACCCGCAGTTGGCAATCGCTGGTGGCGCGCGGCGCTGCTCGGCGGCTTCGACCACCCGGCGCGCTACCTGCCGACCGCAGGCGATGCAGGAGCGGCGGCGCGCCGCCCTGCCGGCCCCGGCGAGCTGCGGGCGGCGCTTGACCGACGCGCTGCGCACGACGCCCATTCAAGGCCGGCGTCTTCGAGCCGTTCCTCGCGGACGTCGAGCGCGCGCGGCACCTGCCGCGCGCTGCAGCCGGCCGACCTCGCGGGCACGCCGCTCGAGACCCGCGTCGGCTCGCTGCTGCTGGAGCGCAAGGATCACTGGACCGGGCCTCGTCACGCTGACGGGCGTGAAGGATCCGGCCGCGCTCGCGCAGCTCGCCGACACGGCAGCCCGGCGTCACGCTGCTCGACCTCAAGCAGGCGTCCGAGGACCTCGTCGCGCACCAGCGCGAGCGCATCCTGTGGTGCCTGGCCATCTCGGCCGTGCTGCTGGTGATCGTGGTGTTCGTCGCGCTGCGCGACGCGTCGCGCGTGCGGCGCGTGCTGGCGCCGATGGCGCTGACGACGCTGGTCATCGTGGCGCTGCTGCACGCCGCAGGCGTGTCGCTGAGCCTGTTCCACCTGATCGCGCTGGTGCTGGCGGCCGGCCTCGGGCTCGACTACGCGCTCTTCTTCGAGCACGCGGCCGACGACCCGGCCGAGCAACGGCGCACGCTGCACGCGGTCATCGTCTGCTCGCTCTCGACGCTGATGGTGTTCGCGCTGCTGTCGTTCTCGACGCTGCCGGTGCTGCGCGCGATCGGCATCACGGTCGCCGCCGGTGTCGTCGAGCAACTTCGTGCTGGCGCTGCTGCTGACTCGCCCGCAGGCAGAGGCGCGCCGATGGCCGTTGACGAGCGCATCGCCGCGCTCATCCCGCACGCGGGCAGCGATGTGCCTGCTCGAGCGGATCGTGCACTGGGACGACTCCGGCGTGACGCTCGCGACCGCGACGCACCGCGATCCGGCCAATCCGCTCGCGACGGCCGCGGGCCTGCGCGCGATCCACCTGTGCGAATACGGCGCGCAGGCGATGGCGGTGCACGGCGGCCTCACCGCCGAGGCGCGCGGCAGCGCGCGCGCATCCCGGGCTGCTGGTGTCGCTGCGGGACGTGGAACTTCACTGCGGCTACGTGCAGGATCTCGACGGCGATATCGCAGGTGGCGGCGCACCGCCTGCAGGACAGCGACACGGCCTTGCAGTACACGTTCCGCGTTTCGCACGCAGGGAACGCTGCTCGCCCGGGGACGAGCGACGGTCTCGATCACCGCCGCGGACGTGAGGCCATGACGCGCGACCGAGGGGCAGCGGGCGGCTACGGCGCTGCGTCGCCGTCGAACGCGAACGCGAGTTCCGTTTCGAGCAGCATCGTCGGGCTGAGCCCGAATTGCAGGGTGCGCCGCTCGGCGCAGGCCAGCGCCTCGAACAGCGGCAGGCAGCCGGCCATCGAATGTGGCCCGATGAGATCGGCAATGCGCGGCTGGGCGTGCGTGCGCGCGGTGCCGCGCGTCGTGCGCCAGTCGATGCGCGCGAACGGGCGCAGGCCCGGGTGCGGCGAGACGACCAGCGCGGCGCCGACGATACCGCGGCTCGGCACGATGGTGGCGAGCGGGCCGCGCGCCTCGATGTCGTAGGCCACCAGCAGCACGGCACGATCGCCGCACGCCGCCTGCGACAGCGCCTCGAGCAGTCCCTCGCCGAACGTGTCCTCGTAGGCGCGTCAGCGCGGTGTACGGCTCGTGACAGCCGGTGCCGATCGTCCAGTAACCCGCCGCCGCGTTGTGCACCGAGTTGTGGAAGCGGATCGGCGACATCAGCGTCGGGGTCCGTGGCCAGCGTCTCGCTCATGTAGTCGCTGATGGCGAGGTCGCCGTCGGTGGACGCGAAGACGCTCGGCAAGCTCCTGCGGATCGACGCCGGCGTTCTCGCAGGCGCGCGCCGCGACCTCGAGCGCGATCGCGACGGTGTCCGGGGCGCGCCGGCGCTCGGTCGGCGGCGAGCAGCGTCGGCGACGGGCGCGGAGCCGGCTGCTCCGGGGCCGCGGCCTCGCCGCGCAGCACCGGAGCCGCGACGTCCCAGCCCGGGAGCCGCGAGGCCCAGAAGGCGACGCCGTTCACGTATGCGGTGCGCGTGCTGCATGGCGCCTCAGCCGGGCCGCGCTCGGCCGAACAGCAGCGAGCAGTTGCTGCCGCCGAAGCCGAACGAGTTGCTGAGCGCGAAGCGCACGTCGGCCGTCGCGTTGCGCGATGCGGATCTGCGGGCCGCACGCCGGATCGAGATCCTGCGCGTTCAACGTGCCGGGCACCAGCGCCAGTCTCCATCGCGAGCGAACGTGATGACCGCCTCGACGATGCCGGCCGCGCCGAGCGTGTGGCCGGTCCAGCCCTTGGTCGAACTCGCCAGCGTGCGCGCGGGGAACATGCTCGGCGACCAGCCGCGCCTCGACTTCGTCGTTCTTCTGGCTCGCCGTGCCGTGCAGGTTGATGTAGTCGATGGCGTCCGGCCGTCAACGCGGCGCGCGCCAGCGCCTCCTCGCATCGCGAGCCGCGCGCCGAGACCCTCCGGGTGCGGCGACGACATGTGGTGCGCGTCGCTCGACTCGCCGTAGCCGAGCAGCCACGGACCCTGCTCGCCGTCGCGCTCGAGCAGCGCGAAGCCGCCGCGCTTCGCCGAGGCTGATGCCGCGCCGCGCGCGATCGAACGGTCGGCAGGGCTCGGGCGACACGAGTTCCAGCGAGTTGAAGCCGAACAGCACGCTGCCGCAGAGCGAGTCGACGCCGCCGACGATCGCCGCGTCAGCGAGCCCGAGGCGCATGCAGCCGCTCCGCCTGCGCGAACACCTTGGCGCTCGACGAGCACGCCGTGCGCCACCGTGACGCGCGATGCCCTCGAGCCCGAGCGCCGCGCGCACGAAATCGCCCAGCGAGTGCGGCGTGTGCACGATCGGGCGGCGCAGGTCCTCGGGGTACTGGCCGTCCGGCAGCAGCGCGCCGGTAGGCCTCCTCGGTCGCCCCGATGCTCGAGGTGGAGGTGCCGAGCACCAGCGCGACGCGATCGGCGCCGTAGCGAGCGACGGCCGCCCGGGCGCAGCTCGAGAAAGCCGTCCGACGTCAGCGCCAGCCAGGCGAGGCGATTGTTGCGGCAGTCCCAGTCGGCCGAGGTCGGCCGCGGCAGCGGCGACGTCCTCGACGCCCGGCACGCGGCCGATCCAGGTCGGCAGCGGCGATTCGCCGAAATCGTTCGGCCGCAGTCCGCTGCGATTGCGCAGCGCCTCGGCAGCGCCGACCGGCCGATTCCGGCGGCGCACGCGATCGAATACGCCGTGATTCGCAGCGGAGGCATCCGCGCACCGGGCAGCTCAGTCATTCCGACAGCCGGGAGCTCGCGCCCTGTCCGCGCGACCGCGCTCACCCCGAGCCCGAACCGGCCGTCGCAGCCTCCTGCAGCCCCACATCGACGTCGTGCACTCGGTCCGCTCCCTGCTCGGACGAATGCCTAGGCCGCGCGCTTCTGTTGCACGTAGTCCGACAGGGCGCGCAGCGACGCGAAGATCCGCTTGTTGTCTTCGTCGTCGGCCTTGAGCTGCACCCCGTAGCGCTTGGAGATCTCGAGCGCCAGCTCCAGTGCGTCGATCGAATCGAGACCGAGGCCGGAGCCGAACAGAGCCGCGTCGGGATCGATGCCCGCGGCTCGACGCCCTCGAGATTCAGCGCGGAAACGATCAGTTCGGCCAGTTCTTGTTGTTCGGGTGTCTGTGCTGCAGCCATGGTGACGACGGGCTCGGAGTCGAAAATCGGGGATGTCGAAAGTGTATCATGCAGCCTGCAGCGAGCCAGCGAGCGCATGACGAACGAACCCTGCATCCGATCCCGCGTTGCACGTTGCCTACACGACGCTCGCATCCGCACCGCCCGCTCGGCGACGACGTGCTCGCGGCGGTCGTGTTCGGCAACGACACCCCCGCCCCGCATGACGCCCGCTGCGTGCGCATCTGCCTCGAGCCGCTGGCCGGTGCCGGGCCTGAGCGAGGTCTGGCGCGGCGACCGGTCCGGTCCGGCTCGGCACGGCCGGCCCGATCCGCCACGTCGAGAACGGGCACTGCCTGTTCGGCTGGATCGACCTCGAGGAAGCCCGCTTACGGCGGCCTCGTCGGCCACCGCCGAAGCCGCATACCGCGGCCTGCTGCGAGTTTCAGGCGACCTCCCCGTACCGCCAGTCTGTGGCGCTCTGGAACGTCATCACGCGATCAACGAAGGCGAGGGCGACGACGAACGCTACAAGCGCTTCTCGCTGGGCCGGGCCCGCGCGTTTGCGGCGACGCCATGACGTTCGCCCGGCCTCGGTTATCCGGCCGCGACGGCCGTCGGCCAGCCGGGCGCATCGCGGACGCTGCAGGTCTGCTGGATGGCCGGGCGTGAGCCCGGCACGATGCTCGAGAATCCGCGCCAGGTGCTCGGCCTATCACTACCCGCGCCGGTACGGTCCGGCCGCGCCGAGCTTTTCGCGCGCAGCGGTGATCCCGGCTTCGTTGCTGCTGGTCTCGGGCACGGCGAGCATCGTCGGCCACGCCTCGCTGCACGCCGGCGACGTGTCGGCGCAGCTCGACGAGACGCTGTCGAATCTCGAGGTGCTGCTGCTGCGCGCCCGTGATGCCGGGCAGGTCGCCTCGGTGGCCCTCGGCGCCGAGAGCCTGCTCAAGGTCTACCTGCGCCCGGGCGTCGACGCGCACGGCGTCGAGGCAATGCTGCGCGGCGGCTCGGCGATGACGTGCCGTCCTGATCATGCTCGAAGCGGACATCTGCCGCGCGGAACTGCTGATCGAGATCGAGGCGATCCAGCGCGTCCGCCGCGCCGCACCGCCGCTCAACGCCTGAGCGCGGCGAGCAGCGACTCGCGCGGCAGCTTGCCGACATCGTTGCGCGGCAAGCGACGGCACCAGCCGCAATGGCCGCGGCAGAAAGACCGGATCGACGACGGCCGCCAGCTCCGCTCAGCAACTGCGCCTCCGTCCAATCCCGGTCGCGACGACCAGCGCGGCGAGCCGATGCACGCCGCCGTCCGTCGGCGTCGTCCGGCTGGAACACCACGGCGTCCTGCACGCCGGGCACGGCCAGCAGTCGTCGCGTCAGGTCCGCCAGCGACGCGCGCTTGCCGGCCACCTCGACCATGTCCGTGTTGCGGCCCCGCACCGTGAACGTGCCGTCCGGCCCGGATCTCGAGGACGTCCTGCAGCACGACCGGCGCAACGAACCAAGGCGCGGCCACCGTCGTGCCGTCGTTCATGGGTTGCAGCTCGACGCCCGCGATGCGGTCGCCAGGCCGCGACGGTCGCCGTGCGGCGCGACGCGATCACGCAGGTCTCGGTCGAACCGAAGAACTCGAGCAGCACGGTCCCGATGCGCCGCTCGAGCGCGCCGGCGAGGTCCGCGGACAGCGGCGCCGTCGCGGAGACGATGACTTGCAACGGCGGCAACCGGACGCCCGATTCGAGCAGCGCGCGCAGGTGAACCGGGGTGCTGACCAGCACGCGCGGCTCGGGCACCTCCGCGAGCGCGGATGCGATGTCGGCGGGATAGAGCGGATGCGACGCGTGCACGCCGATGCCGCCGAGCAACGGCAGCAGGACCGACAGTTTCAGCCCGTACATGTGCTGCGGCGGCACCGTGGCCACGAGCCAGGGTTGCCGCTCACGCAGTTCGACGCGGCAACGCAGCGCGTAGCGCGGTTGCATTCAGCGCGGTGGATGCGGTGAGCCATCCCCAGGTCTTTGGATTGGCCCCGGGCCGGCCCGTGCTGCCGGACGTGTAACCGATCACGACGACGTGGTCGTGCTCGACGCTTGCGACGCGCAGCCCGTCACCGGTCGCCGCGGCGAGCGCTGCGCGACGAATTCGTCGTCGACACGTACCCGCCCGGGATACTCCGCGAGCACCTCGTCGACGACTGCGGGTACCCGCGACGGCGGCAACAGGCAGGCCTGGCCTCGCAGCCAGCAGCGCGGCGAATGCGACCAGGAAATTGTCGCGGCGTTCGCAGAGGTTCACCGCGCCGGGCCCTGGCGGCAGGCGTGCGGCCACCGCCGCGGCGTGCGACCGGAAGCGGGCCACCGACAGGCCCGCGCCGCGAAAGCGGATGAATTCCAACTCGGGATCGGACCCGGCGAACATGGCCGCGCCCGTCAGGGCCAGCGCCGGAAGACCAGCGACGTGTTGACGCCGCCGAAAGCGAAGTTGTTGTTCATGACGTACTCGACGTCGAGACGCCGGCCTTCGCCGACGATGTAGTCGAGCTCGCCGCAGCGCGGGTCGACGTTGCTCGAGGTTCACCGTCGGGCGCGAACCAGCCGCGCGCATCATCTCGATGCTGAACATCGACTCGAGCGCGCCGCAGGCGCCGAGCGTGTGGCCGAGGTAGCTCTTCTGCGAACTGAGCGGCATGCGCGTGCCGAACAGCGCCGACGTGGCGCGCGTCTCGGCGATGTCGCCCTGCTCGGTCGCGGTGCCGTGCCCGTTCACGTAACCGATCGCGCCCGGGTCGAGCCCCGGCGTCGCTGCAGCGCGAGTTCCATCACGACACGCATCGTCGCTTCTTCCGGGCGGGTGACGTGCGTGCCGTCCGAATTGGTGGCGAAACCGACGACCTCGGCGTAAATGCGCGCGCCGCGCGCCTGCGCGTGCTCGAGTTCCTCGAGCACCAGCATGCCGGCGCCCTCGCCGATCACGAGCCCGTCGCGATCGCGATCGTAGGGACGCGGCGTCGTGCCGGGCGCGTCGTTGCGACGGCTCGTCGCGTACAGCATGTCGAACGCCATGGCCTCGCTGGGACAGAGTTCCTCGGCGCCGCCGCCGAGCATCACGTGTCTGGTGGCCGTACTTGATCGCCTCGTAGGCGAAACCGACGCCCTGGCTGCCCGACGTGCAGGCCGTCGAAGTCGAGATGATGCGGCCCTTCAGCCCGAAGAAGATGCCGATGTTGGCGGCCGTGGTGTGCGGCATCATGCGCACGTACGAGTTCGCGTTCAGGCCGGGCGAGTCGCCGGTGAGCAGCATCTGCGCGAAATCGCCGGATGTCCGCGGTGCTGCCGACCGACGAACCGCAGGCCACGCCCACCTCGCCCGACTGCAGACAGCGGGTCGCCGAGCAGTCCGGCATCCGTCAGCGCCAGCTCCGCCGCGCGCACGGCGAGCTGCGACACCCGCCCCATGCTGCGCAACTGCTTGCGGCTCCAGTGCTCGGGCGGCTCGAATCCGTCGATCGGCGCCGCAAGCCGCGTGTTGAGATCGCGATACCGGTCCCAGTCGGTCATGCCGGCGCACGGCGTTGTGCGCCGCGACGGAACGCGGCCTCGATCGTCGGCCAGTCCGACCCGAGCGCGGAGATGCCCGACATACCCGTCACGACGACACGACGCATCAGCACAATCCTCCGTTCACGGCGATCACCTGCCGCGTGACGTACGCCGCGCCCGGCGACATCAGGAAGCCGACGACGGCGGCCACCTCCTCCGGCGTGCCCGAGCGCTGCGCCGGGATCGCCTTGAGGATTTCCTCGACCGGCGCATGCTCGCAGCGCCATGTCGGTCTCGATCAGGCCCGGGCGCCACGCAATTGACCGTGATGGCGCGCTTCGCGAGTTCCACGGCCAGCGCCTTCGTCGCGCCGATCACGCCGGCCTTCGCCGCACTGTAATTGACCTGGCCACGATTGCCGATCAGCCCGGACACCGACGACGAGCGTGACGATGCGGCCGGGCGCTGCGGCGCCGGACCATCGGCATCACGACCGGCTGCATCACGTTGTAGAACGCGTCGAGATTGCAGCGGATGACCGAGTCCCATTCCTCGCCGCTCATCGCGGGGAACGCCGTGTCGCGCGCGAGCCCGGCATTGCAGACGACGCCGTAGTAGGCGCCGTGCGCTTCGATGTCGGCTGCGAGCGCGCCGGCGCACGCGTCACGGTCGGCGACGTCGAACTGCAGGCAGCGGGCCGTGCGTCCCAGCGCGCGAACTTCCGCCGGCGACCTGTTCGGCCTCGTCGCGCCGCGAGCGGCAATGCACGACGATGTCGTATCCGTCGCGCGCGAGGCGCAGCGCAATCGCCCGGCCGATGCCGCGGCTCGAGCCGGTGACCAGCACCGTACCGAGCTCACTCATCGCGCATGCGCTCCGCGTCGAGGAACGTCTCATCCGTGCGGCTGGAACACCGTCAACATGCCGGACGCGAGCAGGCGCCCGCCGCCGGAGATGCGGCAATCGAACACTCCGCGACCGTCCTCGTCCTCCGACGAACGCACCGCGTCCACGACCAACGCCTCGCCCGGCTCGAATTGCGCCACGGCGCATTCGTAATCGCGAATGCCGAGGATCAGTCCGATCGGGCGCAGTCTGCCCCGCTGGCCGCAGCGAACGGCAACCGGCATACGCCGCGACGGCCTGCGGCCATGAGCTCGGGACCGACCCAGCCCGGCAGGTTGCCGTCGCGTCGCTGAAGGCGGTGCCGGGCCGCACGGTCACGGCCGCGGTCACCCGGTCTGTCGTCGGCATGCAGCAGCGCATCGAGCAGCAGCGCGTCGCCCTGGTGCGGAACGACCTGCGCGGGCTTCGGCAGCGCTCACGATGCTCACGCCCCTCCCTGCGCCAGGTCGTCGCGCACGTGCGCGACGAAGTCCGCCGGACAGTCGAACTGCAGCGCGCCGGTCGTCCACTCGACGGCGACCTGCACGGTGCGCGCGCGCATGACCCGCTCGCCGTTCGCCGCGACGGTGACGAGGTAGTTCACCGCGAGCCGGTGCTCGTACTCGACCAGCGACGCGCGCGCCCGCAGTCGGTCGCCGAAGCGCGCCGGTTTCACGTACTTGGCCTGCAGGTCGACGACCGGCCACGCGTAGCCGGACGCGACCATGCGCTCGAGACCGTAGCCGAGCCGGTTCATCAGCGCCCAGCGGGCATTCTCGAGGTAGCGCAGGTAGTGGCCGTGCCAGACGACGCCGACCATGTCGACGTCGTGGAACGCGACGTCGAACTCGATGTCCGCCGACAGCATCCCCGTCGCCCTCATGCGATCACCCGGGGCCCGTCCGCCGCGGGCCACATCTTGCGCGCGAGCAGCCGCGGCGACACGACGCAGCATCCCGAAGAACAACCGCGTGTGCATGCAGGTGATCAGCCAGTTGTCCCGCACCAGCCGGAAGTGCGACACGCCGTCGACGGGATAGCCGACCCGGATCGGCAGCCAGCGCATCCGCACGCCGCGCCAATACAGGCGCACCAGCGCCTCGACGTCGAAATCCATGCGCCGTCCCGGCGGTTCCGCGGCCAGCACCGGCAGCACGACCGCGAGCGGATAGACGCGCAGGCCGCACATCGCATCCGGGATGTCGAACGACAGCGTGTTCAGCCAGACCATCGCGTGCGTCAGGTAGCGCAGGTACAGCCGGTGGCGCGGGATCGACGCGTCGAACACCGGCTGTCCGCAGACGAGCGCACTCCGGATCGGCGCGGCCGCGGCCGCGAGAAGCGCGGCAGGCTCGACGCATCGTGCTGGCCGTCTGCGTCGATCTGCAGCACGTGCGTGTAACCGGCGCGCGGCGGCCAGCTCGAGGCCGGCGAGCACGGCGGCGCCCTTGCCCTGGTTCTGCGGCAGGCGGAGCAGGCGCACGCATGCGTCGCTCGCGGCCAGGCGCTCGAGCACTGCCGCGCACGACGCGGCCCGATCCGTCGTCGACGAGGATCACCGGCAGGCCGTGTTTGCGCAGGCTCGCGACCGTGCCCGCGACGGCGTGCTCGTGGTCGTAGACGGGGACGACGGCGCAGACACTCAGTCATCCGTCGCCACCAGCGCGAGGCGTCCGGTCGAGACCGGCGCATCTGCCGTGCAATATTCGAAACGCAGCCGTGCCTGCTCCGGCGCGACCTCGAGCGTCAGCGCGAGCGGCATGCCCGGACGCATCAGACGGCGAAACTTCGTGGCTGCGATGCCGGCGACACGGCCTCGGCACCCGAGGTGCTGTCGCGCGAGATCGAGAGCCCAGCCGACCTGCACGACGGCGGGCACGATCGGAATCGCCGGGAAATGCCCTTCGAACACGGCGAGGTCGAAGGGCACGCGCAGGTCGCAGCGCACGGATCCGGTCGCCAGAGCCTCGATCGCAAGCACGATCGGCTCGCGGATCGGTTGCAGGCAGCGGGCCTCGAGGTCACTGTCCGCGGCCGGCAGTGATTCGAGCAGCCGCCACCGCAGCTGCGCGGCCCGTTCGGCCTGGGGTCCCGACAGCGTGCTGGCGACAGCGCTCGAGCAATGCGGCCTTGCCGAGTCGACGCAACGAGCCGGCGCCCCGCTCGCTCGGCACCACGAGCGCGAACTCACCGACCAGGCGCGCGTCGTTCGATGCATTCGTGGGAACGCAGGCGCTCGGCGATCGCCGCGGTGAAATCCCCCTCCGCCGCCGGCTGCGCGAGACTCGCGCTCACGCCCGTACGATCTTGTAAACCGCATCCACCATGTCGCCGACGGTCCGCACGGACCGGAAATCCTCCGCCGAGATCTTCGCGCCGGTCTGGCGCCGCAGGCGATCCAGCAGGTCCACCGCGTCGATGCTGTCGATTTCCAGATCCTCGTTGAGCCGCGCCGTGAGCGTGATCCGCCCGGAATCCAGCTCGAAGAGTTCGGTCAGCGACGCCTTGATCTGCTCGAGAATTTCGTCCTTGGTCTGCATTCGACCCCGCTCGTACCATTTGCCCAACACCTCGGCCGTCCTTCGGACCGGGCCCGGCCGGGCCTCCCGTCAGGCTGCGTCTTTTCGTCGTGTTCCATTATAACCACCGACGGTCGCGAGCCTCTGCGAGTAATGCGAGAGCAGCCACAAATTGAGCTCGCGGGAAGCCCTGGGCGGCGGAACGTCGCGATAACGCGACAGGTCGATGTCGTCCCCCACCTGCAGCGTCAGTTTCGGCCGTCGCGGGGGCACCCGGTACCAGGGTGTGCCCTTGGTGCAGAAAAATCGGTTCACAGCGGACATAGACCGGCGTCAGCACCTGCGCGGCGCGTACGGCGACGCTGGCCGCGCCGCGGTGGAAATCGAGCGGTTCGTCGGGGCGCGTGCGAGTGCCCTCCGGGAACATCACGAGGCACTCCCCGGCGCGCAGGGCCTCCGCCGCCCGCTCGATCATCGTGTCGGTCGGGCTGGTTCGGGATGTAGCCCGCGGCCCGCAGCACCCGTCGCATAAAGGGATTGCGGAACAGGGCCGCCTTGACCACGCAGGTGGGCGCAGGCGTAAAGGCCACGATCAGCACGACGTCGATCAGCGTCGGGTGATTCGCGATGATCAGCTGGCCCGGCCGCCCCAGCCGCTCGCGTCCATGGATCTCGTACGATATGGCGCGCAGGCCGTTCATGATCTCGACGAACAGGCGGAACGCAAGCTGCACGAGGCCGCGCATCCGCGCCCGCCGCCGTTCGGCGCCGCCGGGCAGGACGAGCAGGACCGGGAGTACCAGCAGCCCTAGAATGAGTCCGCCCAGCCCGAACAGGGCAAAGCACGCCCCGGTCGCCAGGATCCGGTAAAAGACAGTCTCCCGCTGCTCCATTGCCCCCCGATCGATGCGACCGTTCGCGCAAGCCTGCATCACACGGCAAGATGACGCTCCGTGGCCCTCGAAGCAAGTCATCTGCGTGTCTGGTTCGCTGCACCCGCGGCGGCGGCGGCGTTCGACGTCGCAGCGCTCGCAGGCGGCGACCGGGAAACCTGGAACAGCTTGCACTCCGACCGTCGTCGCCGGGACTGGGCCGTCAGCCGGGTGCTCCTGGGCTCCGTCGTGGCGCCGGACTCGGCCTGCCGCAGTTTCAGCCACAGTCACGCGCATGCCGCTCTCGCCTTCGGTCCGGACGGAGGATGCGTCGGAGTCGACCTCGAATGGATGGCGACCCGGGATTTCCGCGGCATGGCCGAGATCGGGTTTTCGCCCGCGGAGGCCGCATACATCGCGGGGATCGGCGAGCCTGCGCAGCAGCGCGCAGTCTTCTACGAGTTGTGGACGCTCAAGGAAGCGTGCACCAAGGCGCTGGGCCTCTCGCTGGTGGACGGCCTGCGCCTATGCCGCTTCGTAAACGAGGACTTCGACTGGTGCGCGACCATTCCGACCGGGCGATCCTGGCACGCGATCGTGTTCGCGCCGCGCACCGACCTGCGACTCGCGCTGGTCTCGGTCTTCGACACAGTCACGGCGTCCACGCCGGCGATCGTCGCGTCCGAATGGCCGGACCCGCGACCCGTAGCCTGGCCGGTGCGGCACCGGTTTCACAGCCGCGCGGATGGCCGGTCCATCGCGTGCTAGCGTGACGCCCGACCGAACCACCCACCCGGACCGCAGCGCACGGACGACCGGCTGGGGCGTCGCTGTGCCTCGGGCTTGTCGTATCCGATCCTGGCGCACATCGCCGTGGTGACCGGACGACCCGCGCTGATCGCATCGAGCGTCGCCGTGCTCGTGACGCTGATCCTGCTGCAGCCGCTGAGCCGGCGCCGACCGTGGGCATGGTTGCTGTATGTCGCGTCGCTCGCCGGCCTGTATCGCCTGGCGGGATCGAGCGCGGCCACGTTGCCACTGTTCGTACCGCCGGTGGCACTCAACGCGTTCATGGGCTGGGTGTTCGGACACACGCTCGCGGCCGGCCACGTACCGCTGATCGAGCAGATCGCGCGGACCATGGGAGATCCGGGCGAGCCGCTGCCGTCGGACATGGCGAGCTACACGCGCCAGGTCACGGTCGCCTGGACCGCGCTGTTCGTCGTATTGACGATCGTCAATCTCGCGCTGGCGCTTTGCGCGGTGCCCGGCGGCCTGCTGCTGACCGCGGGCGTGCAGCCAGCATGCGCCGTGCCGCTCGAGGTGTGGTCGCTGTTCGCCAACGTGCTGAACTACCTGTTCGTCGGCGCGCTGTTCGCGGTCGAGTACGCGTGGCGTCATCGCCGGTTTCCGCAACGCGGCTATCGCAACTTCTTCGATTTCACCCGCCGGGTGCTGCGGCTCGGGGCGCTGTTCCGCCCGGCCGGCTCGAGTCCGCCGCGGGAGCGCTGACGCGGCGGGTCACGTCCTTGGCCGTAGCGGCTCGTCTTCGCCGCCGATCGTGCCGACTCCGGCGGCTCGGGCGAAGTCCGCTTCGGCACCGGCCAATTCGGTGGCGCAGAATCCGAGATGGCGCAGCAGGCCATCGCTCAATCGGTAGACCCACGCGTGCACGGTGAGCGGCCGACCGGCGTTCCAGGCTTGCTGCACGATCGTCGTGCGGCAGACGCGGCGCGCCTGCACGAGCACGTTCAGCTCGCACAGCCGGTCGATGCGCGCCTCCTCGTCGGGCAGCTTGATCAATGGCTCGCGATACAGGTGCGCGATGTCGCGGATCGGCTGCAGCCAGTTGTCGACGAGACCGAGCGCCCGCTGCTGCCAGACCGCCGTGACGCCTCCGCAGCCGTAGTGGCCGCAGACGATCACGTGCTCGACGCCGAGGACTTCGATCGCGTACTGCAGCACGGACAGGCAGCTGAAGTCGTTGTGCAACACGAGATTGGCGACGTTGCGGTGCACGAACAGTTCGCCCGGCGCGAGGCCGACGATCTCGTTCGCCGGTACGCGGCTGTCGGAGCAGCCGATCCACAGGTAGCGAGGTGCCTGCTGCGAGGCGAGGCCCGCGAAGAAGCCGGGTTGCCGCGACTCCATGCCCTCGGCCCAGCGCCGATTGCTCGCGAAGAGTTCGGGCAGTTTGTTCACGTCGTTGCGTGCCTCGAAAATGAGCGGGCAGTCTAGAGCATACCGGCCTCCGGGCGCAGCCGGCACGAGCCCGGACCGCGCTACACTCGCCGTGAGGGAGGGGCCGTGACGAACCCGGAGCAGGAGTCGGCGCCGTCGGCATGGACACGATTGCGCCAGCGCAAGGTGGTGCAATGGGGCCTTGCCTATGCGGCCGTCGCGTGGGCCCTGCTGCAGGTGTTCGGTTTCGCGGCCGACACGTTCCACTGGCCCGAAGCCACGAAGCAGATCGCAGCGATCCTGGCCGCGCTCGGCCTGCCGGTCACGGTGACGCTGGCGTGGTTCCACGGCGATCGCGGCCACCAGCGCTTGTCGCGGTTCGAGGTCGCGATCCTGCTGGCGCTGCTGGTCCGTCGGCGGCTTCGGTATCGCACGAGTTGCCAGAGAATCGCCCGCCGACACCCGCAATGCGGCGACGTCGTCGCAGGCAAGCGCGGCCGCGCGAGCGATGGACCGCCGCCGCGTGGCCATCCTGCCGTTCACCAACCTCGGCGGAGACCCCGCGAACGTCGCCTTTGCCGGCGGCGTGCACGACACGCTGATCACGCAGGTCGCCAAGATTCCGGGGTTGTCGGTGATCTCGCGCAGCTCCGTGCTGCAGTTCGCGGACAAGCAGCCGACGATCAAGGACGTGGCGCTCGCACTTGGCGTAGGCGCCGTGCTCGAAGGCAGTGTCGAACGCGACGGCAATCGCCTGCGCATCCAGGCCCAGCTGATCGATGCGACCACGGACGTGCATCTGTGGGCGGAGACGTACGATCGCACGGCCGATGACCTGTTCGCCGTGCAGAGCGAGATCGCCCAGCGAGTGGCCGAGCAGCTGCGCATCCACCTCGCAAGCAACGACGCGCAGCGCCTCGTAGCCAGGCTCACGTCGAAGCCCGAGGCGTACGAGCACTACGTGCTGGGGCGCAATTACGTCAGCCGCGACGAGTGGCCCGAGGCCATACACGAATTCACGACCGCGGTAACGATCGACCCCGAATTCGCGGCGGCGCAGGCGCAGCTGAGCCTGTCGCGCACCTGGCTCGGCTTCTTTCAACCCGAAACGCGGGCAACCAACGTGGCGCTGGCGAAGACGGCTGCCGAAAAGGCGCTGGCGCTGGACCCTACTCTGCCGGAGGCCCACCTTGCGCTGGCGATCTACCTCTATCGTGGTGAACCGGACATCGAGCGGGCGGCCGTCGAATTCGAGCGCGCCGTGGCAGGGCTGCCGAACGACGCCATTGCCTTCCGCAATTTCGCCTTCCTGCGTCGCTGGCAGGGTCGCTGGGACGACGCAGAAGCGCTATTCGGTCGCGCAGCGGAGCTCGATCCACGCGGTCCGACCGTGAAGGCCCACATCCTGGCCCTGGTGGCGCTGGGGCGGAAGGACGAAGCGTTGCGCGCCACTGCAGCCGGAATCGCCGCCCAACCGGACGATGCCGAACTCGCGACCTGGCCCGGAGTGATCCCACAGAATTTTTCCTGCGACCTGGTGACGTACGAGCGGGTGCTCCGCGATGTCGTGCATCGATTCCCCGACGCGCCTGAGGCGTTGCAGGAGCAATTCTTCTACGAACTGCAGATCGGGGACGGGCCCGCCGCAATCGCGGCGGCCGAGCGGCTGGCCGGGCTCCCCGGGCCGCCGGACGACTTACTGCCCTGGCGGCGCGGAAACGCGTTCCGCGCCGCAGGCCGGCGTGCCGAAGCCGAGCGGAATTTTCACGAAGGCCTGCAAGTCTTTCTTCGCCAGATCCGCGGCATCCCGACCCGCGACCTGCCGTCGGACAAGCTGGCCGTGGTCGCCATGCATTACGCGATGCTCGGCAACAGGCGCGAGGCCGTTGATTACGCCAGGCAGGCCATCGCTGCCCTGCCTCCCTCTGGCGATGCTGCAAATCGAACCGAGACGCTGTATTTCAGCGCCGTCGCACTGGCGTGGGCCGGCGAACCGGCGCTCGCGGTAGAACGCATGCGTCAGGTGCTCGATGCACCGGGCTGGCCGAAACCCGCATTCGTGTGGTGCGATCCGATGCTCGCGCCGCTACGAGGCGATGCGCGCTTCAAGAAGATGCTGGCCGAGCGCGGCGCCGACGTAACCATCAACCCTTACAAACGCGAGACCTGGCCGGCCCACGGCGCGCAAGGCGTCCGTCCCGGAGCCTAGGCCGCGCGGCCGAGCGCCGCGATACACTGCGCGCCACGGGGAGGACGCCGTGGCGGATCGGGGCGACGCTTCGAGCGAAAAAGCGTGGGACAAGCTGCGCCGCCGCAAGGTGGTGCAGTGGGGTCTTGCCTACGCTGCAGCGGCGTGGGCGCTGCTGCAGGGATTCGGCTTCGCTGCCACGACCTTTCGCTGGCCGGAGGCCGGTACTCGCATCGCGGCGGTCGTCGCTGCCATCGGCCTGCCGATCACGGTTACGCTCGCCTGGTATCACGGCGATCGCGGTCACCAGCGTGTCGTGCGCATGGAACTGGCGCTGCTGGCCGCGCTGCTGGCGATCGGCGTTTACGGGGTGATCCGCGTCGCCTACGAGCCGGGGGCCCCGCCAGCGGCGGCCGCGACGGCTGCCAACGTTGCCCCAGCGGTTGTGCCGGCGGACCGTCGCCGCATCGCCGTGCTGCCTTTTGCGAACCTGGGCGGCGACCCGGCCAACGTCGCGTTTGCCGGCGGAGTCCATGACACCCTGATCACGCAGATTGCCAAGGTCCCGGGGCTGTCGGTGATTTCTCGCAGCTCGGTGCTGCAGTTCGCCGACAAGCGACCGACGATCCACGAGGTCTCGACGACCCTCAGCGTCGGCGCCGTCCTCGAAGGCAGCGTGCAGCGTGACGGCAACCGCCTGCGCATCCAGGCCCAGCTGATCGACGCGGCGACGGACGCCCATCTCTGGGCCGAGACCTACGATCGGCAAGCGGACGACCTCTTCGCGGTGCAGAGCGAGATCGCGCAAGCGGTCGCCGAGCAGTTGCGCATTCGCCTGACGGGAGACGACAGCCGGCGCCTCTCCGCCGATCTCACGGGCAGCCCGGCCGCCTACGAACATTACGTCCTCGGACGCAGCCACGTCAGCCGGCAGCAATGGAGCGATGCCATCCGTGAAATGACGGCGGCCGTCACGCTGGATCCGGCGTTCGCTGCCGCGCATGCGCAACTCAGCCTGTCGCGCACATGGCTCGCTTTCGAGGACGGACACCTGCGCAAGGACTTGCTGCCGCTCGCAAAATCCGGAGCCGAACGCGCGCTGGCACTCGATCCGACGTTGCCGGAGGGTCACCTGGCGCTCGCGGTGTATTTCTATCGCGGCGATCCGGACATCGACCGGGCCGCGAGCGAATTCGAGCGCGCGATCGCCGGCCTGCCGAACGACGCCGTGGCGCACTTGAATTTCGGCTACCTGCGGCGCTGGCAGGGTCGTTTCGAAGAGGCTGTTGCGCTGTTCGCGCGCGCGGCCGAACTCGATCCTCGAGGCCCCGGCTACAAGCCATACGTCCAGTTGCTCGCGACTCTCGGCCGTCGCGAGCAGGCATTGCAGGCGGTCGCCAGGGCCCGCATCGCGCGGCCGGACGACGCACTCTTCGTCGTACTGCCGGGCATGCTGGCCGCCAATTTCGACTGCGACCTGCGGACGTACGAGCAGACGCTGGCGGCGGTGCCGGCGCAATTTGCCGCCGACCGAACGGTGCTCCAGGAGCGGTGGTTTTTCGGCGTGCAGACTGGCGATGGACCTCGGGCACTCGAAGCGGTCGAACAGCTTGCGGGGTTGTCCGGCTCGCAGGACGACGACTCGATCGCCTGGCGGCGGGCGCAAAGCTACCTGGCCGCCGGGGATCACGCCGCTGCCGGGAAGTATCTGCGGGAGGCGCTGCGTATCTCCCGAGATGCGGTGACCCGCGCCGCCCCCGGGGACGCGGTGGCTGGTGAGTGGTCGTGGATCGCCGTGGAGCTTGCGCTGCTTGGCGAACGCGCGCCGGCGATCGAGGCCGCCAAACGATCGGTGAACGCCTTGCCCAGAGAAGGTGCCGCCCTGCAGAAGATGGACGTGCTGCTCTTCGCGGCCGCCGCACTGGCGCACGCCGGGGACACCACCGCGGCCGTCGACCAGATGCGCGCAATCCTGGCCGAGCCGTTCGAGATCAAGCCGAGCGGCCTCTGGTGCGACCCGCTGCTCGCCCCGCTGCGTGCGGACCCGGGCTATCGCAAGCTCATGGCCGGACACGGCGCCGACGTGAGCATCGATCCTCACGATCGCCAGACCTGGCCCAAGCCGGCGTCAGAACGGCTCCATCCAGGGACGTAGGTCCAGCTCCTGCGTCCACGCGGAGCGCGGCTGCCGGTGCAATTGCCAGTAGGCTTCGGCGATGTCGTCCGGGTTCAGGATGCCGTCGCGATCCTTGAGCGCGTGGCGCTCCGGAAAATTCTCGGCAATCCACGGCGTGTCGATCGCGCCGTCGATGACGGTGTGCGCGACGTGGATGCCCTGCGGTCCCAGCTCGCGCGCCATCGACTGCGACAGGGCTCTGAGGCCGTGCTTGGCCGCGGCGAATGCCGCGTAGCCGTTGCCGCCGCGCACGCTGGCCGTCGCGCCGGTGAAGATGATCGTGCCGTGGCCGCGCGGGGTCATGCGCCGCGCCGCCTCGCGCCCGGTGAGGAAGCCGCCGTAGCACGCCATCTCCCACACCTTGCGAAAGACGCGCGACGTCGTCTCCGCGATCGGAAAACGGACGTTGGCGCCGATGTTGTAGACGACGACTGCGAGCGGCGCGACTTCCCGTTCGATCGCGTCGAACATCGCGATCACCTGTTCTTCCTCGCGCGCATCGACGCCGAAAGCGCGGGCGCGCCCCCCGGCGGATTCGATGTCCGCGACCAGCTTCGCGAGGCGGCCCGCTTCGCGGCGCACGACGCAGGCGGCGTATCCTTCGCGCGCGAATCGCCGGGCGATCGCACCGCCCGTCGCATCGCCAGCGCCGACGACGAGGACCGCCTGGGACGTGACTGCGCCTGTCGTCGTGTCTTGCATCTTGGTCTGCCCGCAAGTCCTGGGCTGATGGGCGACGCGCGGGTGGGTCCGCGGGCGGGTGCGAAAACCAGAACCCCGGCCGGGGCCGGGGTTCCTATCGCGTCGCGAGAGTATCGCTCAGGCTTTGCGTCGGCGAGTGAATCCCAGTCCTGCGAGGCCGAGACCCAACAGTGCGAGCGTGCCGGGTTCGGGGACCGCCGCGGCGCTCCTGACGTTGAATACGATGTTGTCGATGCCGACGTTCCAGTCCGTGCCCCAGACGATGAATGCGGTGGACGCGCCGGCGCCGCTCAGGCTGAAGTGGTTATGGAAGGGATCGGTCCCTCCCAGGATCAGGACGCCAACGTTGTCTTGTACGAGCGCCCCGAGCCCGATCGTCACGTCGGACAGCCGGTCCGCCACGTCCTCGTCAGGAAACGCGGCAAGGTCGAACTCGATCGAATCGATCAGCCAACCCGCGTCTGCGGTGAGGTCAACGCGTGCATGCGTCCCATCGTCCGGACTGAATCCGACATTGGAAAGGTTGCCGTAGCCAATGCTCCACAAGCGCAGATTGTTGGAATTGTTGTCTGAGCCACGATAGGCGACACCGACGTTCGCATCGCCATTGCCATCCAGCCCATGATCGGCGTAGTTGGGAGGAATGATGCTATCGTCGACCGCGGCGAGGTCGTCGAAATTGATCACTCCAGCGTGGGCCAGGCTGCAGAATGAGGCGGCCAGCATCGCGACTAGCGATCCCATAATCCTGATTTTCATGTCGTTCACCTCAGCTGTCTTTCACGGCCCGCCACGGGGGCGCTACTGAGGCCAAATATAGGCCCATCGCGCTGACGGTGTCTGTAAAGACTTCCGACACCGCGCAGCCTCTATTGTTGACATAAGCGCGGCTCCGCCGGCGCAAATTGGTGGGCCCGCTGGGATTCGAACCCAGGACCAAGGGATTCACGTACTCCCGGAGTTTCCCCCGGGCGCGGACTATCTCTTCGCCCTCGGCCGCGTAGCCGGTGGGGTGCGGGACGCTCGACGCCTGTCATCAAGGGCACTCGAGCCCTCAGGTAGTCTCTGCACCTTCCGGCGGTGTACCGCCGGCTTGGCTCAGGGTTGCCATCGGCCGAACCGGAAGGTTTCCCTGAATTCATCCCGTCCACTTCGCGGGTTACTCCGCGAAGGCACCTTTTCAGATGAGTCCCCTGCACTAACCGCTGTGCTACAGGCCCACGCCGGGAATTCTACAGAACTCGCCGCTTATTCCTATCGCCGAGTGGGTCCTGGCGGCGCGCAGATCAAGCTGCGGGCGGCAGCTTGCGCAGCATCTCCGCCTGCAGCTTCTTGCCTTCGACGAAGTAATAGATCAGCAGCGCGAGGCCGATGCCGATCGGGATCAGCGCGAAGTAGCGCACGTCCTCGCCGGCCACCGCGCCGAGCGCCACGAACAGGCCGATGCCGATGAACAGCCAGACGAGGCCCGGCAGCAGGTAGCTCGAACGGCGCTGCGGCTTCAGCGACAGGTAGAACGACTCGGGCAGCGGCGCGATGTCCATGCCGCGCTCGATGGCGGCCAGCCGCTCCTTGTGGCTGGCCTCCACGATGTCCTTGCGTCGCTTGTAGTCCAGGCCAAAGGACACGATCAGGATCAACCCGATCACGATGAACAGGACGATCGGGATGAATACGGCAATAGCGTCTTCGTTCATGGGAAACCTCCAGTGCGATGGAGGTTATATGCGCGGAAGCGTCCCAGGGTTGCATGGCGGCGCCCTGCAACCTTTTGGGCGTCCAACGCGTATAAAAGGCAGATGGACGCCGGGATCGAACAGTTGCTGGCGGAAGGACGGCATGCCCGCGCCTTCGACCAGCTCGTGCCCGCGTTCCGGGACCGGGTGTTCCGGCTGGCCTGTTCGATCCTCAGGGACCGGGCGGCCGCGGAAGACGCGGCCCAGGAAACCTTCGTCCGGATCTGGAAGGCCCTGCCGGGATTCGACGGTCGCGCGGCTCTCGGCACCTGGATCTACGCGATCACGCGCAATACCTGCCTGATGGAAATCCGCAAGCGCAAACCCACCGTCTCGCTCGACGATCCGGACTCGGACGAGGCGCACCACGTGTCCGCCGCCGCGTCGGTCGGCCCGGGCGCGGATCCCGAACGCGACAACCTGCTGCGGCTGCTCGAGACGCTGCCGCGCAACCAGCAGCAGGCGGTGCAGCTGTTCTATCTCGAAGACCGCTCGTACGAGGCCGTGGCCGAGTCGCTCGGCATGCCGCTCGGGACCGTCAAGAACCTGCTGCACCGCGCCCGCAAGAAACTGATGGAACTCGCGCAACCCACGCACGAGGAGAAAGCCGCATGAACGCGCCCATGAAGCCGGCTGCCTGCGAACAGCACGAGCACGAGATCGCCGATCTCGTGGACGGGCTGCTGAACGAAACCGACGCCTATCGGCTGCGCGCGCATCTCGCGAGCTGCGCCGGTTGCCGGGCGTGGCACGCCGACTATTCGGCCACGGACGACGCTGCTGGCCGCGGCGCTGCCGAAGCCGTCGCTGTCGGCGGGCTTCGACGCCGCGCTGCAGTCACGCGTGCGGAAGCTGCAGGCGGTCAACGGTCGCGATGCGCGGCGCGCTGCCGCCGATGCGGAGCACGACGCATTGATTGCCGACCTGCGGCGCTTCATCGGGCGCAACGCCCTCTTCGGAGCGATAGCGGGAGCGTTCACCGGGTGCGCGCTGACATTTTTGCTGCAATGGGTCCTGCGGCACGAGTCCGTCGTTCGGCTCGGCCTTCCAGGGCACGGGACTGGCGCTGGTCTACGGAGGCGTCGGCGCGGCGATCGCCGTGGCCGTCGATCGGCTGGGTCCTCTCGCGCAGCGCCATCGTGACGCCGCGCCTCGCGCGCTGGTAAGCGCGCCGGTCAGCCGTATCAGACCTTGCGTGTCCAGCCGAAGCGGTCGGGCGCTTCGCCGTTCTGGATGGCGACCAGCGCGGCGCGCAGCCGCTGCGTGACGGGACCGACGTCGCCGGTGCCGACCTTGTATTCGTTGCCGCCGTGCACCAGCGTGCCGACGCCCGCCAGCACGGCCGCCGTGCCGGACAGCGCCGCCTCGCCGGTCTTCACCCACTCGAGCATCTCGGCGACGTCGAACACGCGCTCCTCGACCTTGAATCCCATGTCGCGCGCCATCGTCAGCAGCGAATCGCGCGTGACGCCGTGCAGGAACGTCGTGTCGAGGCTGCGCGTCAGGATGTGGCCTTCGCGGATCAGCAGGAAGTTCGCCGCGCCGGTTTCCTGGACGGAGCCGCCCGGGCAGAACAGCACCTGGTCGATCTTGTACTTTTCCTTGGCCGCGAGCGTCGGGCCCATGGCGGCCGCATAGTTGCCGCCGGTCTTCACCACGCCGAGGTGCTCGGCGGTGCGATGGCACTGGTCTTCGACGTAGATGCGCAGCGGCTTCATGCCGCCGGCGAAGTAGTCCCACACCGGGCTCGCCAGCACGATCAGCGTAGCTTCGTTCGACGGCTGCGACGCCGCGCCGATGTTGGGCATCGTGCCGAACAGCACCGGCCGCATGTAGAGCGCTCCCGGCGGCGCCGGCACCTGCGCGCGATTGACGTCGATCGTCTGCAGGATCATGCGCTCGATCTGCGCCGCGTCGGGCTGCGGCAGCGAGAGCAGCTTCGCGCTCTGGCGGATGCGCGCGATGTGCTTGTCCATGCGGAACACGCGGATGCTGCCGTCCTGCCACCGATACGCCTTGAAACCCTCGAAGCAGCTGCTGGCGTAGTGCAGCACGTGGGCCGCCGGGTGCATCGCGATGGGCGCGACGGGACGGATCTCGTCGGCGCTCCACCGGCCGTCCCTGAACGTGGCGATGGACATCTGGTCGGCCAGCACCGTGCCGAAAGCGGGACGGGCTTGGGGGGTCGTGGTCATGGCGCGAGTCTCGGGTGCGAGGTTGAGGGTGCTAGTCTAACCGGGGATGAAGATCGTCGCCGGGTGCTCGAGCAGGTCCTTCAGCGCCTGGATCATCGCCGCGGCGTCGTAGCCGTCGACGAAGCGGTGATCGAACGACGAGGACAGGTTCATCATCCGGCGCACGGTGATCGCGCCGTTCAGCACGACCGGGCGGTCGATGGCCTTGTTGACGCCGACGATCGCCATCTCGGGCGCGTTGATGATCGGCGTCGAGACGATGCCGCCGAGCTTGCCGAGGCTCGTGATCGTGATCGTCGAGCCCGTCAGGTCCTTGCGCGTGGCCTTGCCGGTGCGCGCCGCTTCCGACACGCGGCGGATCTCGTCCGCCAGGTCCCAGAGCGTGCGCGCCTCGGCGTGGCGCACGACCGGCACCTTCAGGCCGTCGGGCGTCTGCGTGGCGACGCCGAGGTGCACGCCCTGGTGGCGCATCAGCACGCCGCGCTCGGCGTCGTACTGCGCATTGCACTGGGGAAAGTCGTCCAGCACCCGCACCAGCGCCGCCGCGAGGAACGGCAGGTAGGTGAGCGAGGCTCGAACCCTTCGGCAGCTTCGCGTTCAGGTGGCTGCGCAGCGACTCGAGTTCGGTGACGTCGACTTCCTCGACGTACGCGAAGTGCGGAATGTTGCGCTTGGCGTCGGTCATCCGCTGCGCGATCAGGCGCCGCACGCCGATGACCTTGATCTCCTCACGCCGGTGCGCGGCGCGGCCGCCGCGACGGCGGAGGCGCCGCCGACGGCCGCCGGCGCGACGGCGCCGCGTCGCGGCGGCCTCGATGTCCTGCCGCGTGATGCGGCCGCGAGGGCCGGAGCCGTGCACGCCGCGCAGGTCGAGGCCCGCTTCGCGGGCGCGACGGCGCGTTGGCCGGCGACGCCTTGACGCGCTGCCGGCCTCGACCGGGTTGCGCAGCACTTCGCCGACGCGCACGGATTTCGGACCCTCACCCGCGCTGCGCGCGACCTCTCCCGCAAGCGGGAGAGGTGATCCGGCACCTCGCCCGCGCTGCGCGCGACCTCTCCCGCAGCGGGAGAGGTGACCGGCCCCTCGCCCGCCTGCAGCGGGAGAGGGCTGGGGCGAGGGCTCCTGCACTTCCGTCTCGAACACGATGAGTTCGGCGCCGACGCGCACCATGTCGCCCGGCTGCGCCGTTCAGCGACGACGACGCGTCCGGTGACCGGCGACGGCACCTCGACCGCCGCCTTGTCGGTCATGACTTCCGCCATGATCTGGTCTTCGGCGATGGTCTCGCCGACCTTGACGTGCCAGGCGACGACCTCGGCCTCGACCGTGCCTTCGCCGAGGTCCGGCATCTTGAACACGTAGCGGGTCATGGCGTCTCCATCACGGCCTTGAGGCCGTCGCGCCACGCGCGCTGGCCCGGGAAGTACTCCCACTCGAACGCGTGCGGATACGGCGTGTCCCAGCCGGCGACGCGCTCGATCGGCGCCTCGAGGTCCCAGAAGCACTCTTCCTGGATGGTCGCCGACAGTTCGGCGCCGAACCCGGAGAAGCGCGTCGCCTCGTGCGCGATCAGGCAGCGGCCCGGTCTTCTTGACCGACGTGCAGATCGTGTCGACGTCGAGCGGCACCATGGTGCGCACGTCGATGATCTCGGCGTCGAGGCCGAGGCTGCGCGCCGCCGCCTCGCAGACGTAGACCATCGTGCCGTAGGTGACGATCGTGACCTGCGGCGCCCTTGCGCACGACCTCGGCCTTGCCGATCGGCACGGTGTAGTAGCCCTCGGGCACCTCGCCCTTCGGATGCGTGCTCCACGGCACGGCCGGCTTGTTCGGCGTCGCCGTCGAACGGCCCGTTGTAGAGCCGCTTCGGCTCGAAGAACACCACCGGGTCGTCGTCCTCGATCGAGGCGATCAGCAGGCCCTTGGCGTCGTACGGATTCGACGGCATCACGACCTTGATGCCGCACACGTGCGTGAAGATGGCCTCCGGGCTCTGCGAATGCGTCTGGCCGCCGCGGATGCCGCCGCCGCAGGGCGTGCGGATCGTGACCGGCGCCCAGAAATCGCCGGCGCTGCGGTAACGCAGCCGCGCGAGCTCGCTGACGATCTGGTCGCAGGCCGGGTAGATGTAGTCGGCGAACTGCACCTCGGCGACGGGCCGCAGGCCGTTGACGCCCATGCCGATCGCCGCGCCGACGATCGCGCCCTCGGCGATCGGCGTGTCGAGCACGCGGTGCTCGCCGTACTTGCGCTGCAGGCCGTCGGTGACGCGGAACACGCCGCCGAAGTAGCCCACGTCCTCGCCCAGCACCACGACGTTCGGGTCGCGCGCGAGCATGATGTCCATCGCGGAGTTGAGCGCCTGGATCATGTTCATCTGCGGCATGGCTCAGCGCTCCTGCTCGGCGCGCATCTGCTCGCGCTGCTGCTTCAGGTGGGCCGGCATTTCCTTGAACACGTCGTCGAACATCAGGTCGCGCGTTGAGGCGCGGCCCTTCGTTCAGCGTGCCGTACTGCACGGCCTCCTTCCAGCTCTCGGTGACGTGCTGCTCGAGTTCCTTCGCGAGCGCGGCGTGGCGCTCCTCCGACCACTCGCCGAGCGCGATCAGGTGCTTCTTCAGGCGCTCGACCGGATCGCCGAGCGGCCACTTCTCGTAGTCGTCCTTCGGGCGGTAGCGCGCGGGATCGTCGCTGGTCGAATGCGCGCCGCCGCGATAGGTCACGTGCTCGATCAGCGTCGGGCCCGCGCCGGTGCGCGCGCGCTCGGCGGCCCACTGCGTGACCGCGTACACCGCGAGGAAGTCGTTGCCGTCGACGCGGATGCCGGCCATGCCGTAACCCGGGCCGCGCGCCGCGAACGAGCGCTGCTCGCCGCCGGCGTAAGCCCTGGAACGTCGAGATCGCCCACTGGTTGTTGACGACGTTGAGGATCACCGGCGCGTGGTACACGGAGGCGAACAGCATCGCGTGGTGGAAGTCGGCCTCGGCGCTCGAGCCCTCGCCGATCCAGCTGACGGCGATGTCGTCCTCGCCCTTGATGGCCGCGGCCATCGCCCAGCCGACGGCCTGCGGGAACTGCGTCGTCAGGTTGCCGGAGATCGAGAAGATGCGGCCCTCGAGCCAGTGGTACATGACCGGCAGCTGCCGGCCCTTGCACATGTCGCGCGTGTTCGAGAGCAACTGGCACATCAGGTCGACGAGCGGCCGGCCGCGCACCATGTACAGGCCCTGGTTGCGATACGACGGGGAACAGCATGTCGCGCGGGCGCAGCGCCATGCACTGCGCGACGGACACCGCCTCCTCGCCGAGCGAGCGCATGTAGAACGAGATCTTGCCCTGGCGCTGCGTGCGCTGCATGCGATCGTCGAAGATGCGCGTGAGCAGCATGTGGCGCAGGCCGACCTGCAGGTCGTGGATTTCGAGGTGCGGGTTCCAGGGACCGAGCGCCACGCCGTGCGTCGTCGAGCACGCGCACCAGTTCGACCGAAAGATGGCCGATGTCGCGCACCCGCGCGTTGACGTCCGGCCGCGCGACGGCGCCCGCCGGCGAGGTTTCGAGATAACTGAAATCCGGAGCCTCGCCCGGCCGCGAATGGGGACGGGGGGTGTGCAGGCGTGACTTTCTCGGCATGGGGCCCTCGGTGGCTGGATCATCACCCGGTCGGCGCGGTAGATTACGCAGGCGGGATGGGGTTTGTTGAGTTTGTTGCATTGCATTGCAACAATGCGAAATTATCGTTTCACGGAGTGAACGATCATGGAAGATACATCCCGTCTCGAGATCGACCGTACCGACCGCCGAATCCTCGACCTGCTGCAGCGCGAAGGCGCGCTGTCGGTGGCCGAGGTCGCGTCGCGCACGGGACTTTCGACCACGACGTGCTGGCGGCGCATCCAGCAGCTCGAGCAGACGGGCATCATCAAGGGACGCGTCGCGTTGCTCGACCGCTCGGCGCTCGGCCTCGACGTGACCATCTTCGCTCACGTGAAGCTCACGAGCCAGACGCGCGACGCGATCGCCGCGTTCTCCGAAGCGATCCGCGAGCGGCCGGAAGTGCTCGACTGCTACACGACGATGGGCGAGTGGGACTTCATGCTGAAAGTGGTGATGAAGGACATCAAGGCGTTCGAGGCATTCTTCCTCGACCACCTCTCGAAGCTGCCCTACGTGCAGTCGATCAACTCGTCGGTCACCGTCACGGCGATCAAGGAGTCGACGATCCTGCCGATCGTGTGACGACCGCCCGGCCCCGCGCACGCCATGTCGCTCCTGCTGCAATTGCTCTGGCTCGCCGCGCCCATCCTGCTGACGGGTACCGTTCATCTCGTGGTGATCAAGCGCGACTGGCTGCCCGCGCTGCGGCGGATCGCGCTCGACGGCGGCGCCCGTTTCCGCGGGCGCCGGGTCTTCGGCGACAACAAGACGTTGCGCGGCGCCGTCGTGATGATCGGCGGTTCGGCGCTCTGCTCGGTGTTGCTGGCACGGCTGACGAGTGACTGGGCGTCACCGATCGAATTCGCGGCCGTCCATCCCGCGGCGTGGGGCGCGCTGGTCGGCACCGGTTACATCGTCGGTGAATTGCCGAACAGCTTCGTCAAGCGGCAGATCGGGATCGCACCCGGCGCGATGGACTCCGGCCTGCGCGGCCGGCTGTTCTGGATCGTCGACCAGCTCGACAGCCTCGTCGGTGTCCTGGCGTTCGTCGCCCCGGTCTGGCAGCCGAGCCTGTCGCTCGTGATCGCCAGCACCTTCGTGATGCTGGCGCTGCACCCGCTGAGTGCCTGGGTGATGATGCTCGCGGGATTGAAGGACCGCGTCGGCTAGAACCCCGCCGCAACCGTCTCCCATCACCCGGTCACTCGTCTCCAGAGCGCGCGGCCGACCAGCCGCGCCTTGGTGGGCAGGTCGAAACGCTCGAGGTTCGTCTTGACGATCCCTGCGGTGAATCGAGTGCGCTTCGCGTAGTCCACGTGCACGTCGACCAGCACCGGCCGCCCGCCCCGCGCGGTCGCGAGTGCCGCACGAATCGCGGCATCGACCTCGTCGTTCGTCGCAATGCGCTGGAATGCGGCGCCCGTCGCCTGCGCAACCCCCGCGACGTCCAGCGGCCCGAGGACCGTGCAGGTCTTGCGGTTGTAGGGAAGCTGCTGCGCCTGCGCGATCTGCGCCAGTTCGCCGTCGTTGAAGACGAACACCACCACGCCGAGGCCGTGTGCGGTCGCGGTCGCGAGTTCGAGTCCCGTCATCCGGAACGCGCCGTCGCCGACGATGCCGACGACCTGCGCCTCGGGGCGCGCGAGCTTCGCGCCGACGGTCGCCGGCACGCAGTAACCCATGCAGTTGAAGTCCGTCGGCGACAGGAAGCCTCGCGGGCGATGCACCGGCATCAACTCGGCGGCGAGGAACGTGTGGTTGCCATCGTCGACGACGATCGTCGCGTCGTCCGCGAGCTGGCCCCGCAGCGCGCCGAAGAACACCGCCGGATTCACGCGACCGTGCGCGTCGCTGGCGAGCCACTCCGCGCGATACGCGCCCTTGTCGGCCGCAATGCGCGCGGCCACGGACGACCGGCGCGCCGTATCGGCCGGCCACTTGGCGAGCTCGGCCTCGAGCTGGCGCAGCACCAGTCGCGCGTCCCCCTCGAGCGTCACTTTCGCCGGGTAATTCGCGCCGAACACGCGCGGGTTGACGTCGACGTGGATCAGGTTCGCGCGGCGGATCCCAGCCGAAACTGCCGGTGGCGATCTCGGCGAAGCGCGTGCCGACCGCGAGCAGGCAATCGCACTCGCGCAGCGCGTTCTCGACCGCGGGCACCGCCGCGCGCCCGAGGCAGAATCCGGCGTGCAGCGGGTGATTGCCCGGAAACGCGCTCAGGCCCTGCAGCGTGGTGCTGACCGGCGCGCCGAGACGCTCGGCGATCGCAATGCATTCGGCCGACGCGTCGACGGCGCCCCAGCCGACGAACAGGCCCGGCGATTTCGATTCCGCCAGCAGTTGCGCGGCGCGCGCGGTCTCTGCCGCCGTACAGGCCGCCGCAGGCTGCACCGGTCCCGGATAGGGGGGAATCCGGCCGGGGTCGCCGTGGAGCAACTGCAGGTCCACCGGGATCTCGACGAAGACCGGGCCCGGCTCGCCGCTCGTTGCGACGCGCGCCGCTTCGTACAGCGTCGGGATCACGTCCGCGTGCCGCTCGACGAGCCAGGTGCCCTTGGTGATCGGCTTCAGCAGCGCATGCTGGTCGATGTCGTGCAACTGGTACCGGCGCTCGGTGTCGCGCCGGATCCCGCCCGCGATCACCAGCATCGGAATCCCGTCGAGAAAGGCCTCGCCGATGCCGCTCGCGGCGTGCGTCACGCCGGCGGCGGGCACGATCACCAGCGTGCCGAGGCTGGTGCCGCTGCGGCTCACCGCGTCGGCCATGAAGGCGCCGCCGCCTTCGTGGGTGACGAGCACCGGCGTGATCGACTCGGACCGGGCCAGCTCGTCGTAGATCTCGGTGTTGTGAACGCCGGGGATGCCGAAGGTGTGGCGGACACCCAGGTTCTCGAGCGCTTCGCGCAACAACGATGCGGCGGTTCGACTCACGGTTCCTCCTCGAAGCGCGCCCGACGGGACGTGCAACCGGCCCGATTCTATGCGGACGGCGGATCTTCCTGTAAATGCGGAGCTATTCACGCGAACCCGCCGCGCGGGACCCGTAAACTGCGACGATGGACGAAGTACGCGTCGCCGTGATCGGCGCCGGCATTGCCGGCCTCGCCTGCGCCCAGGAACTTGCCCGGGCCGACGCGCAGGTGACCGTGTTCGAGCGGTCCCGCAGCCTCGGCGGACGCCTCGCGACGCGCCGCAGCGGCGGCTACGCATTCGATCACGGCGCGCAGTTCATCACCGCCCGCAGCCGGCCCTTCGCCAGGTTCACCGGCGTCGCCACGCGCGCCGGCGTGCTTGCTCCATGGCGCCCGCGCGTGCGCGAGGACGAGCGAGTCTTCGACATGCCGATCGAGGACTGGCTGGTCGGCACACCCGGCATGAACGCGCTCGTGCGCCCGCTCACCCGCACCGTGGACGTGCAGCTCGGCGCCTCGGTGCACGAACTGGTGCAGGGCAAGCGCGGCTGGGAGCTGAAGACCGATGCCGGCCGCCAGAGCCGCGTGTTCGACGCCGTCGTGGTGGCCGTGCCCGCGCCGCAGGCGATCTCGCTGCTCGGTGCACATGGCCGCGCGTTTCGCCACCTGACCGGCGTGAAGATGGCGCCGTGCTGGACAGCGATGATCGCGTTCGACGGCGACATCGACGTGGGCGGCGACGCCTGCCGCTGGACGCGGGGTCCGCTCAGCTGGGCCGCGTGCGACTCGACGAAACCCGGGCGCAGTGCCGGACCGCAGTCGTGGGTCGTGAACGCATCGCCGCAATGGTCGCGCGAGCACCTGGATGCCGACGCGCGCGATGCCGCAAGCCTGTTGCTGAACGAATTCTCGCAGGCCGTCGGCCAGGGGCTGCCGCAGCCCGTGCACGTCGAGGCGCATCGCTGGCGCCACGCGTTCGTCGAGCAGCCGCTCGGCCTGCCCTGCCTCGTCGACGAAGAGATCGCCGCCGGCGCGTGCGGCGACTGGTGCATTGCCCCGCGCGTCGAGGCCGCCTTCGAAAGCGGCCGCTCGGTCGCGCACTCCGTGCTCTCGATGTTGGGTCTCTTTGCGCCGGCCATGCGGCGCTGACCCGGCCGGCCGCTCGATTCAGGGCCCGCGGTCGGGTGCGGTCGGCCGGCGCGGCCGCATCAGCCGCAGCCTGACGCCATCGTGCGCGAAGGTCTCGAACGAGCCCCAGAGCGCGAGCCCGACCAGCAAGGGAATGATCTCGAATACCACGCGGTACATCAGCACCGACGCGAGCAACTGCTCCGGCGGCACGTCGGGCAACAACAGCAGCAGCATCGATTCGAGCACGCCGAGACCGGCGGGCACGTGGCTCACGATGCCGACCAGCACGCTCGCGAGATACACGGCGAGGAACGGCAGGTACCCGAGGCGGGCCGTCTCCGGCAGCAACAGGTACAGCACCGACGACACGAGCGTCACGTCGATGATCCCGACCAGGAACTGCAGCGCCGTCATGGCGGGCGACGGCAGATTGAACGACCAGTCGCGAAAACGCACGGGCGCCCGGCGGAACAGGACCAGCAGCACGTACGCAACGTCCTTGGCGAGGCCGATCCCGCCAAGCAGCATCAGCAGTTCGCTCGAGAGACGGAACAGCGGCGCGAGACGGTCCGCAGCGAGCAGCAGCGAGACATCGAGCATCAGGCCGAGCGCCAGCGCGTACGGCAGGTTGCACATCAGCACCGTCGCGCCGACTTCCATCGCCGAGAAGCCGACGGGCGAGTACATCCGGTAGCGGATGGCGCCGCCGCTCAGCATGGCCCCCCCGACCGCGTGCCCGAGCGGAAAGGCGATCAATGCGGTCAGCATCGGCTTCGCGCGAACCGTCGCGTGCTTCACGAAGCGCACCACCGCGATCTCGTACAACGCCAGCGTGAGGAGCGCGCCCCAGGCGCACAGTGCGGCCAGCAGCAGCGTGTGCAGCGGCGTGGCGCGCGCCTGCGCGAGCACGTCCGCCAGGCTGATGCGCTGGAAGGTATGGTAGAGCACCCACAGCGCGAGGCTGCCGATCAGGACGCTGACGGCAATACCCAGGGCTGCCTTGATCTTGTGGCGGCGCGCTTCTGGCATCTGGCGATTCTATGGGTGTCGCGCGGTCGCCCGCTGTCGCCTGAAATCGTGCCGTTCCCCGGTCCCTAAAGGCAAATGATTCTCATTAAGTCTAATTATTTTCGAATCATTGAAACATTCCGGCCCACGGCTGTCGAATTCGCAATGCAAGCGGCGCCGGGTAAGATGCTCGCGCTGTCCGTTGGCCCAACTGGAGACCTACACGATGTCTGAAAAAAAGATTGCACGCCGCTCCCTGTTGAAGGGCGCCCTCCTCGGCGCCGCTGCCGTGCCGGTCGCCGCACTGCTCGGGCGCGCGGAAGCTGCGGCCGGCCGTGTGGACCCGAATGAGCCGCAGGCGAAGTCGCTCGGATACGTCGAGGACGCCTCCAAGGTGGACGCCAAGGCCAACCCGAATTTCAAGGCCGGCCAGGACTGCGCCAACTGCCTGCAGTCGCACGGCAAGGCCGGCGACGCGTACGTACCGTGCAACATCTTCGCGCAGCGCGAAGTGGCTGCGAAGGGCTGGTGCAAGGTATACGTGAAGCGCCCGTAAGCGCGACTGCGACTTCACTCGCCTGAAGACGGCGCGATCGGGCACACCGGTCGCGCCGTCTTGCTTTCCCGGGAGGTGCAAATGACGCAAGGCGACGCCTACGCTGACCTGACCGCGACACTTCCCGCGCCACTGCAGCCGATCGCGCGGCTGGCGACGAACCTGCGCTGGGTCTGGAACCACGCGGCCGACCGCGTGTGGGAGACCCTCGCCCCGGAGGTGTGGCAGCAGACTGCAAATCCCGTGCTCGTGCTGCAGAACACGCCGCGCAGCCGGCTCGAACAGCTCGCGCAGAACGCGGACTTCGTCGAACGCGTGCGCGCGCTCGACCGGTCGCTGGCCGAGTACCTCGGCCGCCCGAGCTGGTTCCAGCGCACGGCCGCCGATGCCGAGCGGCCGTTGCGGGTCGCCTACTTCAGCATGGAGTACGGGTTGACGGATGCGTTGCCGCTCTACTCCGGCGGCCTCGGCGTGCTCGCCGGCGATCACCTGAAGACGGCGAGCGACCTCGGCGTGCCGCTCACCGCCGTCGGACTTGTTCTATCGCGAGGGCTACTTCCGGCAGATGCTGGACGCCGACGGCACGCAACTCGAGATCTACGCGGCGAATGCGCCGCAGTCGCTGCCCGTGCGCCTGGTCGTGGACTCGGAAGGCATGCCATTGCGCGTGGCCATCGAACTGCCCGGACGCGCGCTGCGGTTGCGCATCTGGCGGGCCGACGTCGGCCGCGTGGCGCTCTACCTGCTCGACAGCGACGACCCGCTCAACTCCCCGTTCGATCGCGGCATCACGGCCCAGCTGTACGGCGGCGACGGCGAGACGCGTTTCATGCAGGAGATCGCGCTCGGCATCGGCGGCTGGCGCGCGCTGCAGGCGCTCGGCATCGACGCCGACGTCTGCCATCTCAACGAAGGCCACGCGGCGCTCGCGACGCTCGAGCGAGCGCGCACGTTCGCCGACGATCAGCAGTGCGATTTCTTCACCGCACTGTGGGCCACGCGGGCCGGCAACGTGTTCACGACCCACACGCCGGTCGCGGCCGCGTTCGACACGTTTGCACTGCCGCTGCTGCTCAAGTACGGCGCGGAGTACGTGAACCACGTCGGCATCAAGCCGCAGCAACTGCTGGGCCTCGGCCGCCGCAACCCGGACGACGCGTCCGAGCCGTTCAACATGGCCTATCTCGCGGCCCGCACCTGCGGCTCGATCAATGGTGTGAGCGCGCTGCACGGCGCGGTCAGCCGGCGCATCTTCGCCCCGCTCTACCCGCGCTGGCCCGAGGACGAAGTGCCCGTGACGCACGTGACCAATGCCGTGCACGTGCCGTCCTGGGACTCGCCCTGGGCCGACCGGCTGTGGACCGAAGCCTGCGGCAAGGACCGCTGGCTCGGCGAGCCGCGACAGCTCAGCGACGCGGTGGCCGCGCTTGACCGACGCGCAACTGTGGGAGTTCCGCGGCATGGAGCGGCGCGATCTCGTCGAGTACGCGCGCCGGCGCCTGCTGCGCCAGTACAGCCAGCGCGGCGCCAGGGCGGAGTTGCTCGCGCTGGTGCGCGGCGCGCTCGACCCGAACGTGCTGACGCTAGGCTTCGCGCGTCGCTTCACCGAGTACAAGCGGCCGACGATGCTGCTGCGCCAGCCGGAGCGGCTGACGCGCCTGCTCACCGACCCGGCGCGCCCCGTGCAGCTCATCATCGCCGGCAAGGCGCACCCTCGCGACGAGCAGGGCCGCGGCTTCGTTCGGCAATGGGCCGAGTTCGTGCGCCGGCCGGACGTGCGCACGCACGTCGTCTTCCTCGAGGACTACGACATGGCGCTCGCGGAAGAGCTCGTGCAGGGTGTCGACGTGTGGATCAACACGCCGCGCCGGCCCTGGGAGGCCAGCGGCACCAGCGGCATGAAGGTGCTGGTGAACGGCGGGCTCAACCTGTCCGAACTCGACGGCTGGTGGGCCGAGGCCTACGCGCCGGACGTCGGCTGGGCGCTCGGCGACGGCGCCGAGCACACCGAGACCGAGAACTGGGATGCCCGGGAGGCGGACCAGTTGTTCGACACACTCGAGCGCAGCGTGGTGCCGGAATTCTATGCGCGCGGCGCGGACGGCATTCCGTCGCGCCTGGGTCGCGCGCATCCGTGCGAGCCTCGCCGGGCTGACGCCGCGCTTCAGCAGCAATCGCATGCTGGCGGAGTACCTCGAGCAACTGTACCTGCCCGCTGCCGACGCGCATCAGCGCCGCGTCGACCACAATCTGGCGCTCGCTCGCGAACTCGACCAGTGGGGGCGCGCGCTGCGCCGGCACTGGCCGGAAATCCACTGGGGGAATCTCGAAGTGACCGACGACGGCGGCGAGCACACGTTCCGCGTGCAGGTGTACCTCGGCGGGCTGGCTCCGCAATCGGTCGGCGTGCAGTTGTACGCGCAGCCGGCCGACGGCCGCCCCGCCGAATGCCACGTCATGACGAGCGACCATCCGCTGCCGGGCGCGGCCGGCGGTTACCTGTACGTCGGCCGCGTGCCCGCGGCACGGCCGGCCGGCCACTACACGCCGCGCGTGGTGCCGAGCCATGCGCAAGCGCGCGTCCCCGCCGAGGCAACGTACATACACTGGTTCCCGGGCTGACCCCCCTTGAAAGCCGGCGGGCCGCTCGCATGTAGGGCGGCAGACGGGGATTGCAGGGGCAATCCCACACAGGAGGCAGGCACCATGCGCGTGATTCATTGGGAACCGTTCCGGGACATCGACGACGTGTTCGACCGCTTTTTCGCCGACAGACTGCGGCAGCAGGCCCGCGCGGCCGGCCAGGCGCAGCAGGCGTACGACTGGGCGCCGGTTGCGGACGTGACCGAGTCGGAAAACGAGTACCTGATCAAGGCCGAGTTGCCCGAGGTCCGCAAGGAAGACCTCAGCCTCACGGTGCAGGACGGGGTGCTCACGCTGTCGGGCGAGCGCAAGCAGGAGAAGCGCGCCGACGGCGAAAAGGCGCATCGCATCGAGCGGTACTACGGCACGTTCGCGCGTCGCTTCGCGCTGCCGGAGAACGTGGACGAGCAGTCGATCCGCGCCGAGAGCCGCGACGGCGTGGTCCTGATACACGTCCCGAAGCAGAAGGTCGTGCAGCCGCAGCCGCGGCAGATCACGATCCAGTAAAGGCTATCGGCTATAGGCTATAGGCTATGGGCGATAGGCACTTCGTGGCCTGTAGCCCATAGCCTGCAGCCTGCTAGCCGTCTTCTATAATCGCGATTCGGCCGGGAAACTCCCCGGCGGCGCGAGGCCCTCCATGACGACGACCAAAGGCACGGCCGATCTCTGCGACGAGTTCGGCGACAACGTGCAGGTGTGCGAACCGATTTTCCACGCATTCGGCGGACGGCACGCATACTCCGGGGCCGTCAGCACGGTCCGTTGCTTCGAGGACAACTCGCTGGTGAAGGCGGCCGTCGAAAGCCCGGGTGAGGGCCGTGTGCTCGTGGTGGACGGCGGCGGTTCGCGCCGGCGCGCGCTGCTCGGCGGCAACCTCGGCCTCGCGGCCGTGAAGAACGGCTGGGCCGGCGTGATCATCCACGGCTGTATCCGCGACTCGGCGGAACTCGCCGACCTGAAACTCGGCATCCGCGCGCTCGGCACGATGCCGCTGCGCAGCGAGAAGCGCGGCGAAGGCGAGCGCGACGTGCCGGTGCGCTTCGCCGGCGTGACGTTCCGTCCCGGCGACTACGTCTTCGTCGACGAAGACGGCGTCATCCTTTCACACGTGCCGCTCACCTGAAATCGCGGAAACTCACGGCCATGCCACGCACCGTCTATTGCCAGTACCTCAAGCGCGAAGCCGCGGGGCTCGAGCGCGTCCCGTACCCGGGTGAACTCGGCAAGCGCATCTACGAGAACATCTCGGCCCAGGCGTGGCAGGAATGGGTACGTCACCAGACGATGCTGCTCAACGAGTACCGTCTCTCGCCGATCGAGCCGAAGGCCCGCAAGTTCCTCGTCGAAGAGATGGAGAAATTCCTGTTCGCCGGCGGCTCCGCGAAACCGGCCGAATACGTCGCGCCCGGACCCGGCGAGACCTGACCGACGACCCTCGCCCCGACTACGTCGGCGTGCAGGGTGCGGACGTGAACCGCGAGCAGCGCCCAGCCGACCATGAACGACAGGCCGCCGATCGGCGCGACCATGCCGAGCGTGCGCGGCGCACCGAGGGTGATCAGGTAGATGGCGCCCGAGAAGAACGCGATGCCGACGGTCATCGCGATCGCCGAGCGCCGCAGCCAGCGCGTCTCGCCGCCGACCTGGCCGATCGCGCCGACCAGCACCAGGGCGAACGCGTGCAGCAGGTGATACTGCACGCCCGTCTGGTAACTCGCGAACTGCTTCGGCTCGAGCCGCGACGCCAGCAGGTGCGTGCCGAACGCGCCGAGGATGACGCCGAGCAGCATCAGCAGTGCCCCGGTGGCGATCCAGCGGCGGGCGAACGGCGTGAGTCCGGGTTGATGGCTGGTCATGACTTCGCCGGGCGCTTGCGCCTGCCGGTCGCCGAGCGCGCGATCAACGTGGCGATCGGCCTCGGCACGCCGACTTTCGCCGGATTGGCGACGTCGTACCACCGATAACGATCGTCATCGCGCAGGCCTGCCGCCTTGCCGAGGCAATGGACGACCAGCGGGCGCATCTCGAAGTCGAAGTGGCTGAACGCGTGCCGCAACGGCTCGCCGTTCTCGAGTCGGGACGCGCCCGACAGGTGCTCGCGACACCACTGTGCGGCATGGCTGTGCGTCGGGAACTCCGGCAGGCACCACAGCCCGCCCCAGATTCCGGCCGGCGGCCGTTTCTCGAGCAGCACCTTGCGCGCGCCGCGCATCGCGACGACGAGCCACGCCTCGCGCTCGGGGCTCTTCGCGCGTCGGCGCGGCGTGGGCAGGCGCTCCTGCAGGTTTGCGGCCCGCGCGACGCAGTCCGCCATCACGGGGCAGAGCAGGCACGCGGGGCGCGAACGCGTGCACACGGTGGCGCCGAGGTCCATGATGCCTTGCGTGTAAGCGGCCGCCCGCTGCATTGGCGTGCACGCCTCGGCGAGCAGCCACATCTGCTTCTCGACCGCCTTGTCCGCCGGGTCGCCCGCGATGCCGAACTGGCGCGCCAGCACGCGCTTCACGTTGCCGTCGAGTATGGGGTGTCGCTCGCCGCGTGACAGCGCGAGGATCGCGCCCGCTGTCGAGCGGCCGATGCCCGGCAGGTCCACGATCTGCTCGATCGTCCGCGGAAACTCGCCGCCATGCTGCTTCACGATCGCCTGCGCGGCCCGGTGCAGGTTCCGCGCGCGCGCGTAGTAACCGAGGCCGGACCACAGATGCAGCACTTCGTCGAGCTGGGCGCTGGCGAGGCTGCGCACGTCGGGAAAGCGCGCCGTGAAGCGCTCGAAATAGCCGGCGACGGTGGCGACCTGCGTCTGCTGCAGCATGATTTCGGAGACCCAGACCCGATAGGGAGTCGGGTCGCGCTGCCAGGGCAGGTCCTTGCGCCCGTCGGCGTCGAACCAGCGCAGCAGCGCCGGCGCGAACCGCCGCACCCGCCCGGCATGCTCGGCCGACGTGTCAGCGGACATTGGCCTCGCGCTCCACATTGCGGAATAGCCGCTGCGTCGAATCGCGCAGCGCGCGCAGCGCGATGCCGCGGCCGATGAGCGCCGGCACCCAGAAGTCCGGCTCGAATTCCGCGACGTACCAGACGTGCGTGCCGTTGCCGTCCGCGTGCCAGTAGGTGCGCGCGCTGCCCCGGCGCATGTCGCTCTGCGCCGCAATCACCGTCGCGACGAGTCGCCCGGGCCCGTGCTCGACGCGCTCGACGCGCTGGACCGTCCGGCAGAAGATTCCCGCGCAGGCATCGATCAGCGTGCGCACGCGCAGCGCGCCATCGGCCTCGCGCGCGAGCAAGTCGGCGCGGCGGATGCGCGGGTCGATCAGCCGGTATCGCGAGTAATCGAGCAGCACGGCCTCGACGCCCGCCGGCGGCGCATCGAGCACGCCTTCGAACGTCACGCGAAACGTGCCGTCGACGAAGGTGGCGTCGTCGACGCGCAGCTCGAATGCGAGGCAGCGAGGCACGAACGCGGACAGCACGACGCCGACGACCGCGATTCCGGCGATGAGGCTGCGTCCATGCGTCGACTCAGGAACAGACGACTGGAGCATCGGTGCCGGCGTGGCAGCCGTCGGGGAAGCCGTACTGCTTCCAGTAGTCGAGCATGCCGATGCGCTCCGCCAGCTTCGCGAATCGCGCGTCGGTCCTGAGCGGCCGGCCCTCCGGCGACCACAGGTGCGTCATGTCCCAGTGGCCCACCCACGCGTTGCGATCCTTGTCGAGCCCGTCGAACATCACCCGGTACGCGAGATCGGTCTGCCCGAGCAGTACGTACGGCATCACGCGTTCCTGCTCCGGCCAGACCTTCGGATCGATCGCCTGCAGCGTCGCCACCATGCGCGGGCGCAACGCCGGATCCGCGAGCGCGTCGACGATGGGGCCGATCTGGCCGCGTATCGCCTTCGGGATCCCCTCCTGCTTCTCGAACAACCGCTTCGCCTCGTCCCAATTGCCGTTGCGCAGCGCCACATCGGCCTCGACGCCCATGTCCTTCTGCCCGAGCCCGAGTTCGGCCGCGAGCTTCGAATACCGCAGGGCCTGGTCGTCGTCGCCGCGCGTCAGGTAGGCCTGGGCCAGGTTCGCCGCGATGATCGGCGACGTCGGGTCGAGCTCCTGCGCGCGCCGGGCCTGCGTCAGCGCCGCATCGAGGCGCCCCACGTTGCGCAGCAGGATCGAGTACCACTGGTGCGGCGTGGCTTCGTTCGGCTCGAGCGAGATCGCGAAGAAGAATCCCGACTCGGCGTCGAGCAGGTTGCCGCGGTTGGCGTTGATCTGCGCGAGCACGGCGTGCGCCTCGCCGATGTTCGGATCGACCGAAAGCGCCGACCGCGCCGCGTTCTGGGCCAGCTCGTAGTACTTCTCCTCGTCTCCCATCTCCTCGGTATAGCCGGGCATCACGACGTAAGCCGACGCAAGCGCAGCGTTCGCGCGCGCGAACGCCGGGTCCTTGCCGAGTGCCGCCTGGTACAGGTCGATCGCCTGCCGCAGATTCTCCTCGCCGCGCCGCTTCCAGATCGCTCGCCCCTGCAGGTAGAGCTGGTAGGCGTCGACGTTCTGCGTCGGCGCCCGCTCGCGTTGCGCGAGAGACTGCTGGTTCGGTGCGAGCTGGATGCGCAGCCTGTCCACGATCGACTGCGCGATCTCGTCCTGCACCGCGAAGATGTCCTCGAGCTTGCGGTCGTAGGTTTCCGACCACAGGTGGAAGCCCGTCGCCGTGTCGATCAGCTGCGCGGTGATGCGGACCTTGTCGCCCTGCTGGCGCACGCTGCCCTCGAGGACCGTCTCGACGCCGAGCTGCCTGCCGACCTCGCGGATGTCCACGTTGCGGCCCTTGTACGCGAAAGCGGACGAGCGTGCGGCCACCTGCAGTCCCGGCACCCGCGCGAGCAGGTCGAGCAGTTCTTCCGACATGCCGTCGCTGAAGTAGTCCTTCGAGGGATCGCCGCTCAGGTTCGCGAACGGCAGCACGGCGATCGAATCGTGCGGCTGGCCTGCGTCCGCGCGCCCGACGCCGCGCTCGTAGAGCAGGTAGCCGAGCCCGCCCATGCCGAGCAGCACCAGCAGGCCGAAGATCGCGCGCTGGCGAACCTGCGTGGCGGGCGCCGCCTCGCCCGGCAGCGGCGCCGTGCGGTGGATGCCGTCGGGCCCGACGTCGAAGATCCACGCCAGCACCATGGCGACCGGGAAACCGACCAGCAGGAAGACGACGACGAACGTCATCGCCCACTCCGGCACGTGCAGCGCCGGGAAGACGACCGAGCAGCCTTCCGTGACGCCCCAGGCGACGGCGCCATAGCCGATGGCGACCTTGCCGACGCGCCGGCGCTTTATTTCCGCGAGAAAGGCCATCGGGCTCCCGACCGGACGAGCAGAACCATGAGACTCGCGCGCACCGCGGGCAGTTCCCCGCCGCGCGCGTATTGTCCACGATTCCGCGGCGCGCGGGAGGCCCGGCCGGTTACAGGTTGCAAATGCTCACGTCGCCGCTCAACGCCTTGACCCGCACCCGCGCCAGGCCCTTGCCTTCCGTGAAGCGCAATTCCTTGCCCGGACCGTACTCGTCCGTGCGCGCCGGCTTCGGACCGAAGCAGTTTTGAATGTCGCCGCTGAAGCTCGACACGTCGAACTCGACATTGAGCGGTTTCGCGAGGTCGATCCGCACGTCGCCGCTGATGGTCTCGACGTCGAGTCGGCCGTCGCCGGCCAGGAAGGCGGCCAGCGAGAGATCGCCGCTCGTGGTACGCAGCCGCGAGCGGTCGACCGCGCCAAGGCCGAGCCGGAAATCGCCGCTCACCGTGCTGCCGTTCACTTCGCCGGCCACGTGGGACACCGTAGCATTGCCGCTGACGGTCGTGACGGTCAGCAGTCCCTTCTGGTCGCTGCCGGTGACCGTCAGGTCGCCGCTCACGGTCTTGATCTCGACGTCGTCGGCTGCCGCCTGCGTCGAGACGTCGGCGCTGACGGACTGCAGGCGCTGAGCCCCGCTCACGCCCTTCACGACGATGTCGGCGCTGACCGTGTTGACCGACACGCTGCTGCCGGCCGGCACCTTGACGTCGAGCTCGGAATCCTCGACGTGCCAGGCCTTGCCGGGCAGGACCACCTGGATGCGGGTCAGCTTGTCGGTCGTGACGAAATCGAGGCGTTCGCTGCCGTCGCCGAGCGTGCCCGTGACCTCGACCTCGTTGCGGTCCCAGCCGGTCACCGTCACCGTGCCGGCCGTGTTCGAAATCTCCACCTGTCCCTTCGGATCGGCGGGCGCGCGCTTGTCGATCGGCGAGTCCGCCCGCGCAAGCAGGCGCGGCGAACAACAGCGCACCGGCGGCCAGCAAGGCCGGATTGGGTCGAATCGGGAATCTCATAGCTGCATCCTAGATGAATCCGGGGGAGTACCGACAGCACCTGCGGCGGTCAGTTGGTTCGCTGCGGCGAGCACCGACAACTCTTCCTGGTACGTGTTGAGCAGGAGTTCCTCGAGCAACGGGTCGCCCGGCTGCCCGGCCAGCGCCGCGTTGATCTCGATTGCCGCGTGCCGCAACTCGCCGAGGTTGACTTCGAGCTTCTCGCGCGCCGCGGGCGGCATGCGCCCGATGCGTTGCTGCAGCAGCGCCGACAGCTGGCGGTGTGCGATCTGGTACTCCGGGCTCAGCGAGTACGTCGGGCCGAAAGCGGCCGGCACGACTTGCGCATCGCTCGCAGCCTGCGCCGGTACCTGCGCGACCGGCGTCCCATCGTGCCGGCGGATCAACGCGGCCGTGATCAGCGACGACACGGCCACCAGCGCGAGCGCGGCCGCAATCTGCCCGGTCCACGCGCCGGACTTCGCGGCGCGCGGCGGTTCGACGACCGCCGGCTCGAGGCGAGTGGCGATGGCCGGCCAGAGGTCGCGATCCGGCGGCACGTCGCGCGGCAGTCTGTCGAGCGCTTCATCGAGCTTGCGGTTCATGGCGACTCCTCGCCGAGTTGCATGCGCGCGCCCAGCAACTGCCGGGCGCGGTGCAACTGGGCCTTGCAGGTCCCGACGGCAATGCCGAGCATCGCGGAGACTTCCTCGTGCGAAAAGCCGTAGATGCCCGCCAGCACGAGCACGTGTCGTGCGCCGGGCGGCAGGCTGGCGATCGCCGCCTCGAGGTCGCCGTGCGCGGCAGGATCGGACGCGGTCCCGTCGGCCCAGCGCCTCCGCCACTTCCTCCTCGGCGGAGGCCTCGGCACCCAGCGACTCGGTCCGTCTGCGCCGGTGAGCGAGGACGGTGTTCACGGCAATGCGGTGCAGCCAGGTGCCGAAGCTGCTGCGGACCTCGAAGCGCGGCAGGCTGCGCCAGGCCTGGACGAAGGCTTCCTGCGTGCAGTCCTCGGCCGTCTCGCGCTGGGCCGTCATCCGCAGGCAGAGTCCGTGCACCCGCCCCACATGGCGCCGATATAAAGCCTCGAACGCCGCCGGCGAGCCGGCGGCGGCCGCCTCGACCAGCCTGCGTTCGTCGGCCGCCTGTTTCGCCCGTTCGAATTCGCTCTCGGCTGCGTCCAGCGCCAAAGTCCACCTCGGTTCGTGCCGGCTGAAACCCAGGAGTTCGGCCGGCATCGTACACACCCCGGCCGGACCGGCCTGCGCGAAGATTGCCCTCATGACCATTAAGATGCGTTCCGGACCCAAAAGGTTTGTACGAGGTCGTCCCATGACGTCAAAGCAGTCGGCCGGCGCGCACCCGGCGGTCACGATCGAACGCCAGGGCCCGGTCGGCACGGTCGTGCTGCACCGTCCGGAGGCCCGCAATGCCGTCGATCCCGCGACGGCGCGGCGCTCGCCGTCGGCCTTTCCGGACGCTGGACGCCGACGACGGGATCGCCGCGATGGTCCTGTGGGGCGATGGCGGCACGTTCTGCGCCGGAGCGGACTTGCGCGCCGTGGCGGCCGGCTGGGACGCCGGCCGCGCTGCAGGCGCCGTCCGGCGCGCCGGACGACCCGTTCGGGCCGATGGGACCGACCCGGCTGCGGCTGAGCAAGCCGGTGATCGCCGCCGTGGCCGGTCATGCGGTGGCCGGCGGGCTCGAACTCGCGCTGTGGTGCGACCTGCGAGTCGCGGAGGCCGACGCGGTGTTCGGCGTCTTCTGCCGACGTTGGGGTGTGCCGCTGATCGACGGCGGCACCGTGCGCCTGCCCCGCCTGATCGGGCAGAGCCGCGCGCTCGACATGATCCTCACCGGTCGGGCCGTGCGCGCCGACGAAGCCTGCTCCTTCGGCCTCGCGAATCGAGTCGTGCCGCGCGGCGAATCGCGTGCCGCCGCGGAAGCGCTCGCTGCGCGAGATCGCTGCGTTCCCGCAGGCCTGCCTGCGCGCCGATCGCGATTCCGCGCTGGCGCAGTGGAGCCTCGACGAGGCCGGCGCATTGCGCCGTGAATTCGCCGGCGGCGTCGAGGTGCTGCGCAGCGGCGACGCCGCCGCGGGCGCCGCGCGCTTCGTCGGCGGCGCGGGCCGCGGCGGACGCTTCGATCAGTGACGCGGCGCGTTGAGGTAGTCGACCGCCACGTTCACCATCGCCTTGACGCCGACTTCGAGAGACGACTCGTCGACGAAATAGAGCGGCGAGTGGTTGCTCGGGGCCTGGTCGGCGTCCTGCCCGGGCGGGGTCGAGCCGACGAAGAAGAACACGCTCGGCACCTGCTGCGCGAAGTGCGCGTAGTCCTCGGAGCCCGTCACGAAGGGCATCTCGACGACCTTGGCGGACGCCGGCGGCCTTCTGCAGCGACGGCAGCACCTGGCGGGTCAAGTCGGGTTGTTGATCACCACCGGGTTGCTGCCGGGGAGGATCTCGAGCTTGGCCGTCGCGCCGCTCGCGGCCGCCGATGTTCTCCGCCATGCGCCTCAGGCGCTCGATGGTCTGCTCGCGCACGCCCGCGTCGAACGTCCGGATGGTGCCCATCATCTCGACGGAGTCCGGAATGATGTTGAAGCGGATGCCGCCCTTGATCGCGCCGACGGTCACGACCGCCGGGTAGCGCGTGATGTCCGTCTGGCGGCTGACGATGCGTCTGCATGCCGTTCAGGATCTGCGCCGACGCGACGATCGGGTCGACGCCGCCCCAGGGCCGCGAACCGTGCGTCTGCCGGCCCTTGACCACGAGCCGGAACGTGTCCGACGCCGCCATCAGCGACCCGGACCGGTACCCGATCGTGCCGGCGTTGAGCCCGGCCCAGAGGTGCAGGCCGAACACGGCGTCCGGCTTGTAGTCGCGGAACACGCCTTCCTTGAGCATCAGCGGCGCGCCGCCCTCCTCGCCTTCCGGCGCGCCTTCCTCGGCGGGCTGGAACATGAACACGACCGTGCCCGGCAGGTCCTTCTTCATGCCCGCCAGCACCTGCGCCGCGCCCATCAGGATGGCGGTGTGGCCGTCGTGGCCGCAGGCATGCATCACGCCGACCTTCTCGCCGCGATACTCGGTCGTGACCGTCGACTTGAACGGCACGTCCACGCGCTCGGTCACCGGCAGCGCGTCCATGTCGGCGCGCAGCGCGACGACGCGGGCCCGGCCGACCGCCGTGCAGCACGCCGACGACGCCGGTGTGCGCGACGCCCGTGTGCACCTCGAGGCCCAGCGACTTCAGTTGCGCCGCGACGATCTGCGAGGTGCGCGTCTCGCGATTGCCGAGTTCCGGGTGCTGGTGAAAGTCGCGGCGCCACTCGATCGACCTTGGGCATCGTCGCGGCGACGGCCGCGTCGACCGGCGGGCTCGGCCGCACGCCGGCGCGGCCGATGCAGGCGACCAGCAGGCAGGATGCGGCGGCAAGTCTGGAAAAATGCGGCATGGTGCTCGGGCCCCGGTGTGGCAACGACGAAGGGCGCGGCAGCATACTGCACTCCGCGGCGGTTTTTGGAGTCGAAGGTGATCCTCAGGATTCTCTCCGTCCTGCTCGGGCTGGCCGGCCTCGCCTGGCTCGCGCTGCTGTTCTCCTCGCGCGCGATCCTGGTCAGCGAGAAAGTCGAGCAGGGAACGTTTCGCCAGAAGCTCGTCTGCACGTACTTCGCCGGCAGCCGCACCATCGTGAAAGAATACGGGTACTCGAAATCGGACACGTTCGGCCGCGCCGCCTGCCCGCGCTGGGAGCAGGTGCGGCCGGCGGCGGAATGATGCGGGAGCATCGAGCATGCGCACGATCACGTTCTTCTCCGGGCTCATCCTCGGGCTCGCCGCAATGACGAGCGTCGCCCCGGACGCGCTCGGCCAGGCCGTGTCGCCGAGCATCCCGAAGTCGGTGGCGAAGACGCAGAAGCCGCCGCTGCACGGGCAGAAGTGGATGGCGATCACCGGCAAGCCGCTGGCCGCGACCGCCGGCGCGATGATGTTCCAGCGCGGCGGCAACGCCGTGGACGCCGCCTGCGCGATGATCGCGGCCACCTCGACGATGTGGGACACGTTGAGCTGGGGCGGCGAGACGCAGGCGCTCGTCTACGATCCGCATGCGAAGAAGGTGATCGCGATCAACGGCCTCGGCGTCGCGCCGACCGGGGCGACGCCGGAGTTCTATCGCGGCAAGGGTTACGCCTATCCGCCCGCGTACGGACCGCTCGCGGCCGTGACGCCGGGCACGCCCGGCGGCCTGATGCTGATGCTCGCCGAATACGGCAGGCTGTCGCTGGCCGAGGTGCTGGCGCCCGCCATCGAGCTCGCGGACGGCTATCCGATCGAAGCCGAAACCGCGAACACGATCGAGCGCTGGCGCGACAAGCTGAAGGAATGGCCCTATTCGAAGCAGGTGATGCTGCCGCACCTCGGCGAGGCACGCGAAGCGCCGCAACCGGGCGAGATCTTCCGCCAGAAGGACCTCGCCGACACGCTGCGCAAGCTGGTCGAGGCCGAGCAGCAGGCGCTCGCCGCCGGCAAGTCGCGCAAGGACGCGATCCAGGCCGCGTACGACCGCTTCTACAAGGGCGACATCGCGCGCGAATTCGTCCGCGGCGTGCAGGAACAGGGCGGCCTCATCACCGAAGCCGACCTCGCGAAGTGGAAGCCGCTGGTCGAGGAGCCGCTGCACACCAGCTATCGAGGCGTCGAGGTCTACAAGCTCGACACCTGGACGCAGGGACCGGCGCTGCTGCAGGCGCTCAACCTGCTCGAGAACTTCGACCTGAAGGCGATGGGCTACAACAGCGCGAGCTACATCCACACGGTGTACCAGGCGATGAACCTCGCGTTCGCCGATCGCGACTTCTACTACGGCGACCCGTACTTCCCGCCGGACGAGCCGCGGCGCGGGCTGCTCTCGAAGGAATACGCGAAGCAGCGCGCGGCGACGATCAGCCGCGATCGCAACGACCCGACCGCCGGGCCCGGCGATCCGTATCCGTTCCAGGGCGGGAAGAATCCCTATCTCGACCTGCTGCAGAAGAATCGTCGCGCGGACGCGGCCCGCGGCGAGACGGACACGCTGACTGCCGCCAATCTCGAGCAATTCAAGGAATCGTTCCAGAGCGGCACCACCAGCGTGATCGCGGCCGACGCGGAAGGCTGGCTGGTCTCGGTGACGCCGAGCGGCGGCTGGATCCCGGCGACGATCGCCGGCCGCACCGGCGTCGGGCTCAGCCAGCGCATGCAGTCGTTCGTGCTCGACCCGGCCGAGAATCCGTTCAACGTGCTCGAACCCGGCAAGCGGCCGCGCGTCACGCTGACGCCGAGCCTCGCGATGAAGGACGGCAAGCCGTGGCTCGCGTTCGCGGTGCAGGGCGGCGACACGCAGGACCAGAACCTGCTGCAGTTCTTCCTGAACGTGCTCGAATTCGGGATGACGCCGCAGGAGGCGACCGAAGCGGCGAACTTCAACAGCTACCAGATGACGAGCTCGTTCGACAAGCACGAGTCGCAGCCAGGCCGCATCGTGCTGAACGCCGCCGTGCCGCAGTGGGTGCGTGCGCGAACTGGTGCAGCGCGGCTACCGGCCGGAGTTCGAGGAACGCACCTCGGGACCGATCAACGCGATCATGATCGACCGCGCGCACGGCACGTTCTGGGGCGGCTCGAGCAACCACGGCGAGGACTACGGCATCGCGTGGTGAACGCGCGAATACGCCCTCACCCGCCCTGCGGGCGACCTCTCCCGCAAGCGGGAGAGGTCAGAGGCTCAACTGCTGGCGGCGAGTTCCTCGCGGTGATACAGCCGCGCGGCAACGAACCACGCGACCGCTGCCAGCAACAGCGACGACACCGAGGCTCACCGCCCAGTCCATGGCGGTCACTGATTCCGAACGCAGGATGCGCAGGATCAGCTGGTTCTGGCCGAGGAACGGCACCGCCAGCATCCACAGCTGCGTGCGGACCGGCGCCACCATCAGGAACAGCGTCGGAATCATCGGCAGGAAGATCAGCAACGGCAGGTAGCCCTGCGCCTCGCGGTGGCTGCGCGCGAAGGCCGCGAGCGCGGTCAACAAGGTCGCGCCGAGCATCACGATCGGCAGGATCACGACAAAGAGCTGCGCGAGCGCCGGCAACGACACGTCGAGCGAGAGGTCGATGTGCTCGCTCGGCATCAACGCAAACACGATGCGGTACGCGAGCAGCGTCACGGCGATCGAGATCAGCGTGAATGCGGCCGTGGCGAGGATCTTGCCGCTGATGATGGCTTCGCGGGATGCGGGAGTGGTCAGCAGCGGCTCGAGCGAATGCCGCTCGCGCTCACCGGCCGTCGAATCGATGGCGAGCTGCATGCCGCCGATGAACGCGAGCAGCAGCAGCAGGTACGGCAGCAACTGCTGCGCGAGGTCGAACCGCGACTCGGGCGTCGCGACGTCGCGCGCGGCGACCTGCAGCGGGCTCGAAACCGAAGGATGGATGCCGCGCGCCACGAGCCGCAACGTGCCCACTTCGCGGTCGTACGCCTCCAGCAGGCCGCGCACGCGACTGATCGTCGCACCCGACTGGATCGGCCGCGAGCTGTCGAAGACCAGCTCGACGCGTGCCGGCCGCCCCGCTCGCCAGTCGTCGCCGTACGTCGCGCCGATGCGCAGGACCACTTCGTGGTCCTGGTTGCGCACCGCGGCATCCGCATCCGCGGGCGGCGCGACGATGCGCAGGTTGTGCGAGCCGAGCCAGGCCATCAGGTTCGGCGCGCGCTCGGCGCCGTCCACCGGCAGCTCGAGCGTCGCCTCGAGCTTTTCGACCTGCTTGCGCGCGCCGATGGCGCTCATGCCGGCCAGGATCAGCGGCACGGCAAGCGGCATGATGACGAACGAAACGAGGACCATGCGCCGGTCGCGCAGCGCATCCAGCAGTTCCTTGCGCAAGACGATCCACCACGCGCTCACGCGAACAGCCCCTCGTCCGAACCGATGACCTTCACGAACGCGTCCTCGAGGTTGGCCAGTCCGGTCAGCGCGCGGATCTCGTCGGGCGTGCCGTCTGCGACCACGCGACCGCGCGCGATCACCACGATGCGATCACAGAGCTGCGCCACCTCCGGCATGATGTGGCTCGAGAACAGCACGCAGCGGCCCTCGTCCCGGAGCCCGAGCAGGAAGCGCGCGCAGCGAGCGCGTCGTCATCACGTCGAGCCCGTTGGCCGGCTCGTCGAGCAGCACGTTGCGCGGGTCGTGCACCAGCGCGCGTGCGATCGCGGTCTTGGTGCGCTCGCCCTGCGAGAAGCCCTCGGTGCGCCGGTCGATGAAGTCCGCCATGTCGAGCGCCGCGACGAGCCGCGCGGTGCGCTCGGCGATCCGCGCCGGCTCGAGGCCGTGCAAGCGCCCGAAGTACTCGATGTTCTCGCGCGCGGTGAGACGCTTGTAGACGCCACGCGCGTCCGGCAGCACGCCGAGCCGCGAGCGCACCGCCGCCGGTTCGCGGGTCGCGTCGAGGCCGTCGACGAGGACCCGCCCCGGCGTCGGGACGCATCAGCGTGTAGAGCATCCGCAGGGTCGTGGTCTTGCCCGCGCCGTTCGGTCCCAGCAGCCCGGTGATCTGCCCGTCGAGCGCGCGGAAGCTGACGCCGTCGACGGCGACGATTTCGCCACGGCGCGAATGGAACGCTTTGCGCAGGCCGTCCGCTTCGATCACGGTTCCCACCCATAGGCGCCCGTGAAGGCCGGCGTGCGGATCAACTGGTCGAGGCACGAGGCGTCGAGGCGGCGCGCGTCCGCACTGGTCGACGAACTCGACCCAGCAGCCGCGGCGCGCATCCCGCGGTGATCACGTTGTGCCCCTGGCCGCGCAGTACCAGGTGCCGGCCGTTCGGCAACGTCCGCGCGACCTGCTCGCCATAGCGCGGCGGCGTCACCGGATCGAACTCGCCGGACAGCAGCAGCACGGGCCGGTCGCTGTGGACCGGCTGGTGGAAGTCAGCCGGCATCGATCCCTTCGGCCACACCTCGCACTGGGCAAGCATCGCCGTCGACGAACGTCGTCGCCCATCAGCGTGTCGTGGTCGGCCGGCTCGCGCCGCAGCCGCGCCGCGTCCTCACTGCAGGTCACCGACAGCTCCAGGCCCGCGCGCAATCTGTTCGCCCACCAGGCTTTCGAGCATGGCAGCCTGGGCCATAAAGACCTCAGGCCGCCCGGCGCTCGCTTCGGCGAGCGACCACGGCAGCAGCGCGAACATCTGCGGCGCGTAGGCGTAGAGGCGCACGACGCCGGCGACGGTGCCGGCCGTCAGCGTCTCTACGCGCGGCGCGTTCGTCAGCGGGTCGCGGAAGCTCACCTTCTGCGGCTCGCGCTGCAGGCGCGCGCGCAGTCGATCCAGCGCCTGCCGCGGCGAGCCGTAATGCCGCGCGCATGCGGCGTCGGCGGCGCACCGCTCGAACTGCGCGTTCACGGCCGTCTCCAGGTTGCGGGCGTGCTCGGAGCCGAGCGCGAGTTCCGGGGGGACGACGCCGTCGAGCACCACGCTGCGCGTGACCGCCGGGTGCCGGCGCAGGTATTCGAGCGCGACCCGCGTGCCGTAGGACACGCCGACCAGGTTCAGCGCCGGCGCGCCGATGGCGACGCGCACGGATTCGAGGTCGGCCACCGCGTCGCTGGTCGTATAGAAACGCGGGTCACCCGGCAGGTCGTGCAGGCACTCGGCGGCCGCGCGACGTGCCGCCTCGGGCGATTCGTCCGCCGTCGCGCCGCCGGGCGGCGGTCCGACGCAGGTGAGAGGGTTCGAGCCGCCGGTGCCGCGCTGGTCCACGAGCACCACGCTGCGACGACGCAGTACGTCGCCGAAGGCCGACGCCACCGACGGGAACGACTGCAACGCGGACTGGCCGGGACCGCCGGCGAGCATGACGACGGGATCGGGCTGCGGCTGCTTCGCATCCGTCGGTATCCACGCGATCGCGAGCCGGATGCGACGACCCTGCGGCCGCGAGCGATCCTCGGGCACCTCGAGCGACGAACACTGCGCCGCCACCGTGACCGGCAGTCCGGCGGCCGCAAGCGTGCAAGGCTCGAACCGCAGCGAGCCCAGCGTGCGCGTCGCCTGCGCCGGGCCGGCGAGCCAGAGCAGCGGCAGTGCGGCGATCGCGAGCGCGCGGGCGGGATTGCGGATCATGCGGCCGAGGTCGTGTGCATGCCGCAAGTAAACCTCAGCGGCAGCCGGTTGGATAGCGGCCGGCCGTTTCGGCTACGATGACGCGATGCCCCTGAACCTCGCTCCCATCACGCGCGCGCTGCTGATCGCGAACGTCGGCGTGTTCGTGCTGCAGTACTTCACCGGCGACCTGCTGGTGGCGCCGTTCGCGCTGTGGCCGCTCGCGAGCGCCCAGTACCCGGGCGCGCCGGCGTTCGAGGTCTGGCAGTTGCTGACCTACGGGTTCCTGCACGGCGGGCTCGATCACCTGTTCTTCAACATGCTGGCGCTCTACATGTTCGGCACCGAAGTCGAGCGCCTGCTCGGGCCGCGCCGTTACCTCACGTATTACCTCGTCTGCGTCATCGGGGCGGCGGTCGCGCAGCTGGTGGTGATGGGCAGCCTGAACGAACCTCCGATGCCGACGCGTCGGCGCATCCGGCGGCGTGTTCGGCCTGCTGCTCGCATTCGGCATCGCCTACCCGCAGCGTCGCATCATGCTGTTGTTTCCGCCGATTCCGATGCCGGCGTGGCTGTTCGTCACGCTTTACGGCCTGCTCGAGCTGTACCTCGGCGTCACCGGCACCGCCGCCGGCGTCGCGCACTTCGCGCACCTCGGCGGCATGGCGGCCGGTTATGCATTGCTGGTGCTGTGGCGCCACGGCCGGCCGGTGCGCTGATGGCCGCACGACGCAAGGATCGGACTGCATCCAGGCGGCGGCCGCCTGCGAAGTCGTCGGTCCCGCGAGTCCGGATCAAGGAGTACTCCATGGCACGCAATCGCAGCCCGGTCAGCAAGACCGCCGCCGAAGACGCCGTGCGGACCCTGCTGCGCTGGGCGGGCGAGGACCCGAAGCGCGAGGGACTCCGCGACACCCCGAAGCGGGTCGTGGAGGCGTACCGCGACTGGTTCTCGGGCTATGCCGTCGACCCGAAGGAATACCTGAGCCGCACGTTCGAGGAAATGGCCGGCTACGACGAGATGATCGTGCTGCGCGACATCGAGTTCGAGTCGCACTGCGAGCACCACATGGCCCCGATCATCGGCCGCGCCCACGTGGGGTACCTGCCGACCGGCAAGGTGGTCGGCATCAGCAAGCTGGCGCGCGTCGTGGACGTGTTCGCGCGGCGCTTCCAGGTGCAGGAAAAGATGACCGCCGAAATCGCCCGCTGCATCGACGAGGTGCTGCAGCCGCGCGGCGTCGGCGTGGTCATCGAGGCCGCCCACGAGTGCATGACGACGCGCGGCATCCACAAGCGCGGCGTGTCGATGATCACCTCGAAGATGCTCGGCTCGTTCCGCACGGATGCCCGCACCCGCAGCGAGTTCCTGACCTTCATCGAAATCCGCGACCGGCGCTGAGCCGGCCGGCGGGAGGCCGGGCCGACACCCCGTCTTTTCGGGTACGTCAAGCTGGTGCCGGGTGGCGCCGGTACGGCACACTAGCCGCCCCCTCCGGGCGGAACCCAGCCGTGGCCGACACTCCAGAATCGCTGTACCGGTTGAAGCGCACGCCGCTGCACGCGCGCACGTCCGAACTGTGCCTGCCGCAGAACTGGCGGCGCTGGGCCGGGTACATCGCCGTCGGTTCGTACGACCTCGGCCTCGACCGGGAGTACTGGGCGATACGCGACGCCGCGGCGCTGATCGACGTCTCGCCGCTGATGAAGTACCTGATCGAGGGACCGGATGCCGCGAAGCTGCTGCATCGGATGACGCCGCGCGACATCCACAAGATGGCCGTGGGGCAGGTCTACTACACCGGCTGGTGCGACGACGACGGGCGGATGCTCGACGACGGCACCATCACCCGGCTGGCCGAGCAGAGCTTCCGGCTGACGTCGGCCGAACCGAGCCTGCGCTGGCTCGCGATGAACGCCGTCGGCATGCAGGTGACGATCAGCGAGCAGACCGACCGCATGGCGGCGCTGAGCCTGCAGGGGCCGAAGTCGCGCGCCGTGCTGAACGGCTGCTGCGAGCAGCCCGTGGACGGCCTCAAGTATTTCCGGATGGCGCCGAACTCGATCCGGGGCATCCCGGTCTCCATCTCGCGCACCGGCTACACCGGCGATCTCGGCTACGAGATCTGGATGGAAGCGCGAGGCTGCGCTCGCGGTCTGGGACGCGCTGATCGAGGCGGGACACGACTACGGCATCACGCCCTGCGGCATCCTCGCGATGGACATGGCGCGCGTCGAGGCGGGCCTGTTCATGCTCGACGTGGACTACACCGCGGCGAACCACGCGTGGATTGCCGGCCAGAAGTCCTCGCCGTACGAGCTGGGCCTGGGCTGGACCGTGAATCTCGACAAGCCAGGCTATTTCGTCGGGCGGCGCGCGCTCGAGCGCGAACACCGTGAAGGCTCGGCCTGGAAGATGGTCGGCTTCGAGGTGGACTGGGTCGGCCTCGAGCAGTTGTACGGCTCCGTCGGCCTGCCGCCGCAGATCCCCGGCATGGCGGTGCGCGGCAGCCTGCCGATGATGAAGGACGGCCGGCAGGTCGGGTACGCCTCGACCAGCACCTGGTCGCCGGTGCTGAAGAAATACATCGCGCTGGCCCACCTGGCGCAGCCGCACCACGAGCCCGGCACGAAACTGACGATCGAAATCACCGTGGAACACCATCGCCGTCAGACGCCGGGCACGGTGGTCGCATTGCCGTTCTACGAGCCCGAGTGGAAGCGAAAATAGTGGCCAGCCAGTCCTGCGACGCCATCGTCATCGGCGCGGGCCACAACGGCCTGATTGCGGCCTCCTACCTCGCGCGCGCGGGCAAGAAGGTCGTCGTGCTCGAGCGGCGCGACGTCGTCGGCGGCGCCTCGATCACCGAGGAGATCTTCCCGGGCTACCGATTCACGGAGTTCTCGTACGTCGTCAGCCTGCTGCGCCCCGAGATCATCCGCGACCTCGAGCTGCCGAAGCACGGCCTCAAGATCCTGCCGCTGCCGAGCACCGTCACGCCGATGGACAACGGGGACTACCTCGCGGGCTGGGACGACCACGACCTGACGCGGCGCGAGGTCTACCGGCACTCGCCGAAGGACGCCGAGGCGTACGACGAATACTCGCGGGTGATGGCCCGGGCGGCCAAGGCGATCAAGCCGATCATCGGGCTGGTGCCGCCGGATCCGTCGTCGATGAGCTGGCGCGACCTGCGCGGGCTGCTGAAGCTCGGCCGCTACGGCGCGAGCCTCTCCGAGCGCGAGATCTATCGCATCTCGAAGCTCGTGACGCAGTCGTCCGCCGACCTGCTCGACGAGTGGTTCGAGTTCGATCCGCTCAAGGGCACCAAGACGGCGAGCGGCATCATCGGCACGTTCCTCGGGCCCCGTTCGCCGGGCACCGCGTACGTGCTGCTGCACCACTACATGGGCGAGATCGACGGCGCGTTCCGCGCCTGGGGTTTCGCCAAGAACGGCACCGGCGGCGTCAGCGCGGCGATCGCCCGATCGGCGCATGCGCTCGGCGTCGAAATCCGCACCAGCGCGCCGGTGCAGAAGGTCATCGTTCGCGGCGGTCGCGCCAGCGGCGTCGCGCTCGAGAACGGCGACGAGCTGCAGGCGAAGGTCGTGCTCTCGGCCGCCGACCCGAAACGCAGCTTCCTGCAGTTCGTGGACGCGCAGCACTTCCCGGACGAGTTCGTGCAGGCGATCCGCAATTTCCGCGTGCGCGGCTCGTCGGGCAAGGTGAACCTCGCGCTCTCCGAGCTGCCGGACTTCACCTGCCTGCCCGGCGAAGGCCCGCTGCACCGCGGCGCCATCTCGATCAGCCCGAGCGTCGACTACATCGAGCGCGCGTTCGACGAGGCGAAGTACGGCCAGTTCTCGAAGAACCCGTACATCGACATGATCATCCCCTCGATGATCGACCGCGACATGGCGCCGCCGGGGCACCACGTGATGTCGTGCTTCGTGCAGTACGCGCCCTATGACATCGAGGGCGGCTGGGACGACGCCAAGCGCGAGGCGTTCGGCGAGACGGTGATCTCGACGATCGAGCGCTATGCGCCGAACATCCGCCGCGCGATCGTCGGCAAGCAGGTGATCACGCCGAAGGACATCGAGCGGATCGCCGGCATCACCGGCGGCAACATCTTCCACGGCGAACTGCTGCTGCACCAGCTGTTCTTCCTGCGCCCGGCTCCGCAATGGGCGGACTTCCGCACGCCCCTGCCCGGCTACTACTTCGGCGCCGCAGGCTCGCACCCGGGCGGCGGCGTGATGGGCGCGGCCGGCAAGATGGCCGCGACCGAAGTTCTCAAGGACTGGCGATAGGCGCGCACGATGACGAACCCTGACATCCTGATCGTCGGCGCGGGCCACAACGGCCTCGTGACCGCCGCGTACCTCGCCAGGGCCGGGAAGTCCGTCCTCGTGCTCGAGAAGCAGGCCGTGCCGGGCGGGCAACTCGCCGGGCGGGAGCTGCTCGGACCGGGCGGCGGCCTCGTCGGACTGCACAGCTCCGGTCAGCTGCGTCCGGACATCGTCCGCGACCTCGACCTCGCGAAACACGGCCTTGCCGCGAGCGCCGTCGGCGCATCGGCGTATGTATCGGCGCTGCCGGACGGCGGCGACATACGCCTGGTCAGCGCGCCGAATGATGCGGCGACGCTCGAGTCGATCCGCGCGCTCTCCGCGAAGGACGCCGCGCGCTGGCCCGAGTTCGTCGCGTTCATGAATACCGCGGCGGGCTTCCTCGACGCGGCGTATCGCACGCCGATGCCGCGCCTGCCGAAGCTCGACTGGCGGCACGAAGGGCTGCCGCTCGCCTCACTCGCCTGGAAACTGCGCGGACTCGGCAGGACCGACATGTTCCGGGTGATCCGCAGCCTGTCGATGTCGGCGATCGAGTTCACCGAGGAGTGGTTCGAGTCGGAGCCGCTCAAGGCGGCGATCGGCGCGCTCGGCATCCACGGACAGACGCTCGGCTCGATGTCGGCCGGCACCGGTTACATCCTGGTCCACCACTGGCTCAATCGCGGCGGCCTCGCGCATCGCGGCACGTCCGCCAACCTGCAGCAGATCACGGACGGGCTCGTCGCCGCGTTGCGCGCGAGCGGCGGGCAGGTCCGCACCTCGGCCAACGCCGCGCAGGTGCTGGTCGAAGGGCAACGGGCGATCGGCGTGCGTCTCGACAGTGGCGAAGAGATCCGCGCGCAGACGGTCGTCTCGGCCGCCGATCCGCGGCACACGCTGCTCGACCTGGTCGGCGCGGCGGAACTGCCGCCGGAATTCGTCTGGCAGACGCAGTCGATCAAGATGCGCGGGTCCGTCGCCAAGATCCATGCGCTGACGGACGGCTCGCACGGGCTGCCCGGCGGCACGATCGTGATCGCGCCGACGCTGAAGTACCTCGAGCGGGCGTACGACGCGTCGAAGTACGGCGAGATCTCCGGCCAGCCGTACCTCGAAGTCACGACCTCCGGGCCCGTCGTCTCGATCCACTTCCAGTTCGCGCCCTACAAGTTGCGTCTCGGCGGCTGGGACACGCGCCGTGCGGAACTCGAGCGCATCGCCGTCGACACGCTGTCCGCGCGCTACCCGGCATTCGGCCGGTCGATACAGCGGACGGCGACGCTCACGCCGCTAGACATCGAGCAAGGCTGGGGCCTCACCGAGGGCGACCTGAACCACGGCCAGCTGATCCTCGACCAGCTGTTCTTCATGCGTCCGCTGCCCGGCTGGTCGAATCACCGCACGCCGATCGACGGCTTGTTCCTCTGCGGCAGCGGCGGGCACGGCGGGGGCGGCGTCAGCGGCGCGGCCGGACGCAACGCGGCGCAGCAAATCCTGAAGTTCAACGGTCGATGATGGAGCAAGCCGCCCCGACCGACGCAGCCGGTCACTGGATCGTCTGCTGACGCAGGTATTCGCGCCGCTTCATGTCGAGGTAGGCATCACGGTCGACCTCGTGCAGCTGGCGCGGATAGCGCTCCGTGGAATCGAACCATCGCACGATGCTCTTTTCGAAACGTTCGTTGAGCGGCCCGAACCGCGTGCCGAGATACGCATCAATGGCCAGGTAGTAACGCATCGTATTGCGCTCGATGGCTCCCCGGACGCCCGAGATGAATTGCGGACGCGCGGCGTGCGCATCCCCGATCACCGTGAAACCCACCTTCCCGCTGCCGGCAGTCGCCAGGTACAGCTGCGTCGCCGCGCGAGCCGCCGAGTCGTATTCGTATGAATAGCGGAGATGGACGAACGCCCGCCGCTGATCGAGTCCCACCGCTTCGAGGCGGATGCGGTAATTCCCCGTGCCGAGCGGGCCACTCGGGGCATTGAGGTTCACGTCGAGATAGTCCGCGCGCGACACCTCGGCGCCGTAGACGAACTCGACTCTCGAGGCGCTCTCGAGCGACTGATCGTGCTTCCTGCCGATCGACACCAGCAGCACGGTTCGGCCATCGCGCGTGACGGGATGGCAGTACTTCACGTTGAGGTGGAGGATCAGGACGTCGCACCAGTTTGCCGGGCTCTTGAACGCTTCCCGGACCGATGCGATCGGGTAGTCCACGACGGAGTACACGTCGCCCCGGGACTCGTTCGGGCCTTCGAAGGAATCGACGTACAGATGCTGCGGGAAAGGGCTGTGCTCCAGCTGCTGGCGCATCGCGGCGTACCGGGCCCGCAGCGCCGCAGCGAGGTCGGCCGACGGCGCGGCCGTCGAGGCACCCGGCACGCACGGCCAGGCGACCAGGAATGAAGCAAGAACTGCGGTTCGAAGCCAGACACGCATCGCGGACCCTGCGCCCGTCCGGACGCGCCGGGCTCACGACGCGGATCTTACGCCCTCGGCGAACGTGGCCCGCCTGCGGCCGTTGACGAAATCGGCGCCGCAGGGTGTCATGCGGTCCCGGGTGGGTCGCGTCGGGGTGGCCGAATCATGCGAGCACGTGTTTCCTCGTTCATCGCGACCAGCCTCGACGGCTACATCGCCCGTCCGGACGGCAGCATCGACTGGCTCACGGCGGTGCAGACGCTGATCCCCGACGGCGAGGACTGCGGCTACCTCGATTTCATGTCGTCGATCGACTGCCTGGTGATGGGCCGGCACACGTTCGAGCAGGCGTCCGCGTTCGACGAATGGCCGTACGGCGACCTGCCCGTCATCGTGCTGAGCCGCGCGCCGGTCGCCATTCCGCCTGCGCTCGCCGCGTCGGTGCGCTCGAGCCAGGAGTCGCCGCAGGAACTGGTGGCGCGGCTGACCGGCGAGCGATTCCGGCACATCTACGTCGACGGCGGCCACACGATCCAGAGCTTCCTCAGGGCCGGGCTGCTCGATGCCATCACGATCACGCTGATTCCGCTGCTGCTGGGCGCGGGCCGTCCGTTGTTCGGCCCGTTGCCGCACGACGTGAAGCTGGACCTGATCGGCACGCAGGCGTACGAATTCGGATTCGTGCAGGTGACGTACCGGATCGAGTCGAGCGCCTGACGCGCAACGGCTAGGAATCTGCGCCCGGGTCCGCGCCCGCATCCACAGGTACAGCGGCAGCCCGGCGGCGGCCAGCGCCAGCGACCACAGGAACGGCTCGCGGCCGATCCCGATGAAGGCGAACACCGAATAGAGCGTGCCGATGGTGCCGAGCACCAGCAGGTCGCTCGACGCCGGTCGCGCGCCGCGCTTCCACAACACCGCCAGCGCGATTGCGCAGAAGAAATACAGCGGCAGGTTCGCAGCGGTCACGACCAGCGTCAGGAACGTGAATCCCTCGACCAGCGACTTGCTGTAGTTCATCAGCACCATCGCGCTCGCGAGCACGGCCGTCACGATCAGCGCCACCGCGGGCGCCCCGTGCCGGTTGAGCTTGCCGAGGCTGCGCGGCATCACGCCGTGCGTCGCCATGCTGCTCGTGAGCTCTCCGACCAGCAGCGTCCAGCCGTTCAGCGCGCCGAGGCCGCTCACCACGACGAAGAGCGCCAGCCACTGCCCGTTGGCGTGCCCCATGTAGCGGTCGAGCAGGTCGACGAACGGCGCCGTCGACCTGGCCAGCTGCGCCTGCGGGATCAGCATGATCGCGATGGCCGAGACGGCCACGTAGATCGCCGCCGTCAGGAAGGTGCCCGCGAGCGTGGCGCGCGGAATCGTGCGCTCCGGGTCCTTCACGCGACCCGCCGGCACGGTGGCCGATTCGATGCCGAGCATCGCGTACAGCGCGATCGTCGAGGCCGCCATCAGGTCCTTGAGTGTCCAGGTGCTCGCCGGCGGATCGCGCGTATAGGCCGACGGCTCGGTCAGCAGCACCCACAGGCCGAGCAGGATGATCGCCGCCATCGGCAGCAGCTTCAGCACGGTCGTCAGGATCTGCACGCCGCCGCCCATGCGCGCGCCGAACAGGCAGATGCCGACGAACAGCCAGATCATGGCGAGCGCCAGCACCGCGGGCGACACGTCCTGCAGGGAGGGGACGACCGCGGTGAGGTAACCGACGACGCCGATGGCGAGCGCCGCATTGGTCACCCACAGCGACACCCAGTAGCACCAGATCGCGAGAAACGCCGGCGCATCGCCCACGTTCTCGCGGATGTACACATACGGGCCATCGGCCTCGGGAAACGCGCGGGCGAGCCGCGCGAAGACCCTCGCCAGCACCGCCATGCCGAGCACGGTGATGCCCCAGCCCGCGAGCGCCGTGAACCCAAACGGGGCCAGCGAGGCGGGCAACATGAAGATGCCCATGCCGATGATGTTGCCCACGACCAGCGCCGTGGACATCCAGAAGCCGAGTTCCTTGTCGCCTTGCATGGGATCCCCTGTGTTTCGTCCGTTCAACGCTGCGCCGGGCGCGAGAGTTCGTCCTGCGTATACGCGGCGCGCAGCAACTCGTGGAAGTGCCACACCCCGCTCTCGCGCTTCGGGCTCAGCCGGCCTGCATCGTAGAAGCCGGACGACAGGCCCTTCTGCACGGCCTCGCAGATCGAGATGTCCTCCATCTGCACCTCGTCGCTGAAGTCCTGGTCCTTCGCGATCCGGGCCTGCGTCTCGGCGTCCTCCAGGTAATAGAAATCGAACTCCACGCGGCAACGGTCCGGGCCGAGCGGCAGGATCCGGTTGGTCTGCAGCCGGCCCGGCACGCAGTTGAGCATGATGTTCGGGTAGACGAAGTAGTAGTACGCGTGGCCGTCGCCGTACCCACCGGTGCCGTCGCGGATCGGCGAGTGCTGCAGCGAGTACCAGTCGAACAGCTCCACGTGGTATTCGCGGTAGTCGATCACCTTCGACAGCGTGGGGTGCACCATCGGCAGGTGATACCCCTCGAGGAAGTTGTCGAGGTAGACCTTCCAGTTGCAGGCCACGTCGAACACGTCGCGGCGCGTGAAACGCATCGCCCCGATGTCGATGGGCCGGATGCGGTCGACGATGCCGCCGAACACCTCGTCGAACGCGGGCGCATCGTCGTTCAGCGCGACGAACACCAGGCCCTGCCACTCACCGATGCGCAGCGCGGGCAGCCGGATCTCCTCCATCCGGAAGTCCTTCGCGTCCTGCATCTCGGGCGCGCCGATCAGCCGGCCTTCCTGGTTGTAGAGCCAGCCGTGGTACTTGCAGCGCACCGTGTGCATGCCCTTGCCGCTGCAGAGCGCGAGCGGACCGGCGCGATGCCGGCAGACGTTCGGGAAGGCGCGCAGCACGCCGTCGCGGCCCCGCAGCACCAGCACCGGTGTGCCGGCCACCTCCTCGACGACATGGTCGCCCGGCTCGGCGAGCTGGCCGACGTGCGCGACCATCTGCCAGGAACGCCCGAAGACGGCGCGGCGTTCGAGCGCGAGCGAATCGTCGCCGAAATAATGATGGACCGACAGCGCATGGGCGCGGGCGAGGGAGTCCATGTGGTGGATTCGGGTCTGGGTGGTCATGCGATAGCTTCCGTCGCTGTGGCCGGGCAGGCAGTATGGTGGGCAAACCGTTCCCGCCGGAGCCAGTCATGAAAAGCGTTGCCGTCCTCGCCGCCCTGTGCGGCGCGTTGCTCGCCGCGCCGACCTCGGCCGCCGAGCGCGCGCGGGATCTCGGCGTGCCCTTCGAAGGCACGCCCGGCCCGCTGCAATGCCATCACCGACGTCGCCGGCGTCACGGTCGGCCAGGTGACGCTGATCGAGGACCTGCCGGATGGCCGCAAGGTGCGCACCGGCGTGACCGCGATCCTGCCGCGGGGACGCGAGACGCTGAACACTCCGGCCTACGGCGCCTGGTTCGCGCTGAACGGCAACGGCGAGATGACCGGCACGGCCTGGCTCGACGAATCCGGCCAGCTCGAAGGCCCGGTGATGCTCACCAACACGCACAGCGTCGGCGTGGTCCGGGACGCGGTGATCGCCTGGCGGGTGCGCGCCGGCGGCGCGGATGCATCGGGTTACTGGTGGTCGCTGCCCGTCGTGGCCGAAACCTGGGACGGCGACCTGAACGACATCAACGGCTTTCACGTGAAGCCTGAGCACGTCGACCGCGCGCTCGATACCGCGACGACCGGACCGGTTGCCGAGGGCAACGTCGGCGGCGGCACCGGCATGACCTGCCACGACTTCAAGTGCGGCATCGGCACCGCGTCGCGCCGCGTCGCGCTCGAGGGCGGCACGTACACGGTGGGCGTCCTGGTCCAGGCGAATTACGGAGTGCGCGACACGCTGCGCATTGCGGGCGTGCCCGTCGGGCAGGAACTGCCGCTCAAGCCGGTCGCCGCGCCCGCCAAGGGCGACCAGGGCTCGATCATCATCGTCGTGGCCACCGACGCACCGCTGCTGCCGCACCAGCTGAAGCGCGTCGCGAAGCGCGCGAGCCTCGGTCTCGCGCGGATGGGCAGCTATGCGGGCAACGGATCGGGCGACATCTTCATCGCCTTCTCGACGGCGAACGCCGCGGCGTTCAGCGGCAAGCCACTGGTCCGTCGATCTCGATCGGCAACGACTACGTCGACGGGCTGTTCAACGCCACCGTGCAGGCGACCGAGGAGGCGATCGTCAACGCCATGGTCGCGGCCCGCGACATGCAGGGCACGGAAGGACACTCGGCACAGGCGTTGCCGCACGATGCGCTCGTCAGGCTGCTGAAGAAGTACGGCCGGTACGCGCCGCCGCGCTGATCCGACGCCGTCTCACGGCTTCAGGAACCGGCCGTACCAGCCGATCAGCCGCTCGAGGCGGTCACGCAGGTGGCTCGGCACCGTCAACGCGTGGTTCTCTCCCGGGTAGATCACCAGCTGCGTCGGCACGTCCTGCGACCGCAGCGCCTGGTACATCTGCTCCGCGCCGAGACACGGCACGTTGAAGTCCTCGTCCGCGCAATAGAACAACGTCGCCGTCCTGATCCGGTCCGCGTGCAGGAACGGATAACTGACGCGCGCGTACACGTCGGGGTTCTTCCACGGCGTGCCGAGCTCGAGTTCGTACTCACGGATGTACATGTCGTGGCCGTACATGCCGAACATGTTCGACGACCCCGCGCCGCTGACGGCCGCCTTGAACCGGGTGTCGCTCGCGATCACGTAGTTGGTGAGGATGCCCCCGTAGCTGCGCCCGCCGACTCCGAGCCGGTCCGGATCGGCGATACCCTGCCCGACCACGTGGTCGACGGCGGCGAGCACGTCCTGCACGTCCACGTGACCCCAGTCGGCGTAGATCGCGCGCGCGAAATCGAAGCCGCTGCCGGAACTGCCGCGCGGATTGGGCGCCACGACGACGAAGCCCGCCGCCGCATACGCCTGCCAGTCCGGCATGAACTCGTGGCTGAACTGGTAGACCGGCCCGCCGTGCAGCCGCAGGATCGTCGGGTACCTGCGGCCCGGCTGGTAGTCCGGCGGCTTGACGACGAAGCCGTCGATCGAGGTGCCGTCCGCACTGCGGAACGTGATGTCCTCGGCCGTCGCGAGGCGCTTGCCAGCGAGCCAGGCATTGTGATTCGTCAGCGGGCGCAGCCCCTTGCGCTCCACCGCCGCGAGTTCGTACGGATGCGTGTCGTCGCCGCCCAGCACCACGGCGCGGCCATCCGGCGCCACCGCGAGATCGAAGTCGAAGCGCTTGCCCGCGTCCAGTGTCGTCACACGGCCGCTCGGGTAGTCGATCCGCGCCACGTTCGTGACCCGGCTCTGCTCGATCAGCGCGTAAATGCTCCTGCCGTCGCGGCCCCATTTCGGGTGATAGAAGCAGCGGTCGATCGGCGCGGGCAGCGTCTCCAAGCCGGTCGCGACCTCCACGACCGCGAGTTGCCAGGGCGCGTAGTAGATCCACTTGTCTTCGCCACTGCGCAGGTAGGCGATCCGCTTGCCGTCCGGCGACCACGACGGCCGCGACTCCCAGTACGGATCGAGGTCCGACCCCTGGAAGTGCGTGAGTTGCCGTTCGACCGCGCCGGCTCGCGGCTCGATCAGGTAGATGTCGTAGTTGAGCGTGCGATCCGGATCGGCGCCGCGCTTCGTGACGTAGGCGAGCGTGCCGCCGTCCGGCGACCACGCCGGCAGTTGCTCGTCATGGTCGCCCGGCGTGAGCAACTCGGCCTTGCCGTCCTCGAGCGTGTAGAGATAAAGGTGCTGGTGCCGCGCGCCCAGGTAGCCGGTGATGTCCTCCTTGAACTGGTAACGCTCGGTGACGATGGGCGGCGCGTGCTTGGGCTTGGGCTGCCCGGCGGGACGTTCCGGGTCCCGCGCGATCACTGCAAAGCGCTTGCCGTCCGGCGACCAGGCGAAATCCTCGACGCCGGCCGGAAAGTCCGTCAGCTTGCGCGCCTCGCCGCCCGCGGACGGCATCACCCACACTTGCGTCGTCGCGTCGTCGCCGCCGCGGTCCGCGAGGAACGCGATCGTGCGGCCGTCCGGCGACCACTGGGCGCGCCACTCGCTGGCGTCGGCCGTGTTCGTCAGTTGCTGCGGTGCGCCGCCGTCGTAACGGACGCGCCAGAGGTCGGAAACGGCCTCGTCGGTCTGCAGGTTCGTCGTCGTGACCGTGTAGGCGACCCACGCTCCGTCCGCCGAGAATTCCGGCTCCGTCACGTCCGCGAGCCGGGCGAGGTCCTCGGGGCCGAAGCGATCGCCGGCCGCGAGACCCAGCGCCGGCCAGGCCATCGCGAACAGCAGCACACGGGCAAATTGATTCATCGCGTCGCTCCGGCGCGCGCCGCATACCCTGCGCGCGCCTGTTGCAGGTACGCGAGGGTCGCGCGCCGTTCCGACTCGTCGTTGAAATCGTCGCGGGCCGCGGCGGCCTCGATGACACGATCGAGCCACGCGACGAAGTATTGCGCGTCGGCCGTCGCCGCCGGCGCGGGCGGGCCGCCGGCCACATAGACCGGGCTGGTCGTTGCATACGGATAGAGGTCGAGCACCTGCGGGTCCGCGTGGTCGTTCCATGCGCGCAGCACGAGCCATCCGTTGTGTTCGACGCGCAAGCTGCCGCCCGCGTCCAGATGCCGACGGTCGCCCGTGAGCGCGAACGACTTCACGACGGCGCCATTCATCACCAGTTCCAGGTGATCGACCGCGACCGGGGAGCGCAACGCCACGCGGTACGTCGACGGTTGCCCGGCCCGGACACGCGCAGCGTGCCGCCCGGATGCGTGCCGTCGAGCTCGAGCCCGAGCAGCGGCCCGTTGCTGACGAATCCGCGGCCCTGTTTCAGCGCGTCCTTCAACGCGGAACCGGGTCGCGCTGGCCGCCCGTGTCGAGAAACACGCGGTTCATGCCCACCGGTCCGCGCAGCGATGCGTAGTTCGCCATGGCGTCGGTCCCGGCGCCGGCCGGCAGGCGGAAGCCGAGGTTCAGCAGCCGGTACCAGACCTCGGCCGTCGCCTTGTGATCGGAAAAGCCGACGACCTCCAGGTAGTCGACCTTGCCGGCCATCACGTCGGCCGGCAGCTCGTGGCTGAGCGACTTCTCCTGCGCCGGCACGATGCGCGAGTCGTACGGATGCACGTAGCCGACCAGCCCGCCCTGCTCGTGTGCGAGATCGGCGATCACGCCGTTGTCCGGATACGGGCTCGCCATCGCGGTGTGCCTGTAGGCGACGAAGCCCGGCAGCAGCAGGTGGTCGCCGAGATGCAGCAGGCCGAGGTGACCCCAGAAACTCGTGTGATACTCCTGCGAGTGGAAGATCGTGACCTCCGCCGTGCTGGCCGGGTCGGCGTCCGGGCGGAAGCGGGCCATGTCCGGGATCCGCTCTTCCTTGTTCACGATCAGGTCGTAGACGATCCCGAGGTCCTCGGCGCGCGCCTGCTGCGCCAGGTGCTCGGGCGTGTTGCGGTACTGGCCGCCGTAGTTCATGTGCACGTGCAGGTCGGCGCTGACGAACCGGCCGAATGCCGGCGGCAGCGCATCCGCCTCGAGCTTCGCCGTGACGCGCGCCGGCGCATCCGCCGCGACCGGAACCTGCTGGCGCCACGGGGCGAATGCGAATCCGTGCTGGACCCACACGCTCGCCGGTCCGGGCGGCAGGTCGAGCGCGCAAGGCGGCTGACAATGAAAGTAATGCGTCTCCATCGGCTGGCGCGCGCGATCGAAGCCGTCGTCGCCGTGCATCCACGCGCCCTCGGGCGCATAGGCGCGACCGTCGCTGGCGACGACCGCGATGCGGGCCGGCGTGCGCCCGCCCGAGCCGTCGACCACGTCGATCTCGAGCCGTCCCTGCGGCTCGCGCGTGCGCCGCTCGCGCGCCTCGACGAACTGCCGCGCGCCGCCGACCAGGTCCACCACGACCAGGGCAGTGTTGCCGCGCTCGTTGCTGATGTACGCGACGCGCCGGCCGTCCGGCGACCAGCGAGCATTGCGCGCATCGAAGTCGCCGAACGTCAGCGGCAGCGGCGCAGCGCCGTCGAGCGTAGTCAGCCAGAGCTGGTGCCACTGCCGTCCGCGGTAACTGCTGTAGAGCAAGCGCGTCCCCGCAGGCGCCGGCTCGGGGTGCGCGCTCCAGGTCGTCTCCTCGCTCAGCACCTTGCGGGCGGAGGCCGGCCGGTCCACCGGCACGACCCACAGGTCGCCCGATCCCCAGGCCACTTCGCGATTGCCGACGTAGTAGACCGACGTCCCGTCGGGCGTCCAGGCCGGATTCACGGCGTGGTCGAAGGCCGAGTAGTAGTAACGATCGATCTCGCTCTTGCGCTCGCCGAGCAATGGGCGCGCGCCGTGCAGTCCCTGCGCGTCGATTCCCGCGACGTAGAGGTTGAAGTGCCCGGTGCCCTCGGTGGACACCCACGCGAGTCGCTTGCCGTCCGGCGACAGCCGCGGCTCGGTGTTCACCGCGCCCGAGGTCGTCAACGCCTGCTCGCGCCCGCTCGCGAGGTCCAGCCGCCACAACTCGACGGCGTGGCCGTCGTAGCGCGCGAACACGACCGACCGCCCGTCGCGCGCCACATCGGGCTGGTAGTCGTACGCGCCGCGCGCATGCGTCAGTTCGGTGGCGACCGGATCGCCGATCCGCTGCCGCCACAGCGAGCCCGCCATGCTGTAGATCAGCTCCCGCCCGTCCGGCAGGAAGCTCAGCGACGACGGCCCCGTGGTGAGTTGCGGCAGGTACATCTCCCGCCAGTAATAACTGTGCGGGAGATCGACCTGCTTGAGGACCGGTTCCCGGTCCGCGAACGCGGTACCGGATGCGACCAGCCAGAAGGCGGTCGCAATGGACAGCAACCGGCCGCGCACAGATTCAGCTCGCCCTGGCCGACAACGCTTCGTCGAGGCTGACGCGCAACAGCTGCACGGCCTCGTCGACCTCCGCCTTGGTGACGCAAAGCGGCGGCATGAACCGCAGCGTGCTGACGCCGCACGATAGCAGCAGCAGGCCGTTGTGGAAGCCGCGCGTGACCAGCCGGTCGCACAACGCGCGCGCCGGCGTGCGCTCGGCGTCGGTCTCGATCAGCTCCATGCCGATCATCAGGCCGCGGCCACGCACCTCGCCGATGCACGGATAACTCTGCTGCAACTGGCGCAACTGACCGATGAAGTGCTGGCCGACCTGCACGGCGTTCGCCATGTATTCGGACTTCACCAGGTCGAGCGTCGCGATCGCCGCGGCGCAGCTGAGCGGGTTGCCGCCGAACGTGTTGCCGTGGGCGCCTCGCTTCCACTGTTCCATGATCTTCTTCCTGGCGACGATGGCGCCGATCGGCATGCCCGAACCCAGGCCCTTCGCCGAGGTCATGATGTCGGGGCGCACGCCGTCGTGCTCGCAGGCGAACATCTTGCCGGTGCGGCCGATGCCGGACTGCACCTCGTCGAAGATCAGCAGGATGCCGTGCTCGTCGCACAGCGCGCGCAGTCCCGCGAGGAAGCCCGGCGGCGGCACGAGGTAGCCGCCCTCGCCCTGCAGCGGCTCGACCATGATCGCGGCCACCTCGGACGGCGGCACGTTGCGCTCGAACAGCATGCGGATGTAGTCGAGCACCGCCTTGCCCTGGTCCGCGCCCGCGAACAGCGGTCGATACGGGTTCGGGTACGGCACGTGCGTGACGCCCGGCATCGTCGGCGCGAAGCCCTTCTGCTGCGTGTACTTGCTCGACGTGAACGACAGCGAACCCATCGTGCGGCCGTGGAAGCTGCCGAGGAAGCCGATGAAGCGCGGCCGTCCCGTGACGTAGCGCGCGAGCTTGATCGCGCCTTCGACCGACTCCGTGCCGGACTGGCACAGGAAGCTCATCACCGGCTCGCCCATCGGCGCGTGCTCCGCGAGACGCTCGGTCAGCCCCGTCATGTTCTCGTGCCAGTAGTCGCTCGAGACGTGCAGGAACTTGTCGGCCGCGGACTTGATGGCCTCGACGACCTTCGGATGCGAGTGGCCGGTCGAGCACACGGCGATGCCGGCGACGAAATCGAGGAAGCGATTGCCGTCGACGTCCCACACCTCCGTGCCGCGCCCGTGCGACATCACGAACGGATAGTCGCGGGGGTACGACGGCGAGGCGACCGGCAGGTCGCGCGCCAGCATGGCGCGGGCCTTCGGTCCCGGCAGTTCGGTCTTGATGTGCGGATTGGCCACGATGGACTCCTGGAATGGCCCGCCGCTCAGGCGGGAAGGTGCACGGCGCGGCTGTGAGCCGCGCTCGTTCTGGTATTCAGGTCGCGCAGCACCTGCAGCTCGTGGCTCGTCGGCTCGGGCAGGTGCTCGACGCTGGGCGCTGTCCGCAGCGGCCAGCCGACCGCGGCCTCCGCCTCGACCACGGACGCGCCAGGGTACAGCGCGGTCAGCTGCAGTTCCCGCGACTCGTCATGCGGCGTGAGGATACCGAAGTCCGTGATCACCGCGCGCGGCCCGGCGCCGCGGCAGCCCGTGCGGCCGCGGCTGGCGCCGCCGTCGAGGTACCCGACGCTGGTGCGGAAATCGAGCTGCGCCACGCAACTGCGCGGCGTCGCCTTCAGCATCACGAAGGTCTGCAGCGCGTGCGCGGCGATCTCCGGCGCTCCGCCGGCCCCCGGCAACCGCGTCTTCGGGTGCGCGTAGCTCCCGATCGCGGTGCTGTTGAGGTTGCCGTGGCGATCGATCTGCGCGGCGCCGAGGAACCCGACGTCGACGCGCCCGGCCTGCAGGTAGTAACTGAAGATCTCGGGCAGCGGCACGACGCAGGCGGCCGTGTCGGCCAGCTCGCCGTCGCCGATCGACAGCGGCAGCACGTCCGGGCGCGTGCCGATGGTGCCGGACTCGTAGATCAGCACGATGTCCGGGGCGTGCGTGAGGCGCGCGAGATTGCACGCGGCGCTCGGCAGGCCGATGCCGACGAAACACACGGCAGCGGTCCCACAGCAGCCGCGCGGCCGCCACCGTCATCATCTCGTCGCGGGTCCAGTCGCTCATGCCGCCGCCCCCAGGCTGGCGAGGAAGCCGCGGTGGTCGCGGCTGCCGAGCACGTGACGCGCCATCCACGCCCGGAACGACTCGCGTTCGCGCGAGATGCCGTCCCACGCCTGGTAGAACGCATTGTCCCGCGCGTAGTAGCCGTGCGCGTACGCCGGATACGCGCCGCCCGGGCAATGCGCCACGGCGCGTCACCACCCAGTGCGGCAGCACGATCGAATTCATCGCAGGCGGCAGCTCGTCGACGATTTCCTCGACCGTCACCAGCAGCCTCGTCGCGGCCAGTCCCGCCTCGCGCTGCGCGCCGACGATGCCGGTGAGGGAGACGTTTCCGGCACGGTCCGCCTTCTGCGCGTGCAGGATGGTGACGTCCGGGTTGATCGCGGGCACGGCCGCCAGCAGCTCGCCGGTGAACGGGCACTGCACCGACCGGATCCGTTCGATTGACCGACGTGAGGTCGGTGCCGATGTAGCCGCGCAGCATGCCGAACGGCAGCCGCGCCGCGCCGGCGCAATACGCCGCCGCCATGCCCGCGTGCGTGTGCTCGTCGATCGCCAGCGGCGCGGGCCACGCGTGCTCGACGGCGTCGCGCAGCCGGTGCAGCGAGCCGACGCCGGGATTGCCGCCCCACGAGAACGTGAGACGTGCGCGCGCATCCCATGCCGATCATCTGGTCGTAGACGAGGTCCGGCGTCATGCGCACGAGGTGCAGGTTGCGGCGCTGCTGGCGGATGATTTCGTGTCCCGCGGCGAACGGGATCAGGTGCGTGAATCCCTCGAGCGCCACGCAGTCCCCGTCGTGGACGTGGCGCTCGATGATCTCCCTGAGGCTGGCGAGGAGCCATCGCGCCTACTCGACGACGGTGCGCGACTGCTCGCGCAGGTACTGCGCGAGGTAGTAGAACGACGCGATCGCCTTGCCGGTCGAACCCGACCCCTTCCAGCCGCCGAACGGCTGGTAACCCGGCCAGGCGCCGGTGGTCGCGCCCTGCGGGCGATTGGCGTAGGTGACGCCCGCCTCGATCTGCTCCTGGAACCACGGCACCTCGTCGGCCGCACCGTAGAACCCGGCGGTCAGCCCCATGTCCGACGTCATTGGCGAGGCGCAACGCCTCGTCGCGATCGCGCACGCGGTGCAGCGTGAGGATCGGCAGGAACATCTCGTGCTTCCACAACCGGTGACCCGGCGGCAGCTTCGGCGAGCGTGGGCTCCACGTAGTAGCCGCGCGCGAGATCGCCCTCGCGCAGTTGCGTTCCGCCGGCGAGGAACTTCGCGCCCGCCGCTCGCATCTCGTCGACGTGCGCCTGGTAATTCGCGTAAGCGCGTTCGTTCACCACCGGGCCGAGCCAATGCTCGCGCCGGCACGGATCGCCGATGCGAATCGCCGCGATCGCGGTGGCGAGGCGCTCGATGAGCGCGTCGGCGACAGCAGCATCGACGTAGAGGCGCGACAGCGCCGAGCACTTCTGGCCGCCCATGCCGTACGCCGAGCGCACGATGCCGGCGGCAGCGTGGTCGAGATTCGCGTGCCGCGTGACGATGCAGGGATTCTTGCCGCCCATCTCCGCGATGCACGGGCGCGGATACGCGCCGCCGGTCATCTGCTGCAACAGTCCCATGCCGACCGGCACCGAACCGGTGAACGTCAGGCCGGCGAGCTGCGGATGCGAGACGAGCGCCTCGCCGACCTCGCGGCCCGAACCCGAGAGATAGTTGAATACGCCCGGCGGCAGGCCCGCGTCGCGGATGCAGTCGGCCAGCAGGCGACCGGCCCAGGGCGTGTCCGTCGCACCCTTCACGACGACGGTGTTGCCGGTGACGAGCGCCGCGGCCGTCGGGCCGCCGGCCAGCGCCAGCGGAAAATTGAACGGCGCGATGATCGCCCAGACGCCGTAAGGACGCATCACGCTGCGATTGCGCGAGACGACGCCCGGCAGCGGATCGTTCGGCAGCTCGTGCTCGTAGCCGGCGTGGCCCTCGAAGTCGTCGGCGTAGTGCCGGAAGAAATCGACCGTCTCCTGGGCCTCGCCGATGGCCTCCATGCGGTTCTTGCCGACCTCGAGCGCCAGCGCGGCCGCGATCTCGTAGACGCGCGCTTCCATCACGTCGGCGACGCGACGCAGCAGCCGCGCACGCTCGGCCACGGGAGTGGCTCGCCAGGCCGGGAAGGCCGCTTGCGCGGCGCGCATCGCCGCTTCGACGTGGTGAGCGTCCGCGAGTGCGAACTCGCCGAGCCGAAGGTCGTGGTCGATGGGGCTGGAGCGCGAGGCCACGCCCGCACCGGCGGTCTCCTGGCCGTCGATGTAGAGCGCGTGCGTGCCGCCGAGCGTGCCGCCGACAGCGGCGAGCGCCGCATCGAAACGCTCGTGCATCGCCTCCGGCGGGTTGAACATGGTCGCGTAGGTGAGTCGGAAGCTCATCGTGATCACCCGTCAGGCAGCGGGAAAATGACGCTCGAGCAGGCCGTCGAGCACGCCGAGCGCACGCGCGAGGTCCGCTTCGTCGATCACCAGCGGCGGCGCGATGAAGAGCAGGTTGCCGCGCGTGCCGAACGAGATCCCTTCGGCCAGCGCAGCGTCCACCAGCGCTTTCAGCGCGGGCGCCGTCTGCGGCCAGGGCGCGAGCGGCTCGCGCGTGACCCGGTCGGTCACCAGTTCGAGCACGCCGAACAGGCCGTGGCCGCCGCGCACGTCGCCGATCACCGCGTGGCGCGACTGCAGGCGCTCGAGTTCCAGCTTCAGTTGCGCGCCGAGCCACCGCGAGCGCTCGATCAGCCCTTCTTCGCGATAGGCGTCGATCGCGGCGACGCCGGCGGCGCACGACAGCGGGTGGCCGCAATAGGTGAGGCCCGCGTACAGCATCTGGTCGTCGATGCGTGCCGCCATCGCGCGCGACAGCACGACGGCACCGAGCGGCGCCATCGCGCCGGTCAGCCCCTTCGCCAGCGTCATCATGTCCGGGCGCGCCGCTACGCCGTGGCGCTGCCAGGCGAACCACTCGCCGCAGCGCCCGAAGCCGCTCATCACCTCGTCGGCGATCAGCGGAACGCCGCGCTCGGCGGTGTGCCGGCGCAGCGCGGGCCAGTACGTGTCCGGCGCCACGATGCCGTTCGAGCCGGCATTGGGCTCCATCATCACGGCAGCGACATTCCCGACGCCGAGCTGGTCGATACGGTCGGCGACTGCGGCAGCCGCGCGCTCGCCACAATGCTCGACGCTCGCGCTGCCGTACGGCGCAGCGATACGCATACGGCGGCGGCACGTGGCTGACGCCGAGCGCGTCGGGGTCGACGTACGCGCGCGTGCGCGTGTCGCCGGAGAGCGCCATCGCGAGATACGTCGAGCCGTGATAGGAGCGGTCGCGGGTGACGACGATGCCCCGTGGCCGGCCCATCGCCTGGCGCGCGATCTTGACGGCGTTCTCGTTGGCGTCGGCGCCGCCCAGCGTGAAGAACACCCGCCCGCCTTCGAAGCCGGACACCTCGAGCAGCCGGTCCGCCAGGTCGGCCCGGGCGGCGGCGCCCCACGCATTCGTCACGAAGCACAACCGCCCGGCCTGTTCACGGATCGCCTCGACGACCCGCGGGTGCTGGTGACCGAGGTTGCTGCACTCGGCGAGGCTGCTCATGTCGAGGATGCGCCGCCCGTCCGCGAGATGGAGGTGGGCGCCGGAGCCGCCGACCACCGTCGGGGCATTCCATTGCGACTGCACGCACCAGCTGTGCAGCACGGATTCCCGCTCGGCGCTCACGATGTCTCCCGGATCAAGGGGACGCGGAAAAAATGTGCGCATTGCGCACGTGCGTCCGGATAGCGCACAATGCTACGGACCGAGGCTCGCTCCTGTCAAACCAACCCGGCCCACCGATGCCCGAGACGGATGCCTTCGCCGACCGCCGCGATTACGTGCAGTCCCTGGCGCGCGGACTGGCGGTGCTGCGCGCATTCGGCGGCGATACCCCGAGCCTCAGCCTGGCCGGCATCGCCGCCCGCACCGGCCTGTCGCGTGCGGCGGCGCGCCGGCTGGTGCTGACGCTCGAGCACCTCGGTTACGTGAAATCCCGCGGCCGCGACTACGCGCTCAGCCCGCGTGTGCTCGAACTCGGGCTCGGGTACGTCGGCTCGCTGAAACTGAGCGACCTCGTGCAACCGCACATCGAAGCGCTCGCGCAGCGCATCCACCACAGCTGCTCGCTGGCGGTGCTCGACGGCCAGAGCATCGTCTACGTGCTGCGCGTGCCGGTGCAGCGACTGATGACGGTCTCGCTCAGCGTCGGCTCGCGGCTGCCGGCCTATTGCGCCTCGCTGGGACGGGTGCTCGCGTCGGGGTTGTCCGACGCCGACCTGCAGGCCTGGCTCGAGCAATGCCAGCCGGCGCGCCAGACGCCGCATACCGTCGTCGACCGGCGCCGGCTGCATCGGCTCATCGAGTCGGCGCGCACGGAAAGCCATGCCTACGTCGAGCAGGAACTCGAACTCGGGCTGTGCTCGATGGCCGTGCCGGTGCGCGACCGTGAAAAGCGCGTGGTCGCGGCACTCAATGCCAGCATGCCCTACCATGCGGATGCGCGCCGGCTGGCGGTGGAAAAAGTGCTGCCCGCGCTGCGCACCACGGCCGCGGCGATCGAAGGGAGCCTGCCCGCGCGCACGTTGCCGCCGGTCTCACTCTGACAGGAGCCCACGCGATGGCCCGCAAGACCCTGCGACGCGATGCCGGCACGGTCGTCGTGCTGGAGCACCATTCGAAGATCCTCGCCGACAACCCGCTCGGCGACCCGAGCCTGCGCAAGCTCGCGGTGTGGCTGCCGCGCGAATACGACCTGCGCGCGGGCAGCGGTCCCGGCCGTCGCTTCCCGGTGCTGGTCGACATGGTGGGTTTCACCGGATCGGGCCTCGCCCACCTGAACTGGAAACCGTTCAGCGAAAACGTCGGCGAGCGCGCCGCGCGACTGGTGCGCGACGGCAAGATGGGGCCCGTGATCATCGTGTTCCCCGACTGCTTCACCGCGCTCGGCGGCAACCAGTACGTCAATTCGTCGGCGATCGGCCATTACGCCGACTACCTGCTGCAGGAAATCGTTCCCACCGTCGATCGCGAGTTCCGCACGCTCGCCTCGCGCGAGCACCGCGGCTGTTTCGGCAAGTCGTCCGGCGGCTACGGCGCGATCATCCACGGCATGAAATACGCGCGGCACTGGGGCGCGATCGCCGATCACTCCGGCGACGCCTACTTCGATTTCATCTATCGCGCGGACTGGCCCAACACGCTCGACGAACTCGCGAAGTACCGTCGCCCGGCGCGCAAGGCCGGGCCCCTGCATCCACCGGCGCAGACGGTGGCCGAGCGCGGACTCGGCGCGGGCCTCGACGACGGGCGCGTGCGGCGCTTCCTCGACGCCTTGTGGAAGAAGCACAAGCTCTCCGGCGCCGAAGTCAACGCGATCATGAACGTGTGCATGGCCGCCACCTACGACCCGGACCCGCGCGCGCCGCTCGGCTTCCGCCTGCCCTTCCACCTCGACACCGGCGAATTGATCGAGAGCCGCTGGCGCAACTGGCTCGAGCACGACCCGGTGCTGCTGGTGAAGCGCCACGCGCGCGACCTGCGCAAGCTCGCCGGCATCTACATCGACTGCGGCTGGCGCGACCAGTACCACATCCACTTCGGCTGCCGGCAGCTGTCGCGCGAACTGGCGTGCTGCACGGATCGCGCACCGTTACGAGGAATTCGACGACGACCACTCCGACGTCGATTACCGGATGGACGTCAGCCTGCCGTTCCTCTACCGGGCCCTGAAACCGTGACGGACCGGCGCCTCGGCATTGCGCTCGGCTGCGGGTCGGCGCGAGGCTGGGCGCACATCGGCATCCTGCGCGCACTCGCCGAGATCGGACTGCGACCGACCGTCGTGGCCGGCGCTTCCGTGGGTGCGCTGGTCGGCGCGGCGTTCGCGAACGGCCGGCTCGGCGCCCTCGAGGAGTGGGTTCGTGCGCTCACGCAACGCGACGTCTGGCGCCTGATGGACGCCACGTTTCGCGGCGGCGGCATCATGACCGGCAATCGTCTGATGCAGGCCATCGCCGCCAGCGTGGGCGACACGCTGGTCGAGCAACTGCCCATTCCGTTCGGCGCGGTCGCGACCGACCTCTACACCGGCGAGGAAGTCTGGCTCCGCGAAGGGCCGATGATGCAGGTCGTGCGCGCTTCGAGCGGCCTGCCGGGACTGTTCGCACCGGCGTGGCACGACGGCCGCTGGCTGGTCGACGGCGGCGTCGTCAACCCCGTGCCGGTCTCGATGTGCCGGGCGATGGGCGCCGAGTCCGTGATCGCGGTGGACCTCAGCCGCAGCGTGACGCGTGTGCGCCAGCGTGCGCAGCGCTCCAACGCCCCGAAGACGGAGATCGCCGCGGCCGCGGGCAGCGCGCCCGAACCGCAGGCGACCGAGGAAGGCTCTGCGATCCTCAGGAAGTGGTCCGGCCTGCTCGACGGCCTGGTCGAGTCGTTTCGCGCCAGGCGGCAGGAACCGGGACTGCTCGAGGCGATGACCAGTTCCGTGAACATCATGCAGGATCGGATCACGCGCACACGCCTGGCCATCGAGCCACCCGAGATCCTGCTGCGCCCGGGCATGGACGACTTCCAGCTGATGGACTTTCACCGGGCGCGCGAGGCGGTCGAGGCAGGGCGCGCGTGCGTCGAAGCCGCCGCGCCGCAACTGCTGTCGCTCGTCGCGCAACCGGGCGCTTGAACGCAGGCAGCACCGTGGACAGTGAACCGCGCATCGATCTCGTCGAGATCTTTCATTCGCCGGCCCGGGCGGCCTGCGACGAACGGGCGTTCGTGCTGCATGCCGTCGGCATCGGGTCGCAGGTGGCGTTCACCGGACGGCATTGGAGCCTGTTCGTGGATGCGGCCGACACGCCCGTCGCGGCGACGCACCTCGTCCGTTACGAACACGAGAACCCGCCGCGCCGACGCTTCATTCGACCGGAAGGCACGCACGCCTGGGCGTGGGTCGGCGCCGCCGCGTACGCCGCCGTGTTGCTGGGCGTCGCCTATCTCGCCGGCCATCGCGCCTTTGCGGCCAACTGGCTGGCCGCCGGGGTCGTCGATACGGCGGCCGTGCGCGGCGGCGAATGGTGGCGCGCCATCACGGCGCTCACGCTGCATTTCGACGTTGCGCACCTGCTCGCCAACCTCGGCTTCGGCGCCGCGTTCCTGTGGCTCGCGTCGCAGTTGCTCGGGCCCGGCGTGGCGCTGGCGTCGGTCGTCGCCGCGCGTCGATCGCAAACCTGGTCAACGCGTACCTGCAACCGCTCGATCACGTCTCGGCCGGCGCGTCGACCGCGGTGTTCGCGACGCTAGGCATGCTCGCCGCGTATTCGTGGCGGCGCCGGGCCGACGACGGCGGCCGCTGGGCGTATCGCTGGGCGCCACTCGTCGCGGGCGTGTTCATGCTGGCCTTCACGGGCGCGGCCGGCGAAAACACCGACGTGCTGGCCCATCTCACGGGTTTCGTCATCGGAGGTTGCGCCGGCGTGGGGCTCGCCACGCGGCAGCCGCCGTTCCCGGCGGCCGCACAGTGGCTAGTCGGCCTCGGGGCTGCGGCAGCGATTGCGGCGGCATGGTTCGCCGCGTTGCGTTGACGCTCAGGCGGGCAACGAGACCCGCACGTCGCCGTCCTTGACGCTGACCTTGTAGGTCTTGAGCGCCTTCTCGCCGCGCACGACGTTCAGCACCTGGATGCCCGGCGGGAAATTCGCCCAGTCGACGACCTCGCCGCTCTTGATGTCGAATCGCGCGCGGTGCAACGGGCACTGCACCTTGCAGCCGTCGAGAATCTTGCCCATGGCGAGCGGCGCGAAGGTGTGCGTGCAGTTGGCCTGCGTGGCGTAGTAGCCGTCGTCGAGGTGATACAGGACGAGCCGCGTACCACCGACGGCGAAGGCCTTCATCTTGCCCTCGGGCAACTCGTCGGTCCGGCACAGCGTGTGCAACTTCATGGCAGGTCCTTGCGGCAGGCAGCGAGGGCTGCGATCACACCGCAAGTGTAGCCTCACGCCCGGCGAAACGCGCAATCGCAGCTATACGCATCCGCCCGGCGCCGGCGACAGGCGGGCCACCCGGTCCCGGAATTCGAGATAGGCCCGCAGCACCGCGCCGGCATCCTCGAGTTGCGGATAGTGGCCGACCCCGTCCATCAGCACGACGTCCGGGTGCGGCACGAGTTCCCGGTAACGTTCTGCCAGGTGCGCACCCGACACCGGATCGACCGCACCGCAGATCAGGCGTCGCGGCACGGACGTGCCGATCAACGCACCCACCCAGCGCTCGCGATGCCGCCGGCGCTGCTCCATGTAACCGATCAGCCGGGCGAGCGCCTGGCGTCCGCCGTCACGCTGCAGCAGCCACCAGAGGTCCTCGAGTTCTTCGTTCGCAGGCGGATTGAGTCCGGCTATCGACTTCATCGTCTTTGCGAAACCCCGCTGACCCATGGCGCGAGCGAGCAGCGGCCCGATGCCGGGCGTCGCCAGCAGTTTCTGCACCGGCCGCGCGCGATGCGTCTCCGGGAACAGTCCCCCGTTCAGGAAGCACACGCTCGCGATCGTCATGCGCCCCTCGCGTTCGCGCGCCAGCAGCTCCTGCGCCACCGTATCTCCGTAGTCGTGCGCGAGCACGTGCACCGCGCCGACCCCGAAGTGATCGAGCACGGCCTGGCACAGGTCCGCCTGCAGCGAGATCGGGTAGTCGCAGTCGCGCGGCTTCTCGGAGAGACCGAAGCCGAGCATGTCGAGCGCGTAGAGCGAATAGCGCCCGGCCAGCGGCTCCCAGAGTCGATGCCAGTCGTAGCTCGCCGTCGGAAATCCGTGGATCAGCAGCAGCGCGGGCCGGCCGCGCGTGACGGCGGTGCGCACGAAAATGCGGTGGCCGGCGAGCGACACGCTCGTGCCCGCGTGCGCCCAGCGCTCCAGCCGCTCGGATGTCGCCATTTCGCCCTCGCCCCGTGCATGATGACCCGCCCGGTCGACCAGGACGAGTCCCGGTCACCTGCCAGTATGCTCGACGCCCCCGATTCCGCCATCGACACCTCGCAAACGGAACGTCCCACCGTCGGCGGTGCGCCGAACGGTTGCCCATCCTGCATCGGGACGAGCAGGTCGTCGTCGTCGACAAGCCGTCCGGCCTGCTGGTGCATCGCTCGATCATCGATCGCCACGAACGCCGCTTTGCGGTGCAGATGCTGCGCAACCAGCTCGGCCGGCGGGTCTACCCGGCGCACCGGCTCGACAAGGGCACGTCGGGCGCGCTGGCGTTTGCACTCGATCGCGAGAGCGCTTCCATGCTGGCCACGCAATTCGCATCCGGCGAGGTGCGCAAGACCTACGTCGCGGTCGTGCGGGGCTGGCCCGAGCCGGAAGGCGTCATCGATCACCCGCTCGAGCCGGTGCCGGACGACATGCTCGGCACGCAAGCCGGCGGGGCGCGCGATGCGCGCACGGCTTTTCGCACGCTGGCGACGGTCGAGCTGCCGCACCGGGTCGATCGGTATCCGACGTCGCGCTATGCGTTGGTCGAACTCGAGCCACTGACGGGCCGGCGCCACCAGTTGCGTCGCCACCTGGCCCACGCGTCGCACCCGATCGTCGGCGACTCGACCTACGGCAAGGGCAAGCACAATCGGCTGTTCCGCGAGCTGTACGGCTCGCAGCGCCTGCTGCTGGCCTGCACGCAGCTGCGCTTCCGGCATCCGGTCACCGGCGCGCCGTGCACGGTCGACGCGCCGCTGGCCGCCGAGTTCGCCGCGGTGTTGCGCAAGCTCGATTGGCCGTTGCCGTAGCCGGCCGGTTCGGCGGCAGTGCTGCCGCGGCCGTGTACAATCCTGCGGATGGCCTCCGAAGGTGACAACGACCTCGCTTCCTTGCTGCGCGCCGCCGGCGTGCGGGTGCAGGGCCGCGAGCAGATTTCGCCCGAAGTGCGCGCCGCCGTCGAAGCCGAGTGGCAGGCCACGCAGGCGGCGCAAGCCAGGCGCCGCAAACGGATCGCGATCACGAGTTCCGTGATCGTCCTCGTCGTCGGCCTGGTCGCGTGGTTCGCCCGGCCGCTTTACATCCGGTCGGACGAGCCGCTCGCCACGGCCTCGGGCTTCATGGGCCCGGTGGAATATCGGCGCGCCGGGGACGACGGCTGGACCCCGCTCACGAAGGGCATCGCGCTCATGTCGGGCCACAGCATCCGCACCGGCCAGGGCGGCCGCGTCCGGATCGTGCTCGTCAACGGCCTCACGCTCGTGCTGGATTCCGAGACGCGCATCGGCGTGGACGACCTGCGGCGCTGGGAGCTGCGGCGCGGCGCGGTGTACGTCGACTCCGGACCCGTCTCAGCCAGCGATCCGCGCAAGTTCCGGCTCAAGACGCCGGATGGCAACGTCAAGCAGCTCGGTGCGCAGTTCGAGGCGCGGATCGTCGGCGACGAACTGCACGTGAGCGTGCGCAGCGGTCGCATCGTGGTGACGCTGCCCGACGGCGACGTCGCCGCGACCGCGGGCGAACTGCTGACGGTCGAGGACGAGAAGACCTCCCGCCGGCCGATCCCGGCCGACGACCACACGTTCGACTGGCTGCAGCGCTGAGCGCGCGTCAGCCGACCCCGTGCCCGCGGAACCACGCGAGGCACTTCGTCCAGCCTTCTTTCGCAGCCTTCTCGTTGTAGCTCGGCCGGTAGTCCGCGAGGAAGCCGTGCTGCGCGTCCGGGAACACGACGATTTCCGAAGGCTGCTTCGCGGCCGCGAGCGCGGCCCGCATCTTGTCGATGTCCGCGGGCGGGATGCCCTGGTCCTGGCCGCCATAGAGGCCGAGCACCGGCGCCTTGAGATCGGCCGCGATCTCCAGCGGATACTTCGGCTGCAGCTCGTTCGTCTCGCCGGTGATGCGTCCATACCAGGCGACGCCGGCCTTCAGCTGCGGGTTGTGGGCGGCGTAGAGCCACACGATGCGGCCGCCCCAGCAGAATCCGGTGATCGCGAGCCGCTTGACGTCGCCCGAGCTCGACTTGCCGGCCCACGCGGCGGCGGCGTCGAGATCGGACATGACCTGCGCGTCCGGCACCTTCGAGACCACGTCGGCGAAGATCTGCTTCCAGTCGCTGATCTTCGACACGTCGCCCTGCCGCGCGTACAGCTCGGGCGCCACGGCGAGGTAGCCGGCCTTGGCGAAGCGGCGGCAGAGGTCCTTGATGTGCTCGTGCACGCCGAAGATCTCCTGCACGACGAGCACGACCGGGAAGTGGCCGCCCTTGGCCGGCATCGCGCGATAGGCGGGAATCTCGCCGTCGGCGACGGGAATCTTCACCTCGCCCGCCGTCAGTCCCTCGGTGTCGGTCGTGATGGTCTGCGCCGAAACGGGCTGCACCGCGAGCGCGAAGCCGGCGGCCAGCGAGGTCATCAGGATCTCGCGGCGCGTGAAGGCGGTCGGACCGCGGAGCGCAGCGAGATCAAGGTTCGGTCCAATCGTCGTGCATGGGATCCTCCTCGGGGTCAGTCCGGATTCAGCGCGGCTCGACGCCGGGCTGGTAGGGCGCGGTCTCGAGCGCGACGGCGGCCGCCACGTCGTCCGCGACGAAATATTTCGTGAACTCGGGCGGCATGCGTTTCGCCCGGCCGGTCTGCAGGTCGATGCAGACGTAGTGGATCAGCGCGCGCAGCAGCGTCTCGCCGTCGGACTTGCGACGGATCTGGAAGCGGCGGTCGATGCGCAGCTTCTGGTCGTTGTACACCGGCCAGGTGCCGATCTCGATCTCGTCGCCTTCGAGCGCGGCCTTGAGGTAGTTGATCTGCGTGCGCCAGACGGCCATGCCGCGATTCAGCTCGCGGCACATCTCGGGACTGATGCCGCGATGGATCGAGTGCGCCCAGGCGCAGTCGTCGAGCCAGACGACGTAGACGGCGTTGTTCACGTGCCCGTAGCCGTCGATCTCGGCGTGGACCGCGACGCGCTCGTGGATGAAGGGCGAAGGCAGGTCCCAGCTCATCGCGGCCTCCGTTCACGCCATGCCCGGCTGCAGCAACGCGTCGAGCCGCGCGTCCTTGGCCTGCCACAGGTCGGCGAGCCACTGCTGGAAGCGGCGGCGGAAGGCCTCGTCTTCGGTGTAGTTGCCGGCCGTGGTCCACGATTCGATCGGGCGGCTGACGACCTCGACCGTGACCGGTCTGCAGGCGGCCGCAGCACATGTCCCACAGCGTCGGGCCGTTCTCCCGGTAGGCGATCGTGACGTCGACCATGGAGCGCAGCATACCGCCCATTGCCGACAGCACGAACGCCACGTCCGCCGGCGCGCGGTGGCAGCAGGTGCCGGTACGGCGACTTGAAGCGTTCGCGCTTGCGCTTCCGTGAAGCGCGTGCCCTCGACGAAATTCATCACCGAGGTCGGGATCTCGGCGAACTTCTCGCAGGCCTTGCGCGTCGCCGCGAGGTCCTTGCCGCGCTCCTCGGGATGCTTCGCGAGGTACTCGGAGGAGTGGCGGCGCATGAACGGGAAATCGAGCGCCCACCAGGCAAGGCCGAGCAACGGCACCCAGATCAGCTGCTGCTTCAGGAAGAACTTCAGGAACGGGATGCGGCCGCGAAACACCGACTGCAGCACGAGGATGTCGACCCACGATCGATGGTTCGACAGCGACGAGATACCACTCGCTGCGCCGCAGGCCTTCGAGTCCGTGCGCTTCGATGCGCAGCGCGCCCATCGCCCGCAACACGATTCCGTTGTTGGCGATCCACGCCTCGGCGATCGCGGTCATCACGCGACCCATGAACCGCCGCCAGCCGCGGACCGGGATGACGAGCCGCAGCAGTGCCGCGACCATCAGGACCGGCACCATCACGATCACGTTGAGCGAGATGCAGGGATATCGTCACGACGCCCTTCAGCGTCGATCCGCGGGTCTGCGCCACGGCGGGTCTTCCTTCAGTGCGATTGTGCGATTATGCCGGACTCGATCCGCCTCGGAGCACTGACATGTCCGTCGAACTGACCGCCCTCGAAGCCCGTGTCATCGGCTGCCTGATCGAAAAGCAGATCACCACGCCGGACCAGTACCCGCTGTCGCTCAACGCGCTGACCAACGCCTGCAACCAGAAGAGCAACCGCGACCCGGTGCTCGAGCTCGACGAGCGCCAGGTGCAGACGGTGCGTCGACGGCCTGATGCGCCGCCAGCTCGTGATGGAACGCTCCGGTTTCGGCAGCCGCGTGCCGAAGTACCAGCACCTGTTCTGCAACACGCGAATACGGCTCGCTGAAGTTCTCGCCGCAGCAGACCGGCATCGTCTGCGAACTGCTGGTGCGCGGGCCGCAGACGCCGGGTGAACTGCGCACGCGCGCGGCACGGATGGCGCCGTTGCACGACGTGACCGAGGTGGAGGCCGCGCTCGAGGACCTGATGACTCGGCCGGACGGTCCGTTCGTCGCGAAGCTTGCTCGCGAACCGGGCCGGCGCGATTCGCGCTACATGCACCTGTTCAGCGGGGATGCGCCGCCGCCGGTGCAGGAGGCGCCGGAAGTGCCTGCGTCGTCGGGTGCGGTCAGTACCGGTCATGCGGAGCGCCTGGCGGCGCTCGAGCTGGCGGTCGATGAACTGCGTCGGGAAATCGCTGGAGCTCAAGGCGCGGGTTGGGACTGAGGGCTCGTAGGTCAGGCGACGGCTTCGTCGTTAGAATTGGGTTGATGCGCCCGCGCCATGTCTGCGCGTTGTCCTGCGCGCCGAAGCAGACCTTCTAGGGGCGAGAACGACCCGAAGCGGATGCTCGGAACTCAGTTCGTCCAGCGGTCACAAGTGTCGTGGCATTCATTGCGAGCAATGGCCTAGTACCGTATAGACCGCAAGAACACGATGAAATGCTCAGCGTCGTCCGTGCGCAGGGCGAACAACGACAATCGCGATTAATGGCCCTGCAAACGCTGCGTATTGCAATTGACCAACGATCCGAACGTCTCTGTCCATCTTGATGACATAGTCGACCACATCAACGCAGAGAACCAGCGCGAATACTACCGAAAATACCAAGCCCGGTTTCGCATAAATTGCGCTCGGCTAGTCATGACCTGCCGGCACGCCTTCAGGCAATAGCCAGCGCCATTAGAACGTGATGAAGAGTCGCATGACCAGCAGAAATACGAACTGTAACGTGATACGTCCTACTGCGACTCGTGTTGGCGAGCACAAACGTAGACCACCAAAAGTGCTACGGTCCAGATCGAGAATCGCTGCGGACCACAACGAGCTGCTTCCCAAGCATTATCCTGTCGACGTCACCGCCGCAACGTGGATGACACGTTCGACGCTAGTTACGAACAAGACGTCATCGACAATCCGACAGCTACGCGATATTAGTACCGTTAGATAGTCGAAAGCCATGCAAATGTTAAGACGCTATATCGTGAGCAACATTCATCGGTGCTTGCAGGTTGGCAACGGCCGCTAGTGGCCGATTTATGCGTTTGCACAGATGTCCGCTTTCGCTCAAACGAATCAACAAGATTGGGGCGATGCCGCCCGGCCGAGCGTGCCTCGTTTTACTTCCAGACCCGAACTTGACCGGAGAACCAACACAATTCGATCATCGACCCTGAGCAAATCAGCCGCAAGCGCGTCAGGAATTCACCTCGTGCGAAGCAGTCCCAGACGTACGTGCTCGGCGCTCCTTGCCGAGCAGCACTTCGATCGCGAGCCCGTAATCCATCGACTCGCCGCGCCAGCGCGTGCGGGCGGTGTGCGGGTCGATGTGAATGCCGTCCGCCTCGTGCCTTGCCGCCAGATCGGTCCACTGCGCGGCCATCGGCTGCGTGCATCCCGGCGCCGACGAGACCCACGACTCGCCCTTGGCATTCACGAACCGCCACGCGCCATCGTCGAGCCGCTCGATGCGGATGCCGCCTTCGTGCACCTGCCGATGATGGAAGCGACACAGCGAGACGAGATTGCCGAGCTTGGTCTCGCCACCCTCGGCCCAGTGATGCACGTGGTGTCCATCCACGTATTTCTTGTGGGTGCAGCCGGGGAATACGCAGCCTTTGTCACGTGAATTCAGCGCCCGTCGCAGCGCCGGCGGGATGGAACGCGTCTTGCGGCCCACATCGAGCGGCTCGCCCTTCTCATCCTCGGTGATCTTCACGTAGCTGCAGTCACAGGAGAGGCGCCGCACCGTCTCGATGGGCATCGACGGGCCGTGTTCGAACTCGCTGCGACCCGGCGGCACGTTCCCGCAGCGTCTCCTCGTCCACGTGAATGACGATCTGATGACGCTCACCGCCACTCAAGGCTTCGGCACCGTGCTTCAGGAAACTCTCCGCGACCAACGCCAGTGCGTCCGCGCGCTGGGCCGTCGGTGGAATCTTCGGCGCACGGCTGCGCTGGAACGTTCCAGACGTTCCGGCCGGAACGTCAAAATCGGGTTCACAATCCTTGGGCGGCAAGGGCAGGTCCGACTTCGCCACCTCGAGCGCCTTCAACAGCAGCATCCCCGCTTCGGCCGGCAGCCGGGCCTTCAGCACCAGCGAGCCATCGTCATCGTCGAAGTAATAGCTGACCGATCGCCGCGCCTGTTGCCGCTCTTCTCGCGACAGGGCCTCCACTTCCTGGACGCGTCGATACTTCCGCACCAGCTGCTCGACGTGACTCGCCGTGCCATGCAGCGCGATATCCAACCAGGCACTTGCTCCGTGGCCGGCGTGGCCACCCGCGTCACCTCGCGGACCTTCCAGTAGCTCAGCTCGCCGCGACCCATCGCCGCGCCGATGAGCGGCAAGTCTTCGAGCGCATGCGCGACCCGCACCTTCTCCCGCGCCGCCCCGAGGGCCAGCCCGCACTGCCAGTTGAGCCAATGGGCACAGGACTGCGTGACCGAATCGGACCAGCCCTTGCGGCGGTCGAACTCCGCAATCAACGCCAGCCAGCGCCGAGTGGCGGCATTCAGATGGCCGGCCAACTCCGTGATCGCGGCGGCCAGTTCACGGTTGCTGAGACCCCGATCGACGTCTGGTGCAGGCCCTGACATGGCACGCTCCAAGGGACTGGTTATATATCCAGTAATCTAGCATATTAGCAATAAAAATCAATGACTAAGGCGCGAAAATTACCTTCGGAAACGCCCAGAAATGCGTACCGCCAGACCGGCCAGCGAGCCGTGCCGGACATGCCGACCAGGGCATCGAGGATTGGCCGCGCAGAACACTTGGCCACAGGCACGCGCACGAGCCGGTTGACGGCGCCGAGCCATGAAAGCGCAAGCACCGGGTCCATGCACCAAGCTCCAGGCCCCGGCTCCGGGCACCGGTTCCAGGCGCCGGTGCCCGGCACACGTCGAACGACGGGCGACTCGGCATCGAGCCCAATTCAAACTCATCCGGCTATGATTTCGCCCATGGGGGGAAAGACACGATCCGCCGGCGCTGATCGGCGCCGACCACGCCGCATTCATGCAGGGCGGCGTGTCGGTGATCGTCGCGTCGCGCAATCCGGCAGCGAGTCCCGGACGTCGTGCGCGGCTGCGGCTGCAAGGTGTCGCGCGACCGGCGACGCGTCACGGTCCTCGTCGAACCCGGCCGCGCGAGCGAACTGCTCGAAGACATCCGGCTCACCGGCACGATCGCCGTGGTGTTCAGCCAGCCCAGCACGCATCGCACGATCCAGCTGAAAGGCACGGATGCGCACGTGGTCCCGGTCACGCCGGCGGACCGCCGCATCGCCGGGCGTCACCTCGGCGACTGGGTCGAGGAACTGGTCTCGGTCGGGTACGGCGCCGAGTTCGCCGCCGCGCTGCGTGGCCGCGCCGAGACGGGACTGACGGCCATCGCCTTCACTCCGACCTCCGCATTCGAGCAGACCCCCGGCCCCGCGGCCGGCACGCCGCTGAGGGCGGGCGCGTGACGGTGACGCTCGACGCGATACGTCCCTGCCTCGAAGGCGCCGTGCCGGCCGTCATCGCGACCTGCGCGCGCGACGGCACGCCGAACGTGTCGTACATCTCCGAAGTGCACTACGTCGACGCGACCCACGTCGCCCTGTCGTTCCAGTTCTTCAGCAAGACGCGCCAGAACGTGCTCGAGAATCCGCGTGCGACGGTGGTCGTCGTCCATCCGGACAACGGCGCCCAGTACAAGCTGGCCGTGCACTACCTGCGCACCGAGGAATCGGGTGCGCTGTTCGAGAGCATGAAGGCGAAGCTTGCGGGCATCGCGTCGCACACGGGCATGACCGGCGTGTTCAAGCTGCGCGGCGCCGACGTCTACCGCGTCGAGTCGATCGTGCAGGTGTACGGCACGCCGATGACCGCCTCTCTGCCGCGCCTCAACACACTCTCGGCCGTGCGCAACGGCGTGGCCCGGCTGGCGGGCGCGACGGACCTCGAATCCCTGCTCGATGGAGCGCTCGCGGTGATGCGCGAGCAGTTCCGCTTCTCGCACGCGATGGTGCTGATGCACGACCCCGTGGTCGGCAAGCTGTACGCCGTGGCGAGCGCGGGCTACCCGCAGTCCGGTGTCGGCGCCGAGATCGCACTCGGGCGCAGGGGTGATCGGCGTCGCCGCGCAGGAGCGCACACCGATCCGGATCACGCACGCGACCGCGGAATTCGGCTACGGGCGCGCGGTGCGCGAGGCGGCCGAGAGCCACGGCATGGGTGCGCGGCTGGTGCGACGAAATCCCGTTCCCGGGGCTCGCCGCTTCGCAGAGCCAGATCGCGGTGCCGATCCTGGCGGGCGACCGGTTGATCGGCGTGCTGTTCGCGGAGAGCGTCGACCCCGGACGCTATGGCTACGACGAGGAGGACGCGCTGGTCGTGCTGGCGACCCACATCGGGCTCACCGCGCAGTCGTGCGACGGCGTGGCCGAGGCGCCGGACGAAGCCGACGTGCCGGCACCGCGCACCTCACCGCCGAAGGGCCAGTCGCTGAAGATCCGGCGCTTCGCCGAGAACGACAGCATCTTCGTCGACGGCGACTACCTGATCAAAGGCGTCGCGGGCGCCATCTTCTGGCGTCTGGTGCGCGGCTTCGTCGACGAGCGTCGCACCGACTATTCCAATCGCGAGCTGAGGCTCGACCCGGCCATCCACCTGCCCGACATCAGCGAGAACCTCGAAGCGCGGCTGATCCTGCTGCAACGCCGGCTCGAGGAGCGTTGCCCGGGCCTGCGGATCGAAAAGACCGGGCGCGGCCGGTTCCGGCTGAACGTGCTGCGGCCGCTCGAGCTCTCGGACATGCAGTCCGGGGCGCCGGAGCGGCCCGGACTGCAGCGGCCGAATTGACGCACGGGTCACTTGCCGTTCGCGGCCGTCTTCTGGTCGACCTGCGGCACGAACACGAAGAACGGCGTGTTCACCTTGCCGCCCGGTGCGACGTACGCCGGGGCCCGCTCACCCGGCAGCGCCGAGGCTGCGAACGTAGGCATAGACGGCCTTGAGGTCCGCGTCGGTCATCTTCGCGAGGTTGAACCACGGCATCGGCGGCATGCGCTCCTGGCGCGCGTGCTTCACCCACTGGGCCTCGGTCATCGACTTGAGCGACCAGACGCAGGTTGGACGGATAGGTCGTGCCCCACGGACCCTGGAAGCCGACCGCCATGCCGGTGAGCCACTCGTTCTCCGGCACCGCCGTGCCCTTCTCCATGTAGCCGGGCGTGTGGCAGTCGTTGCAGCCGCCGATGGTGACCAGGTACCGACCGCGCGTCACCTTGCGGGTGTCCGCGGCGCCCGCCACGACGGCGGTGAACGCATAGGCAAGCACGGCCGCCGCACCGAACACGAAACGCTTGTTCATGATCTCCACTCCTGTTGTCGAAGCGCGAACCTTCGGTCCCCTATCCGACCCCCGGATCGGCCGGGTTCGCTTGGGGCAGGAGTGTGGCGAAGCGCGAGTCGGGGCGTTAGTACGAATCCCCTAGCGAAAACCTTAACTTTTTACTAAGTTCGACGAAGCGTTGCGGCGCAGCGACGAAGCGGGGTCAGGACGCGCCGGTGCGCGCCATCTTGCGGCGCAGGAACGCGATCTGCGTCTGCAGCGGCAGCTGCTTCGGGCAGACGTCGTGGCAGCCGAGCAGCGTCATGCAGCCGAAGACGCCGTCGTCGTTGCCGACCAGCTCGTACAAGTCGGCATCGGTGCGCGCGTCGCGCGGGTCGAGCGCGAAACGCGCGATCTTGTTGAGGCCCACGGCGCCGACGAAGTCCTCGCGCATCCGCGCCGTGCCGCACGCAGCGACGCAGCAGCCGCACTCGATGCAGCGATCGAGCTCGTAGATCTTGTCGGCGAGGTCCGGATCCATCGCCGCCTCGATGCGGCGCAGGTCCACTTCATCGCCGAGCGAGTGCACCCAGGTCTCGAGCCGCTCGCTCATGCCGCGCATCCACTTGCCCGTGTTCACCGAAAGGTCGGCGATCAGCTCGAACACCGGCAACGGCGCGAGCGAGATGTCGGCGGGCAGGTCCTTGGTGAGCGTGCGGCAGGCGAGGCCGGGACGGCCGTTGATGACCATTGCGCAGCTGCCGCAGATGCCGGCGCGGCAGACGAAGTCGAATGCGAGCGACGAGTCGAGCTGCTCGCGGATCTCGTTCAGCGCGATGAACAGCGTCATGGCGGCCGCTTCCTCGATTTCGAACGTGTCGAAATGCGGGACGCTCGCGGGATTGCGCGGATCGTGGCGCAGGACGTGGAAGCGCAGCTTGCGCAGCGGCGCGTTCGGCACGGGCGGGGCAGTGGGCGCAGTCGTGTCCGGGTTCATGGCAGTTTCTCGTCGATGCGCTCGTTGCGGCCGCGAAAGCGCGCGGGCAGCAGGTGTTCGTAGGGCATCAGCTCGGTCTGGATCGCGTGGCGGTCGGCGCCCTGCAGGCGCTCCTTCACCGCGGCGACCTGCTCCGCCCTGTGCGGCGTGTCGGGATGGTCCACGTAGTCCTTGTTGCCATAGCCGCGCCAGCCGGGCGGCAGTTCCATGGCCTGCACGTCGAGTGCCTCGTAGTCCAGGCGGGGCGCCGTGTCGTCCGGCTTGTCCCAGGAAGCGAGCGTGCGGCGCAGCCAGTGTGCGTCGTCGCGTCGCGGGAAATCCTCGCGGAAGTGCGCTCCGCGACTTTCGGTGCGCGCCAGGGCGCCGGTGGCAATGCAGAGCGCGACCTTGAGCATCTTCTGCGTGCGATAGGCCGTCACGAGTTCCGGGTTCGGGCCGTCGACCTGGTAGCGCAGGCCGATGTTGCGACTGCGCACGACCAGCTGCTGCAGGCGGTGCACGGCCTCCTCGAGGTCATTGCCGGTGCGGAAGATGCCGACCTTGTCGGTCATGATCTGCTGCATCTCGATCTTGATCGCGTCGGCCCGCTCGCCGCCCTTCGAGTGCAGCAGCGCGTCGAGCTTCGCGCGCTCCGCCTCGACGGCCTCGCGGATCAGCGCCGTCGGGATGTTCAGGTCCCCCGCCGTGCTCTCGATGAAGTCCGCGATGAACTCGCCGACGATCATCCCCGCCACGACCGTCTCGGCGACCGAGTTGCCGCCGAGCCGGTTGAACCCGTGCATGTCCCAGCAGGCCGCCTCGCCCGCCGCGAACAGGCCGCGTAAGGCCGGACTCTGGCCGGTGTGGTTGGTGCGGATGCCGCCCATCGAGTAGTGCTGGGCCGGGCGCACCGGGATCCACTGCTCGACCGGGTCGACGCCCATGAAATTCTGGCAGATCTCCTTGACTTCCCGAAGGTTACGGTCGATGTGCGCGCGGCCGAGCAGCGTGATGTCGAGCCACAGGTGCTCGCCGAACCGGGACGTCGCGGCATGCCCGGCCTTGATGTGCTGCTCCATCCGGCGCGATACGACGTCGCGGGAGGCCAGCTCCTTTTTTTCGGGCTCGTAGTCGGGCATGAACCGTTTGCCCTGGCCGTCCCGCAGCAAGCCGCCGTCGCCCCGGCACCCCTCGGTGACCAGGATGCCCGCCGGGAAGATCCCGGTCGGGTGGAACTGCACGGCTTCCATGTTGCCGAGTCGGGCCACGCCGGTCTCGAGGGCCAACGCGGCGCCGATGCCCTCGCAGATGACCGCGTTGGTCGTGACACGGTAGACGCGGCCCACGCCACCCGTCGCGATCGCGGTCGCTTTGGCGACGTACGCCACCAGTTCGCCGGAGATCAAGTTACGAACGACCGCGCCGTAGCACCGTGAGCCGTCGTGGATCAGCGCCACCGCCTCGGTGCGCTCGTGGACCGGGATGCCTTCAGCGATGGCCTGGTCGCTGACCGCAAACAACATCGCATGGCCTGTGCCGTCGGAGACGTAACAGGTCCGCCACTTCTTGGTGCCGCCAAAATCACGCTGCGCAACCAGGCCATGCGCCTCGGTCCGCTCGGTGATGGTGACTTTCTCGCCATTGATGATGACCTGCCGGTCACCCTGCCGCACCCGGCTCCAGGGCACGCCCCAGGCCGCCAGCTCGCGGACGGCCTTGGGCGCCGTGTTCACGAACATCCGCACGACCTGCTGGTCCGCACCCCAGTCGCTGCCTTTGACGGTGTCCTCGAAATGGACGTCCTCGTTGTCGCCCTGCCCCTTGGTCACGTTGGCGAGGCTGGCCTGCATGCCGCCCTGCGCCGCCGCGGAATGCGAGCGCTTCGGCGGCACCAGCGACAGCACGACCGCGTCGTGGCCGCGGCGCCGGGCGCCGATGGCCATGCGCAGGCCGGCCAGGCCGCCGCCGATGACGAGCACGTCGGTGTAGATCACTTTCATGGCTGCGCCCCCGCCTGCAGCCACGTCGGGACGTAGTGCTGGCCGTAGTCCGGCGCGTGCGCGATGCCGATCTTGATGTACGCGGCGAGCGTCGCGAGGCCGAGCAGCAGGAAAAAGATCGTCAGCGCCCATTTGAGGGTGCGTAGTTTCCGACGGGTCGCTACCGGGTCGTCGCCGTCGAACCAGCCCCACTTCAGCGCCAGCCGATAGAGGCCGATGCCGCCGTGGAATTCCACTGCGAACAGCATGACGAGGTAGAGCGGCCACATCAGGTCGCTCCAGACGCGGTCGGCCGACTCGAACGGCCCGATGCGGTCCGGGTGCGTCATCATGATGTACAGGTGGGTCGACGCCATGAAAAACAGCGCAAAACCCGTCACCACCTGCCAGTACCACAGCGTGGTGTCGTCGTGCTTCATCGCGCCCATGTGGTCCCGGTACGCCCGGAACTGCCGGTAGTTCGCCGGGAATTTGCGCAGCGCGAGCGCCGCGTGACAGATGAACAGCACGAACACGGTGCCGACGAGCGCCGAGACGAGCGGGTAGATCGCCCGGCCGAAGAAGAAATACCCCTCGAAGAACCGGGCCACGCGCCACATCGCGTCCGATCCGAGCAGGATCGACGACACGAACAGCATGTGCACCCACATGAACAGGCCGAGCGCGAGTCCGCTGCCGCTCTGCAGCAGGTCGAGGCGCGCCGGCCACGCGCTCGAGCGCCGCTTCACGGGCAAGGCGGTCGTGGGTGTCGCGTCGATGGATGTGTTCACGGAGCGGAACCTGCGGCCGCGGAGGATGGGGCCGATTTCGAGTGATCGCATGGCATTGCGACCATAAGTGTTTTCCGTAGGAACAGGAATTGGTTGCAAGTGAATATAGTCGCGTCACCCGGCGCGCCGGCATCCACATGAACGCCTACCTTTCCTTCCTGCTCTACCTGCTCGTGATCCTCGGCTTCGTGGCGCTCACGCTGTGGCTCAATGCCGTCGTCGGCCCGAAGCCGGTGAACACGGCGCTGAAGCTCGAGCCGTTCGAATGCGGCGCAACGCCGGTGCAGCAGGACAACACGCGCGCCGTGCCGGTGAAGTACTACGCCATCGCCGTGCTGTTCATCCTGTTCGACCTCGAGACGGTGTTCCTGTTCCTCTGGGCGCTCGGCGCGCAGCCGCTCTCCGGCTTCCTGCTCGCGACGCTCGGGCTCTTCATCGGCCTGCTGGTGCTGATCATGCTGTACGTCTGGCGCACCGGGTTGCTCGAAGAGGTCACGCAATGACGCGGAGCACCCCGGCCGGGCACCAGAAGAGCGCCGCGTTCGAGTACATCACGACGAAGAAGGACGAATTCGTCGGCTGGGCCCGCAAGTTCTCGCTGTTCCCGTACCCGTTCGTCACCGCGTGCTGCGCCATGGAGTTCATGTCGGTCAGCTCGACGCTCTACGACACCGACCGCTTCGGCGCCGCGCTGCCGCGCTTCACGCCGCGCCAGTCCGACATGCTGATGGTCGTCGGCACGGTCTCGCACAAGCAGGCGCCGATCCTGCGCAAGGTGTACGAGCAGATGTGCGAGCCCAAGTGGGTCGTCGCGTTCGGCGTGTGCGCCTCGACGGGCGGCTTCTACCAGAACTACGCCGCGCTGCCCGGCATCGACAAGATCATCCCGGTCGACCTCTACATCCCGGGCTGCCCGCCGCGCCCCGAGATGATCATCGACGGCATCATGAAGCTGCAGGACAAGATCGCCGCGCAGCGCCACCCGATCATCAACCAGGAATTCTGATCGTGAGCGACGCGGTGTTCGACAAGATACGCACAGCCCTCGCCGGCGCGGTGACGGAGTCGTCGGTCGCGCACGGCATCCTGGTGCTCGTCACCGACGCCGCCAACGTGTTCGCGATCGCACAGGCGCTGAAGGAGCACCTCGGCTTCGACCTGTTCCTCGACGTGACCGCGGTCGACTGGCCGGACCGCGACCCGCGCTTCGACGTCGTCTACCACTTCTACTCGACGCGGGAATTCGTCCGCGTCCGCGTGAAGACTCGCGTGCCGGCCGCAGACCCGACCGTGGACACGCTGGTGCCGCTGTACGGCTCCGCGCGCTACATGGAGCGCGAGTGCCACGAGATGTACGGCATCGTCTTTCGCGGCAACGACGACCTGCGCCCCCTGCTGCTGTACGAGGGATTCGTCGGCCATCCGCTGCGCAAGGACTATCCGAAGCAGCAGGAACAACCGCTGGTGCCGTACCGCCGATGAACGCCCCGGCCAAACCGGTCAGCACGCTGCCGAACCCGATCCGGCCCGCCTTCGACACGAGTTCGGTCGAAGGCTCGGTGATCGTCAACATCGGCCCGTCGCACCCGGCCACGCACGGCACGATCCAGATCGTCGCCGAACTGTCCGGCGAGCGCGTGATCCGCACCGACGTGCACTGCGGCTACCTGCACCGGGGCTTCGAGAAGGAGTGCGAGTCGCACACCTGGCACAACCTGATCCCCTACGTGGACCGGCTGAATTACTGCTCCGCGCTGATCAACAACTTCGCGTACTGCGAGGCCGTCGAGAAGCTGATGGACGTCGAGATCACGCCGCGCTGCAAGTACCTGCGCACGCTGCTCTCGGAATACTCGCGGATCGCCGATCACCTGACCTGCGTCGCGGCCGCGCTGATGGAACTCGGCGCGATGACGGCATTCCTGTACCTCGTCACGATCCGCGACTACGTGTACGAGCACCTCGCGGCGCTGACGGGCGCGCGCGTCACGTACACCTACGGCCGCATCGGCGGCCTGTCGCACGACCTGCCGGACGGCTGGCTGACGCGGCTCGGCGAAATCCTCGACGAGATGGACACGTTCGTGAACCGGGTCCACGGGCTCGTCGACCGCAACCGGATCTTCATCGACCGGATGCGCGACGTGGGCGTCCTGAAGACGCGACGAAGCGATCAACTGGGGCTTCACCGGCCCGATCCTGCGCTCGACCGGCGCGCCTCGCGACCTGCGCAAGGACACGCCCTACCTCGCCTATGCCGAACTCGAATTCGAAGTGCCCGTCGGCATCAAGGGCGACAACTACGACCGGTACTACGTGCGCATGCGCGAGCTCGACGAGTCGCGCCACATGATCCGCCAGCTGATGGAGATGCTCGAGCCCGGCCCGATCTGCGTCGACGACCGGCGCTGCACGCTGCCTCCGAAGCACCTCGTCTACACCGAGATCGAATCGCTGATCAACCACTTCAAGCTGATCATGGAAGGCCCGCAGGTGCCGGCCGGGCGAGATCGTACGCCGCGCACGAGGGCGCCAACGGCGAGCTCGGCTTCTACCTGGTGAGCGTCGGCGGCGGCGTGCCCTGGAAAGTCCACTGCCGCAGCCCGAGCTTCGTCCACATGGGCGGCGTGCACCGGATGCTCGACGGCTACCAGCTCGCCGACATCGTGCCGACCTTCGGCTCGGTCAACATGATCGGCGGGGAGTGCGACCGGTGAAGCACCTGATCCCCGAATTCGAGAAGCTGCGCGAGCGCTTTCCCGCGGGGTTCGAATCCTCGCTGGTGCTGCCCTGCCTGCACCGCATCCAGCACGATCGCGGCTACGTCTCGGACAGCGACGTCGAGGCGCTGCATCAATATCTGGGCGTGCCGAAGATCCAGATCGAGGAAGTGCTCTCGTTCTACACGATGTTCCGGCGCAAGCCGATCGGCCGCTGGCACCTGCAGATGTGTCACAACGTCAGCTGCTCGATGCGCGGCGCGGAAAACATCCTCTCGCACGTGCAGCAGCAGGCTCGGCATCGCGCCGGGGCAGACGACGCCGGACGGCCGCTACACGCTCAGCACCGCGGAGTGCCTGGGTTCCTGCGGCACGGCGCCGATGATGATGGTGAACGAGGCCTACCACGAGAACCTGACCGGCGCGAAGGTCGACGAACTGCTGGAGGGGCTGAAGTAATCATGCCCGGCCGCCAGATCTTCATGACGTTCCCGGTCACCGCGACCTCGCACTCGCTCGAGGAGTATCGCGCGCGCGGCGGATACGCGGCGCTGTCGAAGGCGCTGAAGCAGATGAAGCCCGTCGAGATCGTCAAGGAGCTGACGGCGTCCGGACTGCAGGGCCGCGGCGGCGCGGCGTTTGCGGTCGGGCGCAAGTGGCAGGTCATCCAGTACGACGACGGCAATCCGCATTACCTGATCGCCAACGCGGACGAAGGCGAGCCCGGCACGTTCAAGGACCGCTGGATCCTCGAGAACAACCCGCACCAGCTGCTCGAGTCGATGCTGATCTCGGCCTACGCGCTGAACGTGCACAACTGCTTCGTCTACATCCGTGGCGAATTCGACCTGCCGTACCGCCACCTGGCCGGTGCGGTCGAGGAAGCGTATGCGGCCGGATACTTCGGCAAGAACATCCTCGGCACCGATTTCAACTGCGACATGGTCGTGTACCGCGGCGCCGGCGCCTACGTCGCGGGCGAAGCGTCGGGCCTGATCTCCTCGCTCGAAGGCAAGAAGAGCTATCCCCGCAACCGCCCGCCCCGCCTGACGGTGAAGGGTCTCTACCAGCAGCCGACCGTCGTCAACAACGTCGAATCGCTCTCGAACGTCGCGTGGATCGTGAATAACGGCGCTGCGGAGTTCAAGAAGATCGGCACGCCCAAGAGCCCCGGCACGCGGCTGTACTCCGTCTCGGGGCACGTCAACAAGCCGGGCGTGTACGAAGTCGAACTCGGCTATCCGTGGATGAAGTTCCTCGACGAGGATTGCGGCGGCATGATGCACGGCCGCGCCATCAAGTGCGTGGTGCCGGGCGGTGTTTCCTCGAAGGTGCTGACCGGCGCGGACATCGCCAACCTCAAGCTTTCGCACGAAGACCTCTGGGACGCCGGTTCGACGCTAGGCTCCGGCGGCATGATCGTGATCGCCGAGGGCACCTGCATGGTCACGCTGCTGCAGGTGCTGATGCGCTTCTACCACCACGAGTCCTGCGGACAGTGCACGCCCTGCCGGCACGGCACCGGCTGGCTGCACCGCATCATGGACCGCATCGTCGCGGGCGACGGCAAGCCGGAGGACATCGAACGACTCTATTACATCTCGAAATTCAACGACGGCACGACGATCTGCGGCCTCGGCGACGCGGCCGGCTACGCGTGCACGGGCATCCTCGACAAGTTCCGGGATGAATTCGAGTACTACATCGAGCACAAGCGCTCGCGCTTCGGCGGGAACCTGGAATGCCTGAAATCTTCATAAACGGGCAGGCGATCCAGGCGGACGCCGACCAGACGGTGATGCAGGTCGCGCGCGCGCACGGCCACTTCATCCCGTACTTCTGCTGGCACGAGCAGCTGTCGATGGCAGGCAACTGCCGCATGTGCCTGGTCGAGGTCGAGGGCCGCGGCCTCGACATCGCCTGCAACATGCCCGTCAGCGCCGGCATGAAGGTCTTCACCGAGTCGGACGACGTGAAGGCCCACCGCAAGGCCATCCTGCAGTTCATCACGCTGAATCACCCGGTCGACTGCGGCATCTGCGACAAGGCCGGCGAGTGCACGCTGCAGGACTACCACTACACCTACAACGGCGCGCCGTCGCTCTCGCTCGACGCCAAGGTGCAGTCCACCAAGTTCTACAACCTGTCGAACCGCATCCTGCTCGACAACGAGCGCTGCATCCTGTGCCTGCGCTGCACGCGCTTCACGCACGAGATCTCGAAGTCGATGGCGCTCGGCGTCGAGCGGCGCGGCGACGTCTCGAACATCCGGCCGGTCGAGGACCGGCCGCTCAGCGAGGACCCGTATTCGGACAACATCATCGACCTCTGCCCGGTCGGCGCGCTGCTGTCGCGGCAGTTCCTGCACAAGTCGCGCGTCTGGTACCTGAAGCCGACGCCGTCGGTGTGCCCGGGCTGCAGCCGCGGCTGCACGATCAACGTCTGGCATCGCAAGCCGGAGTGGTTCGTCAAGTCGCTCGATCCAAAGCAGAACACGAGCATCGCGCGCGTGACGCCGCTCGAGAACCCGGCCGTGAACGGCCCGTGGATCTGCAACAAGGCCCGCGACCTCGCCCGCATCCTCGAGCGCACCCGCGCCGACGAGCCGATGCTGAAGGGCCGCCCGGTTACTCTCGCCGCCGCGACCGATGAAGCGCGCCGCCTGATCGGTGCGGCCCGTCACCCGCTCGCGCTCGTCTCCAACTGGGGTTCGAACGAGGAACTCGAGGCGTTCAAGCGTTACCTCGGCGAGGTGTTCCACTCGTTCGCCAAGACCGACTGGCTGCCGGAGGAAGGCGAACGCGTCGAGGACGACCTGCTGATCAAGGCGGACAAGAATCCGAACACCGCGAAGGCCCGCGAATTGTTCCACGCCGACGCGCCGGCGTACCACGACGGCACGGACCTGGTGCTGGTCTGGGGTGAAGGCGCGGATTTCGCAAAGATCCCCGCCAGCGCGAAGATCATCTTCCTGAACTCGTATCTCGCGCCGGAGAACGGCCACGCGGACGTGTTCATCCCGATCAGCGTGCAGACGGAGCGCGCCGGGCACTACACCAACTTCCAGGGTGTCGTGAGCAAGTTCGAGCCGTGCTTCGCCGAAGGCCGAGGCGGTTGCGGATGCCGAGGCGCTGTTCAAGGCGCTCGCCGCGCCCGCGCGGGGCCATCCATGATGAAGCAGGACCTCGCGATCAGCCTCGTCTACATCGCGTACGCGATGGGCCTGCTGCTGACGTTCGGCGCGATCCTGACCTGGGTCGAGCGCAAGCAGGCGGCGATCATGTCGGATCGCATCGGCGCCAACCGCGCGTACCTGCGCATCCCGTTCACGCAGGTGAAGCTGGTCTGGCTCGGGCTGTTCCACGGCATGGCGGACGGTCTGAAGCTGCTGCTTGAAGGAAGACTTCAAGCCGGTCGCCTACGACCAGCTGGCGTATGCGCTGGGAGTCTGGCTGGCGTTCGTCCCGGTGATGCTGGTGTTCGCGGTGATCCCGTTCGGCGGCGTGCTCGACCCGGACAGGCTGTTCCCGGCGCTCGCCGGCTGGTTCGGCGGCCATACCTATCCGATGCAGATCGCGCCGATCGACGCGGGCCTGCTGGTCGTGCTCGCGTTCAGCGGCATCTCGATCATCGGCGCGATGCTCGCGGGCTGGTCGTCGGCCAACAAGTTCTCGCTGCTCGGCGCGCTGCGCGCCGGCTCGCAGCTGATCTCCTACGACGTGGTGATGGGCCTCACGCTGCTCGGGCTGATCCTGATCTACGGCAGCGTCGACTTCATGACCATCGTCCGGCACCAGTCGGGCACGGTGCTCGGCTTCCTGCCGGCCTGGGGCGTCGTCTACCAGCCGTTCGCGGCGATCCTGTTCATGACCGCGGCCATCGCCGAGAACAAGCGCATTCCGTTCGACCTGCCGGAGGCCGAGTCCGAGCTGATCTCCGGCTACTTCACCGAATACAGCGCGATGAAGCAGGGCATGTTCATGCTCGCCGAGTTCATCGAGATCGCGATCGTCGCGGCGCTGTTCGTCACGCTGTTCCTCGGCGGCTACAACCTGCCGTGGATGTCGGATGCGGGTTTCGTGCTGCCCGGCGGGCACGCGATCGCGGTCAGCCATGGCTGGGTCGTGCTCATCCAGGTCGTCACCTTCCTGGTGAAGGTGTTCCTGCTCTGCAGCTTCCAGATCCTGGTGCGCTGGACGCTGCCGCGCTTCCGCTGGGACCAGCTGCTCACGCTTCGCGTGGCGGTTCCTGCTGCCGCTCGCCATCGCCAACCTCGTCGTGACCGCGGTCGCGGTCTGGGCCATCGGATGAGGCGGCCGCGATGACCAAAGCCCGCAAACCGTACGTCCGCCCGAAGTACTGGAACGAGCCCGAGATGGGCTGGTACGAGAAGTCGTACCTGTTCGAAGTGGTGCGCGGCCTCGCCATCACGGGCGGGGTGTTCACGCGCAACATGTTCAAGTGGATGACGGGCCGCAAGGGCGCGCTGACGGCCTACTACCCGGAAGAGACGCGCAAGGACTATGCCCCGGGCAACCGCGGCAAGCACGTCCTGACGCAACGGCCCGACGGGCGGCCGCAATGCGTCGCCTGCAACATGTGCGCGACGGTCTGCCCCGCGCAGGTGATCGAGATCGACGCGGCGTTCGACCCGGACGATCCGGCGCATCCGAAGTACCCGGCGCGCTTCGAGATCGACTATTCGCGTTGCGTGTTCTGCGGGCTGTGTGTCGAAGCGTGCCCCGAGGATGCGATCCGCATGGTCAAGGAGACGCCGGACTTCCCGGGCTTCGATCGCGACAAGATGTGGATCGGCAAGGAAGAACTGCTCAACTGGCAGCCGGCGCGGGACGTCGCCAAGCCCTATCCCGTTGCGGGAGCGAAACCGCAGGGAGGCGCGCAATGAACCTCGAGAATCTGCTGCTCGTCCTCTTCGCGGGCGGCGCGGTGCTCGGCGGCCTGCTGATGCTGATCGCGCAGCACCCGATGCGCGTGGCGCTGGCGCTGATCTGCTCGATGCTGTCGCTTGCGGGCATCTACGCGACGCTCGGCGTGCACGTGATCGCGGTGTTCCAGGTGCTGATCTACGTCGGCGCCGTGATGGTCTTCATGGTGTACGTGATCATGCTGCTCGACGTCCGCGACCCCTCGTTCGTGCGCCGCTTCGGGCACATGCTGGTGCCGGGCGTGATCGCCGGCGTGCTGCTGGTCGCCGCGCTCGCCTTCACGGCGATGCGTCCCGGCACCGCTGTCGCCGTCGCGGCGCCGATAAGTCAACAAGTCAAACCCGGCACCTCTTATCTTCATCCAGCCGTTCTCGGCGAGTTGCTGCGGACGTACTGGCTGCACTTCGAACTCACGTCGGTGCTGCTGGTGGCGGCCGTCGTCGCCGCCATCGCGGTCATCAAGGGCGGGCGGAGGAACGATGGATAGGACCCAGCTGCTGCTCGGCGCCAGCTTTGCGCTGTTCGGCATCGGACTCGTCGGCGTGATGATCCGCCGCAACGCGCTGGTGATGCTGATGTGCATGGAGCTGATGCTGAACGGCGTCATCCTGAGCTTCGTCACGTTCTCGCAGCTGTCGGGGACCCTCTCGGGCGCCGTGCTGGTGTTCCTGATCTTCGTCGTCGCGGCCGCCGAGATCGGCATCGCGATCCCGATCGTCCTGCTGCTCTCGCGCCAGCGCCACACGCTGGACGTCGAAGCGTTCGGCAGCCTGAAGGGATGAGGCGCGATGAACCTGCTCACCCTCATCGTCCTGCTCCCCCTGGTCGGCTTCCTGCTGAACGGCTTGCTCGGCGCGCGGATCGGCAAGTCGTTCGTGTCGGCCGTCGGCTGCGGCCTGCCGATCCTCGCGTTCCTGGCCGCGATCCGCGCCGTCATGCTGCTGCAGGCAGGCGGCGGCGAGCAACCGCTGGTCGAAGTCGCCTATCGCTGGGCGACCGTCGGCAGCTTCAGCTTCGACATCTCGTTCTACTTCGACCGGCTGAGCGCCGTGATGACCCTGATCGTCACCGGCGTCGGCTCGCTGATCCACGTCTACTCGACCGGCTACATGAAGGACGACGCGAGCTACGCGCGCTATTTCGCGTACCTGAACCTGTTCCTGTTCTTCATGCTGCTGCTGGTGCTCGGCCGCTCGCTGCTGGTGACCTTCGTCGGCTGGGAAGGCGTCGGCCTCGCCTCCTACCTGCTGATCGGCTTCTGGTTCGAAGACCCGGCGAAGGCGGCCGCGGGCAAGAAGGCGTTCATCACCAACCGCGTCGGCGACGCCGGCTTCCTGCTCGGCATGTTCCTGATCTACCACACGCTCGGCACGTTCGAGATGGACCGCATCAACGCGGCCTTCCTCGCGCCCACGCTGCCGGCCGTGTCGGCGAGCCTGGTCGGCATCCTGCTGTTCATCGGCGCCTGCGGCAAGAGCGCGCAGATCCCGCTGCACGTCTGGCTGCCGGACGCGATGGCGGGCCCGACCCCGGTCTCCGCGCTGATCCACGCGGCGACGATGGTGACGGCCGGCGTCTACCTGGTCGCGCGCCTCAACGGCATCTACCAGCACGCGCCCGAAGCGTCGCAGGTGATCGCGGTGGTGGGTGCGGCCACGGCGTTCTTCTCGGCCTCGGTCGCGATCGTGCAGACCGACATCAAGAAAGTGCTGGCCTACTCCACGCTGTCGCAACTCGGCTACATGTTCGTCGCGCTCGGCGTCGGCGCCTACGGAGTCGCGGTCTTCCACCTCTACACGCACGCCTTCTTCAAGGCCTGCCTGTTCCTCGGCGCCGGCAGCGTCATCCACGCGATGAGCGGCGAGCAGGACATCCGCAGGATGGGCGGGCTGGCGAAGAAGATCCCGATCACCTTCGTGACGTTTGCCGTCGCGACGGCCGCGATCGCCGGGATCCCGCCGCTCGCGGGGTTCTTCTCCAAGGACGAGATCCTCTGGTTCGCGTTCGCGAGCGAGACCGGCGGCTCACCGCTGCTCTGGCTGGTCGGAACCGTCACGGCGCTGATGACCTCTTTCTACATGTTCCGGCTGCTGTGGCTGACGTTCCTCACGCCCTCGCGGATGAGCCACGAGGCCGAACATCACGTGCACGAGTCGCCGCTGTCGATGACCGGCGTGCTGATGATCCTCGCGGTGCTCTCGGCCGTTGGCGGCTTCTTCAGCATTCCGCATTTCCTCGAGCACGTGCTGCCGCTCGCGAAGGCGCAGCAGAGCCTCGAGCACTACGAAAAGGCGCTGCTCGTCCTCTCCGTCGTGATCGCGCTCACCGGGCTGGCGGGCGCCGTGCTCGTGTACGGCAAGGGACTCGCCCGGGGTGAGGCGCTGGCCGCCCGCTTCCCGAAGCTGCATCGGCTGCTGTCCGGCAAGTACTTCATCGACGAACTGTACGAGGCCGTGCTCGGTCGCCCGCTCAACTGGATCTCGGACCGCGTGTTCCTCGGCCTGGGCGATCGCTTCCTGATCGACGGCTCGCTGCACGGCATGACCGCGACGGCGCAGCGCGTCGCCGGGCGGTTGAGTCGCGTCGAGACGGGCAGCCTGCAGTTCTACGTCGCGCTCGCGGTGGCCGGAGCCGTCGCGTGCCTCGCCTGGATGTGGCGCAATGGCTGACCCGACCCTGCTGAACCTCGTGCTCTGGCTGCCGGTCGCGGGCATGCTCGCGATCGCGCTGCTGCCGAAGGGCCGCGACTCGCAGGTGCGCGGCCTGACGCTCGCCGTGACGCTGGTGCAGCTGGCGCTGACGGCCATCCTGTATCTCCGCTTCGACCCGAACGTGTCGGGCCTGCAGTTCGCGACCAGCAAGCCGTGGATCCGCGAATGGGGCATCGAGTACCGCATTGGGCTCGACGGCATCAACGTGCTGCTCGTCGCGCTGACGGCGTTCCTCGGCCCGCTGGTGGTCGCCGGCTCGTTCAGCGCCGTGCGCAAGGACATCAAGCTCTTCTACGCGATGGTGCTGTTCATCCAGTTCGCGATGCTGGGCGCGTTCCTCGCCCAGGACCTGTTCCTGTTCTACGTGTTCTGGGAAGCGATGCTGATCCCGATGTTCCTGATCATCGGCATCTGGGGCGGCGAGCGGCGCATCTACGCGACGCTGAAGTTCGTGCTGTACACCGCGTTCGGCAGCATCCTGATGCTCGCGGCGCTGATCTACCTGGTGTATTCGCTGAAGCAGCGGACCGGCGTCAATTCGTTCGCGTTCGTCGACCTGTACCACAGCAGCCTGCCGCTGCAGACGCAGATGTGGCTGCTGGCCGCGTTCGGCCTGTCGTTCGCGATCAAGGTGCCGATGGTGCCGCTGCACACCTGGTTGCCGGACGCGCACGTCGAGGCGCCGACCACCGGCTCCGTGATCCTGGCCGGCGTGCTGCTGAAGATGGGCACGTACGGCTTCATGAAGCTCGGCTTCCCGCTGTTCCCCGAGGCGACCCGCGCGTTCACGCCGGCGCTGATGACCCTGTCGGTGATCAGCATCGTCTACGGCGCCTGCCTCGCGCTGGTGCAGGACGACATCAAGAAGATCATCGCCTACTCGTCGATCAGCCACCTCGGCTACGTGATGCTGGGCCTCGTCAGCCTCGACCTCGTCGGCATCCAGGGCGCGCTCATCCAGATGGTCAGCCACGGCCTGGTCGCGGGCGGGCTGTTCCTGATGGTCGGCATGATCTACGAGCGCTGCCACACGCGCGACCTCGCGGCGTACGGCGGCCTCGCGAAGCTGCTGCCCGTGTTCTCGGTGTTCTTCGCCATCCTCACGCTCGCCTCGATCGGCCTGCCGACCACGAGCGGCTTCACCGGCGAGTTCATGGCGCTGCTCGGCGCGTTCAACGCCGCCTGGCCGCTGCACGAGGCGGGCTACGACCTGCCGCTGGTGCTGGCGGTGATCGCCGTCACCGGCGTGGTGCTCGGCGCGCTGTACATGCTGCGACTCGCGCAGCACCTGCTGTTCGGCAAGGACAAGGCCCCGCACCAGCCGCTCGCCGACCTGAACCTGCGCGAGCGCGCGATCCTCGTGGTGCTGGTGGCCGCGATCTTCTTCCTCGGCCTGTATCCCGAGGAGGCGCTGCGCAAGACGGAGCGGGCGGCGCGTGAGTACCAGCAGATCGTGATGGGCCCGCAGGCGGCCGTCGACGGGAGCCTGCCATGAACTGGCACGACGTGTTGACCGCGATGCTGCCCGAGAACCTGCTGCTCGCCGGCATCGTGCTGCTGCTGCTGGCCGAGATCGTGAGCGGCCGGGAGCGCGACGGATTCTTCCTCGCTTTCCTGACGGTCACCGCCGCGACGGTCTGCGCCTGGGCGCTCTACTCGCAGGGGTACGAGGGCACGCCGTTCCCCGGGCATTTCGCGGCCGGGCCGATGACCTCGCTGCCGAAGGCCGTGATTCTCGCGCTGACCCTGCCGATCCTGCTCATCTCGCGCGACGACTTCGCCGAGACGCGCTACTACGTGTTGCTGCTGTCGTCCCTGTACGGCGCGTGCCTCGTGATTTCCTCGAGCAGCTTCCTGACGTTGTTCCTCGGCATCGAGCTGATGTCGCTGCCGGTCTACGTGCTCGTGCTGCTCGCGTTCCTGCGGCCGGAGAGCACCGAGGCGGCGCTCAAGTACCTGGTGCTGGGCGGCGCGGCCACGGCGACTCTGCTGATGGGCGTCTCGCTGCTCTACGGCGCCAGCGGCTCGCTCGAGCTCGCGACGTTCGGCAACTCGATGCTCGCTGGCCAGCCGCTCGCCGCCGCAGGCGCCGTGCTGGTGCTGGCCGCGTTGATGCTGAAGGCGGCGATCGTGCCCTTCCACGCCTGGGCGCCCGATGCCTACGAGGGCGCGAGCGTGCCGGTGACCGCCTACATGGCCACGGTGATCAAGGCGGGCGCGCTGCTCGCCGCGCTGCGGCTGTTCGGCACCGTTCCCGTGACGCAGCCGATGGTGGGGGTGCTCGTGATCCTGCCGCTGGTCTCGATGGCCTGGGGCAACCTGACCGCCATGCGCCAGACGAGCTTCCGGCGGATGATCGCGTACTCGTCGATCGCGCACGCCGGCTACCTGTTCTACGCGTTCCTGGGCGCCGGACCGGGCCGCTACGAGGCGATCGTCTTCTACCTGGCCGTCTATGGCGTGATGAACGTGCTCGCGTTCGTGGCCCTGCCGCGCGGCGTGGACGACGCCCGGCAGGACCGGCTCGATTCGCTGAAGGGGCTGTTCCACCGCCAGCCGGTGGCGGCGATCGTGATCGCGGCCGCGATGCTCTCGCTGGCCGGCCTGCCGCCGCTGCCCGGGTTCGCCGCCAAGTTCCTGATCTTCCGCAACGTGCTCGCCGCCGGGCTACACGAGCTACGCGGTGCTCGGCCTCGTGGCGAGCTACCTCGGCATCTACTTCTACCTGCGCGTGATCCAGTACATGTTCATGAGCGCGGACGAGCCCGCCGCATCGGGCGGCAGGCCGCGCCGGCTGGCGCTGCTCGCGACCGTGGTCTGCACGGTGCCCGCGGTCCTGCTGAGTCTCTTCCCGGGCTGGCTGCTCGACCGGCTCTGACGCGGCGCCGGGCGGTCTCAAGCGCCGGCGCGCCTCGCGACCGGCGAGTACATGTCGAGGACCTGCATGCGTGCGGCCTGCAGGCGCTCCGAGACGACGCCGAGCAACCGATGCATGATCTTGTAGCCGAACGCATTGTCGGAACGGCATTTCTCGAGCAGTGCGTAACCGTCGAACGACAACGCCTCGACCGGCTCGAGCGCGCGCGCCTGGAAGCGCTTGCCGCCGCCCATGATGCACCGCGGACCAGCCGAGTTCGTCGCCGCCCTCGAGGTGATGCACGCGCAAGGTCTTGCCCTGCACCAGCATCTCGAGCGCCACGCGGCCGTTCAGCAGCAGGAAGAACTCGTGCTTGGGGTCGCCCTCGGCGAAGATGATCTCGTCCTTGGCGAATTTCACGGGGCGCGCGAGCCCGGCCAGGGTTGCGCAATGCTCGGGCGTGAGCCCCTGCACGAACGGGTGGTGCTGCACCGCGTGTAATAGGTCGTCGGTCATGGTCGGGCTCCCGGTAAGCGCTGCAGATCTCCCTGCGGCCGATTCTACGCCTTGCGCGGCACGCTCCAGCAAGCGCGGGCGGGCCGTCCGCGGCGACCCTTGCGGCCTGCCCGGGCCGACTCTAGGCTTGGCGTCCGATCTCCCGCCGGACCCTGCAAGGAGCCCCCAGTCATGAAGCGCCTCGTCCCGGCCGCGTGAAGCCCGCCGAGTTGCAGGACTACCTGCGCACGCGCATTCCGCTCGCGAACGCGATGGGTGTGGAGGTGCGCAGCCTCGACGACGCGGGCATCGAACTGTTCGCGCCGCTCGCGCCCAACACCAATCATCGCGACACGGTGTTCGGCGGCAGCGCGTCCGCCGTGGCCATCCTGGCCGCGTGGTCGGCCTTGCACGTGCGGATGCGCGCGGCGGGCCTCGACGGCCGCATCGTGATCCACAGCAACACCATGCATTACGAGCGCCCGATCGTCGCCGGGTTCACCGCACGGGCGTCGTCGCCGTCTCCGGCCGACTGGGACAAGCTCGCTGCGACGCTGACGCGCGGCCGCATGGCGCGAGCGCGCGTCGCCGCCACCCTGCATTGCGAGGGCGAACAGGTCGGACGGCTCGAGGCCCAGTTCGCCGTCGTCCCGTCCGGCGCGGCCTGACCGCTGCGCCAGGGCGGCGGTGCGGCGCGACGAACTGCCGGCAACAGGCCGCCCGGGCGGTATGATTTTCTCCGCGGATGCCGCATGCGGGAGTCGACCTTGAAAGCACTGATCCTGTTCGTCGCGTGGTGCCTGCTGCTGGCGCTGAGCTGGCCGATCGCGCTGGTTGCGCTGGTGCTCGCGCCCATCGTCTGGCTGGTCGCGCTGCCGTTCCGGCTGGCGGGGCTGGTGGTCCACGCCGCGTTCGCCTTCGTCGCCGCGCTGCTCTTCCTGCCGGCCCGACTGCTCGGGTATCGTCCGACCCACTGAGGGCCTGACGGGGGCGGCACGATGGGACGGACGATGCGCGGCGGCGCCGCGCTGCTGGCGATTGCGCTCATGCCTGTCGGGTGCGCACCCGCCGGAGGTGTTTCGCATCGAGCCGTTGCGCCCGGTCGCCGAATTGCGGCAGCACGCGCTCGCGGCCACTCCGCCCGTCCAGTCCGGCGACTTTCCGGCCCGAGCGCGCTGGTCGAACTCGTCACGCTCGACCCGACGATCCATCTCGACATCCGGTACGCGACCCGGCACAACTTCCTCGGCGAGCCGCTCTACAGCCAGCCGCGCGCCTTCCTGCAGCGACCGGCCGCGGAGGCGCTGGTCCGCGCGCATCGTGCGCTCGCCGCGCAGGGTTACGGCCTGCTGGTGCACGACGGCTACCGGCCGTGGTACGTCACGAAGATGTTCTGGGACGCGACACCGCCCGACAAGCACGAATTCGTCGCCGATCCCGCGCAGGGCTCGCGGCACAACCGCGGCTGCGCCGTCGACCTCACGCTGTACGACCTGAAGACGGGCAAGGCGGTCGAGATGCCGAGCCTGTACGACGAGATGTCCGAGCGTGCCTACGCCGACTACCCGGGCGGCACGGACGAGCAGCGGCGCTTGCGCGCGCTGCTGCGCACGGCGATGGAAGCGCAGGGCTTCACCGTCTATCCGCAGGAATGGTGGCACTTCGACTACCGGGACTGGCCGTCGTACGCCGTGCAGAACGTGAGATTCGAGGACCTCGGCCCGAGCGCGGTGCAGCCGTGAGCGCCGGGGGCATGCACAAGTCGCGCCTCGAGGCCTTCAGCGACGGCGTGATCGCCATCATCATCACCATCATGGTGCTCGAGCTGAAGGTCCCGCACGAGCCGACGCTCGAGGGCGCTGCGCCCGCTGCTGCCGGTGTTCCTGAGCTACGTGCTGAGCTTCATCTACGTCGGCATCTACTGGAACAACCACCACCACATGCTGCAGGCCGCGCAGCACGTGAACGGCGGCATCCTCTGGGCCAACCTGCACCTGCTGTTCTGGCTCTCGCTGCTGCCGTTCGGCACCGGCCTGGATGGGCGAGAACCACTTCGAGCCGCTGCCGGTCGCGCTCTACGGCGTGCGTGCTGCTGATGTGCGCGATCGCCTACACGATCCTGAGCCGCGCGCTGATCGCGCGGCATGGGCCCGATTCGGCGCTGGCGCGAGCCGTGGGCAGGGACGGCAAGGGCCTCGTCTCGCTCGCGATCTACGCCTGCGCCGTGCCGCTCGCTTTCTTCAACGCGCTGCTGTCGGCCGCGCTGTACGTGATCGTCGCGGCCATCTGGCTCGTACCGGACCGGCGAATCGAACGTAACCTCGGATCGCATCGCCGACCAGGCTAGACGACCCCCGCCCGGGCCAGAGCCGCGGCTTCGGCTGGCGAATACCCGAGCGACTCCAGCACCGTGGCGGTGTCGGCGCCGATGGCGACCGGCGTGTGCCCGATCCCGGCCGGCGTGGCGCTGAAGCGGGGAGCCGGGGCCGGCTGCTGCACGCCATCGATCACCGGATACGTCCCGCGGGCGACGTTGTGCGGATGCCGCATCGCCTCGCCGAAATCCAGCACCGGCGCAAAGCAGACGTCCGTCCCTTCGAGCAGCTCGCACCACTCGGCGCGCGTGCGGGTCCGGAAGATCGCCGCGAACTTCTCCGACAGTTCCGGCCAGCGCCGCAAGTCGAAGTGAGCAGTCTCTAGCCCCTGCCCGGCCAGCCCGAGTTTCTCCAGCAGCAGCCGGTAGAACTGCGGCTCGAGCGCGCCCACCGTCACGTACAGGCCGTCCGCGCAGGCATAGCTGTCGTACCAGTGCGCGGCGCCATCCAGGAAGTTCGACTCGCGACGGTCACTCCAGCGACCCTGCAGTCGCACGGAATGCATCAGCGACGCCATGACCGCGCAGCCGTCGACGATCGCGGCATCGACGACCTGGCCCCGGCCCGTCGCACGGGCGTTGAGAATGCCGCTGACGAGCCCGAGCGCCATGAACAGCGCACCGCCGCCGACGTCGCCGACGATGGTCGCGGGAATCGTGGGCACGGAGTCGGCCTGGCCCGTGTGATGCAGGATGCCGGTCAACGCGACGTAGTTCAGGTCGTGGCCCGCCGCGGGCGCGAGCGGACCCGTCTGCCCCCACCCGGTCAGCCGGCCGAAGACCAGGCGCGGGTTGCGGGCGAGGCACACGTCGGGCCCGAGACCGAGACGCTCCATCACGCCCGGGCGAAACCCCTCGATCAGCCCGTCCGCCTGCTCGATCAGGCGCAACACGATCTCAGCCGCACCGGGCGACTTGAGGTCAAGCGCGAGGCTGCGCTTGCCGCGGCGCGTGAGATCGAACTTCGGCTCGGTGTCGCCGAGCGGCAGCACCGAGCCCTTGCGATCGACGACCGTCACGGCCGCGCCGAGATCGGCCAGCATCATGCCGCAAACCGGTCCCGGTCCGATGCCTGCCATCTCGACGACGCGGACACCCGCAAGCGGCCCCGTCACAGCGTCCTCGCGATGATTTCGCGCATGACTTCGCTGGCGCCGCCGTAGATGCGCTGCACCCGCGAGTCGACGTACAGCTGCGAGATCGGGTACTCGCGCATGTAGCCGTAGCCGCCGAAGAACTGCAGGCACTCGTCCATGACCTCATCCTGGGTCTCGGTAATGAACAGCTTCGCCATCGAAGCCGTCGCGGTATCGAGCTTGCCGTCCTTCAGCCTCTGGATGCAGTCGTCGATGAAGACGCGCGCGACCTGCACCCGGGTCTTCACGTCCGCGAGGCGGAAGCGCGTGTTCTGCATTTCGAGCAGCGCGTGCCCGAACGCCTTGCGACCGCGCGTGTACTCGACGGTGAGCTGCAGCGCGTATTCCATCGCGCCGACGCCGCCGAGTGCGAGCAGCGTCCGCTCATAGGGAAGGTCGCGCATCAGCTGCACGAACCCCTGTCCCTCCGCCGGTCCAAGCAGGTTGGCGGCGGGGACGCGACAGTCATCGAGGAAAAACTCCGCCGTGTCCCAGCCATTCTGCCCGATCTTGTCGAGCACGCGACCGACCCGATAACCCCGCAAGTCCTCGAGTCTCGACCATGACGATCGAGATGCCCTTCGAACCCTTCGTCGCGTCGGTCTTCGCCACCACGCCGACGAGGCCCGCGTGCAGGCCGTTCGAAATGAAGGTCTTGGCGCCGTTCAGCACGTAATGATCGCCGTCGCGCACCGCGCGCGTCTTGATGGCTTGCAAGTCCGAGCCGGCACCGGGCTCGGTCATGGCGATCGCGCCGACGAGCCCGCCGCTTGCCATGCGCGGCAGCCAATCGAGCTTCTGCGCCTCGGTGCCATAATTCAGCACGTAGTGCGCGAGGATGCTGTGCACCGTATGCCCGAAGCTGGTGATGCCGTGCCGGCCCATCTCCTCGGCGATCACCGCCTCATGGCGCGCATCGCCGCCGACGCCGCCGTATTCGGCCGGGATGTCCGTGCACAGCAGCCCGACCTCCCCCGCCTTGTTCCAGATCCCGCGATCGACATGATGCTGTTCGCGCCAGCGAGCGTCGTGCGGCACGATTTCCTGCTCGATGAAGCGCCGGGCCGCATCGCGGAACAGGTCGAGTTCGTCGTCCATCCACGGGGAACGATAATCCATTGGGCTTCCCGCGCCTCGTGTCGGCTGTGCATGGAATCGTGAAATGGGGGCCCTTGTCCAGACCGGACGCTTACCGCCGGTTTACGATTCAACCTGGAATTGAATCAGGCGTCGTCGTCAAGTTGCGGGGCAATACCTGCCACAGTGGCTGGCCTCGTTTCAGAAGCGCCACATCACCGAACCGATGAACTGGATCCGATCCGTGAGGCCGCCAACCTCGGCGGTGAGAGACCAGCGCTTGTCGGGTTGCCAGTTTCCGCCGATCAAATAATTCCACTGGTCGCGAGGCGACACGCGAGCAGAGACAGTGAGCGAGTCGCTGCCGACGAGTTCGACCAGCACCGGATGCTGGCGCAGGTCGATCACGTCGTGGATTTCCGACGTGGCTTGGATATACATGGCGCCGATCCACAGCGCGCCGACCCCGCCCTGATCCGAGTTGAACAGCACGCCGGTACGCGGTGTGGCGGTGATTGACTCGATGGGCTCATCGCTGATCTGTCCGCCGTCCGTGGTGAAAATGGGGCCGTTCGTCCAGTTCGCATCGACGGTCACAAACCAGGCCTTGTATCCGGCGGCGAGCGTGGCGCCCGCTCCGTAGCTGGACCGGTCATAGCTCACTTTGGATTTCAGAACTTCTCCGTTGGGAAAGACCACAGCTGGCCGCGTGACGCCAGACGTCTGCCCGACCAGCGCATAGATATTGAGGAACGGAAACAACCAGGCGTCAGCGCGGAAGACTCCCGTGTCTGTGACGGTTTCTGCGTCGCGGAGGGTTACGCCCAGCGGCCTGCCCTCGATCGTCACGTGGGACACCACCATGTTCTGCTTCATGTAGGTGTAGGTCAGGCCAACACCAAACGGCAACGGCAGGTCGAAGCCCTTCTCGCGGGCTTCCCGGCCCCAGATGGGCAGCCAGTCCACCAACGGCTGGACTTCCTTGGTGTGGGGCGGGGTGCCCACCGGCGTGAAATCTTTGATGGCTGACGGTGGCGCGATGGAAGAAACCGCGACGCTTTGCGCACGAATGGAGGGCGCGCTCCAGGCGAGTGCCAACGCCAGAACTGCGTTCGTTGTGAGGGCATTGACTCTGCGAATCATGGAAGTTCCCTCTGATTCCGGACTATTGTAGCTTTTGAATTGGAGTGTGCGACCCTAACCATGCTTGACCAGCAGAATATGGAAAAGTACGCGAGCGTGAAACGGAGACGACGAGGAATCTGCTGCAAAGGGCTGTTGCTACCTTTTGCAGCAGTTTGCACCATATTTCTGGCGAGTTGCGCCATGCAGATTCATGCGCCAACGGTGAGTCACGACCGCGCCATGCAGGATGAACCCTGGCTGGTTCGCTGTGAGACCGCCCGGGTACATGAGGATGTCCCCGGGGACGTCACCGGGGCAGGCAATCTCGAATGGGTGTTCGCCGAGGATGAGCAGGGACATCGAATCGAAATCGACGGCAAATTGGTGGACGGTTTCCTGGAAGTGACAGCCATGCATTCAACTTCCGGGCAACCCATAGAGGCCTCGCGTATGAAGACCCGTGAGGCATGCCTGGATACGATCAGCAGGATTGAAGGGAGCGAACAACTGATGCTGGGGTGGGTCATGGCCGCCCGGGCTCGAGAGGAGGTCAACGTCCCTCCTGTGTATCCGGAGGAGCTGACAAGCGGAGACAAGGTCACGCGGATCGTTATCTTCGGCGACAGCCTGACGGACACGGGACGTCTGAAACAACGACTGAAGTTTTTTCCATTGAAACCCTACTGGATTGGCCGTTTCAGCAATGGACCTGTGTGGCCGGAGTATCTCTTTATGGTGACTGGCCTGGGTGTACAGAATCTCGCCTACGGAGGTGCTTCCGCCGCCGACCCCGACGCATTGCCGGGTGAGACGTTTTTAGGACGCACTCGTCAGGTCGGCCAGTTTTTCGTCAGCGGCACGATCGAGTTACAAATCAGTGATTACCTCGAGCGAACGCTCAGGGACGGAAAGATAGAGCGGGCCGATACGACCGCCTTCCTTATCTGGGCGGGGGCGAACGACTATATCTCCAAAGAACCCATCCGCGGGTTGATCACGACCTTTCTCAGTTCGCCGGAGGGTGAGGCCGGCTACAAGGCAGTGGTCGAGCGTGCGGTCACGCAACTGGCACAGCATGTGCGCACTCTTTACGCAGCGGGCGCAAGGCGTGTCGTGATGGTGAATCTGCCGGACCTGGGTCGAACACCCATCGTCCTGCAAAATACGACGTATGCCCCGGAACATCTCGAGAATGACGATGCCGCGCGCAGAATGGATCTGGCCCGCAGGCTGACGGAACTCAGCCGATATCACAACCAGCGCCTGGCGACGGCTGTCGAGCAATTGCGGATGGAACTGCCGGGATCAGAGATCATCCTGGTCGACGCATTTGAACATTTCAAGCGGCTCTACGGTGGTGACGACAACGCGCCACTGCAACCCGAGGATTACGGCTATGACCCAACCGCGCTCGCGGAAACCCTGAGCTATGAGGGGCAGCAACTCACTCTGCCACGCAGGTGCTACAGCGGCTCCTACAACCCTGTCACACTGGACCCGGACAAGATATGTCCAAACCCCGATCAGGCGCTGTTCTGGGATTCAGTCCATCCCACGACTCTCACGCACTGCTGGCAGGCCTGGAATGTGGGCAATGACCTGGCCGAGGCAGGTTGGATCCGGCCGCTGCCGGATCAGCGTACCTACCTGGGCTGGTGTCGGACCATCGTCAATCAGGTGACCCTGGGATCGGCGGAAAAGATTGTCCCCGTGCCAGCAGCACCGCATTGAGCTCGCAGATCATCCGCCTTCTCGTTGCCGCGCCTCGCGTTCTGCTGCGTTGCGGATTCCGTCGCCGGCGACAGGCTCGCGCAACTGATCGACCCGTCGATGGCCGGCTGGACGCCAGCGCGTTCCTCGACACGGCCTATGGCTTCCTGCCATTGATCACCCCGATCACGGAGCCGGCCGTCGGCTACGGCGCGGTCGGCGCCCTGGTGTTCATCGACCGTCAGGCCCCGGTGGAAGGCCAACCGTTTGTGCGGCCAAACATCGCGACCGTCGGCGGACTCGCCACGGAAAACGGGACGGACGGGCTGTTTGCGTCCCATCTCGGCACATGGCGCGAGGGCCGCCTGCGAACGAACATCGGCGTGGGGAAAGCGAACATCAACCTGGCGTTCTTCGGCCTGGGCGATCGCGAGGCGGCTGGAACCGACGGCCTCGATTACTCGATCGAAGCAACCGGCGGTGACGCGGGCGGCGATTACCGCATCGGGTCGCACCCGGTCTGGCTGGGATTGAAGTACGCGCTCGTGGACACGCAGGTTCGACTCCGCGAATCCGCTGCGGATCCTCCCGGCATCCTGCCGGGCGATCGGCACCTGCGGCTGGCTGGCCTCACGCCGTCCATCACGTTCGACACGCGCGACAACTTCTTCACGCCGACGCGCGGCGTGTACCTCGACCTGTCCGCGCCGGTGTTTCGCCAGGATCTCGGCGGCGATCGCGACTTCGAGCTTCTTACGCTATCCGCGATGTACTTTCGACCGCTCAGCCCATCGCTGTACTTCGCGATCCGCGCCGCCGGCAAGGACAGCTCCGACGGCACGCCGTTCTACCTGCGGCCCTACGTCTCGCTGCGTGGTCGTCCCGGCGCTGCGCTACCAGGGTGAGCAGGCCGCCGAGGTGGAGGCTGAACTGCGCTGGCAGTTTCATCCGCGCTTCAGCCTCGTGGGATTCGGCGGCGGTGGAATCGCGCGCAGCAGCCTGACCGGACATGAACGGGAGCAGAGCGTGGGCGCCGGCGGCGTCGGATTCCGCTACCTGATCGCGCGTACCTACGGCCTGCACATGGGCCTCGACGTGGCGATGGGCCCGGACGACCCGGCGATCTACGTCGTGTTCGGATCGCCGTGGCTGCGGCCCTGAGAGCCGGCGAGCGACGAACGATCGTCACTCGCCGGCCTCGTCGAAGATCGATCAATACTCGTAGAACATCTTCTGGATCCGCACCGGATCCTTGGTCTTCGTCAGCGCCAGCTGCAGCAGCACGCGCGACTTCGCCGGGTTCAATTCGCCCGACGCGACGAAGCCCATCTGGTCGTCGTTCACTTCGTTGTTCCTGAGCGTGATGCCCTCGGCCAGCCGGGTGCTGCGCACGACCACCACGCCGGCCTTCGCGGCCTTCTGCACCGCTTCGAGCGCCGGGGTGGTCATGTTGCCGTCGCCCACGCCGGCGATCACGAGGCCCTGCGCGCCGTTCTTCACCGCCGCGTCGATCAGGTCCGCGCTCATGTTGGCGTGCGCGTAGATGACGTCCACCCGCGGCAGCTTGTCGAGACCGTCCACGGAGAACTCGGTGGCCTTGCCCACCTTGCGGTCCATCGGCTCGAACCACTCGATCTTGCCGGTGTGGACGACGCCCGCCGGGCCACGATTCAGGCTCTGGAAGGTCTGCACGCTGGTCGTGTCGGTCTTCATCACGTTGCGCGCGTAGTGGATCGTGTCGTTCAGCACGACGAGCGTGCCCCTGCCCTTCGCCCGCGGGTCCGCGACGACGGCCACGCCGTTGTAGATGTTGCCCGGTCCGTCGGCGCTGACCGCCGTCGCGGGACGCATCGAACCCACCATCACGACCGGTTTGTCGCTCTTGGTCACGAGCGTGAGGAAATAGCTCGTTTCCTCGAGCGTGTCCGTGCCGTGGGTGATCAGCACACCGTCGGCGTCCGGCGCCGCCAGCACCTCGTTGACGCGCTTCGCCAGCTTCAGCCAGACCGCGTCGTTCATGTCCTGGCTGCCGATGTTGGCGACCTGCTCGCCGGTGATCACCGCGAGCTTGTCGAGATTCGGCACGGCGCTCAGCAGCGAGTTGACGTCGTACGCGCCGGACTTGTAGCCATAGTCCGTGGCGCTCGCCTGGGCGCCGGCGATCGTGCCACCGGTCGCCAGCACGCGGATCTTCGGCAGGTCCGCCGCGTGCAGCGTGAGGGCAAAGCAACTCCCCGCCACCGCGGCGACGAGTCCGATCTTTCTGGAAAAGGTCTTCATGTCCGATCTCCTGTACAGATGGGCCGGTCTTCAGCCGACCCGGATTCGTTCACTTCGCGCGGCGCGGCGCCGCGCTTCGCCTTGGCTTTGGCCTTGGCTTTCGGAGCCACGGCCGCGGGCTTCGCAGGCTCGGACGCCTTCTTCCCGGTCGACGCCTCGTAGGCCTGCCGGTAGCTGCGCGCCACCGCCCGCACCGCCCGGCCGATGTCGTCGTACACATGGTCGTTCAGGTTCGCGAACGACACGCGCACCGACCAGTTCGGCGCCTCGAAGCCGCTGCCGTTCAGCAGCACGATGCCGTGGTCCTCCGCGAGCCGGAACACGATGTCGAGCGGATGCACGTTCGCCTTCATCCACTTGACCACGTCCTCGCCGAGGTACTTGCGCGCCCAGAACTCGAAATCGATCAAGCCATAGTAGTAGTCGTACAACTCGTTCGGCGGCACCTCGATGCCGAGCCCTTCGAGCGTCGCTTCGACCCGGCGCTTGCAGATGCCGATGCAGGCCTTCTGGTAGGCCTTCTTCACGTCCATCAGTTCGTACGACGAGAACAGCGCCATCATCACCTGTTGCGGCAGCGAGAGCCCCGCCGTGTGATTCAGCGCGACGTCGCGGCTGTCGGCCACGATACGGTCGATGAAGCGGATCTTGCGCGGTTCGAGCGTCAGTGCCGAGTAGCGCTTGTCGAGCTTCTTCTGGACCGGCTCCGGGTGCTTTTCGATCAGCTTGTCGAACAGGTTGTCCTCGTGCACGGCGATCACGCCGAGGCGCCAGCCGGTGCAGCCGAAGTACTTGCTGTACGAGTACACGCCGATCGTGTTGTACGGGAAGGCGCCGAGCAGCGAGCGGAAGCCCGGCACGAACGTGCCGTACACGTCGTCGGTCAGCAGGATCAGGTCCGGGCGCTTCTTCAGAATGGCGCCGATCTTTGCGATCGTCTGCTCGCTCAGCGCGACGGCGCTCGGGTTGCCGGGGTTCACCACGAAGAACGCCTTGACCTTCGGGTCGAGCAGCTTCTTCAGCTCGGCGTCATCGAACTGGAAGCGATTTTCCTGCTTGGCCTGCACGTTGACGATGTTCAGGTCGTAGTCCTCGAGGTGCGGCATCTCGAGGTACGGCGTGAAGATCGGCGTGGCGAGCGCGATGGTGTCCCCGGCGTTCAGCAGCCGGTTGGTCTTCATCGACTTGAAGATGTAGCACATGGCCGCCGTGCCGCCCTCGACGGCATACAGCTTGAACGTGCCCTTCGGTCGCGGCTCGCCGCACATCGCCCACTGCAGGTACTCGCGGACGATCTGCTCGTTGTGCACCAGCATCCGGTCGGGCACCGGGTAGTTGTCGCCGATGATCGAATCGACCAGTTCGTGGACGAACTTGTCGGCATCGAAGCCGAATTTCTCCACGGCCCAGGGCACGAGCGCGGCGAGGAACTCGGCGCCCGGCATGTCGGCGTGCTTCTTCAACCACTGCGCCATCCGGTCAGCGATGCCACGAGGCTGCGGCATCCCGCCGACGCCCGGCGGCATGTCGTAGACACGCTTGCTCTCCGTGATCGCGAACTGGCCGAGCAGGAAGAATCCCTCGCGAGGTTCCGTGGCGATCCAGTTCGGATTGCCGCGCCCCGCGTTGAGGTAGGCCACGTCCGATGCGCTCGCGGTCTTGCTCGCGGCTTTCGCGAGAAAGTCCTTGATCTCGAACGGGCTCAACGTCTCGTAAGCGCGCAGTTTCACGATATCCATGTTCGTCTCCGTCGCGGCTGACGCCGCCTCAAGTCATGAACCGCCGGCCATCATCAGCACGATCACCATGCCGAAGATGGTCAGCAGCGTATTGCCGATCGCGTAGGGCATGCCATAGCCGAGGGCCGGCACCTTGCTCTTCGCGGCTTCCTGGACCATCCCGAGCGCCGCCGTCGTCGTGCGCACGCCGGCGCACACGCCGAACAGGATGGCCGGGTGAAACTTGAATACATAGTGGCCGAGCAGGACGGCGGCGACCAGCGGGATCGTCGTCGCGACCATGCCCCACAGGAAGATGCTGACCCCGACACTCTGCAACCCGGCGACGAAGCCCGGGCCGGCGCTGATGCCGACGATCGCGATGAAGACGTTGAGGCCCAGCGTGTTCATCAGCCACAGCGACGGCGCCGGAATGTTGCCGAAGGTCGGGCGGATCGTGCGCAGGTAGCCGAGCAGCAATCCGGCCAGCAGCGCGCCACCAGAGGTCGAGAGACTGATCGGCACGCCGCCCGCGACATAGGACAACGCGCCGACGAGGCCACCGATGACGATACCGGCGGACACGACCGCCAGATCGGTGCTCTCGACCGGGCGATCGGCGTGGCCGATGGCGGCAACGGCGGCGTCGACATGGCGTGTGCTGCCGCCGATCGTGATGACGTCGCCGCGCAGGATCTCGGTCTCGGGCAGGATCGGGATCTCGACGAGGTTGCGCGTGATCTTGCGCAGGTAGATGCCGCGAGTCGTCGGCTCGTCCGCGAGCTGGCGCAATGTCTTGCCGTTGATGTCCTTGCTGCGCACGAATACGTCGACCAGCGTCGCCGGCATGTCGAGCAACTCGTGGTCGTTCACTTCCGGCACGACGGCCTCGACCTTCTCGACCAGCACGTCGCGCGGGCCGGAGATCGACACCACGTCACCGGCCTGCAGCACCGAGGTCGCGTCAGCGTCGATGAGATGTCGCGCCGCGCCGGATGCGCTCGACGAAGATGCGCAACCCCGGGAACAGCTCGCGCACCGGTCGACCGGTGAGTCCGCTCGCGGCGTCGATCCGGTAGGCACGCACTTCGATGCGTCGATAGGCCGAAAACACGCCGGGGTCGAGGCCCGCCACGCCACCGCCCATCTGCTTCTCGTACTCGGCGCAGGCCGCCGGCAGGTCGACGCCGATCAGCTTCGGGCCGATCTGCGCCAGCACGATGGCCGACCCGATGGTGCCGAAGATGTAGGTGACGGCGTAGCCGACCGGGATGGCGTCGAGATAGGCCTTGGCCTGCTCCGGTGCCAGGCCCAGCCGGTTGATCTGGTCGGTCGCGACGCCGATCGACGCGGAGATCGTCTGCGAGCCCGCGTACAGGCCGACCGCGTAGCCGACGTCGAGACCGGCCATGCGGGCGCAGACGTACGGCGCCAGCAGGCACAGCGACAGCACGAGCAGCGAAAAGACGATCTGCTTGGGCCCGTCCTTGCTGAGGCCCGCGAAGAACTGCGGCCCGACGCCGTAGCCCACCGCGAACAGGAACAGCACGAAGAACGTCGACTTGATCGGCCCGGGCACGGCGATGCCGAGTTGGCCGATGGCGACCGCCGCGAGCAGCGTCGCCGTGACGCTGCCGAGGCTGAAGCCGCCGAGTTTCTTCGGCCCGATCCAGAACCCGATGGCGAGCGCGAGGAAGATCGCGAGCTCGGGGTACGACCGCAAGGTCGTGACGATCCAGTTCCAGATACCCATCGATACCCTCCGGGGGCGCAGTGTCCCTCAGGCAAGTAACGCGACGATGACGGTCCCCCAGATGGCGAGCAGCACGTTGCCGACGGCGTAAGCGACGCCGTAACCCATCGACGGCACCGAACTCTTCGCGGCTTCCTGGACGGCGGCGAGCGCGGGCGTGGCCGTGCACGCGCCGGCACAGACGCCGAGCAGCACGCCGGGGTGCATCTTGAACAGCCAGCGTCCGGCGAACACGCCGACCAGCAGTGACGCGCTGATGGTGATGAGTCCCGCGGCCAGCAGGCTGACGCCGCTGGTCTTCAGGCCCGCGACGAAATCGGGCCCGGCGTTGAGGCCGACGACGGCGACGAAGCCCGGTGAGTCCGATCGACTCGAACACCCACAGCGTCGGCGAAGGAATGCGGCCGAACCAGTTCGGCCGGACCGAACGCAGCCAGCCGCAGACGAGGCCGCCGAGCAGCACGCCCACCGGGAGGCTGAGGCCGATCTCGATCCCGCCGACCATGATCGCCGGCAGGCCGATCAGCGCCCCGGCGACGATCGAGACCGCGACGACGAGCATGTCGGTCACGTCGGTGGGGCGGTCCGCGACGCCGATGAGTGCGACGGCTCGCGCAGCGCTGGCCGCGGACCCGATGAGCGTCAGCACGTCGCCGCGATGCACCTGTCGTGCCCGGCAGCAGCCCGAGGTCCGTGCCGGCCCGCGTGATGCTCCGCAGGAAGATCCCGCGCGACGCCTCGTCCTGCGCAAGTTCGGCCAGCGCGCGGCCCTCGATGGCCTTGCTCGTCACCACGACGTCCACGACTTCGCTCGGCACGTCGAGCAGCTCGCGGTCGTCGACTTCACGCAGACCGCTGCCGGGCGCCTCGAGCACCTCGACGAGCGTCGTCCGCCGCCCGGCGACGGCCACCACGTCGCCTTCCCTGCAGCGACTCGCACGCGTGCAGCCCCGACGATCTCGCCGCGCCTGCGCAGCTGTTCGACGAAGATCCGCGGCGCCATCGCTTCCAGGTCGGCGATGCTGCGTCCGACCAGGCGTGAGCCCGGATCGACCGCATAGGCGCGAAACTCGAACTCGCGGCGGGCCGACGCCTGGGCCGTCGCGCCACCGTGCATCTGTTCCTCGAGCTTGCGGCATTCCTCGGCCAGGTCGACGCGCATCAGTTTCGGCGCGAGCTGCGAGAGCACCCAGGCGGCGCCGGTCATTCCGACGAGATAGGTGACCGCAAACGCGACGGGAATGTTGTTGGCCATGGCCGTGCGGGCGGCCTCGGTCGCGTCGAGCCGCGCAATGGCATCGAGCGCCGTGCCGATGGCCGCGGACTCGGTGAGCGATCCGGCGACCATGCCGGCGCCGGTGCCGGGGTCATAGCCGAAGACCTTGGCGACGACGAAGGCGACGACGAGGCCCGTCGTGGCGACGATCGCCGCCAGCGCGGCGTGCGCGAGCCCGTCGCTCTTGAGACCGCGGAAGAATTGCGGGCCGGTACGAAAGCCGATCGAGAAGAGGAACAGCAGGAAGAAGCACTGCTTGACCTCGTTCGGCAGCGTGACGCCGAGCTGGCCGACGATCACGCCCGCGAGCAGCGTGCCGGTGACGGCGCCGAGCTTGAAGCCGCCGAGCGAGAGCTTGCCGAGCAGGTAGCCCAACCCGAGCACCAGGAAGAATGCGATCTCCGGGTGCGCCTGCAGGATCCCTTGCAGCCAGGTCACGGCTTACTCCTTCGCCTGCGCGACGGGCGCCGGCGCCTGCGTCGAATCCTCCGCCCAGGGCGAGGTACAGGTTGACTCGCTGCACGAGCTTCTCGGTCTGCACGCGAATCAATGCCGACCGCGATCCGTACACCGCCAGCTGCTGCTGTCGTACGCCGCGCAGGTCGCCCGAGCCGACCTTGTAGCGCACGTTCGCGAAGTCGAGTGCCTGCTGGTTGTCGGCCACTGCGCGGGTGAGCACCGCCTCGCGCTGGCCGGCCGCGAATTCCGCACGACAAGGCACCTTCGACTTCGCCGAAGGCGCGTGCACCGATGCGACCGTAGTCCGCCAGCGCCAGCTTCTGCTGCTCGGTGCGGATCCGGACCTGCGTCTGCAACGCCCCCGCGTTGAACACGGGCTGCAACAGGCTCGCACCCGCGCTCCACACCGGGTCTGTCGCGGTTCTTGAGCACGAACAGGTCGCTCGAGATGTCGTTGACCGACCCGGTGAGCTTGATGGCGGGCAGGCGAGCCGCCTTCGCCTCCTGGATTCCATAGAACGCGCTCGCCACGCGCCGCTCGGCCGCCACGACGTCGGGTCGGCGCTCCAGCAGCTCCGACGGCAGGCCGGCCGGCACCGGACCCGGCGCCTTGGCGAGTTCAGTGGCGGCCTCGATCTCTGCGGCAGGGTAGCGACCGAGCAACGCCTCGAGACCGCGCAGCGCCTGTTCACGCGCCAGCTTGAGCTGCTCCTCCGTGTCGCGGAACGTTTCGACGTTCGCACGTGCGATCGCGGCGTCGTAGCCGTCGCCGTTGCCGACCTTCTGCCGCTGCTCGGCGAGCGCCACCAGTTCCTGCGACGCCTTGACCAGCTCCCCGGCCAGCTGCAACTGCAGGCCCGCTTCGGTCGCGAGGAAATACGACTTCGCCACCAGTGCCGCGATGGACTGACGCGCGTACTCGGCGTCGGCCACCGCGGATTCATAGCTGGCCGTGCTGGCCGACCGCGCCGACCGCACGCGACCCCACAGATCGAGCTCCCAGTCGGCAAACAGGCCGACGCCCTGCGATCCCGCTCGAATCACCGCTCATCTTGCCGCCGCCGCGCGCCAAGCAGGTTGACCTGCGGCCACAGCGTCGAGTCGGCAAGCTCCGCATACTCCGCCGCAATCCTGACCTGGGCCTCCGCGACCTTCAGATCGGGATTGTGCGCGATTGCCTCCGCCACCAGGGCATCGAGGCGCGCGTCGGCAAACGTCGCAAGCCAGCTGCCGGCCACGGCTTCGGGCCCCGCACCGCCCGCCTTCCATTGTCCCGGGACCTGCACGCCGGGCAGTGCCTCCGCCTGCACGTCGGCTTGCTTCGGCGGCGGCCGCACCGCGCAGGCGGCCAGCGTGGCGAGCACGACGAGCGCGAAGCGTTGTGGTTGCGAGCGTTCATGGCATCAGTGCAGCTTCAGCACGAGGTAATCCGTGTAGGCGCCGACGCGCAGGATCACCATGCGCAGGATGTGGATCATCTTGCCGTGCTCGGTGTAGATCGCCGCATGTCCCGCGGCGCCGGCCGCGCATCGAGCAGCGCCTTGTCCTTGTCGTCGATGTCGAACTTCACCGCGAACCGGTTCGGCGGCGCCGCGAGCGCGCCCGTCATCGGCAGCGTGCCGCTCTGCGGCATCTGTCCCATGCCCTGGGCCCAGATCACCGAATCCACCTTGGCCCGGACGATCGTGCCCGGGTATCGTATTGAGCGGGAACTCGGCCTAGTTGCCCGGCTCGACCTGGTGCAACTCGTTCTGGTTGTACAGCGCGACGACCTGGCCCTCGGCTTCGACCAGCGTCATCACCGGATTGATCGGCAGGCCCGCGACGAATGCGCCCGGTCGCAACGACAGGTTGATCACGTAGCAGTCGCACGGCGAGACGACGGTCGTCTGCTCCAGTTCCCACTGCGCGTTGGCGAGATCCGCCTTGATCTTCGCGATCGACGGCGATGTCCCCGTCGACCACGGCAGCCAACTGCGCACGAACCTGCGCCTCGTTGGCGATGGCCGTGCGACAACTGCCCCTCGAGGTCCTGCAGGTTGGACACGGCCTGCTCGAGGTCGAACTTGTTGCCCGCGCCGGTCGTGGCCAGCTCCTGGTTCTGCTGCACGCGCTTGCGCGCCAGGTCGATCCGCGCGCGCAGCGCCGCCGTGTTGCCGACAGCCGACTTCAACTGCTCGTGCAACTGCTGCGACGCCGCCCTCGGCGCCGACCAGCTGCGCCTTGAGGCTGTTGACCGTCGAGCTGGTACGGCGTCGGGTCGACCCGGAACAGCACGTCGCCCTTCTTGACAGCCGGTTGCCTTCCTCGACCGGCACCTCGATGACGCGTCCGCGCACCTGCGACACGATCGGGATCGTGTACTTGAACACGCGCACGTCGGCCGACGACGGCGCGACGACGTTCAGCACCAGGATCAGCGCCGTCAGCGCGACGATCGGGAATGATGGCGACCGTGACCTGGCTCGTGGTGTTCCACGGCAGCCACTTGAACTTGATGAAGATCAGCCAGACGAAGAAGCTGTAGATGCCGAGCAGCAGGACTTCCATTAGCGCTGCCTCCTCCGTCCGGGCCTGGCGCAAGCTGCGGCTCGAGCGCCGCGAGCTGGTCGCGGATCGCCGTCAGATCCTCCGGGGCGTCGCCCTTGCGCCAGCAGCCGCTCGAGGTCGGCGCGCAGGCGCGCGACGTCGCCGCGCAGGTCGTCGGCCTGCTCGCCGTCCTTCGCCGCGAGTTCCGCGTAGTAGTCGTCGTGCTTGTCGGTGCCGTACGCCATCTTGTGCAGCACGGGTTTGCGTGTAGGCCCAGAGCCACGCGAGCGGCCAGAGCAGGCCGCCGAACACCAGCGACAGCAGGCACAGCACCTGGATCGCGTCCGTCTGCGGATGGTGGCGCTTGTGCGGCGATCTTCTCCGGCAGCACGTGCACCATCCAGAACACGACGATGGCGATGATCGGCACGAGGACGAGCACGACGATGGCGAGCCGTTGGCGACCTTCGCCAGGTCTCGCCCTGCGAACATCGACGCAGCGCGGCGGGCGCCGCCAGCAGCGCCGTCAGCGCGACGCCCATGCCGCCGGGCGCCACCGCCTAGAGTCAGGTTTCAAGTTGATCATGCTTGGACCCCCGAGTCCCAGATTCCGTTCGTCGCAAAGTCATGGTTGGCCTCCTGGCTGCGGCGATTCGCGCGGGACGCCACCCAGTCGATTGAGCAAAGTGTATGTCACGGCGAGCAGCACCGGCCCTACGAAGATTCCGATGAGGCCGAGCGACACCAGGCCGCCGACGACGCCGGTGAAGATGAGCAGCAGCGGCAGGTCGGCGCCCCGCTTGATCAGCACCGGCCGGACGAAATTGTCCATCAGGCCGACGGCCAGCGAATAGATCAGCATGACCGTACCCGCCACGGCGCCGGAGTGCATCCAGACCCACACGGTCGCTCCGATCAGCACCAGTATTGGACCGAGCTGGGCGATGCACAGCATGAACATGATCGCCGTCAGAACCGCCGCAAACGGCACGCCGGCGATGGCGACGCCGATGCCGCCGAGGATCGTCTGCAGCAGCGCCGTCACGACCACGCCGAGCGCCACGCCGCGGATCGCCTGGGCGGCCAGCACGGCAATGCGGTCCCCGCGCTCGTCGGCGAGTCGACGGGCGAACCGGCGCACCCAGGCCGCCCAGGCCTCCGCCGCCCGAGTACAGGACGGCCGCGAAGACCATCGTGACGAGGAACTGCACCAGCAAACCCACAATGGTGCCTGCACGCGCGGCGAACCATGCACCGATGTCGCGGAAGTAAGGCTGCAGGCGGGCGACAAGTGCCTCGGGACCACCCGCGGCGATCGCGTTCCAGCCAGAGACCAGCCGCTCGCCGATCAGCGGCGCCTTGGCAAGCCACGCCGGCGCGGTCGGCAGCTGCAGGCCGGACAGAAGGCCGGCGAGCGCCGACACGTCGTCGACGCGTGTGACCATGGCATATGCGGCGAGGCCGATCGGGAGCAGGAACACGGCCAGCATCACCAGGATCATCACCGCAACGGCCGGACCCCGGCGGCCACCGAACCACCGCTGCAGCGCGAGCATCATCGGCCAGGTGGCCACGACGATCATCGTCGCCCAGACGAAGGCGCCGATGAAAGGAGACAGCATCCATGCCGATCCCGCCATCAGCGCGAGGATGAACAGCACACCGAGTGTGGTCCGGGTCAGTTCCGCGCGTTCCTCGGTCATGCGGCGCCGTCCGTTACCACGACCGCTGCACCGCGACCGAACAGGTGGTGAAGTCCCCGCCGATGCGAGTCGTCATGCCATCCGACCAGGCCAGCCGTCGGCCGGGACCTGAACCGTCGTACCGCATGGTCAGAATTTCTCCTCGACGAACTTGTAGGGGTAATCCGGCTCGCGATACCCCTTCGCCTTCTGGCGCTTTGGCAGCTTGATCTTTTCGCGTGGTGCCTGCTTGTACGGGATCCGGCCGAGCAGGTGCGTGATCATGTTCAACCGTGCGCGCTTCTTGTCGTCGGAGCGCACGACGAACCACGGGGCGAATCCCGAGTCGGTCGCCGTGAACATCTCGTCGCGGGCCCGTGAATAATCGTGCCAGCGACTGTACGACTTGAGGTCCATCGGGGAGAGCTTCCACAGCTTGCGGCCGTCGCTGATGCGTGACTCGAGCCGTCGCGTCTGCTCGTCCGGAGCTGACCTCCATCCAGTATTTCAGCAGGATGACGCCCGAATCGACGATCGCCTTCTCGAGCAGCGGCACCCCCTTCAGGAATTTCTGCGCCTGTTCCTCGGTGCAGAAACCCATCACGCGCTCGACGCCGGCGCGGTTGTACCAGCTGCGGTCGAAGATCACGACCTCGCCGGCGGCCGGGAAATGCGGCAGGTAGCGCTGCATGTACATCTGGCTCTTCTCGCGCTCGGTCGGCGCCGGCAGCGCGACCACGCGGAACACCCGCGGGCTCACCCGCTCGGTGATCGCCTTGATGGTGCCGCCCTTGCCCGCCCCGTCGCGGCCTTCGAAGACGATGCAGACCTTGAGCCCCTTGTGCACGACCCACTGCTGCAGCTTGACGAGTTCGACGTGCAGCTTCTCGAGCTGCTCTTCGAAATCGCTGCGCTTCAGCTTCTTCGCCTCCGAGGGCCCCGCCTTCGCGGCAACCCTGGCGGGCTTGTCCGACTTCTTCTTGCTGCTCATTTTACGCTCTCCTGAAACTTCTCCACGGCCGCCTGCAGGTTGAGGAACATTCGCTCGCGCCCGAGCGCCGCGCCGAGGCTCGAGCGCTCGACCATCGCGAAGACCGCCGGATTCAAGGCCGCCAGCCACATTTCCCGGCCGGCGTTCCGGAGCGTCTCCTCGGCCTCGGCCAGCATCTTCAAGCGCGGTATATTCCACGTCGATCACGGCCTGGCAATCGAGCACGATGACGCGCGGCTCGAACCGATCGACCATCGGCCAGACCACGTCGCCAATGCGCGGCGCGTTGGCGAAGAAGATGCGGCCCTCGACCCTGACGATCAGCAGGCCGGGCCAGCTCTCGTCATCGGGGTGCTCCTCGGACAGCGGCCGGAAAAACGCCGTGCCGCGCTTGCGACCGAGCGGGTAGACGGCCGGACTGTACGACTGCTGCGCCAGCGACAACAGCGACACGATGACCGCGACCAGGATGCCTTTCAGCGTGCCGAGCAGCACCACGCCCGCGCAGGCCAACAGCGCCCAGCGGAACTCCTTGCTGCGCACCTGGCGGATCTGCCGGAATTCGTTCGGCTGGATCAGGCGGATCGAGTACGCAACGACGACGACGGCGAGCGCCGCCTGCGGCAGGTAGGCGATCAGTGGTGCGAGCAGCAGCAGCGTCGCGAGCGCGCCGCCCGCCGTGACGAGTGTGGCCAACTGGGTCTTCGCGCCCGCGCGACGATTGACCGCCGTCTGCGAGGTACCGCCGCCCGCCGGCATGGCGCCGAAGAAACCACCGCCGACGTTCGCTGCGCCGAGCGCCAGCAGTTCCCGATTGGCGTCCGGTCGCGGATCCTTCGGCAAGGCGAAGGCTCGTCCGGCCGCGATGGATTCGGTGAAGCTCATCAGTGCAATGCCGGCCGCCGCAGGCCACATCTGCGTGACGAGTGACCACTGCGGCCACACCAGTGACGGCAGACCACGCGGCACCGCGCCCACCGTCGCGACCCCGGCCTGCTGCAATCCGAGCAGTGCGCAAGCTGCAATGGCCGCGCCGACGACGAGCAACGCTGCCGGCAGCTTCGGCGCAAACTTTTCGCATGCTCCGATCAGCAGCAGGACGGCCGCTGTGACCGCAAGCGTGGCCGGCCCGCTCTCCGACAGATGCCGAACGATCTCGAGCAGGTTGTGAAAGAAGCCGGCCTTGTCGATGTGGATGCCCAGCATCTTGGGGATCTGGTCCACGAAGATCACGAGTCCGATACCGGACTTGAAGCCCGTCAGCACGGGCGCCGAGATGAAATTGGCGACGAATCCCAGTCGTAGCGCGGTGGCGAGCAGCAACGCCAGGCCGACCAGCACCGAAAGCGTCGCCGCGGCGGTCAGCAGTTCGGCCGGGCTCGGCGACGGCACGGCGGCCGCCAGCGCGGAGCCCGCAAGGATCGCGATCGTCGACGTGGTGCTGACGCTGAGTGGCCGCGACGTACCGAGCAGCGCGTAGATCGCCATCGGTATGCAAGCGGTGTAGAGGCCCACCTGCACGGGCAGGCCGGCGATGGTCGCGTGGGCCATTGACATCGGCACGACCACGGCCGCGGTGGCCAGTCCCGCGAGCATGTCGGGGCGCAGCGATGCGCGCGAAAAGCGCGGCGCGGACAAGCCGTCACGCGCCGATTCGGTCCTTCCTCGATCACCCATATCCGTTCTCAATATCCCTACCGCGGCCGCTCCGGCGCAGCACACAGTTCACGCGCGGACCCATCACCCGCAATGGCCCTGCCATCGCCACCCCGGCTCGATGAGGAAAATCGAGCCGGGGCCCTTGCGGGGCCCCGGCCCTGGCTTGATCGAACGCCGGGGGTGGACGTTCGATCAATTCCTCTAGGTCGCCTCATTTCATGATCAACACGATCACCATGCCCCAGAGGGTCAGCAAGGTATTGCTGACGGCGTAGGGCACGGTGTAGCCGAGCATCGGGATGTTGCTCCTGGCGACATCGCCCACCATGGCCACCGAGGCCGTGCTGGTGCGGGCGCCCCCGCAGCAGCCGAGGTTGATGGCCGGGTGGAACTTGAAGACGTACTTGCCGATCAGCGGGGCGAGCAGCATCGGCACCGAGGTGGCGAAGACGCCCCAGATGAACAGGGAGACGCCGGCGGACTTGAGACCGGCGATGAACCCCGGCCCGGCCGAGATGCCGACGATGGCGATGAACACGTTCAACCCGACGGAGTTCATGAACCACTGGGTCGGCGCCGGCAAGCGGCCGAACGTCGGATACACCCCGCGCAGCCAGCCGAGGATCAGTCCGCCGATCAGGACGCCGCCGGAGGTGGAGAGCGTGAGCGGGATTCCGCCCACATTGAAGGACACGGCACCGATCAGGCCGAAGACGACGATGAACAGGCCCACCCAGATCATGTCGGTCATGTCGGACGGGCGGTCGGCGTAGCCGAGCGCCTTTTCGAGTCGCGTGACATGCATCTTGCGCCCCGAGATCCTGAGGATGTCGCCGCGATAGATCTTCGTCTGCGCCAGGACAGGGACGTCCACGCTGGTCGCGCCGCGGGTAATCTTCTCCAGGTAGACGCCCCGGGCGAAATCGTCCCCGGCCAGGTCGATGAGGGTCCGTCCGTTGACTTCCTTGCGGGTGATGACGAGATCAACCGATTCGACGGGGAGGTCGAGCAGCTCCTTGTCGGAGATTTCCCTCGCCCGGTCCTGGACGGCGACGAGGGACTCGGTGCGACCGGAGACGGCGACCACGTCACCTGCCTCGAGGACGGTGTCGGCATTGAACTCGATGATCTTGCCGTCTCGACGAATGCGTTCGACGTACAACCGAGATTCCTTGTTCAGGTGCTCGACTTCGCCGATGCGTTTGCCGCAGGCAATCTGTTCGGCCGTGATCGCAAACGCTCGAATCTGGAACTGTTGCCACGCGGATCCCATGCCGCCTTCAGGCGCTCCCTTGGACATCTCCGCCTCGTACTTCCGGCATTCCTCCGCGAGATCGATCCGGAGGATCTTTGGGCCCAGAACGGAGAGGATGAAGCCGGCGCCGATGGTGCCCCAGATGTAGGTGACCGCGTAGGCGACCGGAATCTGGTCCAGCATGGCCTTCGGATTCCCGAGACCGGCCTTGTTGATCGCATCGGTCGCGAGCCCGATCGAGGCGGAAATCGTCTGGCTTCCGGCCAGCAGGCCGGCCGTCAGCCCGACGTCGAAGCCCGCGAGCCTGGCCGACAACCAGACGCAGAACAGGCAGAGCACCGAGATGACGACCGCAAAGATCGCCTGGGGCGCGCCGTCCCTGGCGATGCCGCGCACGAACTGCGGCCCGACGCCGTAACCCACCGCAAACAGGAACATCGTGAAGAAGATCGACTTCACCTGGGGCGATATGTCGATCCCGATCTGCCCGACGAGCAAGCCGACCAGCAGGGTTCCCGTGACGGCACCCAGGCTGAAACTCCCGGCCTTGAGCTTGCCGACGAAGTACCCCAGGGCCAGCGTCAGGAAGATGGCCAGGTCCGGCTGGCTGCGCAGGTTTTCAGCGATCCAACTGATCAGCATGTTCATGTCGGCACCTTGTTATTACTTGCGCTTGCGTGACACCGGGTCGGCCGTGCCCGCTGCACTTCCTCCCGGGATGGCCGACAGCTTGATCAGCTTGATGCCGCGGGTGCCGTTGTAACCATGGATCTCCTTCACGTCGAGCTTGCGCATGAAGCCGATGGTGCCGGCATCGATCACCTGCCCCGGCACCATGATCGGAAAGCCCGGCGGGTAGGGGATCACGAAGTTGGCGGAGACCATCTCCGGACCGTTTGCCAGCCGCTCGTCGATCCTCGGATCCATCAGCGGCACGTACTCGCAATCGTTCTCGTCGTACGCGGCGAAGAACGCGCCGCGCATATCGCCCTCGAGGGTGACGCTGGCGGGATCTTCGCGATAGCCGTCGTGGAAGCGGCTGAAATTCGGCAGGTCCGGCACGTCCTCCATGAGGTTCTTGACCCGCGCATCGAACGTCGCACGCTCGGTCGCGCCACCCTCCGCCAGGCGCGCATCGATGTCCATGGCGATCTCGAGCAACACCTTGATGAGCAGCGCCACGTCGCTGCGCGTGTTGTTGATGTTGGACTGCAGCAGCACGCTGTTGCGCGAGGTCTTGTTGAGCTGGATGTTGTAGTTCGCCGGCCAGCAGGTTCTTGAACGCGGTGCCGTCGAAGCCGGCCGTACCGCAGACCAGGGTCATGCGGGTCGGGTCGAGGAAGAACTCGTCCTCGTCCCTGGACTTGATGGCCGTGACCCAGGTGCTGCCCGGCGCCAGGAAGTCCTTGAAACCCGAGGCGCGGTATTCGGCCGGCACCATGGCGTCGGCCCCCAGCACCCGGAAGTACTTCGAAATGATCGGATGCTCGCCCACTGCCCGGCGGATCGACAGCGCGATCTCGATCGCGCGCATCACCAGTTCGTAGCCCTCGAGCTCCATCTGGCGCCGGGCCACGTCCAGCGACGCGATGATCTGGGCGTTCGGCGAGGTCGAGGCGTGAATGTACACCGCCTCGTGGAAGGCCGACTCGTGCTGGCTGTAGTCCTCGTCGCGCACCGCCACGATCGAGCCCTGGCGCAGGCTCGACATCGACTTGTGCACCGAGTCGGTCTCGTAGACGCGGATGCGCATCTTGCGCGGGTCCGGGCACCAGGCGGCGTTCGAGCAGGCGCGGATCCTTGGGGTCGAGGTCTTCGCCGAGTTCGGCCGCCTGCGCTTCATAGGCCTTGAGGGCCTCCGGGCTGGCACGCCACTCCTCGAGCGCCGCGGCCGCACCCAGGCCGGTGCGCGGACGCAGGATGGGCGAGAAGCGCGCGAAGCCGAACCAGGCTTCGTCCCACAGGAACAACAGGTCCGGCTTGATGGCGAGGCATTCCTCCATCACCCGCCGCGTGTTGTACACGTGGCCGTCGAACGTGCAGTTCGTCAGCGTCAGCATCTTCAGCCGATCGAGGCGTCCCTCCGCCTTGAGATTGAGCAGGGCCTGCTTGATCGTGCGCAGCGGCACGGCGCCGTACATCGAGTATTCCGTCATCGGAAAGGCTTCGACGTACAGCGGCTGGCTTCCCGACAACACCATCCCGTAGTGGTGCGACTTGTGGCAGTTGCGGTCCGCGATCACGATGTCGCCGGGCTTGGTCACCGCCTGGTAGACCATCTTGTTGGACGTCGACGTGCCGTTGGTCACGAAGAACACGTGGTCGGCGCCGACCGCGCGCGCAAACTTCTCCTGCGCCACTTTGATGTTGCCGGTCGGCTCGAGCATGCTGTCGATGCCGCCGGTCGTGGCGGACGTCTCGGCCAGGAACAGGTTCTGGCCGTAGAACTCGCCCATGTCGCGGATCCAGTTCGACTTCATGATCGACTTGCCGCGCGCGATCGGCAGCGCGTGGAAGGTGGCGATCGGCCGGGAAGCGTAATGCTTGAGATTGTCGAAGAACGGCGTGGAGTAGCGGTCGGCGACGCCTTCGATGACGTTGAGGTGCACCTCGAGCAGTTCCTCGACCTCGTAGAACACGCGGCGGATCATCGCGGCAGCCGGATCGCCCGCCAGCTTCTCCACGTTGCGGTCGGTCAGCAGGTAGATGTCGAGTTCAGGTCGCACACGCTTGATCGTCGCGCGCCAGCGCGACCCCGACGTCGCGCGGCGCCAGGCTCGAGGTGTCCATGTGCTCGTGGGTGGCGAGGAAGTCGTGCAGCAGCGGCGTCTCGTGTTTCGAAGGGATCGGGATTCCGTCGTAAATCACGACGGCCTCGATCTTGCCGTTCAGGATGATTGCAAGCAGCGCGTCCTCGAAGCTCCCGACCAGGACGGGCTCGTAGATCATCGCGTCCCCGGCGCGCCGCAGGCGACCGATCTCCTGCGCGACCTGTCGCAGGCTGGCGGCCGGCGCCGGCGTGACGAAGAGCGTTTCGAAATACGGCCGCCGGTTGTCTCCGCCACCATCCGCGGCGAGCGGCAGCCGATCGGCCACCGCGGTCGCTGATTCATCGGCCGTATCCCACTGTCCGGCGTCATAGCGATAGCTGCCGGACAGCAACGCGCCGCTGAGCCGTTGCACCAGTCGTGAGACGCCCATCGCGTCGGCGTCGGCAATGCGCTCGCGCGAGCGTCTTCATCGAGTCGCGGACCGGGATACGCGAAGTAGTCCTCGAGCGGCGCGCACCTCTGCCAGCGCCGCCTCCACGGCGGCGCGGCCTGGGCCCGGCTTGCCGCCGCGCGCATCCGCAACCCAGTTCTGCGCCGCTGCGTTCAGTTCACGCCACAAGATCGAGGCGCGCCGCCGAGGCGAGGAAGACTTGATCCACGCGGGTGTGGGCCTTGACGGTGGTTGGCATCGTACTCACTCCTGAGGATTCACGATTGATACGGACCGGCTGCATCGGCCCGGAAATGCGGCCGGAGCGGCGCCGCCGCCCTGCATTCACGGCAGCGGGGCTGCACCGGCTGCCTCGCCTCACTATTGCGGATTCGGCCCGAAGACGTCGACGCCGAGTTCGCCGGCGATGTCGCGGATGGCGTTCAGCGAACGGACGCTGTTGCCCGCCTCGTTCAACCGCGGCGAGAAGGCCGCGATGGCGAAGCGCCCGGGCACGACGGCGACGATGCCGCCGCCCACGCCGGTCTTGGCCGGCAGGCCCGCCGTGTACATCCAGTCGCCCGATTCGTCGTAGAAGCCAGCCGTGGCCATGATCGCCAGCAGCTCCGGGACGTGCCGCGCCGGCATCACCTGCTTCTTGGTCAGCGGGTTGACGCCCCCGTTGGCCAGCGTCGCGCCCATCATGCCGAGATCCTTGGCGCTGACGCCGACGGAGCACTCGCGCGTGTACACGCGCAGCGCTTCCTCCGGATCGCTGTAGAGGCGACCCCAGTTGTACAGCAGGTTCGCGATGCCGCGATTGCCCCAGGCCGTCGAGTACTCCGAGTCGTACACCTTCTCCAGCACCGTCAACGGCCTGCCGGCGAAGTCGTTCAGGTTCTGCCCCACCTTGTTCCAGCGGTCCGCTTCAGAGCTGGCCTGCACCATGCTCACGGCCGCGATCGCGCCAGCGTTGACCAGCGGATTCACGGAACGGGCCTTGTAGATCTCGAGCGCCAGCTTGGAATTGAACGGCAAGCCGGTGGGCTCGACGCCGATCTTTTCCTTCAGCACCTCCGGGCTCTGCTGCGTCATCACCAGCGCAGCGGTGAAGGGCTTCGACACGGACTGGATCGAGAACAGGTAGTCGACGTCGCCCGCGCTGTAGACCTTGCCCTCCTTCGTGACGATGACCACGCCGAACAGGTCGCTCGGCGTCTCGGTCAGGATGGGGATGTAGTCGGCGTTCTTGCCTTCCTTCAGGTCCTTGTACTTCGCATAGGCCGCGTCCACCACGCGCTGGAAGTCCTTGACCGCCGGATCGGGCACCGGGCCCTTCGCGAAGCGCAGGAGCGGATGCGGCCAGCATCAACGTTGCCGCGAACGCGGTCGCAAGCGACCATTCTGTTGCTCTTCATCATGATCGTTCCCCTCGATGCGTGCAGCATCACAGCTTGATGCCGAAGTTGTACTTGACGGTGAACTGGAAGCGGATGTCGTCATCCGACGCGCCGTCATTGTTGGTGCGCTGGCCCCACAGCAGTTCGCCGCCGATCATCAGGTTGTCGGCCGGGTAGCACAGCAGGTTGCCGGAGGCGTACTCGCCCTTGTGGTAGCTGCCGGGATCCTGGAAGTTGGTGTTGTCCACTTCCGTGTAGCTGTAGCCGATCGAGCTCGACCACGTCTTGCTCCAGTAGTGGTCGTAGTAGGCCATGACGCCCGTCAGCGGCACCGCCTTGGCCTGGACGTCGGTCAGGTCCTCGCCCGAGAACGACGCCTGCGGCGCGAGGTCCATGCCGCCGTCGTTCATGTAGCTCGCGATGCCTTCGCCGTACACCACCTGCAGCAGGATCTTGTCGTCGCCGAAGGAGTTGATCGCCGAGGCGAGGTTGATGCCCCAGCCGGTTTCGCTGTTGCTGCGCCACTTGTCGCCCGGGGTCTGCCGGAACTCGTAGCCGACCTTGCGCAGGATGCCGCCCACCTGGAAGTGGCCCCAGTCGCCGCCCATGCGCCACTGCGCCGTCAGGTCCGGCAACTCCTCGTTGTTCTGGATCTGCGCGTCCTCGAAGCCTTCGATCAGGCGGACGTTGCCGGAGTCGACGTCGTTGCCCGGGCGCTCGATGGCGATCGCGAAATGGCCGGTGTCGCTCTTGAACGGCGTCCAGCGGATCTGCACGTTGCGGTAGAACACCATGCCCGTCGGGCCCCAGTAGTCGATCGTGTTCGGGAACACGTCGCCGTCCATGAACAGGCTGTTGGTCTGGCCGGCCAGCAGCGAGCCCCACTCGCCGTAGGCGTGGCGCAGCCGGAACGTGGTCTGGCCGGCATCGACGCCGGTGCCGAACAGGTCGAACTCGAACTTGAAGTTGATCGGGCTGCCGCCGTCGGTCGTCGGCATCGTGCCCTTCACGCCGAAGCGGCTCTGCTTGACGCTGATGCTCGACTGGCCGTCGCCGCCGCAGGCGCCGTCGAGGCAGATCTTGGAGGGCCGGAACGCGTCGTCCCAGGTCGGGTCGAGCCGACCCGTGATGTCCTGGATGTAGTCGGCCTGCGCGAAACCGTAGATCTCGAACGTGCGGCCGGTGTCCGCGGCGCTCGCCGCCGCCCCGCAGAGCAGTCCAGCCACCAGCACCGGCGGCGTGGCAAGACAGAAAATCCCTCTATTCATCAAGCCCTTGAAACGGTACATAGTCGATCTCCGGTAGTGAGCAGGCGCGCTCGCAACAACCGTGCGACCCGATTGTTTGCGCGCCGAACGTCTGAATTCGCAGGCAACGACTCTATGCGAGGGTCGCTATACTGGCCTTTGATTTCGCGACATACGCCGCCGTGGCCTGTCATACGTCGCTAGGCAATAGTACGTATTGGCGCGCGCGGCTCCGCCCACCGCGCATCTCCGAACTCATCGACGGACACGCATGACTGGCCGCGACGCTCCCCCTGATTCCGAGTGCGACGCCCGCGAAGCGCGTGCGCCTGGGGCATGTGCAGACGAGCCCGCGAGCGGGAATGGCGCGCATCGGTCTTTTTCGACGCATCCCGGAGTTGCTGACCGAACTTGGAACCGACGCCGACGCGACGCTCGAATCGCTCGGGCTCGCCCGCGACGACTTCGAAGACCCGGAGAACGAGATCCCGTACTTCCTGCTCGAGCGGCTGCTCGTGGAGTGCGAGCGGCGCACGCAGTGCGCTCATTTCGGGCTGCTGCTCGGCGAGACGACTCGGCTCGCTGAGCTCGGGTTGCTTGGGCGCGTTGCACGTTGCGCAGCAACTGCTGGCGAGGGCCTGGCTGCACTCGAGCGGACCTACAACCTGCATCGCGGCGGCGGCATCATCCACGTCGTCGACGATGGCGAGACGGCCAGTTTCGTGTTCGCGATCGCCATGCCCGGTGCCGGGGACACCCGCCAGTATCAGATGACCGGCATCACGATCGCCTTCAACCTGCTCGAGGACCTGTGCGGCGCCGAATGGCGGGCCTCGGAAGTGCGCTTCGCGTTTCGCAGCCCGCCGAACTTGCGGCCGTTCCACCGTTACTTTCGCGCGCCCGTGCGCTTCGACGCCGGCGAGTCGCTGATCCGCTTCGCCGGCAAGTGGCTGGCGACGCCACTGCCGCCGGTCGACGCGTCCATCCGGCGGAGCGTGGCCGCGGAACTGGCCACGCTGCGCGAACTGGCGTTCGCGGACTTCCCGGTGCTCGTGCGCGACGTCATCCGCAGGCAGTTGTCGATCGGCCCGGCCTCGATCGAGAGTGTCTCGGCTGCGCTCTCCATGCATCGCCGGAGCCTGGAGCGCAGGCTGGCGTGCGTCGGAGAGGACTACCGGTCGCTGCAGCAATCGGTGAAGCACGAGGTTGCCGTGCAGTTGTTGCGGGAGACCGACCTGTCCGTGCAGGAAATCGCCGACTTCCTGCGGTTCTCGTCCGCCGCCAACTTTGCCACCGCGTTTCGACGGTGGACGGCCCGCACCCCGACGCAGTTCCGGGCCGCCGGCGACTAGCCGCCAAGAGCGATGGTGACCGCCACCAGCGCCACGCCGACGAGCAGAAAGACCGTGCCGGTGAGCCAGGGCTTCGCCATGGTGTCTCGCGCGAAGCGGTAGCCGACGTAGAACAGCAGGATCAGCAGCACGGCATTCGAGACACGCAGCGCCAGCCGCGGGTCGTCGATGAAGAAGAACGGCAGCGCAGCCGGGAAAGCTGCAGGCGAATACCAGCCAGCCGGCGGCCAGGCCGCCGAGCACGTCCTCCTTGCGCAGGCGATTGAGCGGTATCTGGTCGGTACGCATGCGTTGCACGATGGTGTCGTACAGCGATCGCCGCTGGCCTTCCTCGGTCACCCGCGCCAGCAACCCGTCGAGCTCGTCCGCGACGAGCGCACGCGCGTCATCGGCCGAGCCGGTCCCCTGGACCTTCAGACGCAGGCGAAGAATCCGGCCTCGCTCGAAGAGCTGGCCCAGCACGTAAAACATTCCGTCGATCAGGCCCCAGGCCAGGTTGCAACCGAGGATGGCGACCAGCATTTCGCGCGCGCCGGCGCGGCCCTCCTCCTCGATCACCAGGCCCGCGCCGAGCGTGAACGTCAGCGTCATGATCAGGCCGAACAGGATCTCGCCCATCCGCGATCCCGGATCGAGGTATTTGGTGCGGAATGATTGCGCGGCGAGCGTCGTTCATTGTCGTTCCCCCAGGAAGCCGGACCCCTCAAGAATAGCGCGAGCGCCAGATCGCGTACGGCGTGACCGTCAGGGCCGTCACGACCAGGCAGGTCAGGATGGTCGCCTTGACGCCCGGCGGCGCCGAATTCAAGGCCGCGGCCAGCAGCGCGAGCCCTGGATTGCGCAGCGCGGTCGAGATCGCGACGGCCGTGCGGGTGGCCGGATTCGGACCGCCGAGGAGGTGCCCGACGGCAAGCGCCGCAAGCGTGGTCAGCACGATCGCGCTGGCGACCCGCAGCCCCGTCGCGATCAACACGCTCCAGAATCCGAAGATGGCCAGCAGCGCCAGTGCTCCGAGCAGCCAGCGAGCGGCCCGGGCAAGACGCGGACGCAGCCACGCGGCGGCCGGTCCGTGCAATCTGTCCGAGGCCGACACCGAGGGCCAGGGGCAGGAACTGCGCGAGAAGAACCTGCCGCAACAGGTGCCACGGCGAAATGGTCGCGCTGGCGGCATAAAGCTCGTCGAGCAACGCGAGCGACAACGGCATCGAGATCACCGCGAGCAACGCGATGGTCACCTGCAATCCGGGCGCAAAATCGCGGTCCGCTCCCGCGGCGAGCGACCGGCGCAGCGCAACGGGCGCCCCGGGCGCGATGGCCATCACCATCATGCCGACCTCCGCCGCACGCGGCAGCTGCAAGTGCCTTTGCCGTCACCAGAGCAATGACGGGAACCGCAACCAGCACGGCGAAGAGCGACTTGAGCATGAGCGCAGGACGCCCCCAGGCTCGCACGAAGTCCCGCGGATTCATGTCCAGGCCGACGCTGAACATCACCACGAACACGGTCGCGACCGCGAACGCCGCAGACGATCCATTCGGGAACCAGGCCGGCCATTGGGTGCGCCCCGCGAACTGAGCAAGTCAGCCCGTCCGCATTAGGGGGGATGGTTAGAATGCCGTCAACGACGAGCGCAGAACGATTGAAATGGAGATCGACATGAGCCTCGCTCCTGCGGCCCACAGGGTCCTGACGGCAGCACTTTTTGCATTGATCGCCCTGTGTTGCGCAGGACCTGCGGCCGCCACTGAGACAGGCGCGGCTGCCTCGAGTGCCGACCCGCCCCGCCCACGCATCGGCCTCGTGCTGGCCGGCGGCGGCGCCAAGGGCGGCGCCCACGTCGGCGTGCTGAAGGTGCTCGAGGAGATGCACGTGCCGATCGACTGCATCGCCGGCACCAGCATGGGCGCGCTGGTCGGCGCGGGGTACGCCTCCGGCATTCCGGCCGACGAACTGCAGAAGTTCCTGGTCGGCATCGACTGGAAGTCCGTCGTCGGCGGACAGGGCCGCCGCGACCTCGAGCCGGTCGAGCAGAAGCGCCAGGGCGTCACCTACAGCAACCAGCTCGAGCTCGGCGTCCGCAAGAGCGGCATCGTCATGCCCGGCGGCCTCGTGAACACCAGCAGCATCGAAGACCTGCTGCGCACCTACGTGGCCAGCGCGCGCATGCAGAGCGACTTCGACAAGCTGCCGATTCCTTACCGCGCCGTCGCCACCGACATGGTCAGCGGACGGATGGTCGTGCTGGACAAGGGCGACATCGCCACGGCGATGCGGGCCAGCATGGCCATCCCGGGTGCGTTCGCGCCGGTCATCGTGGGCAAGCAGATCCTTTCCGACGGCGGCATGGTGCGCAACATCCCGGTGGACGTGGCACGCCACCTCTGCGCCGACGTGGTCATCGTCGTCAACCTGGTCGAGCCGCCCGCGGATCCTGCCAAGCTGCAGACGGCCATGCAGCTGATGAGCCGCAGCACGGACATCGGGATCCAGGCCAACGAGCAACTGCAGCTGCAGACGCTCACCGACAAGGACGTGCTGATCGACGTCCAGATGGGCGACATTCGGCACGGCCGATTTCGAACGCATTCCGGAGACGATTCCGCTCGGCGAGAAGGCCGCGCGCGAGCAGATGGCCGCACTGGCGAAGTACTCACGTGCCGGCGGACGAATACCTCGCCTGGCGCAAGCGCGTCACGTCGTCACAGCAAATCGAGGCGCGCCTGGCCGGCGTGCGCTACGAAGGCCTGCAGCGCGTCAACCCGGCGTTCCTCGAGCAGCAGGCGCAGGTGCACGCCGGCGACGTCGTCGACACGGCGCAGATCAGCAAGGAAGCGCAGCGCATGTCGGTCATCCAGGATTTCGAGTCCGTCGAATACCGGCTGGAGGGCGACCCGAAGAATCCGACGCTCGTCTGGCTGCCGCACGAAAAGCGGCACGGCCCCGATTACCTCAAGATCGACCTCGGCGTGTACGCCTCGGCGGGCGGCGACGTCGCGTTCGCGATCTACGGCAAGCACAATCGCAACTGGCTCAACTCGCTCGGCGCCGAGTGGCGCAACGAGCTGCAGCTGGGCGGTGACACCTTCGTTGCCACCAGCCTGTACCAGCCGCTCGATGCGGCGCACCGCTTCTTCGTCGAACCGAAGTTGTTCTGGAAGTCGTCGATCGAGGACATCTTCCGCGACAACGACCGGCTGGCGTCGTACCGGTTCAGCGACGCGTTGGGGCAGGTCGACTTCGGCGTGAACTTCGGCCACTCGGCACAGGCGCGAATCGGCTATGTCTACGACCATCGCAGGGTCGACCTGAACACCGGCTCGCCACTGTTGCCGGAAGTGGACCGCAACGACGCGGGCATCCTCGTGTCGGGCACGTATGACTCGCGCGACACACCGTTCAACCCGACCCGCGGACTCGCGGTAGCGCTCGATTACATGCACAGCGACGACTCGCTCGGCGCCGACCTGGCCTGGGATCGCGCCGAACTCGGCGTCGGCCTCGCGGTCCCGCTGCGTCGCGACGTGCTGTGGCTGACGCTGGCCGGCGGCTCGGACCTGAACGGCCGCCTGCCGGCGGACCGCTACTTTGCGCTCGGCGGGCCAGGCAGTTTCCCAGGACTCGAACTCGGCGAAAAACGCGTGGCCGGCTACTGGACGGCCAGCACCGGCTACCGCTGGAAGTTCAAGGACATCATGTCGATCCGCGGCCAGGCGCTGTACGCCGGCATCAGCCTGGAGGCCGGAGCAACGTACCGGGACGCGCTATCGGAGTTCGACGGCGGCAACAATTACCGCACCGACATCTACGGTGGCTCGATCTACCTGACGGGACGCACGCTGGTCGGCCCGCTCACCCTGGGCGTCGGCGGCACCAACACGGATTCGTGGAGCGTATGGCTCGCCGTCGGCCGGCCGATCGGTCGCGGCACGATCCTCGAGAAAGGCATCTTCCGCTAGGCCGGCATCTCGACCAGGCCGGCCTTCACGTCGCCGCCCGCGCCGAACACCGACTTCGTCTCGAGGAATTCCTCGAACCCGAACGCGCCCCACTCGCGGCCGAGGCCGGACTGCTTGTAGCCGCCGAACGAGCCGCAGACGTCGAGACTTGCGCCATTGATGTGCACGTTGCCGGCGCGGATGCGCGCACCGACCTTGCGCGCGGCCTCGGGCGTCGGGCCGAACACGTAGGCCGAGAGGCCGTAAGGCGTGTCGTTCGCGATGCGAATCGCCTCGTCGACCGTGTCGTACGGCAGGATGCAGAGCACCGGCCCGAAGATCTCCTCGCGCGCGATCGTCATGTCGTTGCGCACGTTGCTGAAGATCGTGGGCTTCGTGTAGAAGCCGCGCGCGATGCCGTCGGGCCGGCCGGGGCCGCCGCAGACGACCTTCGCGCCCTCCTCGATGCCCTTCTCGATCAGGCCCTGCACCGCGACGCCACTGGTTCTGGTTCGCCTGCGGGCCCATGTCGGTCTTCGGGCATCGATCGGGTCGCCGACGACGACCGTCGGGCCGCGACGGCCGCGGCGATCGCCTCGACCTCGGCGAGATGCTTGCGCGGCACGAGCATCCGCGACGGCGCGTTACAGCTCTGCCCGGTGTTGTTCATCATCACCAGCACGCCGTGACCGACCGCATGCTCGGCAGCGGCGCGCCCTCGAGGATGACGTTCGGCGACTTGCCGCCGAGCTCGAGCGCGACCTTCTTGACCGTATCGGCCGCGGCCTTGTCGACGAGGATGCCGGCGCGCGTCGAACCGGTGAACGAGACCATGTCGATGCCCGGATGCGACGAGATGCGCCGCGCCGACCGTCGGGCCGTCGCCGTCCACCAGGTTGAACACGCCCTTCGGCACGCCGGCCTCGTGCAGGATCTCCGCGATGATGTGCGCGGAGAACGGCGCGATCTCGCTCGGCTTCAGCACCATCGTGCAGCCGGCCGCCAGCGCCGGCGCCACCTTGCAGGCGATCTGGTTCGCGGGCCAGTTCCACGGCGTGATGAGGCCGCACACGCCGACCGGCTCGCGGACGACGCCCGTCGTGCCCTGCATCTTCTCGAACTCGAAGTCCTTCAGGACGCCGAGCGCGACCATGAAGTGGCCGAGGCCGGACGGCGCCTGCAGCGGCGTCGGCGATCTTCGCGAGCGGCGCGCCCATCTCCTCGGAGATCGCTTGCGCCAGGTCGGCGAGCCGGCGTCTTGTAGACCGCGATGATCCGCCCGAGCAGCGCCATGCGTTCCTCGCGCGTCGTCTGCGAGATAGCGTTTCAAATGCGCGACGCGCGGCGGCGACCGCCTTGTCGACGTCCGCGGCGCTGCCGAGCGAAATCGTGCCACGGCCGACTCGGTCGCCGGATTGACGACGTCGAGCGTCCGCGGCGACGGCCGGTGTCGACCCACTGCCCGTCGATATAGAACTGCTTGCAGTCGCGCATCGTCCTGGCTCCTGTCGGTCGAGGCCGAATCAGGCCTCAGTCAGAACGAGGCATTGTAGAAGATCATCGGGCCGTCGTAACTCCAGTCCAGGCTGCCGTGGAAATTGCTCTTGTCGACGTCGACATTGACCTTGAACCGGTCGTAGCCCAACCCGATGCCGGCCCACTTCCTCGGCTGCCAGGTCAGCACAGCCCGGTAATCCTGCACGCTGCCGCTGTACTCATCAATGGTCAGCGAGAAGAACTGCCCCGACAGGTTGAACCAGAGGTCGTGCGGCAGTTCCCACATGCCCTGCAGGCCGAAGACCGGCAGCGGCGCATCGACGCTGGCTGTGCGGCTAAGGTCGGTATCCAGCGTGCCGCCCGACTCCGCGGCCTTCGCCTTCAGCTCGGATTCGAACGTCGCGTAATACACGCCGAAGGACGCGCCAACCTCGTACTTGTCGCGCTTCAGGAACTCGTACTCATAGGCGAGTTCGACCATCGTGAATCTGAAACTGAAATCCACCTTGGCGTTGATCGGGTACAGGTCGTCGCCCCATTCGATGTCGCGGTCGAGCGTGTCCTTGCGATGGCGGCTCGCGTCGAACACGAAGCCCTTGAGCCTGTGGCGATCGGTGTCGCCAAAGCGCCACGCGCCGTCGAGCCGGATGCGAGTGACGTCGGAACCGCCGATCGCCTGGTCGAAGTTGACCTTGTCGCCCTTGATGGTGGTGCCATTCAGTTCCACCGTCGGCTCGGAGTTGACGATGAACGTGCCGAGCGACACCTGGAACGGGTCGGTCAGCAGGTTCGGGGTTTCGTCGGCCAGGGCTGACGGACGACAGGAGCAGGGCCAGGACGGAACCGACCCACTGCACGCGCGAATTGAGAGCCCGCGCTTTCAGACTCGCACATTGAACGTACATGTCATACCTCCCCGAGACCGGGAAATTAGTTTGTCCAAGGATACTCTGATTTGCCGGCAGAGCCTGAAGCCCGAAGGACCAACACCGATCCCCCGGCGCCTTTGCTCCGCGATCCGTTACTCTTATTGCCAACACTTCAGGTCTTCCCTGAACGACCCTAGCCCCGCGATAGATGAGCATCAATCCGCAGTAGACGCAATACTGCCGTTGCCAGCGACCGAAAGGAAGATGCCTGTGCCAATGACCACCAAGGACACAGGCGAAGGGAGGGGAATGGCGATTCCTGCAACTCGCCTTGTTCATGGCGGCGTGGATGCTGCTGGCACCGTTGCGGCAGGAGCACTGGCTCGTGCAGGCGTTGACCCAGGCCTTTCTACTGAATTCCGTGCTGGTCACGCTGTGGGCCAATCCGCAGTGGCGCGCAGTCCGCCGTCTGTTGGTCGGCTTGTGGATCGTTTCGGTGGCGGGATCGCTGCTGGTGGTCCTGCCGCTGGCTGACCGATGGCTGCGTCTGGGGCATACGGTTGCGGTCGTATCGCTGGTGCCGCTGCTCGCGGTTCTCGCGGTCGGCATCCTGCTGTTCGTCTTCCGGAGCCAGCGGCTGTCCAGCGACGGAATCTTCGCCACCGTCGTCGTCTACCTGCTGATTGCCTTGCTGTTCGCCCAGTTGTATCTGCTGCTGCTGATCGCCAACCCGGATAGTTTCACTCTACCCGTCGCAGCGGCGGAACGGCCGCCACAACTGCTGCAGAGCGACATGTTGTATTTCAGCCTCGTGACGCTCGCGACCGTCGGGTACGGCGACATCCTGCCGCACACGGAAGTCGCGCGAATGCTGGCGATGCTCGAAGCGGTGACGGGCCAGTTCTACGTGGCCGTCATCGTTGCCGTCTTCGTCGGCATGTACGCCGCGCAACGCTCCCGGCGTCCGGAATGACATACGCGCCCGGCTGGCGCCAGCCGGCTGCGATCACCAGGAGGCGAATGCCGATCAGATCCCGCCGCCCCAGCGATACTGCCAGAAGACTCCGAACAGACTGAAATTGTTACCCGTGCGCGCCGAGACTCCGTCGCTCGCGACGAGCTTGATCGAATGGCGGACGGTGAGCGGCACCGCGAGCGTGGCGCCCACGCGCCAGTTTCGTTGCAGGTCGTTCCTCGACTCCCCGTTGATCGTCGTGGCGCCGCCCCAGAAATACGTGGCGTCCAGCGCGGCCCAAATCCCGGAGCGGAAGCTGTGGATCACGTGCCCTTGCATCGAATAGAGCGGATCCTGCGATCGCCTGCTGCCGCCGAAGAAATCCGTGTTGTCGGTGAAGAACGCGGCCGCCCCCGTCGCCTCCCAGATCCATGGGCCGACGGCCTTCGACACACCCAGACTGGGCTTGACGAACCAGCGATTCGTCCCGATGTTGATCAGGCGAGTGTCGTCGTACTGGCCCGTCGGCACCGACACCTGCAGCGCCGCGCCGATGATCAGATCCTGCTGGTAGGACCTGAAATCCTTCATTGGCAGCGGAGGTGCGCCGTACAGATTGACGGACAACCGGATCAGGGGATCGCCAAACCCATTGACGTTGCGCTGCACCGGCTCTCCCAGGTAATCCGCAGAGCCGGACAACCAGGTATACGGCACGGCGGCGTCGATCTTCCCCGAGTAGCCCCACAGCTCGAGCGACCGCGCAAATCCCAGCACGCCGGAGTTGCTCTCGAGGTGCGGATCGCTCACGGGCAGCGCGGAGTCGAACGCCAGCCCGCCCTCGGTGTACGAGTACCCGCTGACCAGGAAATTGACGCCGACCGGCGTGTTCGAGTACATGCGTGGCTCGATATCCTGGGCCCGGACCGTGGATGCGGCCACGAAGTACGCAAGTGCGATGAACGCGGCGCAGGACAGCGTCCTCGCGCGGCGGACCATGTGCCGATCGATCATCACCCTGCGCATCTGAGCTCTCCGGATCCCGACGCCAGCAACGGATGCCGCCTGCGTTCGAGTGCGGAACGACACTCGCCGAGCTTCCGGCAGCGAACTCAGTGATACTGCCGGCGCGACGCCCTGATAGGCAACCGCGGGACAACGCTGCGGCCCGGTCAGTGAACCTGGGTCGTCCAGCTACGCCGTGTGATCGTCGTGGCACATCAGGCACTCCATTCATGCCGCCCAACGCGCCGAAAGTCCGGAGTAGTATGGGCATCCCGTCCGGCGTCCCGCCGGTCGTAACTATCTGGAGACAACAGTCCATGAAGAACAAGATCCTGGCGGCCTGCGTCGTGGCCGCCCTCGCGCTGCCGGTCGTCACGCTGGCGCAACAGCCCGCCGCCACGTCGTCGGTCACGGCCGTGCCCGGCAAGGGCATCACGGCGACCGATACCGTCGAGGGTCGCGCCACGATTACGGCGATCGACGCCAAGACCCGCACCGTTTCGCTGAAGAATGAAGCGGGCGAAGCGTTCGACGTCGAGGCCGGCCCTGAAGTTACCCAGTTCGACAAGCTCAAGGTCGGCGACGTCGTCGTGGCGACCTACACGCAGTCGATCGCGGCCCGCATCGCCGCGGCTGGCGAAGGCGCCGTGCCGGGCGTGAAGGAATCCGTGTCGGGCACGCCGACCCCGGGCAACCGCAAGGTCGGTCACGAAGTGACGGCGACGCTGAGAGTCGACGCGGTCGACGCGAAGGCCAACAAGGTCACGCTGAGCGACGGCGTCGGCCATTCGCGCGTCGTCGACGTCGTCAACCCGAAGGTGCAGGAGCGCCTGAAGACGCTGAAGCCCGGCGAGATGGTCGTGATCACCTATACCGAGTCGCTGGCGATTCGCCTCGAAAAGGTCGCTGCGAAGTAATCGACGCGGACGCGGTCGTCGCGAGGCTTGCGCTCGCGACGACCGCTCCCGACCAGAACGTCAGGTCCATCGGCGCGGCCGGGGTGAACACCGGTACGTCTTCGGCGGCGATGCAGCTCAGGTCATCGCAAGCGCCGAGCAGAAGCCGATTACCGTCCAGACGCCGGCTCTTTTCGAACGATCGTGGGCGAACGGGATCAGCGAACCGGTGAGCATCGCGAGGATGCCGCCCGCCGCGAAGGCCGACATCCTGGAGCCGTCCATGCTGTCGAGCGCGGTCGCGCCGATATAACCGAGACTCGAAGCTGCGCCGCAGGCGAGCACGACCCGCAACCAGAGCGTCGAAACCCGCGTCCATTTCCATCCGCTCTCGGCGAGTTCGGCCGACGGCGCCAGTGCCTGGGGGATGTTCGACACGAAGACGGCCGCGATGAACGCCGCGCTGATCGGCGCGCCTCTCGCGAGCTGGACGCCGAAGATGATGGACTCGGGCACGCCATCCACCACGGATCCGACGACGATGCCGAGCGCACCACCGGCCCCTTCGCCGCCGAATTTCTTTTCCACGAAATGGTCGCCGACGATGAACGCGCCGGCGCCGATCAGCATCCAGAGGGCGACCTGAATGACTTTCAGTGTCTCGGTTCCGGGAATCAGGTCCATCGACACGGCCGCGAACAGCCCGCCTGCGCCGAACGCCGCGAGGTTCCCGCTGATGGACGTCTTGACCTTGATTCGATAGACCGCGAGTCCGCTGAGCAGCAACGAGAGCTGCGCGACGGCACCGAGGGCGAAGGATTCGATCAGCATGGTACCCCGGCCGGCATCTCATCGAGCCGGCATGGTCGCAGAGTTCGCGGCGATGCGCCATCCAGAGTGCGCTAAAGTTCGCGCTTCCACCCCGAGCGCCCCATGGCCGACCCGACCCTCCCCGATCGACCCAAGAGCCGTTCGCTAAAGCCGCTGCGCGCGCTGCTGCCGTTCCTGCGGCCGTACCGCGGCACGCTGGTGCTGGCGCTGCTCGGCGCTGCTGGTCGCCGTCGGCGGCGATGCTGTCGCTGCCGGTCGCGCTCCGGCACCTGATCGACCAGGGCCTCGTCGTCGCGCAGCGCCGGCACGATCAACCGCTACTTCGTCGCCTTCCTGGCGGCGGCCGGCGTGTTCGGCGCTGTTCGCCGCGCTGCGCTTCTACCTCGTCACCTGGCTCGGCGAGCGCGTCGTCGCCGACATCCGCGAGGCGGTGTACGCGCGCGTCATCCGCATGGACCCGAGCTTCTTCGAGGTCACGCGGATCGGCGAGGTGCTGTCGCGGCTGACCGCGGACACGACGCTGGTGCAGTCGATCGCCGGCGTGAACCTCTCGATCACGCTGCGCTCGGCGATCTCGCTGATCGGCAGCCTCGTGATGCTGGTCGTCACCAGCGCGAAGCTCACGCGGCATGATCGTGCTGCTGATGCCGCTCGTCGTGGTGCCGCTGATCGTGCTCGGCCGGCGCGTGCGCAGGCTGTCGCGCAGCTCGCAGGACCGCATCGCCGACACCAGCGGCATCGCGGACGAGACGCTGAACGCGATCCAGACCGTGCAGGCGTTCACGCTCGAGGACGTCAACGCGCGCCGCTTCGACGCGGCGGTCGAGGATTCGTTCGCGGCGGCCGTGCGCCGCACGAAGACCCGCGCGACGCTGACGGCGCTCGCGACGATGCTGGTCTTCGGCGCGCATCACGTTCGTGCTCTGGATCGGCGCGCACGCGGTGGTGCGCGGCGAGATGACGCGGCGGCCAGCTCGGCCAGTTCCTGCTCTACGCCGGCTACGTCGGCGATCGCCGCGGCCTCGCTGAGCGAAATGTGGGGCGAGGTGCAGCGCGCCGCCGGCGCGATGGAGCGGCTGGTCGAGCTGCAGAACGCCGTCGCCGACGATCGTCGCGCCCGCAGCATCCGCTGCCGCTGCCCTCGCCCGGCCGCGGCGAGATCCGCTTCGAGCACGTCACGTTCCGCTACCCGTCGCGACCGGAAGCCGAAGGCGCTCGACGACTTCGACCTCGCGATCCGGCCGGGCGAGACCGTCGCGTTCGTCGGGCCCGTCGGGCGCCGGCAAGAGCACGACGTTCCAGCTGCTGCTGCGCTTCTACGACCCGGCCGACGGCCGCATCCTCGTCGACGGCGTCGACATCGCCGCGCGCCGACCCGGAGCAGGTGCGCGCGCGCATCGGCCTCGTGCCGCAGGACACGGTGCTGTTCGCGGCGAGCGCGCGCGAGAACATCCGCTACGGCCGGCCCGGGCGCGAGCGACGCCGAGGTCGAGGCGGCCGCGCGCGGCCGCGGCCGCGGACGAATTCCTGCGCAAGCTGCCGCGAGGGCTACGACACGTTCCTCGGCGAGCGCGGCACGCGGCTGTCGGGCGGGCAGCGGCAGCGCATCGCGATCGCGCGCGCCATCCTGCGCGACCCGCCGATCCTGCTGCTCGACGAGGCGACCAGCGCGCTCGACGCCGAGAGCGAGCGGCTGGTGCAGGACGCGCTCGAGCGGCTGATGCAGCAACCGCACGACGATCATCATCGCGCACCGACTCGCCACGGTGCTCCAGGCCGATCGCATCGTCGTGATGGACCACGGCCGCATCGTCGCGCAGGGCACGCACGGCGAACTGGTGCGCGGCAACCAGCTGTATGCGCGCCTCGCCGCGCTGCAGTTCGCGGACGGCACCGGCGTCGAGGCACAGGCAGCGGAAACATGAACGACCGGAATCCGCGCGTGAACGCGCTGGGCCAGCCGATCGGCTTCGACATCCCCGACTGGCGGCGCGCCGCCTCGCCCGCCGCGCACCGCTGCTGGTCGGACGGTACTGCCGTGTGGAGCCGCTCGAGCCCGCGCGCCACGGGCCGGACCTGCACGCGGCCTACTCGCTCGACCGCGAGGGCCGGCTGTGGACGTACCTGTTCAGCGGGCCGTTCGCGACAGAAGGCGAGTTCATGCAGTGGCTGGCGCCGCGGCAGGCATCCGAAGACCCGCTCTTCTTCGCGATCGTGGACGCCGCGACCGGCCGGGCCGTCGGGCTCGCGTCCTACCTGCGCATCGATCCGGCGCACGGCGTGATCGAGGTGGGGCACCTCGCGTTCTCGCCGCTGCTGCAGCGGACGCGCGGCCGCCACCGAAGCGATGTACCTGATGATGAAGTACGCCTTCGACCTCGGCTACCGCCGCTACGAGTGGAAGTGCGACTCGCTGAACGCGCCGTCGCGCCGCGCCGCCGAACGGCTCGGCTTCACGTTCGAAGGCATCTTCCGCCAGGCGATCGTCTACAAGGGCCGCAATCGCGACACCGCGTGGTACTCGATCGTCGACCACGAGTGGCCGGCCGTCGCGGCAGCCTTCGAGGCGTGGCTGGATCCCGGCAATTTCGATGCCGCAGGCCAGCAGAAGAGCCGACTGGCGACCAGTCGGACTATTTCGCCGGAGCCAGGTCGGTCAGGTCCTGGAAGGTGAACAGCCGGGCATCGACGAACTTGTCCGTGGCATTTCCGCTGTAGGTCTTGCCGCCCGCCAGTTCCAGCTTCTTCACCGGCGCGCCCGGCTTGAAGTCCAGGTCATCGAGGCGCACCCAGAAGGTCGCCGGGGTCATCGCGGAGTCGAACAGCACCACGCGGTGGGTACTGTCGCTCACGGTCCGCCAGATGGTCGAGGAGACCCAGGGCTGTTCCTCGAGTGAAAAACCGAGCGGCGTGCCGACGCTGCGCATCAGCGACAGCACGGACATCGCCGCCTGGAACTCGAACTTCTGCTGCGGCGACCCGCTGATGTAATTCGGTGACGTCTCGACCGGGAGCGCATCGAGCAGGAACGTCGCCCGTACGAAGCGGTCGGCAGCACGGGAAGTGCCGGGCAGGGACTTCTCCAGTCCGCCGGCGTCCTTCCAGTACTCCATGATGGCCAGCTGCTTCTCGTAGGTGGGCGAGTTGGTCATCACCTTGTACTGCTTGCCGTGATGGACGACGAGCCTGCCCCTGACGTACTCGAAGATGGCGGAGTCGCCCGTCGCGTCCGAGATCGCCAGGTGCATGTTGGCGGGCCGGCCGGTGCCCAGTATCACCGTCTGCACGCTGAACGCCTCCTTCTGGAGGTCGGCGACGACCTCGGCAACGGTGGCGAAGTTGTCGAGGACGTACTGCGGCCAGGTGCTGAGCGAAATCACCTTGGCGCCTTCGGCCGGCTTGCCGTAATCCGACTCGACCAGCGCGAGTTCACTGGCCACCAGCCCTTTTTCGTTCATGCCGTCGGCGGTGCCGATGTCGTAGGCCGTGACGATCAGGCTGCCGTACTTCGACACCCACGATATGGTGTTCTTGCCGCCGCGGCCGTCGCGCTGCATGCCTCGCGGCAAGACCCACATGTTGGACATCATGTCCTCGCCCCAGTCCATCGAGCGGCCGGTGATGACCGTGCCATCCTTCGAAACGTAGAGCGCCCGGGTGCAGGCGTCGGCCGGTGCTGGCGCGGTCAGCACCGCGAGCACGGCGACGACGGCGATCCGGGCCCGAAGATTTCCACATTGCGTGCGCATCGCATACATTCCTTCGAGTTGGGGTCGATCGCGTCTGCTGCATGATCTGGAATGCGCGGCGCATGGACTCGAGCGGCGAGTGTCGTCGAGAATGCGGCCCGTGTCCATGCAACTGCCCGGGACGCGTCGCAGAGCGCGCCTCGCCGCATGCAACAAGCAGCGTGCGTTCAATGGCGCGACGGAGCATGCCGGATCAAGTTGTCGGATCGATCGACGACTCAGTCTGATGCAGCCGCGGCCCGCGCGCGCCGCTCCTTGCCGAGCAACACGTCGATCGCGAGGCCGTAGTCCATCGTCTCGCCGCGCCAGTGCGTGCGGGCCGTGTGCGGGTCGATGTGGATGCCGCGCTCGGCGTGCTCGTTGACGACGGTTTCCCAATCACCCTGCATCGGCCGCGTGTGTCCCGGCGAAGTCGAGACGAACGCCTCGCCGTCGGGTCGCACGAATCGCCACGCGCCGTCGTCGAGCCGCTCGATGCGCACGCCGCCTTCGTGCACGAGTCGGTGATGGAACCGGCAGAGCGACACGAGGTTGTCGAGCCTGGTCTCACCACCATTGGCCCAGTGATGCACGTGGTGCCCGTCGACGTACTTCTGGTGCGTGCAGCCCGGGAACACGCAGCCTTTGTCCCGTGAATTCAAGGCCCTGCGCAAAGCAGGCGGAATTGAGCGCGTCTTGCGGCCGACGTTCAGTGGCTCGCCCTGCTCGTCTTCGGTGATCTTCACGTAGCTGCAATCGCAGGAAAGCCGCCGCGACGTTTCCGCGGAAACGTGCGGGCCGTCGTCGAACTCGCTGCGGCCCGCAGTGCGCTCCTTGAGCGTCTCGTGATCCACGTGCACGACGATCTGCAGCCGATCGCCGCCACTCATGGACTTCAGCCCCGTGCGCGAGGAAGCTCTCGGCGATCAACGCCAGCGCATCGGCACGTCGAGCGGTCGTCGGGATGCTGGCTCGAGCTTGCGATCGGCGTCGACGTTTCCGCGGAAACGCCGTTCCGCGTCTCGCCGAACGTCAACCGGGCAGCTACACAATCCTCTGCCGGGCAACGGCAGATCGGTATCGCCGCCTCCAGCGCCTTCAGCACCTGCATGCCGGCCTCGGCCGGCAAGCCGCGCCTTGAGCACCAGCGACCCATCGTCATCGAAGTAGTAGCGTGACGCGAGCGCCCCGCCTGCTGGCGCGCCTCTCGCGACAGTGCCTCGACCTCCTGAACCCGCCGGTACTGGCGCACCAGCTTCTCGACGTGACTGGCCGTGCCGTGCAGGCCGATCATGAGCAGGAACTCTTCGTTCGCGGCATTCGCGGCCCGGGTCAGCGCGCGCACCTTGGCGTAGCTCAACTCGCCGCGCCCCATTGCGGCGCCGATCAACGGCAAGTCTTCGAGTGCATGCGCCACCCGTACCTTCTCGCGCGCGGCGCCGAGATCGACACCGCACTGCCAGTTGAGCCAGTGCGCACAGGACTGCGTCATCGAATCGGACCAACCCTTGCGGCGATCGAACTCCGCGATCATCGCCAGCCAGCGGCGGTTCGCGGCGTTGAGGTGCCCCATCAACTCCGTGATGGAGGCGGCGAGATCGCGGTTGGAAAGGCCTTGGAACGGGTGCGGCGAGGGACTGTCCATGGCGCGCTCCGGGGACTGTTCGGATATACAGCTATAATACTGAAATCACTATTAAAGTCAATCGCTTAACGCAGAAAATAGCCCGCGAGTTTGACCAGAAATACACGATAGGAACTCGCCGAAATTAGCCCCGGAACGTTCCCGCATGCAGGCGCACCGATCCCGGCACTGCGTGGAGCTCGACTCGCCAGTAGCGCCAGACAGTTCAGCTTCTGCGCCATTGCGGCGAGCGTGAACCCATCGCGTGCGCCGCTCAGTCCGCGGTGCTCGCGGCGGCGATCGTACGGGTTGCCGGATCCGGATCTTGTCCCTACCTTGATTGCTACGATGCTTGCCCTCGGCCGGGAAGCTGCCGTGGTGTCGTGTTTGTGAGGCCACGATGACAATGTTCGCCGTCTACTGGCAACCCGGCTGCACCAGCTGCCTGAAGACCAAGGAATTCCTGCGGTCGCACGGCATCCCGTTCGAATCCGTCAACGTGCGCGAAGACGCGGGGGCCATGGAGCGGCTGGCGCGGCTCGGCGCGAAATCGATCCCGGTCGTCACGCGCGGCGACGAATTCGTGCTCGGTCAGGACCTGGACGCCGTGGCCCACTTCGTCGGCGTCGCAGTGACCCGGACGAAGCTGCCCAATCCGGTGCTGGTCGCGCGGCTGATCGCCCTGCTCGACCTGGCGGCGACCTACGCGGAACGACTGCCGGCCGGCGCGCTGCAGACGAAACTGCCGGGACGCGAGCGCACCTACCTCGACCTCGCGTACCACGTGCCGCAGATCGTGGTCGGGTTTCTCGACGCGGCGCTCGGCGGTCGATTGACGTTCGAACATTTCGAGCGCCGGCCGCCGGAACACGTCGTCACCGGCGCGGACGCTGCACGCATCACCCGCAGTGTGTCGCAGGCGCTGGCCGTCTGGTGGTCGGTCAACCAGGGGCGGTTGCCGGACACGCTCGACACCTACTACGGCGTGCAGCCGCTCGCACGGCGTGCTCGAGCGCACGACCTGGCACGCGGCGCAGCACGTTCGGCAACTCGAGCGTGTGCTGCAGCTGCTCGGCGTGGAGCCGCACGCGCCGCTGCCGGCGACCCTGCTCGACGGCCTGCCGCTGCCGCAGGACGTCTGGGACGCCGAGGTGCCCTTGCAATGAAGCCGCGGGCGCGTCCGCTCGTCGCGCTGCTGGCCGCCTTTGCGGCGCAGGCCGTCACGGCGCAGACGCTGCTCGAAGTACACGCGGCGGGACACACGCTCGATTTCGTCGATCCCGGGTCCGGCAGGAAGCTGGCGTCGGTCGAAGTCGCCGCGGGGCCGCGCCGCGTCGCGGTTGCGCCGGACGGCAAGCTCGCGGCGGTCCTCTCCTGCGCGCGACACGTCCGAGTCGGCGCCGCGCCCGTCGATCGAGATCGAGCATCGTCGATCTCGAGCACCCGCAGGTGCTGCGCCGCCTCCCGCTCTCACGGCCCGCGTGCCCGGACTCGCTCGCCTGGCCCGAGCCGGAACGCATCGCCATTGCGGACGGACCCGCCTCGCCGATGGATGCGATCGATCCTGTCTCGGGAAGTGTCGTCGGCACCTGGACGAATTCCGAAAACGCGGTCGTCGCCCGTGCCGACGACGGCCATCCGTCGATCGACGTGACGACGGTTGCGGTGCAGCAATTCCTCGCGAGCGGCGGCGACTTGCGGCAACTCGCTACGACGCCGGTGATCCCTCGCGCGGTGTGCCACGCCTGCACGCCGGATCGCTGATTCCCGCGGCCTTTCGCGAGGCGGCCGCGAGCACGCGGGCCGCGCAATTCCTGTCGACTCCACCCCGCTCCGCAGCCGCCAGGCCTGCGTTTAAGTAGTAATACGATTGTCGCTTCGGGCGGTTGGGGCAGACGATCGGCCTGCGTTTTTAGGGGCCGAGCTGCATCCCAGGCCGCCCGGCGACACGCCATAACCAACGGGAGCGCGACATGGGTCGTCAAGAGACGTTCTACGAGTTGATCCGCCGCCAGGGAATCTCCCGGCGCAACTTCATGAAGTTCTGTTCATTGAGTGCCGCGTCCCTCGGGCTCGCGCCCGCCTTTGCCGGCAAGATCGCCTACGCGATGGAAACGAAGCCGCGCGTGCCGGTGCTCTGGCTGCACGGCCTCGAGTGCACGTGCTGCACCGAGAGCTTCATCCGCTCGGCGCACCCGCTCGCCAAGGACGTCATCCTCTCGATGCTGTCGCTGGACTACGACGACACGATCATGGCGGCCGCCGGCCACCAGGCCGAGCAGTGCATCGAAGACATCAAGCGGGACTACAAGGGCAAGTACATCCTGGCGGTCGAAGGCAACCCGCCGCTCGGCAACGACGGCACGTTCTGCATCCCGGGCGGCCGTCCGTTCGTCGAGAAGCTGAAGGAAACGGCCGCCGACGCCGCCGCCGTCATCGCCTGGGGCTCCTGCGCTTCCTGGGGCTGCGTGCAGGCTGCCAAGCCGAACCCGACGCAGGCCACGCCGATCCACAAGGTCATCAAGGACAAGCCGATCATCAAGGTGCCGGGTTGCCCGCCGATCGCGGAAGTCATGACCGGCGTGATCACCTACTACGTCACGTTCGGCGAGCTGCCGGCGCTCGATCGCCAGGGCCGCCCGCTGATGTTCTACAGCCAGCGCGTGCACGACAAGTGCTATCGCCGCGGTCACTTCGACGCCGGCCAGTTCTCCGAGACCTTCGACGACGAAGGCGCGCGCAAGGGCTACTGCCTGTACAAGGTCGGCTGCCGCGGACCGACGACCTACAACGCCTGCTCGACCACGCGCTGGAACGACGGCGTGTCGTTCCCGATCGGCTCCGGCCACGGCTGCCTCGGCTGCTCCGAGCCGGACTTCTGGGACAACGGCCCGTTCTACAAGCGCCTCGAGACCTTCCCGCAGTTCGGCGCCGAAGCGACGGCGGACAAGGTCGGCCTCACGACGGCCGCGATCGTCGGCGCGGGCATCGCCGTGCACGCGGGCCTCACGGCGCTGCGCCAGGCGAAGGTCAAACCCAATTCACCCGGCGCCGCCGACACCGACAAGCGGGCAGGCTGACCGAGCGGAGTACTGAGAAATGAGCATTGCAACACCCAACGGTTTCCAGCTCGACAACTCGGGCAAGCGCGTCGTGGTCGACCCGATCACGCGCATCGAGGGACACCTGCGCATCGAGGTGAACGTCGACTCCAACAACGTCATCCGCAACGCCGTGTCCACGGGCACGATGTGGCGCGGCCTCGAAGTGATCCTGCGCGGCCGCGATCCGCGCGACGCGTGGGCCTTCGTGCAGCGCATCTGCGGCGTGTGCACCGGCGTCCACGCGCTCGCCTCGGTGCGCTGCGTCGAGAACGCGCTGAAGATCGACATCCCCGAGAACGCGAACACGATCCGCAACATCATGCACCTGACCCTGTATTCGCAGGATCACCTGGTGCACTTCTATCACCTGCACGCCCTCGACTGGGTGGACGTCGTCAGCGCGTTGAGCGCGGACCCGGCCGCCACCTCGCAGCTCGCGCAATCGATCTCCCCGTGGCCGATGTCCTCGCCCGGGTATTTCCGCGACCTGCAGAACCGGCTGAAGAAGTTCGTCGAGTCGGGGCAGCTCGGCCCGTTCCGCAACGGCTACTGGGGCCACCCGGCGTACAAGCTGCCGCCCGAAGCGAACCTGATGGCGGTCGCGCACTACCTCGAGGCGCTCGATTTCCAGAAAGAGATCGTCAAGATCCAGACGATCTTCGGCGGCCGCAACCCGCACCCGAACTGGCTGGTGGGCGGCGCGCCCTCCCCGATCAACCTGAACGCGGCGGGCGCGGTCGGCGCGATCAACATGGAGCGGTTGAACCTGGTCGGCTCGATCATCGACCGCACCATCGACTTCATCGACCAGGTGTACATCCCCGACCTGCTGGCGATCGCCGGGTTCTACAAGGACTGGGCGGCCATCGGCGGCGGCCTGTCGTCGAAGTACCTGATGTCCTACGGCGACGTGCCGAAGTCGGCGAACGACTACAGCCCGAAGAACCTGATGATGCCTCGCGGCGCGATCATCGACGGCAACCTGAGCGAGGTGCACGACATCGACCTCGACAAGCTCGACGAGATCCAGGAGTTCGTCACGCACTCCTGGTACAAGTACGGCAACGAGCAGAAAGGCCTGCACCCCTACGAGGGGGAGACCGTGCCGAACTTCGAGCTTGGCGCCGCCACCAAGGGCACCAAGACCCGCATCGAGGCGGTGGACGAATCCGCCAAGTACTCGTGGGTCAAGGCGCCGCGCTGGAAAGGCCACGCGATGGAAGTCGGCCCGCTGGCGCGCTTCGTCATCGGTTACGTGAAGGGCATGCCGGAGTTCAAGGAGCCGGTGGACATGGTGCTCGGCAAGCTCGGCGTGCCGATCACCGCGTTGTTCTCGACGCTCGGCCGCACCGCGGCCCGCGGACTCGAGTGCAGCTGGGCCGCCCACGCGCTCAAGGGCGAGTTCAACAAGCTCCTCGCCAACATCAAGGCGGGCGACACGGCCACGGCGAACATGGCGAACTTCGAACCGAGCACCTGGGCCAAGAAGGCGCAAGGCGTCGGCTTCGTCGAGGCGCCGCGCGGCGCGCTTGCGCACTGGATCGACATCGAGGACGAGAAGATCAAGAACTACCAGTGCATCGTGCCGACGACCTGGAACGCGAGCCCGCGTGACCCGGTCGGCAAGATCGGCGCCTACGAGGCCGCCTTGCTCGACACGCCGATGCACGATCCCAACCTGCCGCTCGAGATCCTGCGCACGATCCACAGCTTCGATCCGTGCCTGGCCTGCGCCACCCACGTGCTCGACATGGAAGGCAACGAGGTCACGAGCGTCAAGGTCCGGTAAGGAGGGATGCCATGAGCAACATGTATAACCCTTCGACACCGGTCGCGAGCCAGGTGCGTGAGGGTCATTTCGGCGAGGCGATCCTGCCGCCCGCCGGCGTGATGCCGGGTCCGGTGTACGTCTATGATGCTGCGATCCGGATCTGGCACTGGGTGACCTTCCTGTGCATCATCGCGCTGGCGGTCACGGGGTACTTCATCGGGTCGCCGCCCCCGAGCGTGGGCGGCGCGGAGACCACGGGCCACTTCCTGTTCGGCTACATCCGGTTCGTCCACTTCGCCGCGGGCATGATCCTGGGCGTCGTGTTCCTGCTCAGGATCTACCGGGTGTTCGTCGGCGGCAAGCACGCACGGCAGATCTTCTACGTGCCGTTCTGGAACATCGCCTGGTGGAAGGATCTGTTCGGGGAAGTCGGCTGGTACCTCTTCCTGAAGAAACCCAAGGAGTACGTCGGCCACAACCCGCTCGCGCATGCGGCGATGTTCTTCATGTTCGTGCTGCCGATGCTGGTGCTGCTGCTGACCGGGTTCGCCCTGTACGCCGAGTTCATGGGCGTCTCGAGCGGCTGGTACACGGCGTTCGGCTGGGTCTTCGGCGTGCTCGGCTCGCCGATGACCGTGCACACCTGGCACCACGTCGCGATGTGGATCGTGCTGATCTTCGCGATGGTGCACATGTACATGGCCGTTCGCGAAGACATGACACACCGCCAGACGACCATCAGCTCGATGATCAGCGGCTGGAGGTTCTTCCGCTGAGGGACTGACCCCAGAGCGAAGCCCGGTAGAACTCACGGGACAGCGGGACGAGGAGCCGGCCAGGCTCCGAACTCCCACTGCCCCGTGATATTTTGGACCCCGACATGAACCAAGACTCATTCGCGCCTGCGAGGCGCATCGTCGTCCTCGGCGTCGGCAACATCCTCTGGGCCGACGAGGGATTCGGCGTGCGCTGCGTGGAGGCGCTGGGCGACGGCTGGGACCTGCCCGCCGACGTGGAGGTGCTCGACGGCGGCACGCTCGGACTCGCGCTCGTCCCGCTGCTGCTCGACGCCACGCACCTGCTGCTGTTCGATGCCGTCGCGCACCGTGGCGAACCGGGCTCGCTGATCGTCGCGCGCGACGACGAGATCCCCGGGATCATGGGTGCCGGCAAGATGAGCCTGCACCAGGTGGGCATGAACGACATCCTGGCGAGCCTCGAGTTGCTCAACCACAAGCCCGCTCATTTCACCGTGGTCGGCATCAAGCCGGTCGAGCTGGCGGACTATGGAGGCAGCCTCACGCCGCGGGTGCAGGCTCAGGTGCCGGACGCGCTGCAACTCGGCATCGAGGAACTGGCGCGCTGGGGCGTCGCCGCGACCAGGCGCGTCACCGGAGAAACCCGCGAAGTGGTCATCGCAGCGCTCGCACGGCAGCGCTACGAAGACGAACGCCCGTCGGCCGATGTGGCCTGCCGGGTCGGCGACGAGCGGTTCCTGGCGATCCGTGCGGCGCAGGGCGCCGATTCCCGCAGTGATGAAGAGGGTGAGGCATGAGCGGCGTACTCGAATCCCTGGCTACGCACCCGTCCTGCGACGTGCTGCGCAAGGCCGACCTCGACGACTTCCTCGGGCGCAATCCCCGCGCGCTGCTGTTCTTCAGCGGCGACGTGGCGCAGCGGCCCGAGGGCCTCGACGTCGCGGTCGTCGTGCGCGAACTGCTGACGAATTACCAGGGCCGGCTGCGGGTCGGCCTGATCGACCGGCGGGACGAAACCACCCTGATGACCCGGTTCGGCGTCGTGGTCACGCCCGCGGTCGTCTATATGCGCGACAGCCAGCCCGTCGAACTGGTCGCGCGCATGCGCGACTGGCCGGTGTTCGCCCAGGCCTGTGACCGCCTGCTGGCGCCGGAAGGCACGTCGGCCGGCCCCGAGACTGGAGGAAACGCATGACCGAACACGTGCTCGTCTGGCATCCGAAGGTCCCCGGCGAAGCGGCAGCGGGTATCGATGACCAGTTGCGACTGATCGGAATGCCCACCGGCCTGGTCCGCCCGGCCCGCCAGGCACTCGCGGCCGACCAGATGACGGCGGCCGCGCGGTCCGTGCTCGATCGGGCCCTTGCGGCGCTGCGGGCCCTGGCCCAGTCACCGGGGCATCCCGTGCGGATCGACTTCACGGAACTCGATGAAGCCGACAAGGCCACCGTCGCCGACGTGCTCGGCGAAGGTGACGTCTGGGCCAAGGTCGGCATCGGCGAGACGTTCTACCGCGTCGTCGAATCCGTGCTGGCCGGCGTCTGGCGCGTCGAGGCGAGCGTTGCCGGCGGCGACACCGCCGAATGGATCGAGATCGGCGCGGTGCCGCAGCCCATCCTGACGGCTTCAGCCGAACTGCCGCGCGAGAAGATCGACCTGCCGACGCACTTGCCGCAGGGCGCGATGAACGTGATGCCCTTGCTGACGGAACTGCAGGAGCGGTCGTCGGCCTATGCGCCCGGCAGCGAGAACCACGTCATCAACTTCACGTTGCTGCCGATCACCGAGGTGGATGCAGAGGTGCTCACCGGCGTGATCGGGCAGATCCCCCTGGTCGTGCGTTCGGGCGGTTACGGCAGTTCGCGCGTCTACGGCACCGGGCTGCGCCACGTGTGGGCCGTGCAGTACATCAACTCGATGGGCGCGGTGATCCTCGACACGCTCGAGGTCGGCAGCGTGCCGGTGGCGGTGCTGGCCGCGCCCGAGGACCTCGAGGACTCGGCGGAGCGCCTCGCCGAAATCCTGCTGGCATTCACGTCATGAGCCGTCCGTTCGAAGGCAGTTACCTCGGCGACGGCTCGAAGATCGCCGACGACACCCAGCTCGAGTGCGGCATCTGCTGGTGGGTCTACGATCCGGCGCTCGGCGACGAAGCGACGCAGGTCGCACCGGGCACGCCTTTCCTGCTGCTGCCGGATACCTGGACCTGCCCGAACTGCGCGGCGGACAAGCAGAAGTTCATGGTGCTCGGCAGCGCCGCGTCGACGGCGGACGACTCCGTGCAGCGCCTGGCGAACGCGTACCGTCGCACCGCGCTCGCGATGAAGGGCATGCCGATCTACAACCCGACCATTGCCGTCGAGGCGGTCGGTTTCAAGGAACACGAGGGACGCAAGATCGGCGTGATGGTCACGCCGTGGTTCATGAACCTGACGGTGCTGCCCTCCGAGACCGACAAGTCGGTCTGGCTCGAGGGCGAGACGCTGCGGCTCAACCTGCCCTCCGGCTCGTTCGATCTCATGATCAGCGACCTGCCGAATTTCGGGCTGGTCGGCTGCTGCTCGCTGTTCTCGATGATGACGGACTTCACCGATCACGAAGCGGCGCAGATCGCGGCCGTAGCGGTCACCGACGCGTTGCTGCAGAAGGACGAGCCGGAGCCGCAACCCTCTCCGTCGATCTCGCGCCGCAAGCTGCTGGGTGGCTGACCGCCGCGCTCAGAAGGTATAGCCGAGCGAGGTGGTGAGTCCGTAGTCGGAGTTCGAGATCGCGTTCTCACCGGGATCGCTGTCGTAGCTGCCGTACAGGCTCACTTCGAAGAACAGGTCCTTCACGAGCTCGTAGCGCGAGCGCAGCTTGCCTTCGGAGCGTATCCGGCCCGACTGTGTCAGGCTCGGCAGCACGTTAAGGGTCGCGTCGAGCGAGGCCTCCGGCGAGTCGTAGCGGAAGAAGGAGTACCCCGTGCCGAGCACGCCTTCGAGGCTGTCGGCATGGTCACTGCCGGCAAATTGCTCCTGCGTATACGCCAGTCCGGCGTAAACCGCCCAGTCCTGGTGATTGGTCTGGGCGAGATAACGGCCGTAGGCCCCGCCGAGGGTCGAGCGCAGGTCGAGGCCGAGTTCGTCGTTGCCCTCGAAACCGCCGAAGCCCTGCACGAACCACCGCTCGGCAAGGAAATGCCGGTAAGAGCCCGACAGGATCCAGCGGCTGGAATCCGGGTTGCCCTGCTGGCTGGTCATCGTCGACGAACCGTCGAGCGACCACTGGTGGGCCGTCGTCCGCGCGTTCAGGCCGCCGGTGAACGTGAACGTCTGCAGGTCGTTCGACTTGGTGTAGTTGTAGCCGGCCGTCAGGTAGCCGTCGATGCGCTTGAGCAGGTCCCTTTCGATCGGATCGATGCGGATGACGTTCGCCATTTTCAGGTCCCAGCCCTTGGCATCCTCGCCGGCGACGATGTGCAGCGTCTGCGGATCGGTAGCAGCGGGGGCCTGGCCGAAATAGCGCAGGCCGTTGGCGAGTTCGACCTGGAGGAATTGCTTCGAGTCCACGCTCGCGACCTTGTTCCACTCGATGTAGATCGTCCCGGCGGCGTCGGTCTTCAGTTCCAGCTTGCCCTGTTCGAGACCCTTCACTTCCCCGGTGATGCGGTCGCCGTTCAGCAGCACCACGATGTCGGTCTTGGGCGCCGCCTGCGCGGGGCCGGCGGCCCCGAGCAGACCGATGATCATGCAGGCGACGGCGCGCAGCAGGCGCGGGCGCCGGCCGCCATTGTGGAAATTCGCGATGCGCATGGCACCCTCTCCCGGGACTTGCGGGAAATATGCCACAGCAGGCTGGCCTCATCCGAGATAGCGCATGTCGCGAACCTTGCCGTAGGCTAGCGCTGAACCGAAACCTTCAAACCGACGTACCGGACACCTCGCGGAGGACGCCATGGCGACGGGAAGGACCTTGGATGCGAAGGAACTGCGGCGCATCGACGCGTACTGGCGCGCCTGCAACTACCTCGCGGCGGGCATGATCTACCTGCAGGACAACCCGCTGCTGCGCGAGCCGCTGCAAGCCCGAGCACATCAAGAACCGGCTGCTCGGTCACTGGGGCGCGAGCCCGGGCCTCGCCTTCACCTACGTGCACCTGAACCGGCTGATCAGGAAGTACGACCTCGACGCGATCTTCCTCGCCGGTCCCGGCCACGGCGCGCCCGGCGTGCTGGGGCCCGTCTACCTCGAGGGCACCTACGCCGAGATCTACCCGAACAAGGGCGAGGACGCTCGAGGGCATGCGGCAGTTCTTCAAGGAGTTCTCGTTCCCCGGCGGCATCGGCAGCCACTGCACGCCCGAGACGCCGGGATCGATCCACGAGGGCGGCGAACTCGGCTACAGCGTCTCGCACGCGTTCGGCGCGGCGTTCGACAATCCGGACCTGCTGGTGGCCGTGGTCGTCGGCGACGGCGAATCGGAGACCGGGCCCGCTCGCCACGGCCTGGCACTCCAACAAGTTCCTGAATCCCGTGCGCGACGGCGCGGTGCTGCCGGTGCTGCACCTCAACGGCTACAAGATCAACAACCCGACCATCCTGGCGCGCATCTCGCACGAGGAACTCGACGCCCTGTTCCGCGGCTACGGCTGGACGCCGCATTTCGTCGAGGGCGACGACCCGGACGACGATGCACCAGGCTGATGGCGGCGACGATGGAGCGCTGCGTGCTCGACATCCGCCGCATCCAGGCAGGACGGCGCGCCGCAGCGGCAAGGCCGCGCGCGCCGCGCTGGCCGATGATCGTGCTGCGCAGCCCGAAGGGCTGGACCGGGCCGAAGAAGGTCGAACGGCCACACGGTCGAGGGCTACTGGCGCGCGCACCAGGTGCCGCTCGCCGACGTGCGCGACAATCCCGGGAACCTGAAGCTGCTCGAGAAGTGGCTGAAGAGCTACCGGCCGCGAGGAGCTGTTCGACGAGTCCGGCCGGCTCGTGCCCGGAACTGAGGGCACTGGCGCCGCAGGGCCGGCGCCGGATGAGCGCCAACCCGCACGCCAACGGCGGGCAGCTGCGCCGCGCCGCTGCGGCTGCCGGACTTCCGCGACTACGCGGTGCCGGTCAAGAAGCCGGGCGCGGCCGAGGCGGAGAACACCCGCAAGCTCGGCGAGTTCCTGCGCGACATCCTGAGGCTGAACCTCGACAACTTCCGGGTGTTCGGCCCGGACGAGACCACGTCGAACAAGCTCGACGCCGTCTACGAGGCGAGCAAGAAGACCTGGCTGGCAGACATGCTGCCGGTGGACGCCGACGGCGGCGAGCTCGCGCCCGACGGCCGCGTGATGGAGATGCTCTCCGAGCACACGCTCGAGGGCTGGCTCGAAGGCTACCTGCTCACCGGCCGGCACGGCTTCTTCTCGACCTACGAGGCGTTCGTGCACGTCATCGACTCGATGTTCAACCAGCACGCCAAGTGGCTCGACATCTGCCGAGGACCTGCCGTGGCGCGCGCCGGTCGCGTCGCTGAACCTGCTGATCACCTCGACCGTCTGGCGCCAGGACCACAACGGCTTCACGCACCAGGACCCGGGCTTCCTCGACGTCGTGGTGAACAAGAGCCCGACGGTCACGCGCATCTACCTGCCGCCGGACTCGAACTGCCTGCTGTCGGTGGCCGACCACTGCCTGCAGAGCACCGACAACATCAACGTGATCGTCTGCGACAAGCAGAAGCACCTGCAGTTCCTCGACATGGACGCGGCGATCAAGCACTGCACCAAGGGCATCGGCACTCTGGGACTGGGCCAGCAACGACCAGGGCGCCGAGCCGGACGTCGTGATGGCCGGCTGCGGCGACATCGCCACGCAGGAGGCGCTCGCCGCGGTGGCGCTGCTGCGCCAGCACTTCCCGGACCTGAAGATCCGCTTCGTCAACGTCGTCGACCTCTACAAGCTGACGCCGCCGAAGGAGCATCCGCACGGACTGTCGGACCGCGACTTCGACTCGCTGTTCACGACGGACAAGCCGATCATCTTCAACTTCCACGGCTACCCGTGGCTGATCCACCGCCTGGCGTACCGTCGCACCAACCACGACAACCTGCACGTGCGCGGCTACAAGGAAAAGGGCAACATCAACACGCCGCTCGAGCTCGCGATCAACAACGAGGTCGACCGCTTCAGCCTCGCCATCGACGCGATCGACCGGGTGCCGCGGCTGCAGGTCGCCGGTGCGCACGTCAAGGAGAAGCTGCGCAACCTGCAGATCGAGTGCCGCAACTACGCGCACGAGCACGGCATCGACCGGCCGGCCGAGCGCGACTGGAAATGGCCGCTCTGAGCGTCGCGACACGGAGGTAGACCCGCGATGACGAACCAGCTCGAGGCCCTGAAGCAGCACTCCGTGATCGTCGCCGACACCGGCGATATCGATGCGATCGCGAAATTCCGGCCGCAGGACGCGACGACGAATCCGAGCCTGATCCTCAAGGCGGCGCAGGATGCGCGCTACCGTCCGCTGATCGACGAGGCCGTGCGTGCCGCCGCGGCCTCGGCCAGCGACCGGGCCGCCGATACGCTGGATCGGCTGTTCGTGGCCTTCGGCCAGCGCATCCTCGCGCTGATCCCGGGCCGCGTCTCGACGGAAGTCGCGGCGCGGCTCAGCTTCGACACGGACGCGACGGAAGCGAAGGCGCGGCGGCTCATCGAGCTCTACGAAGCGGCCGGCGTCGTCGCGCGACCGGATCCTGATCAAGATCGCGAGCACCTGGGAAGGCATCCGCGCGGCCGAACGCCTCGAGCGCGACGGCATCCACTGCAACCTGACGCTGCTCTTCAGCTTCGCGCAGGCCGTCGCCTGCGCCGATGCGGGCGTCACGCTGATCTCGCCGTTCGTCGGGCGCATCTACGACTGGTACAAGAAGGCCCAGGGCGTCGAAGACATCCCGCGCGAAGCGGACCCGGGCGTCGCGTCGGTCGACGCGCATCTACCACTACTACAAGAAGTTCGGCTACGACACGCAGGTGATGGGCGCGAGCTTCCGCAAGACGACGCAGATCCTCGACCTCGCCGGCTGCGACCTGCTGACGATCAGCCCGGACCTGCTGCAGAAACTCGAAGCCGCCGATGGCGACGTGCCGCGGAAACTGACCGTGGCGGCCGCCGAGGCGAGCGACGTGCAGCGCGTCGACATGGACGAGGAAGTCTTCCGCTGGATGCACAACGAGGACGCGATGGCGACGGAGAAGCTCGCCGACGGGCATCCGGGTGTTCCACGCCGACGCGATGAAGCTCGCCGCGACGATCGCGGCGATGACCGAGGCGACATCGACAGCGTGACCGCGGAGGAAATCGTCTTTTCGTGGCGGGGCCTGCCTAGCCGGTTCGCCTGCTGACGCCGAGGCGTTGGGCCAGCGCGCGATACGCGATCGCCGCAGCGAGTGCGCTCGCCAGCAATAACAATCCCAGCAGCAGGGCTCGCCAGAATAAGTAGTCGACGAGCCCGCGACCGGTCTCGACGCTGCGGTTCATCGCATCCGCCGCCGGCGCGCCCTCGCGTCCGAGCGCGTCGATCAGAATCGTCAACTGCCGTGCAGTGCCGGCGAATTGAGCCGCCGCAGCGGTGTACTCGGTGATGTCGAAAGGCCGACCTTGCGACGTCCCGGCTCCCGACGCATCGTCCGGGAAACGGGCCATGAGTCGGTCGAGTGCCGTGACGGCGGAATTCACAGCGGCCGCCGTATCGGAACCTGTCGCAAGCGTGGCCTGCATCTGGGTCAGCAGATCGCGCAACTCGGCTTCCTGCTGGAGCATTTCGCCCGATAACTGGCGAATCAGCGCTTCCCGTTCCCGGGCCAGCGCGTCCGGGAGCCCGGCGCCGATCTTCGCGTAATCCGTCATCGCCAGACTCGCGCGCTCCATGCTCGCATTCGCTCGCTGGACCTGGGGCGCCATCGTGGCCTCTGCGACGGTGCGCGAGGCCTGCAGGTCGAGCAGGTAAGGCACTCGCTGCATGTAAAAGGTCACGCGCTGGGCGAGCTGTCGCGACTGCTCGATCTGACGGACGGCCGGGTCGAGCCCGGCGAATGGATCGAGGCCAATCAATCCGAACAGGCTGCCAGGTGCGTGTTGAGCCTCGCTGTTCGCCCCAGTGGCCTCGGCGAACTCTGCGAAATGCACGAAGCCCACCAGTACGACGTGTGGATTCTTCACCCGCCAGTCGCCGATCAGGCGCCGCAATTCGGCCTGCTGCGCGCTGTTCAAGGTTCTTGCGGCACCGGCCCAGGCCTGCTGCTCGAGGTCGCGGTAGATCGCCGGCAGCGGAGCCAGCAGCACGTCGTCGCGCGCCACCAGCGTATCCTCGATCACCATTCGGCTGAGAGACGCCAGCACGACGAAATCGAGCGAGCAGAGTATCGGGCTCGATCCCGTCGCGATCGTGTACGCCGAGTTCAACTGCGTGAGTTCCCAGTAGAGCAACTGACTGACGAGGCCCTGGTCAGTGGTCCGCTTCGTGATCGGCCCGACGGTCTCAAGCACCTTGCCGGCGTATTCGTCGGCAAATTGCTGGCAGTTGGACTGCATCTGCGCCAGTCGTCGCGCCTGCTCCTGTGATCGCTGTTCGCTGCCGGTCATCTTCGACCACAATCCGCAACCGGACAGGACCGAGGCGACGCAAGCGAGGGCCAGCAGCCGGCGCAGCGCTGTCACGATCTTTCGCGATCCGTAGCCGGTTCGGCGCCCCGCTCGTCGCGCAGCAGGCGCTCGATCATGACGTGCAGGTCGTGATTGATCCGCAGCGCCAGTCGCCGGGTTCATCGGAACAGGCCGCCTTCGAGGATCGAGCCCTTGCCGACCGGCCGGCCGAGTGCCAGCCAGATGCCCCAACTGTCGGTGGACACGCCGACACCGAGCGTCAGCGTGCCGACCGGTGTCGGGCCGCCCAGGATGGCCGCCACGGTGTAGACCTCACCGTCGGCGACGCGATCCACGCGGTCGTAGAGCCCCGCGGCCTGCAGCGCCAAGCCGCCGTAGAGGGCCTGGCTCTTCGTCGGCACGATATCCACCAGACGCCATAGAAAGCTGGCCTGCGTCAACCAGTAACCGCGGGCCCGGAACTCGTCGATCTGGTAAGCAGACAGGGTCCGCGGGCCTCCCAGCGAGAACGCGCGGTCGCCGGGCAGCGTATGGCTTCCAACGTCCGTCCCCCCGGCCGAAGCTGACCCACATCGCATTGTTGCCGACCGGGACCGGGACGCGCAGCGCCCCCTCGATCCGGCTCCAGTTGCGGTCGGCACCGAGCGACTCGTCCGACTGCACGTACTGCACCTGGGCCGCGAGGCCGTGCTTCGCAAACGTGTCGCTGCTCCTCGAGTCGTACATCGCCTCAGCAGTCAGCCCCGCATCCCGCGCGTCGACCTCCGGCACCCGCTGATCGAGCTCCGGGCAGGTTGCCAATGCCCGTCTGCAGCTCGGTCCGGCGCTTGGTGCTGAGGTAGCCAAGCCGTACCTGCGCGGTCTTGCCGATGTTCACACCGAAGTCGACGCTGCCACCCACGTCTACGAAACGGTAGACCGCGACGCGCTCGCCATCGACGAAGAGATTCTCGACGGACCGGGATAAAGACAGCTCGGGCTCGACGAAGAAACGCTGCGCCACGTCGAAGGGCTGGTAGAAACTGGTGTCGAGCAGGGTTTGGTAACCCAACTGGGCGTTCGCACGAAACTGGCCGCCGCGGTCGTTCAACCAGTGACGCGCGTACTGGGCGCCCACCAGGAACTTGATGTCGCCGCCTCCTGCCGCGTACATGCCGAGACTGGGACTCAGCACATCGAATCCCACGGACGATTCCGAAGGCAACCAGAGCAGCGTCGGGTTCGCGGGGTCGCCCTCGAGTCGGTATGCCACGGTGTCGATATCCGCCAGCGCTGACATCCGCATCGCGTCGGCGCTGATCGCCTCGATGTCCACGGTATCGCCCGGCCGGATCTTCGTGAGTGTCCGCAGGTACGCTGCGTTGACCCGCTGCAGCCCCTGGAATTTCACGTCCGCGACCCGTGCGTCGACGCCCTGGTGCATCGTCACGCGGCTGCGCCACGCGACGTACTCGGCTTCGGGCACGGCGTACGCAGCGATGCGATCCGCGACCTTGCGCGCGGCCGCTTCCCCGAGCGGAATCGTTTCACTGACACGCTGGAAATCCGCCGTGCCGATATCGCCCATGGGGACGTCGATGCGCACATCGCGATCGGTCAGCGTCGCGAGTTGCTCGTTTGCGTTCGCCTGCAGCATCACGTCCATGCTGCGTGCGACCAGCGCCGAGGCCTGCAGCAGCTTCTCGCGGGGCGTCGGCGGCACGACGAGGTTGACGACGATGACGACATCCGCGCAGGTCGCGCGCGCGACGTCGACCGGAATGTTACGCACCTGTCCCCCATCCGCGAGGATGTAGTCGCCGAGGACCACCGGCGCAAAGGCGCCCGGTATGGCCATGCTGGCGCGCATCGCCGTCGCGAGATCGCCGTGATCGAGCACCACCATGGTGCCGGTCACCATGTCCGTCGCCACGGCGCGGAATGGGATGGGCAGCTTGTCGAAGTCGGGCACCATGCGCGCCTCGCGCCACGTACGTCCGCAGCAGGTCATCGATGCCGCTCGTGTCGACCAGTCCGCCGGGCGCGATCACCTGACCTTTGTGGAGGCCCAACTCGAAGTCCGTACTCGCGGCGATCGCTCGCCGCTTCTGCTCGATGGGCTCGAGCGGTCGGGCCCCGGCGCCGCCCACGACGGCTTGCCAGTCGATGCCCACCACGAATTTCTCCAGGTCGGCGGCCGGCAGACCGGCCGCGTAGCCGGCGCCGATCAGCGCACCCATGCTGGTGCCGGCGATGCAGTCGATCGGCACGTGCATCTGCTCGAGCACCTTGATGACGCCCACATGCGCGCCGCCTTTGGCGCCGCCGCCAGCGAGCACGAGGCCGATGCGTGGCCGATGCCCGGTCGGAGCCGCCACGGCGACCTGGTCGTTCGCGCCGAAGGAGTCGAGCGGCAGCACGAGACACGCACACAGGCCGACTGCTGCCGCGGTCAGCCACCTACTCATACACGCGTGCACGATTGTCCTCTCCCCGAAAGCGAGGCCCGGACTGATGCGTCTCCCGCCGGCCCCGGGAACCCGCCAAGCCGGTCCAGCCGCCGCCCGATTCGCAGTTGCCTGCAGTCCGGGCGTCGGCCGGATCGGGATTACTGCCCGATGACCTTCGGCCGCGCCTTGCGTGCGGCCGGGTCCGTGCATTCGATCCGCTTGTCCGCTGCGACGTGAGCGTTGTCGAGGCGGCAGGCCATGCGTTCGCCGAGCTCGTTGGTCACGGCGACCAGCACATCGAAGGTGATCGGTTTGGTCGCGTCGGCACTCTTGCCGCGCTGGATGAGCATGGCCCCGAGCACGTCGTGCTTCACGCACTGTCCTGGAACTCGGTCTGCAACGCCACGTCGAGTATGTTGTACTTCGACATGAAGTCCTGCAGCGCCTTCACGCCCGCGTTGACCACGAAGCCGACCGGCGTGTAGGCAAGCAGGTTGCGCGACTTCTTGACTATCTGCAGGTCCGCAACGGCCATCCGGACGTAGAGCACGTCCGGACCCGGCTGATCCACGACGGCATAGCCACGTTCCTTCAGCGCCGCCGCGGTCGTGCTGCGGATGGCCCCCGCGATCGCCGCCAGGTCCTCGGGCTTGGCGCCCTTGTACGGCGAGTCCGGGTCCAGGAAGACCTCGGGCTGATCGAGCATCACGCTGTTGTACTTGCCGATCCGCTCGATCGCACCCGGCGCGATGTACACGTAATCCTTGCCTTCCTTGCCAGGGATCTGCTGGAGCTTGCTGTAGTCGGAGAGGAACGACTCACCCGTCCACGGCGGCTGCGCTGCCTGCGCCGGCAGCGCGGAGAACAAGGCCGTGGCGCAGGCCGCGACGAAGAATATATTCGGTTTGATCATGTGCATTGCTTCAACTCCTCAGTCAGAAAGTGAACACCATGCCGAGCGCGGGGCCGAACAGCGCCACGTCGTACTTGAAATAGTCGCGGCCACTGCCGTTGTCGTAGTCCATGGATATGTAGCGATACAGAGCGACCACGCCGAAGCCGGGCGTCGCCTGCCAGCGCAGGGTCGCAATGCCTTGCCAGGCGAAGTCGGACCCGACGCCGAATCCGCCGATGTCGCCGCGGAACGTGGCGGACCATTTGTCGGCGAAAGGAATGGTGTAGTGCGCGCCGATGACTGGATCGACCCAGCTTTCGCTGGCGTCGACCTTGCGAATGTTGCCCAGCGCGCCATTGAGCTTCAGCTGGGTTTCCAGGTCGTTGTAGCGCAAACCGCCGAAGACCACGAATCGATCGACGACTTCGTACCCGGCGTCGACTTCGAGGGCGCCCTGGTTCACGTCGACGTCGAGCTTCGACAGACCGCCGGGCCCATGCAGCGTCGTACCGAGCGCCATGTATACGCCATCGACCGTGATCGAGTAACGGTCCCTGGATGCCCGGTACGCACCCATGAAAGCCATCTGCAGATTGTCGACGATGTCGGAGAAGTTCATGTTTACGTCTGCCGTGACGTCCCGCACGCCTACGGTGCCGTCCATGCCGGCGCCCCACACGTAGGGCGCAAACTCCTGTGTCCAGCCCTCGGCGTGCAACGGCGCTGCCGAGAGCAGTGCAACAGCCAGCAGCACAGCCTGATGACGGACCTTCTTCATGTTCGATTACTCCACGACCCAATATACGGATTTCGATTCGTGCGCCACGGCGTCAGCCCGTCGGTGGAGCGGACTTTTGATGTCCCGCGTTCTGGACGGTCACGGTCGGTCCCGTGGCCTTGGCATTGAGGATAACCTTGGCATTGTAGACGGTTCCGTCCGGCAGGACGTCCATTCCGACGTCGAGTTGCACGGCGCTCTGCATGTACGCCGTCATCTCTGCCTTGCCGCGCTCCTTGCCGACCACGGTGGTCTCGATCCAGTTGTAGGCACGTAGCTGCAGCATGGCGGCCCGCTGTTATGGGGTGGGATTGGCCGAAGGCGCTCCAGCCGCCTGCCGTGCAGGCACCGCGCCGGTGGCCAGGCAGCCGACCACGAGCAAGGCGGCGGCGCGAGTCGACGCGAATCGCCGCACCGACTTCGGCGCCTGCCAGCGGTCATCCGATCTGCAAACGACGACGTTAATTGCCCCGTGTCTCCTGCAACTTGGCAACTTGCAGCCGCACACACCGATCGTCCGGGCGGGCCGTGCCTGATCGAGGCGCTGATTCTGCTGGGCGACCGAAACAATTCGCAGTCCGCACTTAGCGTATTCGCTTGATTATTCGCGAGATGAATTCGCTCAAATGGCATACCACCGGTGCCATCGCGTCGAGCCAACCGCATGGACTTTCCTGGACCCGCTTCGCGGCATACTGCGAGGTACTTCAAAGGCTTGCATGAAAACGTCGAGCACGTGCTGAAGCGCATCGACCAAGGGGGCGGGCCGCAGACCTACCCGCACATGGCGGCGGGCTCGGCGGTTGGATTTGACGCGCCGTTCGGCTGGATGAAACAGGCGCCGTCGGACTTCGGCGGCACTGCAACGCTCTTCGTCAACAACGAGAAGGTCTCGTCCGGAAGAATCGAGCACACGCAGGCCGGCATCTTCTCGGCCGACGAGACGGCCGACGTCGGCATCGACCTCGGCACGCCGGTCGTCGAAGCCATCGGGTCCAACGCCGAGTCGAAATTCACCGGCCGAATCCCGAAGGTGACGATCGAGGTGCATCCGGTGGCCGCCAAGGCGGCCAGCGCCGCTCGCGAAGCACGCAACGACGCGCTTCGTTACCGGGAGCAGGCCGACGCCACCCGGACGGCCTTTCACGTGCGGGGCGGACCGGCTGTGGTGACTCGCTGCGGCAGGATCAGGACGTCTTGCCGTTGAGCTTGTCGAGGCCCTTGACGAGGCGCTGCGCCCACGAGCGCACGGCGCGGCGGAAATCGGCCGAGTTGGTCACCGAGTTGGTCACCTGCGCCCAGCCAGTGTCCGAACCCGCCTTGGTGTCGAGCACCCGTGCCAGCAACTGGCCGGTCGGGCCGTCACGCAGTTCCATGACCAGCGTCATGCGGCCGGCGCCTTGCGTCGTGTACGTGGTCGACGCGCCCGGGTGTGTTCATCGACGTGTCCGGCGCGTTGATGTAGACGTTGGCGAGCCCGGGGCTGACCTGCAGCGTGTCGTCGCCCGTCTTGTCCACCACGGCATAGCCGCCCTTGCCGAGTTCCTCGACGAAGACCTTCTGGAACTCTTTCGCCATCTCGTCCTTGATCTTCTGCATGTCCTCGGTGGACAGGCGGCCGGAGGTGCCGCGGACGTCGCGGTTCGGATCCCAGTTCTTGTCGAAGGCGACCTCCAGCTTGTCGATCGTCACGTTCTTGTAGGCCTTGAACTCGACGTTCGGCCGGACGTAGACGAGGTCGAGCCCCTTCTTCTTCGTCAGCTCGAGCCCGTCCCACGTCTGAGGCGGCTTGTCGGCCCACACGGTTGTCGCCGCCAGCAGCGCCATCGCGAGACCTGCGCAAACCAAGCCAGCAGATTTGATCGGTTTCATCGCTCGGATTCCTTGTTGTTGCCCCGGGGTGAAGAGGAGTATTGCAGGATCAATCGGCCGGGCTGTCAATTGCCGCGGGCGAACTGCAAAATGACGCGTCCACACGCGAGTTCCGCCGCCCGTCATGACTTCGACGCCCCCCGCCGGCGACAGTTCCCGCCGCACGTTGCTGCTGGCCGCCGCGGCCGCCCTCCTGCTCGTCGTTCTCGGCGGCGTCTGGCTCAAAGGCCGCACGCCCTCCGTTGCGCAGCCCGCGCCGCCGCCGCCGGCCGCCGGCGCAACGTTACCCGCAGCCGGCGCGCCGCCCACGTACGTCGGTTCCCAGGCCTGCGCCGGCTGTCACCAGCAGGCATTCCGGCTCTGGCAGGGTTCGCAGCATGCCGTCGCGATGCAGGTTGCCGACGACAAGACCGTGCTCGGCGACTTCAACGATGCGTCTTTCCGTAACTTCGGCGTCACGACCCGCTTCTTCCGTCGCGACGGCAAGTACCTGTTTCGCACCGAAGGCCCGGACGGCAAGCCGGCCGAGTTCGAGGTGCGGCACGTCTTCGGCGTGTATCCGCTGCAGCAGTACCTGGTCGAGTTGCCGGGCGGGCGCGTGCAGGCATTCTCGGTGGCCTGGGACGCGCGACCGACCGGCCAGGGCGGACAGCGCTGGTTCCACCTGTACCCGAACGAGCGGATCGACCCGCGCGACGAGCTGCACTGGACGCAGCGCCAGCAGAACTGGAACTACATGTGCGCCGACTGCCACTCGACCGACGTCCGCAAGAGCTACGACGCGGCGACCAACACGTACGCGACGAAGTGGTCGGAGATCAGCGTCGGGTGCGAAGCCTGCCACGGGCCGGGTTCCGAACACGTCGCGCTCGCGGATGCGGCTGTCAGGAGCGGCCAAGGCATGTCGCGCACCGGACTCACCGTCGAACTGCGCGACCGCCGTGGCGTGACGTGGACGATCGACCCGAAGAGCGGCAACGCCAAGCGCAGCGCGCCCCGCCCGGCCGACCGCGAGATCGACGTGTGCGCGCAATGCCATGCACGGCGCGGACAGTTCTCGAACGGCTACCACGCCGGAGAGCCGTTCACGGACCACTACACGCCGTCGCTGCTGACGACCGGTCTCTATCATCCGGACGGCCAGCAACGCGACGAGGTGTACGACTGGGGCTCGTTCCTCTCGAGCCGCATGTATGCGAAGGGGGTGACCTGCGGCGATTGCCACGAGCCGCACGGCGTCGAAGACGCGCGCGCCGGGCAATGCCGTCTGTGCTCAGTGCCATCTCGCCTCGAAGTACGATGCGGCCAGCCATCATTTCCACGCGCCCGGGAAACCTGGGGCGGCCTGCGCCGACTGCCACATGCGCACCGAGACGTACATGGTGGTCGACCCGCGGCACGATCACAGCTTCCGCATTCCGCGGCCGGATCTCACGATCCGCCTCGGCATCCCGAACGCCTGTAACCAGTGTCACCGCGATCGCTCGGCGCAATGGGCGGTCGCGGAGGTGCGCAAGCGCTACCCGCAGCCGAAGACGGGCTTCCAGGACTTTGCCGAGGCGTTCGCGGCCAGCGACGGCGGACGGGCGGCGACGATGGAACTGACGCAGCTGGTGGCGAATCCGGAGGAGTCCGCGATTGCGCGCGCCTCGGCGCTGACGCGCCTGGCGGGCGCGCCCGGCGAGAACCCGGTGATGGCCGCCGAAGCCGCGCTGCAGGACCCGAGCCCGCTGGTGCGCATGGCGGCACTGGATGCCTACGAAAGCCTGCCGCCCACCGAACGCAAACCCGCCGCCGACTTGCTGAGCGACCCGTCGCGCGCCGTGCGCATCCAGGCCGCTCGGCTGCTGGCGCCGCTTGCGAAAGACGCGCTCGGCCCGGATGCGCGCGGCCGCATTCGACAAGGCCGCGGAGGAATACGTCGCCTCCGAACGCTTCAATGCCGATCGTCCGGAGAACCGCACCAACCTCGGCGGCTACTTCGCGGACCGCGGCGAGTACCCGAAGGCCGAAGCGGAATACCGCGCCGCGATCGCGCTCGACGACCAGTTCGTGCCGGCCTGGGTGAACCTCGCCGACCTGATGCGCCTGCAGGGCCGGGAAGCGGATGCCGTAAAGGCCTTGCGCGACGGGCTCGCCGTGTCGCCGAACGATGCCACGCTGCATCACGCGCTCGGCCTGTCACTCGTCCGGCAGGGCAACATGCCCGGCGCGCTCGAAGAATTGCGGCGTGCGGCCGAACTCGCGCCGAAGAACACCCGACTGACCTACGTCTACGCAATCGCGCTCAAGTCGGCCGGACGAACGAAGGAGGCGATCACGTGGCTGGAGCGCGCGCTGGCCACGGCGCCGGACGATCGCGACGTGTTGAACGCGCTCATGACGGTGAACGCGGAGTCCGGCAACATGGAGGCGGCACGGGAATATGGCGCCAGGCTGCAGAAACTGTATCCGACCAGCGCCGGACCCCTGGGCGGAGCGACCTCAGGCAACCGCTGAACGCGCCGCGCCCGGGATGTGCCGCGACTCGATCGTCGTCACGCCGGGCGGCGAACGCAGCGCCGTGCGGATCATCGCCGCCGCAATGTCCGCGGCCGCGACCGGTTTCCAGGTCGATGGCGCGAACCGCAGCAAGTGCTCGGCCAGCCGCTCCATGGGCCGCGATTCCGCGCGGTCGCCGGCGATCAACGACGGCCGCAGGATGGCGAGGCTCGGCCAGTTCATCGCGCGCAGCGCCTGCTCCACCTCGCCCTTGACGCGCGAATAGAACACCCGCGACTTCGGATCCGCGCCGAGCGCGCTGACGATCGAGTAGTGGCTCGCGCCGTTCATCCGCGCGATCTGCGCCAGCTGCAGCGGATACTCGTAGTCGACCTGCCGGAATTTCTGCTGCGAGCCGGCCTTGCGGATCGTCGTGCCGAGCGCGCAGAAGACGTGATCCGCCTGCAGCGACTTGCGGTGCTTGCCGAGGCCGTCGAGGTCGGTGACCACCTGCGTCACCTTGGCGTGCCGGGCGATCGCGCCGAGATCGCGGCGCGTCAGCACGATGACGCGCGCATAGGCGTCTTCGTCGAGCAGCAGGCGCAGGCACTCGCCGCCGACGAGGCCCGTCGCACCTGCCAGCAGTGCCGTGCGGCGTTTCATCGCGTTGCCGCCGGGTAATAACTCGGATCGTCGATCTTCATCTTCGTGACCGGGCCGTACTTCCCGACCGCGTCGCCGATCTTCGCGGCATCGCCGATCAGCACGATCGCGAGGTCCTTCGATTCCGGGAACGACGCGGCGATCGTCGCCGACGCGCCGGCCGCATCGACAGCCTGGACGCGCGCAGCATAGCCGTCGACGTCGTCCGGGCCGAGACCGTAGAACACCATGTCCGTCAGGCGATCCGCGAGCTGGCCGTTCGTCTCGAGCGTCGGCGGGAACTGCCCGAGCAGGTAGGCCTGCGACGACGCGATCTTCGCGGCATCGAGCCCGTCCTGGTGCAGGCGATCGAGCGTCGCGAGCGCAAGATCGAGCGCCTCCACGGTCTTCTCCGTCTGCGTGTACGACCGGATGCTGAAGGAAGCCGGCTGCGTCGCGCGATTGAAGACGGCGCTCGCGCCGTAGGTGAGTCCGCTCTTGATGCGCAGTTCGGTGTTCAACATCGAGGTGTAGCTGCCGCCGAACACGTTGTTCACCACCGACTGCCGGGTGCGCTCGGGGTCCGTGCGGCTGGCGCCCACGTTGCCGAGCCAGAAGTACGTCTGCGTCGCGCCCGGCTTGTCGACGAGCAGCACCTTGCGGCCCTGCTGGCGTTGCGGCGCCGGCACCTGCGGCAGCGTCGCGGCGGCCTTGCGCCACGTACCGAAGGCGGCCTCGAGCTTGCGACGCATCTCGGCAGCCGGGAAGTCGCCCACCACCGCCAGGATGATTCGATCGCCGCCGACCTGCTCGGCGTAATATCGCTTCACGTCGTCGAGCGTGATGCCGGCGAGCGTGCTTTCGGAGCCGTCGGTCGCGCGGCCGTATGGATGGCCGTGGAACAACCAGGCATCGCCATACTCCCCGATCAGCGCGCGCGGATCGGAATCCTTGGCCGCCGCGATGTCCTGGATCGCCAGCGTGCGCACCTTCGCGAATTCATCGGGCGCGAGGCGCGGCCGCTGCAACGCGTCCGCCACCAGGGCGATCATCAGGTCGGCGTCGCGCGCCATGAAGCTCGCGCTGACGCTGATGCTCTCCGTGCTGGCCTCCGCGCCGATACCGCCGCCGACGCTTTCGATGGCTTCGGCGAACTGCGCGGCGTTCCTCGTGCCGGCGCCCTTCTGGATCAGCTCCGCAAACAGCGCAGCCGTGCCCTCCTTGCCGGCCGGGTCGCCGATCGAGCCGCCGCGCACGTCCGCCGCCAGCGAGATCAGCGGCGTGTCGTGTTTTTCCATCAGCGCGACGACCGCGCCATTGGCGAGTGTCACGCGCTCGAACGCGGGCAGCCTGACCCCCGGGTTGCCGTCCGCAAACGCGAGCGACGAAACGAACGACAGCGCCGACAGCGCGAACCCTCTCAGGAGGCTCATTTCGCAGCTCCCTTCGTCGCGGCCGCGGATGGCGCGCCGGCCGCTTTCGGCACGAGCACCCCGAGGGTCCGGTTGTCCGCGCGCAGGACCGTCGCCGCGGCTTGCTTCACGTCGGCGGCGGTGATGCTTTCGTATTCGTCCGGCGCGTCGAACATCTTGCGATAGTCGCCCTCGAACACCTCGAAGGTGCCGAGCGCCTGCGCCTTGCCGCTGATGGTCTCGAGTCCGTGCCAGAACCCGGCCAGCGCCTGGTTGCGCGCCTTGGTCAGCTCGGCAGGCGTGGGGCCGTCCTTTGCCATCCGCGCGATCTCCTCGTCGATGATCTTTTCCGCCCGCGCCGGAGCGCCTCCGGGCGGGATCACGGCGTAGATCCACGCCAGGCCCGGGTCGAAGCCGCGATCGAGCGACGTGCCGACCTGCACGGCCGCCTGCTCCTGTTCCACCAGCCTCTGGTGCAGCCGCGACGAGTCGCCGGAGCCGAGGATCGCGAGCAGCATCTCCATCACGCGCGAGAGACGGTCCTTCGCGGCGCCCGCGTGCCAGGCCATCGCGAGCAGCGGGGTCTGCGCCTCGCGCACGATGCGGATGCGCCGTTCGCCGAGTTGCTCGGGCTCCTTCGTCGTCACCGGGTCGGGCGCAGGTTGCGCCTTGATGCCGGCCAGGTACTTGTCGGCGAGCCGGAAGATTTCATCGGCGCTGACGTCGCCGACGAGGAACATCACCGCGTTGTTCGGCGCATAGAACTCGAGGTAGTAGTCCTTGAGGTCCTGCACCTTCCAGCCCTCGATGTCCGACGGCCAGCCGATGGTCGGGATGTGGTACGGGTGCGCCACGTACGCGGTGGCCTGCATCTGCTCGATCAGCGTGCCGAAGTTGTCGTTGTCGATCGACGAGCGGCGCTCCGAGTAGACGACCTGCCGCTCGCTTTCGACTTTCTGCGCATTGAAGTCGAGGTTGCGCATGCGGTCCGACTCGAGGTCGAAAACGAGTTCCGTCGCGCTGGCCGGGAACCAGTTCTGGTACACGGTGACGTCGGACGTGGTGTAGGCGTTGTTGCGGCCGCCGTTGCCTTCCATCACGCGATCGAACTCGCCGGGCGGCCGCGTCGAGGTGCCGTTGAACATCATGTGCTCGAAGAAGTGCGAGATGCCGGTGATCCCGGGACGCTCGTTGCGGCTGCCGACGCGGTAGAACGTGTACATCGCGACATTCGGGATGTCCTTGTCCGGCCACACCACGACCTTCAGCCCGTTCGGCAACACCTTGGTGACGATCTGGTCGGCGCCGGGCAGTGGCGCGGCGGCGAGCGTACCGGTCAGCGCACAGGCGGCGACGGCCGCCACTAACGCTCGGGTCAGCCGTGCCGTGCGGGGGAGGACCATTCGGGACATGCAACCTCCGATCGTCAGGGTTCGGGCGAGCCTGCTCAACCGCGCTGCGACGCGATCCAGCGATTCACGTTCGCTTCGAGCACGTCGAGCGGCAGTGCGCCGTTCGACAGCACCAGGGTGTGGAACTTTCGGACATCGAACCTCGGCCCAAGTTCCTTCGCGGCGCGGGTCCGCAGCTCGCGGATCTTGAGCTCGCCGATCTTGTAGGCGAGCGCCTGGCCCGGGATCGCGATGTAGCGCTCGGTCTCCGCCACGCGGCGCGCTTCGCTGGTGGCGCTGTTGGCGACGATGTAGTCGAGTGCCTGCTCACGCGTCCAGCCCTGCGAATGCAGTCCCGTGTCGACGACGAGACGAATCGCCCGGAACAGCTCGCCCTCGAGGCGGCCGAAGTTCTGGTACGGGTCCGTGTACATGCCGAGCTCGGGGCCGAGCGACTCGGCGTACAGGCCCCAACCCTCGCTGAACGCCGTGTAGCCGCCGAAGCGGCGGAACCGCGGCAGATCCTTCTGTTCACGCTGGATCGAGATCTGGAAGTGATGGCCGGGATTGGCTTCGTGCAGCGACAACGCCTCCATCGCCCACTTCGGCCGCGCGGTCAGGTCATAGGTGTTGGCGTAGAAGATGCCCGGGCGCGAGCCGTCCTCGCTCGCCGCCTGGTATTGCCCGCCCGCTGCGCTCTTCTCCCGGAACGGCTCGACCGCACGCACCTCGTAGTCCGCTTTCGGCAGGGTCTCGAACAGCTTCGGCAGCTGCGGGTTCACGCGCTTGCGGATGTCGTCGTAACCCGCAATCAGCGACTCCTTGTCGTGGAAGAAGAACTGCGGATCGGTGTTGAGGAACTTGAAGAAGTCGTCGACGCTGCCTTTGAAGCCGACTTGCGCCATCACGCCCTGGATCTGGCCGCGGATGCGCGCGACCTCGCGCAGGCCGATTTCGTGGATCTGCGCGGGCGTGAGTGTCGTCGTGGTGATCTCGCGCACCCGGTACTCGTACCAGGCCTTGCCGTCCGGCAAGGCGTCGAGGCCGACGCTCGTGCGGCACTTCGGCAGGTAGTCGTCGCGCATGTAATCGCGCAGCTTGCGGTACGAAGGCACGATCTTCGTCTCGATCGCGGCGCGATACGCGGCCGTCAGCCGCTCGCGATCCGCGGCGGAAAACCCGGGCGGCATGTTCCGCACCGGGCCCCAGTACAGCGAGTCTTCGGGCTTTGCGACGATGTGCGCGTCGAGCTGCGGCACCACGCGCTCGGCGAGCACGCGCGGCAGCGTGTAGCCCTTCGCCACGCCCTCGCGCATGTTGACGATGGCCTGGTCGACCCACTCGGTGAAACCGTCGATCCGCTTCAGGAAATCGTCGTAGTCCTTGACGGTCTTGAAAGGCTGCAGCCCGTTGCCCGAGCCGAGCTGCGCGAAGCTGTTGGCTTGTGAGTAGAACTGGTTGAGCGGAATCAGGTCGTCGCGAAACCGGTAGCCTTCGATCTCGCGCTCACGGCCGGACCGGAATACGTCATACGTGATCCGGTCCGCCTCGGAGAGGCGGCCGCGATCCACCGTCCCGATGCGGGCGAGGTAGTCGCGCTCGAGCTGCTCCTCCGCCGCGCGCACGTCGGGGCGGATCGAGACCACGTAGCGGTCGTTGTAGCGCGGGTCGCCGATCGACGTGGCGAGGATCGGGTTGAACTTCAGGTAGTCCTCGAAATAGTCGTCGACGATGCGCCCGAGCTGGGCCGACTCCCCGGCCGGCGCGGCGACGGCGTTGGACGCAGGCGGCCCGCCTGTTTGCGTTGCGGTGCAGGCGATCAGGGACAGGGCCAGCAGGCCCGGCAGCCAGGCAAGTCTGCGCATCAGTATTTTCCCAGGGATACGTGTCGAAGCCGCGCACTTTGCCCCATTCGGTCGTGCTCTGGAAGGGCGCTACAGCCTCGCCCGCTTGCGGAGAGTCAGCGTAGCCGGGGAGGGTCGCCATCCGTGTCGTCACGGATGTGAATCTGGACTCAGTCGGCGCATTTTGAGTCCTCGCCCGGTCGCGCTTGAGCGGCGGGGCGGGAGGATCATGTTCCAGGTACGCATTCATGGGCGCGGGGGTCAGGGCGTCGTGACCGCCGCCGAACTGCTGTCGGTCGCCGCCTTTCGCGAGGACCGGCATGCGCAAGCCTTTCCGAGCTTCGGCTCGGAGCGAACCGGGGCGCCGGTCGTGGCATTCTGCCGCATCGACGACCGGCCGATCCGGCTGCGGGAACCGATCCTCGCGCCCGACGCGCTGCTGATCCAGGACCCGACGCTGCTGCACCAGGTGGACGTGTTCGGCGGGCTCGCCGCGGACGGCTACATCCTGATCAACACCAGCCGCACGTTCGAGGACCTCGGGCTCGGCGAGTTCGCTGCGGGATTCAGCCCGGATCACCTGTGCACGGTGCCCGCCACGGAGATGGCGATGAAGCACGTCGGACGCCCGTTGCCGAACGCGGCGCTGCTCGGAGGCTTCGCGGCCTTGACCGGGCGGGTGTCGCTGCAGTCCGTCAATTCGGCGATCCGCGAGAAATTCGCCTCGAAGGTCGCGGAGGCGAACGTGGCCGCCGCCGCCGCCGCCTTCGACTACGTGACGCGCGAGAAGCAGGAGGCCGCTCATGCTCAAGCAGACTGAAGGCTCGGCCGCGGTTGCCGAAGCCGTGGGCTTGTGCCGTCCGGAGGTGATCTGCGCGTACCCGATCTCGCCTCAGACGCACATCGTCGAGGCGCTCGGGCGCATGGTCCACTCCGGCCAGCTCGCGCCCTGCGAGTACATCAACGTCGAGTCCGAATTCGCCGCGATGTCGGTCGCGATCGGCGCCTCGGCGGCCGGCGCGCGCGCCTACACGGCCACGGCAAGCCAGGGGCTGCTGTTCATGGCCGAGGCGGTGTACAACGCGGCAGGCCTGGGCCTGCCGATCGTGATGACCGTGGCCAATCGCGCGATCGGCGCCCCGATCAACATCTGGAACGACCACACCGACGCACTGAGCCAGCGCGACTGCGGCTGGATCCAGCTCTTTGCCGAGGACAACCAGGAAGCGCTGGACCTGCACATCCAGGCGTTCCGGCTCGCGGAGGAACTCTCGCTGCCCGTGATGGTGTGCATGGACGGCTTCATCCTCACGCACGCCTACGAACGCGTCGACATCCCGACGCAGGCGCAGGTCGACGCGTTCCTGCCGCCGTACGAGCCGCGGCAGGTGCTGGACCCCGCCGACCCCGTCTCGATCGGCGCGATGGTCGGCCCGGAGGCGTTCATGGAAGTGCGCTATCTGGCACACGTGAAGCAACGGCAGGCGCTCGAGCTGATTCCCGCGTGGGCCGACGAATTCCGACGCATCTTCGGCCGGCAGAGCGGCGGCCTGACGCATGCCTATCGCACCAGCGATGCCGACGTGATCGTCGTCGCGCTCGGCTCGGTGCTCGGCACCATCAAGGACACCGTCGACGAGATGCGGGTGGCCGGTCAGAGAGTCGGCGTGCTCGGCATCAGCTGCTTCCGGCCGTGGCCGATGGCCGCGGTGCGCCAGGCGCTCGCGGGCGCGAAGCGCGTGGTCGTGCTCGAGAAGAGCATCGCCATCGGCATGGGCGGGATCGTCTCGAACAACGTGTCCGCCTCGTTCGCCGGACCGCCCGACAACGTGCACACCGTGATCGCCGGCCTCGGCGGGCGCGCCATCACGAAGAAGTCGCTGCACAAGGTGTTCGGCCAGGCCATGGACGGCTCGCTCGAGTCGCTCACGTTCATGGATCTCGATCACGCGCTGGTCGAGCGCGTGCTGACGCGAGAGCGCGAGCAGCGGCGCTCCGGGCCGATCGCCGAAGGCATCCTGCGCGACCTCGGGGTCGTCGCCTCGAAGATCGGATGAGGCAGCCATGACCTACCAACCCATCCGTTTCTACCAGACCGGCACCTTCACCGTCGGCAACCGCCTGTTGAAGGAAGAGCAGCGCTCGGTGCAGGCCAACATGCGCCGCACCAACTCGCTGAATTCCGGCCATCGCGCCTGCCAGGGTTGCGGCGAGGCGCTCGGCGCGCGCTACGCCATCGACGCCGCGATGGAGGCGACGCACCGGCAACTCGTCGCGGCCAATGCCACCGGTTGCCTCGAAGTGTTCTCGACGCCCTACCCCGAGACCTCGTGGCAGATTCCGTGGATCCACTCGCTGTTCGGCAACGCGGCGGCGGTCGCCACCGGCATCGCGGCAGCCATGCACGTCAAGGGACGCCACGACGTGCGCGTCGTCGCGCAGGGCGGCGACGGCGGCACCACGGACATCGGCTTCGGTTGCCTTTCCGGGATGTTCGAGCGCAACGACGACGTGCTGTACATCTGCTACGACAACGAGGCGTACATGAACACCGGGGTGCAGCGCTCCTCGGCGACGCCGCCCGCCGCGCGCACCAACACGACGATGCCCGTCGGCGACAACGCCGGCAACGCCTTCGGCCAGGGCAAGAACGTGCCGCGCATCGCGATGGCGCACGAGATCCCTTACGTCGCCACCGCGACGGTTGCCGAGCTGCGCGACCTCGAGGCGAAAGTCCGGCGAGCGATGGAATTCCGCGGCGCGCGGTACATCCACATCCTCGTGCCCTGCCCGCTCGGCTGGGGACACGGCTCCGCGGAGACCATCCGCATGGCGCGGCTCGCCAAGGAGACCGGATTGTTCCCGGTCTTCGAAGCCGAGCGCGGCGAGGTGACGAGCGTGTCGAAGATCCACCGCAAGATGCCGGTCGAGGAGTACCTGCGGCCGCAGACGCGCTTCGCGCACCTGTTCAAGGAGCCGGGCCGGCCCGACGTGGTCGGGCAGATCCAGGCGATCGCGGACCGCAACATCGCGCGCTACGGGCTGCTCGACGCGGAGGCCTCGTCATGAAGCCGAAACCGTTCGCGATCACGCTCGACCCGGGTTCGAGTCTCGCCAATCACACCGGTTCGTGGCGCACGGTGCGCCCCGAGTACGTGGACCGGCTGCCGCCCTGCAATCACGCCTGCCCCGCCGGCGAGAACATCCAGGGCTGGTTGTTCCACGCGGAAGCCGGCGAGTACGAGCAGGCCTGGCGCGTGCTCACGCGCGACAACCCGCTGCCCGCCGTGATGGGGCGCGTCTGCTATCACCCGTGCGAGACCGCGTGCAATCGCGGGACGCTCGATGCGTGCGTCGGCATCAATCCGATCGAGCGCTTCCTCGGTGACGAGGCGCTGCGGCAGGGCTGGAAGTTCGAACCTCCGCCTGCGCCGACCGGCAAGCGCGTACTGGTGATCGGCGCCGGGCCGTCCGGACTGTCCGCCGCCTATCAGCTCGCGCGGATGGGTCATGCCGTGACGATCCACGAGGCGGGCCCGCTCGCGGGCGGCATGATGCGCTTCGGCATCCCGAAGTACCGGCTGCCGCGCGACGTGCTCGACGCGGAGATCCAGCGCATCGTCGACCTCGGCGTGACGCTTGCAGCTGCACACCAAGGTCACCAACGTCCTCGACGCGATGCACAAGGGCCATTTCGACGCGGTGTTCCTCGCGGTCGGCGCCCACATCGCCAAGCGCGCGTACCTGCCGGCCGGCAGCGCCGGCAAGATGCTCGACGCGGTTGCGGTGTTGCGCAGCATGGAAGGCGAGGAGAAGCCGCTGCTCGGCCGGCGCGTCGTCGTCTACGGCGGCGGCAACACGGCGCTCGACGTCGCGCGCACCGCGAAGCGGCTCGGCGCGGAGGAATCGATCATCGTCTACCGGCGTACGCGCGAGAAGATGCCGGCGCACGAGTCGGAGCTGGAGGAGGCGCTGCAGGAAGGCGTGCTGGTGAAGTGGCTGTCGACGATCACGCAGGCCGGCGAATCGTCGATCACCGTCGAAAAGATGCGGCTCGACGACAAGGGCATGGCGCAGCCGACCGGCGAGTTCGAGACGCTCGCGGCCGATTCGGTGGTGCTGGCGCTCGGCCAGGACGTGGACCTGTCGATGCTGGAAGCGGTGCCGGGGCTCGAGATCGAAGACGGAGTCGTCAAGGTCGGCCCGGACATGATGACGGCTCATCCGGGCATATTCGCCGGTGGCGACATGGTGCCGGGCGAGCGCACGGTCACCGTCGGCATCGGCCACGGCAAGCTCGCCGCGCGCAACATCGACGCGTGGCTGCGCGGCCAGAAGTGGACGCCCCCGGTGAGCCACGAGCTTGCGACCTACGACAAGCTCAACACCTGGTATTACTCGGACGCGCCGAAGTCGCAGCAGCCGGTGCTCGACCTGGTGCGCAGGCAATCGACGTTCGAGGAAGTGGTCGGCGGCTTCGACCAGGAAACCGCGCAGTTCGAGGCGCGGCGCTGCCTCAGTTGCGGCAACTGCTTCGAGTGCGACAACTGCTACGGCGTGTGCCCGGACAACGCGGTGATGAAGCTCGGGCCCGGCCGGCGCTACGAGTTCAACTACGACTACTGCAAGGGCTGCGGGCTCTGCGTCAGCGAGTGCCCCTGCGGCGCCATCCGCACCGTTCCGGAAGAAATCTAGGGACCCTCACCCGGCCGCCGGCCGACCTCTCCCGCAAGCGGGAGAGGTGGGATTTCCTATTTCTTCACGAACTTCAGCGTCATGCGGTCGGACTCGCCGATCGCGATGTACTTCGAGTGGTCGAAGTTCGGGTCGTCCGGCTTGTCGGAGTTCTCGGGCGTCGAGCGCAGCGAAGGCGGCAGCGTCCACACGCCGAACGGGTGGTCCTTCGTGTCCTTCGGGTTGGCGTTGATCTCCGAGCGCGCCACCAGCTTGAAGCCCGCTTTCTCGGCCTGCTCGATCACGTAGGCCTCGGTGACGTAGCCCTTTTCGGCCATCGACTCCGGCGAGCCCGGATTCGCGCGATGCTCCTCGACGGCCAGGATGCCGCCCTTCTTCAGCGCGCCGTAGAAGTCGCTGAAATTCTTCTCGACCCAGCCCGGCGTGCACATCCAGTTGTGGATCGAACGCGCGGTCAGGATGAAGTCGAACGTGTTGGCCGGCAGCGGCGCCGACTTCGGACCCCAGTTCACGTAGCCGACCTTGCCGTAGAGATCGGGCTTCGCACCGAGCCGTGCCTCCCAGTCGGCGCGAGACTTGCGCGAGCGATCCGTCAGCTCCGGATTCGCGAGGTCCGACGCCGTCGAGTAATAGTGGCCGCCAGTGAGCTTCGCGTACGGCGCGAGGATCTCCGTCCACCAGCCGGCGCCCGGCTGCACTTCGAGGATCGTCATGCCGGGCTTCAGGCCCCAGAACGTCAGCGCCTCGACCGGATGACGGTACACGTCGCGCGCCTTGTCCTTGTGCGTGCGCCAGTCGCCGTTCACCGCGGCGTCCAGCGCCTTGTCGGTCACGGTCGACTTCCTTGCTTCGTCTGCGGCGGCATGCACTGGCGCGAGCGGCAGCAGCACAAGCGCGCCGGACAGGATCAACCATCGGTGCAGCTTCATGGGCGTGGACTCTCCTGGCTACGGGTGTGGCGGCGGACGTCGATGCCCGCAAGGCCCGGCGATTCTAAATGAAAAAGGCCCCGGCGCTTGCGCACCGGGGCCTCGTTCGGGTCCTCAGGCGACCCGCCAGTCGATTACAAGTCGATTACATGCCCGAGTCCGTGCGGATCAGCATGACGCGACGGTTCTCCTGGCGGCCTTCGTCGGTCGCGTTGTCGGCGATCGGGGCGCTCTCGCCCTTGCCCACCGAGCTCAGCCGCGACGGATCCACGCCACGCGAGGTCAGGTAGTCGAACACCGACTTCGCACGACGGTCCGACAGCTTCTGGTTGTACTCGTCCGAACCCTTGCTGTCCGTGTGGCCTTCGACCATCGTCTTCGCGAACGGCACGTCGCCCATGAACTTCACCACCCGCTCGAGTTCCGTGATCGACTCGGGGCGCAGCTCCGCGCTGTCGAAGTCGAACAGCAGCTTCAGCGTCTGCTCCATCGGGCAGCCCACCGAGTCCACCTTCGCGCCGGCCGCGGTGCCCGGGCACTTGTCGGCTGCGTCGCACACGCCATCGTTGTCCGTGTCGCTGCACTTCGCAGGCGGCGGCGGCGGCGGCGGCGGCGGGCGGCGGCGGCGGTGCGGCAACCGGCAGCGGCGCCGGGGCGCCCCACTGGTAGCCGATGTGCAGGCCGTAGACCATCGGGTTGAGGTCGGCCGAGCCGACCTTGACGTTGCTGAAGCCGCTCTTGAACGAGCCCGTGCCCTTCAGCGGGTTCACTTCGTCGGGCACCTCGAGCGACACGTCGCTCGACAGGTCGATGTAACGCACGCTGGCGTTCAGCGAGCCAGTTCTTGGCGAAACCGATGTCGACGCCGACCTGGCCGGCGAAACCGATCGAGTCGTCCAGCTTCAGCTTCGTGCCCGCGGGCAGGTCCAGGGCGGCTGTCGCGCGTCGCGCAGTTCCTCACCGGAGAACAGCGTGTAGTTGACGCCCGCGCCGATGTACGGACGGAACGTGCCGTCCGGGTTGAAGTGCCAGTTGAGGCTCAGCGTCGGCGGCAGCACGTCGACGCTGCCGATGCGGAACAGCGTCTCACCGTCGCCCTTGGCGTCGATACCATGCGTGAACGGCCACGCGAGCAGCAGCTCGGTGCCGAGGTGATCCGTGAGCATGTACTCGACGGTGAACGTCGGCGAGATGTCGCTGTCGACGACGAGATTGGCGCGGAGCGCCGCTCTCGGAGCCGGCAGGTTCTTGCTGTCCGGGTTGAGCTGCGAGACGCCGACGCGGAACATCCAGTCGCCCTTCGGTTGGCCGGGATACGAGTCGGCCTGAGCGACGATCGGCGCAGCCAGCGCTGCAGCGACCGCCAGCGAGATGAGAATACGGGATGACATTGCAGGTCTCTCCTTGTGGCTTTTGTGCCATGCATTACTTAAACGAATCGCGGGCCATGCCGCTGGTTCGTGCCGCCCTCCCCTTCCCAGGTGGCGCGACCGTTTCCAAACTCATAGGCCGGCTCTTACCCCGCTATGATTGGCGCAATTGTAGCGTTGTGCATCCGTTTTTGCCGCAGTAACTGGATTCAGTCTCGCCGCGCACCGGATTTTGCGGGCAGGCGGGCCAGCATCTGACGCGAAAACACAACATGAGCGGCGGGCAACCGTGACGGCCGGCTCGTAGCGGAGGTCGCGATCGTGAACCTGTCCCTCGTCCGAATACTGGGTCCGCTGCTGGTCGCCGCCGCCTTGCCGGCTCCCGCAGCGGCCACGCCGACGAAGTCGTCCGCCGATCCTATCCCATTGATTCAATATGAGAAATTCCACCTCGACAACGGCCTGACGGTGATCGTCCACACCGACCGCAAGGCGCCGATCGTCGCGGTCAACGTCTGGTACCACGTGGGCTCGAAGAATGAGCGGGCCGGCAAGACCGGGTTCGCGCACCTGTTCGAGCACCTGATGTACCAGGGTTCGGAGAACTTCAAGGACGAGTACTTCAAGCCGTTCGAGCAGGTCGGCGCGACCAGCATGAACGGCACGACCAGCTTCGACCGGACCAACTACTTCCAGAACGTGCCCACGACCGCGCTCGACATGGCGCTCTGGATGGAGTCCGACCGCATGGGGCACCTGCTAAAGGCCATCGACCAGCCGCGGCTCGACGAGCAGCGGGGCGTCGTGCAGAACGAGAAGCGCCAGGGCGAGAACCGTCCGTATGGCCGCGTCTTCGAGACCTTGTTCAGATCGAGCTTCCCCGTCGGCCACCCGTACCACTCGCTGCCGATCGGTTCGATGGAAGACCTGAACGCAGCCTCGCTCGACGACGTGAAGGAGTGGTTCCGCACGTACTACGGGGCGGCCAACGCGGTGCTGGTGCTCGCGGGCGACGTCGACGTCGCCACCGCGCGCGAGAAGACGCAGCGCTACTTCGGTGACATCGCGCCCGGCCCGGCTCTGACGCGGCCCGGCACCTGGATCGCCGCGCGCACCGACAGTCGCCGGGACGTCATGTACGACCAGGTCGCGCAGACGCGGCTGCAGAAGGCGTGGAACGTGCCGCCCGACGGCACGACGGACGCCGACCTGCTGTCGATGGTCGGCACGATCCTCGGCGGGGGCAAGACTTCGCGCCTGTACCAGCGGCTCGTCTACCGCGACCAGATCGCAGACAGCGCGAGCGCGGGCTCGATGGCGCTCGAGATCGCCGGGCTCTTCATCGTCTCCTCGGACGTCAAGAAGGACGTGCCGGCGGCAGCGCGTCGAACAGACGTTGAACGAAGAACTGCGGCGCTTCATCGCCGAGGGGCCGACGCAGTCGGAAATCGACCGCGCGCGCACCAGCCTGCGTGCGGATTTCCTGCGCGGGCTCGAACGCATCGGCGGCTTCGGCGGCAAGGCCGACGTGCTCGCCTCCTGCGAAGTGTTCGAGGGCGACCCGGGTTGCTATCGCCGCTCGTTCGCGGTGATCGACGCCGCGACGCCGAAGCAGTTGCAGGAGGTCGCGCGGCGCTGGCTCGCCCAGGGCGACTACACGCTCGAGGTGCGGCCGCAGGCCGCCTACCACGCGGCGGCGGCCAGCGACGTGGATCGTTCGAAGGGTGTGCCGGCCACCGCCAGCTTCCCGGACGTCGCGTTCCCGGACCTGCAGCGCGCGGTCTTGCGCAACGGCCTGCGGGTCGTGATCGCCACCCGGCCGAGCGTCCCGGTGGTGCGGGTGTCGCTGCTGTTCGATGCCGGCTACGTCGCCGACCAGGGCCGCAAGCTCGGCACGTCGAGCTTCACGATGTCGATGCTCGACGAGGGGACCCGCACGCTCGATTCGCCTCGAGATCGCCGATCGCGCGGAGCGGCTCGGCGCCGAGATTGGCACGGGCACGTCGCTCGACTCGTCTTTTGCCGCGCTGTCGGCGCTGCGCGAGAACCTCGACGCGTCGCTCGCGCTGTTCGCCGACGTGGTGCGCAACCCGTCGTTCCCGCAGAAGGAAATCGACCGCGTGCGCAAGGAATGGATCGCCGGCATCGCTCGCGAAAAGCAGAACCCCGACGCGCTCGCGATGCGCGTGCTGCCGCCGCTGCTGTACGGCGACGGGCATCCCTATGCGATCCCGTTCTCCGGGACCGGCACCGAAGCGGAAATCGCCGCGCTCGGCCGCGACGACCTGCTCGCGTTCCAGCGCGACCGGCTGCGGCCCGACGGCGCGACGATCATCGTGACGGGCGATGCCACGAAGGACGACATCCTGCCGTTGCTCGAGAAGTATTTCGGCGACTGGGCGGCGCCCGCCTCGCCCCGGCCGTCGAAGTCGCTGCCCGTCGCCGCGTCGCCGGCGGCGGCCCGCGTGTACCTGATCGACAAGCCCGATGCGATCCAGACCAGCATCCTCGCCGGCGAGCTGATGCCCTCGAGCCTCGCGCCCGACCGGCTGGAACTCGAGACGGCGAACGGCGTGCTCGGCGGGACGTTCACGTCGCGGATCAACATGAACCTGCGCGAGGACAAGCACTGGACGTACGGCGCCAGTTCGAACCTGCCGAATGCGCGCGGCCAGCGACCCTGGCTGCTCGCGGCGCCCGTGCAGACGGACAAGACGATCGAATCGCTGCGCGAGCTGCAGCAGGAACTCGGTCAGTTCGTCGGCGATCGCCCCGCGACGTCCCAGGAAATCGCGAAGATCCGCAACAAGGACGTGCGCGCGCTCTCGGGCCGCTACGAGACCAACGCGGCGGTGAGCGGCGCGATCGGCGAGATGATCGTGTACGAGCGCCCGGACGACTACGTGCGCACGCTCAAGGCGAAGATCGAGGCGCAGACCGACGAGGGCGTGCGCGCGGCGGCGCGCGCCGCGCTGCGGCCCGGGATCCTGACCTGGGTGATCGTCGGCGACCTGAAGAAGATCGAGCAGCCGATCCGCGACCTCAAGCTCGGCGAGGTGACGGTGCTCGACAAGGATGGCCGGCCGGTCCGCTGATCACTGCAGCGCGATCTCGTCCGCCCAGAACAGCTCGCAGGCGCCGGCGCCGGTGTCGTTGCGGCGCAGCGACGTGTTCCAGGTGAACCCGTCGGCGCCCCGGATGTCGACCAGCCGGCCGCGCATCGTGACGACATGGCCGGGCTTCGCCCGGACCAGCGTGCGCCGGACGTCGTCGTTCGCCGGGATGACGTGCATGTTTGCGGCGTGCAGCAACGCGTCGGCCAGGTCGACGCCGTCGCCGTGCGGGTACAGCGTGAAGTATCGGGAGCCCTGCTCGACCTCGAACCGATCGAGCGTGGCCGAGTCCGACATTGCGCCCCATCCCACCGCGAGGTCCACTGGCGCGAGGCGCGACCCGCGGTCCCATCGGTAACGCGTGGCGGACAGCACACGCGCCTTCAGGCTGTAGTCGGCGCGCGGCCGGACCTGGTAACCCTCGTATTCCCAGGGCTGGTCATCGGCGGGCGCCTCCTGCTGCGGCTCGTCCCCCGCCAGCACGCCCGGCGCGCGCGCGATCGGGCGATCACCGATCCACAGCGCGGCGACACCGCACAGGGCCAGGACTGCTGCTGCGAGCTTGAGTTTTTCCCTATCCATGCAGGTCGAGGGCGGCCAGTTGCACGGCCAGCGGCTATGATCGCCGAAGTCGCCCCTGCGGAGCGGGAATCATGTCGCCATTCCATCGCGCGATCGTCCTCTCGGTCGGGCTCGCCGTTGCTGTCCGGATGCCATACGACGAGCGGCAAGCCTCCGACAGAGGCCTCGTCCGCCGCACCCGCGGCGGCGACTCCCGCATCCGGCCATTGGTGGAACGACCGGGTCTTCTACGAAGTCTTCGTGCGCTCGTTCGCCGACTCGACGACCGGGCCGCTCGCGAACGACGGCATCGGCGACTTCGAGGGCCTGACCGAAAAGCTCGACTACCTGAACGACGGCAATCCCGCGACGCACACCGACCTCGGCGTCACCGGCATCTGGCTGATGCCCATCAACCCTTCGCCGAGCTACCACGGTTACGACGTCACCGATTACTACGGCATCAACCCGCAGTACGGCACGCGCGCGGACTTCGAGCGGTTCCTCGCGGAGTGCCACAAGCGTGGCATCAAGGTGATCGTCGACCTGGTGCTGAACCACAGCTCGTCGGAACACCCGTATTTCAAGAAGGCTCTCGCGGGCGACCCGAAGTACCGCGACTGGTACATCTTCGTCGACCCGGACAAGGTGCCGGACACGCGCGGGCCCTGGGGACAGCAGGTGTGGCAGAAGATCGGCGACCAGCGCTTCTTCGGGATGTTCTGGTCCGGCATGCCGGACCTCAACTATCGGAACCCCGAAGTCACGGCCGAGGCCTACAGGATCGCCGACTTCTGGCTGAAGGACATGCACGTCGACGGGTTCCGGCTCGACGCGGTCCGGCACCTGATCGAGGACGGTGACGTGATGAACGACACGCCGGAAACGCTCGCGTGGCTGAAGGGTTTCGCGGCGCAGGTGAAGTCAACGCGGCCCGACGCGATGGTGGTGGGCGAAGTCTGGACGAACACCGAAGTCGTCAGCGATTACGTGCAGCAGGGTTCGCTCGACCTGGCGTTCGAGTTCGACCTGGCCGCGGCAATCCTCGACGCGGCGAGTTCCGGCACCAAGGCCAAGCTCGCGTACACGCTGGACAACGTCGCGACGAGTTATCCGCGCAACCAGTTCGCCACGATGATCACCAACCACGACCAGGATCGCGTCGCGAGCGTGCTGCACCAGGATCCGGCAAAGCTGCGCCTGGCCGCCGCGCTGCTGCTGACCGGCCCCGGCGTGCCGTTCCTCTATTACGGCGAGGAGATCGGCCAGGTCGGCGCGAAACCCGACGAGATGATCCGCAACCCGATGCCGTGGAACGGCGGCGCGAATGCAGGGTTCACACAGGCCGCGAAGCCCTGGGAACGCCTGCAGCGCGGCTTCGAGACTCGCAACGTCGCCGCGGAGACCGCCGACCCGGCGTCGCTGCTCAGTTTCTATCGCCAGCTGATCCGGTTGCGCGGGGCCGAACCGGCGCTCGAACGCGGCGACCTCCACGTGCTCGAGACGGGACGCGAAGACGTGCTGGCCTGGCGGCGCAGCGAGGCCGGTCGCACGCTGACGGTCGTCGCGAATCTCGGCGGCGACGAGGTGACCGGGCTGCGCATCGAAGGGCTCGACGGCCGCGTGCGGGACCTGCTCCGCGGGGAGTCGCTCGACCTGGGCGCCGGACTGCAACTGGCGCCACGGACGGTCCGCGTGCTGGCGCCAGGACCGTGACGCTGAGGACATGACCCTCACCGCCCAGATCGCCGTCTTTCTCGCGGCCACCGTGATCGCGGTGCCGCTGTTCCGGCGCTTCAAGTTGAGCGCGGTGCTCGGCTACCTCGCCGCCGGCATGGTGATCGGACCGTTCGGGCTGGGCCTGTTCGGGGACGTCGACAACGTGCTGCACGTCTCCGAGTTCGGGGTCGTGATGCTGATGTTCGTGATCGGGCTCGAGTTGCAGCCGTCCCGCCTCCGGGTACTGCGCCACGCGGTCTTCCTGGGCGGCCTTGCCCAGGTCGCAGTCACCACAGCCGTGCTCGCGCTCGCGATCCACGCGCTCGGCCAGTCCTGGTCCGCCGCGAGCGTAATCGGGTTCGCGCTGTCGCTCTCCTCCACGGCGCTGATCCTGCAGGTGCTCGCGGAACGCGGTGAGCTCACCACGCGACACGGACGCTCGGCATTCGCGATCCTGCTGTTCCAGGACCTCGCGATCATGCCCGCGCTGGCGCTGCTGCCGTTCCTCGCAGGTGGCGCGGGCCAGTCCATGTCGTGGCGGCAGTTCGCGCTGCCCGCACTCGCGATTGCGCTGACTGTCGGCGCCGGCCGCTACCTGCTGCGCCCCGTGCTGCGCATAGTGGCGAACACGCGCGCGCAGGAAGCTTTCACGGCTGCGGCCCTGTTCGTCGTGGTCGGGACCGCGTGGCTGTTCGAAACCACGGGCCTGTCGATGGCGCTCGGCGCGTTCATCGCCGGTGTGCTGCTCGCCGACAGCGAATATCGCCACGAACTCGAGGCCGACATCGAGCCCTTCAAGGGCCTGCTGCTCGGCCTGTTCTTCATCGCGGTCGGGATGTCCGCCAATCTCGGCCTGCTCGCCGCGGAGCCCGGCCGAGTGCTGGCGCTGACCTGCGCATACCTGCTGCTGAAGGCCGCGGCCGTATTCGTCGCTGCGCGGTTGACTCGACATGGCCTCGATACCGCGTGGCGCCTCGGCGTCGCGCTCGCGGGCGGCGGCGAATTCGCGTTCGTGCTGTTCACGCTCGCGACGCGGGCGCGGCTGGTCGACCCGGAGACCGGCGACCTGCTGGTCATCGTGGTCACGGTTTCGTTGATGCTTGCGCCGCTGCTGATCGCTGCGGCCGACCTGCTCGCGACGCGATTCGCGCCGCCGGCGCCGCCGCCCAAGTTCGACGACATCGAACCCGAGGAGCCGCGCGTGCTGATCGCGGGATTCGGCCGCTTCGGGCAGATCGTCGCGCGCGTGCTGCGTGCGCGACGCATCCGGTTCACCGCGCTCGAGATCAACCAGGCGCAGGTCGACTTCGTGCGCCGCTTCGGCAACAAGCTCTACTACGGCGACGCATCGCGCCTCGAGATGCTGCGGGCTGCCGGGGCGGAGCACGCCGACGTGCTCGTGCTGGCGATCGACGACGTGGAGGCCTCGGTGCGCACCGCCGAAATGGCGCGCCGCCATTTTCCGAAGCTGCGGGTGCTGGCCCGCGCGCGCAATCGCCAGCACGCGTTCCGGCTGCTGGAAATCGGTGTCGACGAGATCTGGCGCGAGACGTTCGCGTCGAGCCTGGAACTCGCCGAAGCCGCGCTGGTGGCGCTCGGCACGGCGCCGGGAGACGGCGGCGCAGCAGGTGAAGCGCTTCCGGGCGCACGACGAGGAGACGATGCGACAACAGGCGGCCGTGCGCGACGACGAGGAGAAGCTGATCGCGACCACGCAGGCGTCGGCGCGTCAGCTCGAGAGACTGTTCGAGGCGGATACGCAATGACGGCGACCGGCAAGGCAGAGACCGTCCTGCCTGCGACGGGCCGCGTGCGCGGCACGTTGCCAACCTCGCATGGCTGGCGACCGGCCATGCCGGCGCGAGCCGCGCCCGCGCTCGACGAGGCCGCGGCCGCACGCTTCGCGCAACTGGCGCTGGCCTGCGCTCACCTCGAATACCCGAACAAGATCGCCCACACGCTGCAGGGACCGGCCGACGTCCGCGCGCCGCATGAGCTGACGCCCGCGTTCTATGGTTGTTACGACTGGCATTCGTCCGTGCACGGACACTGGCTGCTGGCCCGGCTGGCCCAGTCCTTCCCCGACGCGCCGTTCGCGGCGCAGGCGCGCGCAGCCCTCGGCCGCAGCCTCACCGCGCCCAACGTCGCGGGCGAAGTCGCGTATCTGCGTGATCCCGGACGCGCGTCTTTCGAGCGCCCGTATGGACTGGCGTGGCTGCTCGCGCTGGCGGCGGAACTGAGATCGTGGCCCGACCCCGAGGCGCAACAGTGGTCCCGCAACCTGCAGCCGCTCGAGTTCGAAGCCGTGCAGCGGCTGAGGACGTGGCTGCCGAAGCTGCGCTACCCGATCCGCGTCGGCGAGCACAGCCAGACGGCGTTCGCGTTCGGCCTGATCGACGACTGGGCCGTGACGTCCGGCGACGTGGCGATGGCGCGCCTCGTCGACGAGCGTGCGCGTGCGTATTACCTCGCGGACCGCAACTGTCCGCTGGCCTACGAACCGTCGGGCGAGGACTTCCTGTCGCCGTGCCTCGCCGAAGCGGACCTCATGCGCCGCATCCTGTCGCGCGCCGAGTTTGCGACGTGGCTCAAGGTGTTCCTGCCGCAGATTCCGTCGAACGGCCGCGCCGGCTGGCTCGCGCCCGGCGTCGTGACCGACCGCGCCGACCCGAAGCTTGCGCACATCGACGGGCTCAACCTGAGCCGCGCGTGGATGCTCGAGGGCATCGCAAGCGGCCTGCCGCCGAACGATCGGCGCGTTGCCGCGCTGCGCGCCGCCGCGGCCGCCCACGCCGCCGCCGCGCTGCCCGCCGTGACCGGCGAGCACTACGAAGGCGGGCACTGGCTCGGGACGTTCGCCGTCTACCTGACCTCGGGGGCCGGATTGCGGAGCAATTGATGTCCGGAACCTACCGCAGCCCGGGAGCCTGACCAGCATGGACCGCCTCGAACGCTTCTATCGCATGCAGGGCATGCTGAAGAACCGCCGCTTCGTGCGCACCCAGGAGTTCCTGGACGAACTCGAGGTCTCGCGGGCCACGTTCAAGCGCGACCTCGACTACATGAAGGACCGATTGCGAGCGCCGATCGTCTACGACCGGCACCACGAGGCGTATCGCTTCGACGATTCGATCGCCGACCGCGAACTGTGGCAATTACCGGGCCTGTGGTTCACTGCGGACGAACTGCGCGCGCTGCTGACGATGGACCGGCTGCTCGGCGACCTGCAACCCGGCGTGCTGTCCGAGCTGACCGGCCCGATCCGCAAGCGGCTCAAGGAACTGCTGCAGTCCGGCGAGCACTCGGCGGAGGACGTCGCGCGACGCATCCGGATCGTCGCGATCGGTTCACGCAAAGTCGAGCCTGCGCATTTTCGTGTGCTGAGCACGGCCTTGCTCTCGCGGCGCAGGCTGCGCATCCGGCACTTCCGTCGCCAGGACGGCGACGTGCTCGAGCGCGACGTCTCGCCGCAGCGTCTGGTTCATTACCGCGACAACTGGTACCTCGACGCCTGGTGCCACACGCGCCAGGCGCTGCGCACGTTCGGCGTTGACGCGATCGAAAGCGCGAGCGTGGTCGACGAACCGGCGAAGGACGTCGACGACGAGAGGCTCGACCGCCATTTTGCGAGCGGCTATGGAATCTTCTCGGGCGCCGACACGCAGGAAGCCGTGCTGCTGTTCGGCAAGGAACGTGCGCGGTGGGTAGCGAGCGAAGTCTGGCATCCGCAACAGGACGGGCAGATGCAACCGGACGGCACGTACCTGCTGAAGCTTCCGTACTCGCGGGCACCGGAACTGGTCATGGACGTGCTGAAGTACGGCGCGGACGTGGAAGTGCTGTCGCCGCCAGAGCTGCGTCAGTCCGTTGCAGCGAAATTGCAGTCGGCGGCGGCGCGCTACCGCTGAGGAACGGCCGGGCCTTACAGCGCGAAACGCTGCGGTTGCACGCCTGCGACGGGCGGCAGCGTGACGCCCGCACCGACGTAGAGATCGACCGGCCGCTCGAAGTTCAGCGTACCCGACACCGTCGCGCCGGATTCGATCGTGATCCGCGGGGGCTTCGACAGCTTGCCCCAGTTCCAGCCGTGGTTCTTCTCGACGTGGATGCCGCCGTCGACCCGCGAGCCGCTCGCGATGTAGACGTCGCCGTTCACCGTCGAGATGCCGCCCTGCACGCTCGCACCGTCCAGCATCAGCTTGCCGTTGACGTTCTCGAGCTTGCCGCCGACGCGCGCCCCTTTGCCCAGCGTCAGCGAGCCGTTCACGGTGGTGGCGTCTGCGCGGATCTCGCCCTGGGCGCCTACCGCAATCTCGCCGTTCACCGTGTCGGCCGACGCGGCGATCGCCTGCTCGGCCATGCGCACGGATCCGTTGACGGTTTCGACGTCCTCGACGCGCGAGCCGCGCCCGATCGAGATCGACCCGTTGACGGTCTCGACGTCGCCGGCCTGCTGCCCGGCTTCGACCACGATGCTGCCGTTGACCTTGCTGATGTCGCCGGACGCCCCGAGCGCCACGGCCGAAAACGCAAAACCCAACGTCGCCAGATATCGGTACATCGTCGCTCTCCCCGGCCGGAATCCGGCTCCTGTCCCCGTTGGATGCGGCAGCCCGCCGAAAGGTTGCAACGTCCCCGAGGTGTTGCGACGGGGCGGGGTTTGCGCTAGGCTCCCGGTTCCGCGACCCGACCAGCAGGAAGGTGCCCCATGAAGACCCGCGCCGCCGTCTGCTATGAAGCCGGCAAGCCGCTCGTGATCGAGACCGTGGACCTGGACGGTCCGAAGGCGGGCGAGGTGCTGGTCGAGATCAAGGCCACCGGCATCTGCCACACGGACGAGTTCACGCGCTCCGGCGCCGATCCGGAGGGGCTGTTCCCGGTGATCTTCGGGCACGAGGGCGCGGGCGTCGTCGTGGAGATCGGTCCGGGCGTGAAGTCGCTGAAGCCAGGCGACCACGTCATCCCGCTCTACACGCCCGAATGCCGTGAGTGCAAGAGCTGCACCTCGCGCAAGACGAACCTCTGCACGGCGATCCGGGCGACACAGGGCAAGGGCGTCATGCCGGACGGCACCAGCCGCTTTTCGCTCGGCAAGCAGTCGATCCACCACTACATGGGTTGCTCGACGTTCTCGAACTTCACGGTGTTGCCGGAAATCGCAGTCGCCAAGGTTCGCCCCGACGCGCCGTTCGACAAGATCTGCTACATCGGCTGCGGCGTGACCACCGGCATCGGCGCCGTGATCAACACGGCGAAGGTCGAACCCGGCGCGAACGTCGTCGTCTTCGGCCTCGGGGGCATCGGCCTCAACGTCATCCAGGGCGCGCGGCTCGCGGGCGCCAGCATGATCGTCGGCGTGGACATCAACCCGACGCGCAAGGCACTCGCCGAGAAGTTCGGCATGACGCACTTCGTCAATCCGAAGGAGGTCCAGGGCGATCTCGTGCCTTACCTCGTGGCGTTGACCGACGGCGGCGCCGACTACAGCTTCGAGTGCGTCGGCAACGTCGATCTGATGCGCCAGGCGCTCGAGTGCTGCCACCGCGGCTGGGGCGTGTCGGTGATCATCGGCGTCGCAGGCGCGGGCCAGGAGATCAGGACGCGGCCGTTCCAGCTGGTGACGGGACGCGTGTGGAAAGGCACGGCGTTCGGCGGCGCGCGCGGCCGCACCGACGTGCCGAAGATCGTGGACTGGTACATGGACGGCAAGATCCAGATCGACCCGCTCATCACGCACACCATGCCGCTAGCCCGCATCAACGACTCGTTCGACCTGATGCACCGCGGCGAATCCATCCGCAGCGTGGTCATTCTGATGATCTATTGACCTCTCCCGCATGCGGGAGAGGTCCGACGCAGTCGGGGTGAGGTCGGTGAGTCGTGAAAGTCCTCTCTGAACACGCCTGCTTCGGCGGCACCCAGCGCTTCCTCGCGCACGACTCGCGCGAGTGCCGTGCGGAAATGCGGTTCGCCGTGTACGAGCCGCCGCAGGCCAGGCACGGTCGCGTGCCGGTGCTCTACTACCTGGCCGGACTGACCTGCACGGAAGAGACGTTCATGATCAAGGCCGGCGCGCAGCGCCTCGCCGCCGAACACGGCCTGATGCTGATTGCGCCGGACACGAGCCCGCGTGTGCGACTGCCGGGCGACGATGCGAGCTGGGACTTCGGACTGGCCGCTGGCTTCTACGTCGATGCGACGCAGGCGCCGTGGTCGGCGCACTACCGGATGTACAGCTACGTCACCGGCGAGTTGCCGGAACTCGTCGTCCGCGAGTTCGCCGCCGACCCGTCACGGCAAGCGATTTTCGGCCACTCGATGGGCGGTCACGGCGCGCTGGTCGCGGCGCTGCGCCATCCCGATCGATACCGCTCGGTGTCTGCGTTCGCGCCGATCGCGGCGCCGATCGCAATGCCCGTGGGGCCGCAAGGCGTTCGGCGGTTACCTCGGCTCGAACGAGGCCGACTGGCCGGCCTACGACGCCAGCGCGCTCGTCGCCCGTCGCCCGTTCCACAGCCCGATCCTCATCGACCAGGGGTCGGCCGACAAGTTCCTGGCGGAGCAGCTGCACCCGGACGTCTTCGCCGCTGCCTGCAAGCGCTCAGGCCAGGCCCTGGACCTGCGCATGCACGCCGGCTACGACCACGGCTACTACTTCATCCAGACGTTCATGGCGGACCACCTCGCGTGGCATGCCGCGGCGCTGACCGAAGGCAGTGACGGCCGTGCTCATCCCGGAAGCGGTCCAATCTCGCAGTCCCTGGACTCGGCATGGCGACCCGCCGCCGGGCGCATGGAGAGCCGGTGCCCGGCGCGATTGACAGCGTCGGACCCTCAGTCGGCCGCCGACACCTCGGCCACCACCGTGCCTTCGTGCGCCGTCAGTTCGCGGAACAGCCTCGACAGCCTTGCCGTCACCGGGCCGGGCTGGCCGTCGCCGATCTGCCGGCCGTCGACCTTCGTCACGGCCGCCAGTTCACCCATCGTGCCCGTGCAGAACACCTCGTCGGCGCAGTAGGCCTGCGCAAGCGTGAGGTCCGTCTCCTCGTGCGCGATATCGTGGTCGCGGCAGAGCTCGAGCACCGTCGCCCGCGTGATGCCCTCCGGGCACGCGACCAGCCGCGGCGTGCGCAGCCGGCCCTGCTCCACCAGGAATACGTGGGTCGCGTTCGTCTCGGCGATGAAGCCTCGCAGGTCGAGCATCAACGCATCGTCGGCCCCGGCCACGTTGGCCTCGATCTTCGCGAGGATCGACTGGATCAGGTTGTTGTGGTGAATCTTCGGGTCCAGGCAGTCGGGCGGAAAGCGCCGCACGCTGGCGGTGACCAGGCTCAACCCGGCCTTCGAGTACACCGGCGCCTTGTGTTCCGCCAGCACGATGAGGCTGGGGCCCATCGTGTTGAGGCGCGGGTCCATGCCGGAGGTGATCTTCACGCCGCGCGTCAGCGTCAGGCGGATGTGCACGCCGTCGAACATCCGGTTGGCGGCCAGCGTGCGCCGGATCTCGTTCGTGATCGCCTCGCGCGTCGGGATCTGCGCGAACGCCAGCGCCTTGGCCGAATGGTTCAGCCGGTCGAGGTGCTGCTCGAGACGGAAGATGCGCCCCTGGTACAGGCGCAGCCCTTCCCAGACCGCGTCGCCGCCTTGCACCGCGGAGTCGAACGGGCTGACGCGGGCCTGGTCGCGGTGCACCAGCTCGCCATTGACGTTGACGATCAGGTCGCGGTTGCGCGGGTCGAATGTCTGCAGCACGGGCAAGTCCCCTCAGGCGCGAACGCGGTGCTCGCGCAAACGTTCATACAGCGGCCGGCAGCGAGCCTCGATCGCCGCGGCGGGCGGCGACAATTCGACGCGCACCCCTTCCGGAGGCGGCGATTCGAACCCGGTGGACTTCTCCACTCGGTCGTACCAGTGCCGGGCCCACACGCCGTCCGAAGCTCGCGGACCGGCCGGCCACCACAACATGCGATCGCTGAACGGCACATCGAGCGCGGCGCACAGCGCCCGCAGCACCGGCTCCGGGCGAGCCAGCAGGTCGGCCGAGTCGACGACCGGCGGGACGCGGCCCTCGCGCTCGATCACGTGCTCGAAGATCTCGACCTGCTGGGGCAGGCCGGTCGCTGCAATGTCGAAGTCGGCGAGCTTCTCGACCAGAGACGCGACCATCGGCCGCGGATCGCGGATCAGGAACGCGTGCGTGAGTCCGTCGAGCCACTCGCGGCCCATGTCGGGCAGCAGGTGATGCGCCATCTGCTTCTGGTAAAAGATGGACGCGCCGTTCGGCACCGGACCGTGCAGCATCGCGGCCACGCGGCGCCAGTCGGTCGGCTGACTGGCGATCACCTCGTCGCGGCCCGGATGATCGAGCCCGGTGACCTGCAGGTAATGCGCGTAGAACGGCTCGTCGACGACGACGGTGTCCTCCCGGTTGCCCCAGGATCGCATGAACGCGGTCGAGACGTTGCGCGGTCCCGACCACATCGCGAGCCGCAACGCGCTCAAGGCGCGGGTTTCTTGAACCGGTAGACGAACTGGTCGGTCTTGCCGCGGATCGCGTCGTCGAACACCAGCTTCGTGTGATCGTCGTCCGGATGGGCCAGCACGCCGCTCTCGGCATCGAACACGAAGCCGGCCTTCGCGAAATCGCGCTTCACGATCGCCGGGTCGATGCGATGCAGCTTGTCGACCGTCGCCGACGTGTCGGTGTTGGCGGGCGCGACGTGATCCTCGACGACCACGACGGCGCCGGGCTTCAGTGCGGCGTACAGCTTCGCCAGCAGCACGTTCGGATCGGTCGGCGGCCACGAGCCGTCGGCCGGGCGCCAGTACAGGTCGTGGTACGACATGATGAACATCGCGGCGTCGAGGCTCTGCGGCGCTGTCTCGAACTTGTCGACGTCGGCGGTGACTTGCCGGACGTTGCCGAGGCGGCCGTCCGCATAGCGCGCCGCGATGCCCTTCTCGGCGAACTTCGCGTACGGCGGATTGTTGTACGCGATCACCTGCCCCTTCACGCCGACGATCCGCGACAGCAGTTCCGTGTAGTAGCCGCCCGCCGAGAACATGTCCGCGACGCGCATGCCGGGCCTCACGCCGACGAACGCGAGGATTTCCTCGGGCTTGCGGCGGGCGTCCTGCTCGAGATCGGCCTTCGGCCGGTCCGGGCTCGCCAGGGCCGCCTTGACCGCGGCGCCACTCTCCGCTGCCGCATCCATCGGATCGGCCGCGTGCGCGACCGGCCACGCCAGCGCGGCACAGGCCGCCAGAATTCGAAAGGCTGCAGTGTTCATCGTCGACTCCCCCGTTGACGCCGGACCGCTAGAGCACGCGATGCTAGACCCTGACCGGCGAGGTGTCATGGTGAGGTGCGGCTCGTTGAGTCGGGGCGTGTGAGGCATGCGGCGGATGGAAACCGGGGCGCGTCAAGCCGGGCTGTCATCTTTGCTCGCAGGTGAATTGATAGGTGAACTGATCGCCCGGGCGCGCATTTCTGGACATTTCCGAAGATTATTCTTGCGCATTAGCCATTGATTTTTAAAGTGAATATGATAGATTACTGGACATAAAACCAGTCCATTGGAGCATGCCATGTCAGGGCCTGCACCAGACGTCGATCGGGGTCTCAGCAACCGCGAACTGGCCGCCGCCATCACCGAGCTGGCCGGGCATCTGAATGCCGCCACCCGGCGCTGGCTGGCGTTGATTGCGGAGTTCGACCGTCGCAAGGGCTGGTCCGATTCGGTGACGCAGTCATGTGCGCACTGGCTCAACTGGCAGTGCGGCATAGACCTGGGTGCGGCCCGGGAAAAGGTCCGGGTGGCTCGTGCGCTGGAGCCGTTGCCACTGATCGGGGCGGCGATGGCGCGGGGCGAGTTGAGTTACTCCAAGGTGCGGGCCCTGACCCGAGTGGCAACGCCGGCGACCGAGCAATACCTGTTGTCGATCGCCCTGCATGGCACCGCGAGCCACGTCGAGCAGTTGGTGCGACAGTACCGGCGGGTACAGGAAGTCGAAGCGCTCGGTCGGGAACAGCGTCAGCAGGCTCGACGTTCCGTCAGTTACTACTTTGACGACGAAGACGGTTCGTTGGTGTTGAAGGCGAGGCTGCCGGCCGAGTCCGGGATGCTGCTGTTGAAGGCGCTCGAAGCGGCTCGGACGGAGCTGCCATTGCCGCGGGAAGATTGTGAACCTCGCCTTGACGTTTCCGCGGAAACGCCTGGAACGTTTCAGCGCAGCCGAGCACCAGTGATTCCGCCTACTGCACAGCGAGCCGACTCGCTCGCATTGATTGCGGAAAGTTTCATGAAGCATGGCGCCGAAGCATTGAGCGGCGGTGAACGGCACCAGATCGTCATTCACGTGGACGAGGAGACGCTGCGGGAACGTACTGCCGGCCGCAGTGAGTTCGAACACGGTCCCTCGATGCCCATCGAGACGGTGCGGCGCCTGTCGTGTGACTGCAGCTACGTGAAGATCACCGAGGACGAGAAGGGCGAGCCGCTCGATGTGGGCCGCAAGACCCGTTCCATCCCGCCTGCACTTCGTCGAGCGCTCAACTCACGCGACAAAGGCTGCGTCTTTCCCGGCTGCACGCACAAGAAGTACGTGGACGGACACCACGTGCATCACTGGGCCGAGGGTGGCGAGACCAAGCTCGGCAATCTCGTCTCGCTGTGCCGCTTCCATCACCGGCAGGTGCACGAAGGCGGCATCCGCATCGAGCGGCTCGACGATGGGGCGTGGCGGTTCGTGAATGCCAAGGGCGAGTCGTGGGTCTCGTCTGCGCCGGGATGCACGCAACCGATGGCCGCGCAGTGGTCCGATCTTGCGGCAAGACACGAGGCGGACGGCATTCACATCGACACGCACACCGCCCGCACCCATTGGCGAGGCGAATCCATGGATTACGGGCTTGCGATCGAAGTGCTGCTCGGCAAGGAGCGCCGCGCAGCGGCGAATGGAACAGCACGCATCCACGCTGATCCGCGGGAATACTGAGCAAACGACGCGGGCATCGGCCCGGCGGTAAGTGGAGCACGGTGAAACGCACCTTCTCGCCCGTCAGGTCCGCTCGAACGCAGGCCACCGTCTCCACATGCTCGGTGTAGGGCATCAGGTTGAATGCCGTGAGTTCACGCAGGCGCAGCCGGCCGGTCGAAACCAGCCGCGCCGTGTCCTCGATGAACGACGGCAGTCCACAGCTCACGTACAGGAAGCGCGCGGGCGGGTCGGCGCACAACGACTCGAGAAGTTTCGGGTCGAGTCCCTTGCGCGGAGGGTCGGCGATCACGGTGTCTGCGCCACGCATGGCCTCGCAGACTGCGCCCGCCGGGCCCGGTACGACTTCGACCTTGGCGCGGTCCGCCGGATCCAGCGCTGCGATTCCGAAGGACAGCCCCTGCAGCGAATGCGGGCTCATCTCATTCATCCGCATGGCACTGACGCGGGACAGCAGCGACAGCCCGATGGCGCCCACGCCTGCATAGAACTCGGCCACTCGCGCGCCGTCGGGAATCCGGGCACGCAGGTGCTCGACGATGCGCTCGGCGATGTCGAGATTGCTCTGGCCGAATGCGCCTGGCGGATAGTGCACGGCGGCACCGCCGAAATGCTCGACCACGCTGGCGGGCCCGCACCAGTTGCGAAACTCCGGTCCCAGGATGGTGTTCGACCGCTCGCAGTGAGCGTTGAACCAAAGGCTGTGCAACTCGTCGCCGAGCCGGTCGCGAATCAGATCGAGGCAGTCGGCCAGCGGCTCGGCCGTTTCGCTGTTGGCCACCAGCACGACCTGCGCGCGTCGCGATCCGCGCTCGACCACCACCTGCAGGTAGCGGGCGAGACCGCGGTGCGCCGCTTCCGAATAAGGCGGCACGGCGGCATCGACGAGAGCCCGCCGCACGACGGCCGCTACGTGATTGACCAGCGGATGCTGGACGATGCAATTCGGGATGTGGACCAGCCGATGCGTGCCGAGCTGGAACATCCCGAGCTTGGGTGCGCCGAGCCGGCCCCGGATCGCGAGCCGCGCGCGCAGACGAAACCCGCTCGTCGCGCCGGATATCACGGCCACTCCAGGCAGATCCGTGTCGACGCGCGAGCGACTCGAGCGCCGCGCGCGCGGCCGCGGCGATACCCGGCTCGCCGAATCGCGGGCAACCGGGGCAAGGCGGGCGATGCGGGCAGGATGGCCCGAGTGCGAGCGGCGCAGTGGATGTCACGGCAATCTCAACTCACGACACGACCCGGAACAGCATGCGGATCGCGACCGCCATCAGGAACACGCCGAACGCCGTCGACAACTTGCGCCGATCGAGCGCGTGCGCAAGTTTCGCTCCGAACGGCGCGACCAGCCACGAAATCGGCGCGACCAGTGCGAAGCCGACCAGGCTCACGTAGCCGACCGTCAGCGGCGGCAGCAGCACGCCATCGGTCGGATGCGCGAGCAGGTATCCGACCGTCGCCGGCAGCGCGATCCACAGGCCGAGCAGCGCAGCGGTGCCGACCGCCTTGTGCACCGGCTCGCCGCACAATGTCATGGTGGGGACGCTCAACGTGCCGCCGCCGATCCCCATCATCGCGGAGATTCCGCCGATGAACGCCGGGATCAACGCGCCACCGACGCCGCCTGGCAGCGACGGGCGCAGCACGACGCGATCGAGCGGCAGCAGCATCTTCAGCGCCGCGAGCAAGGCGACCACGCCGAACACCGCCGCGAGCACGTGTCCGTTGGCGCGAGTCGCCGCAACCGAGCCGGCAAGCGCGCCGACTACGATTGGCAACGTCCAGCGTTTCACGACTGCGAAGTCGACGGCGTTGCGGCTCGCGTGGGCCCGCGACGAAGAGATCGCGGTCGGGATGATCGTCGCCATCGAGGTGGCGACGGCGACGTGCAGCGAGACCGCGCGATCGACGCCCGCCGCAGCGAGCGCGACGTCGAGTGCCGGCACGATGACGATGCCGCCGCCGACGCCGAGCAGTCCGGCAATCAAGCCGCCGACGGTCGCCGCCGCAGCGACGGCCGCGATCATCGGCAACCAATGCACCCACTGGAGAAGCACGGTACGTCCATCGTGGAAAACCACGGGGATTCTACGGGCTATGGGGTGGCCCCGTCGCACGAAGCAGCCTCGGGCGTATAGTCATCGGTCCGACAACACGATCCGCAAAAGGGACGACCGGGGAACATCATGACCGAAACCAGTGGCGGCGAAGTCCTCGCGCGCATGCTCCAGGCCGAAGGCGTCGAGAAGGTCTTCGGCATCATCGACGGCACGTACTTCGGCTTCTACTCGAGCCTGCACAAGCTGGGGATCGAGATCGTCACGCCGCGCCACGAGACCTGTGCGGCTCACATGGCAGGCGCCTACGCGCGCCTCACCGGCCGGCTCGGCGTCTGCATGGCCAGCAACGGTCCCGGGGTGGCGAACCTGCTGCCCGGCCTGGTGGTCGAGAACGCGGAAGGCAATCGCGTGCTGGCGATCACCAGCTGCCGCCGTCCGCAGATCGTGTACCCGGATCGCGGCGGCGCCTACCAGGCCTTCGACCAGGTCGGCGCGATCTCGCACTTCGCCAAGTGGAGTCACTCCGTCGTTTCGTTCGATCGGGTGGCGGAGCTCGGCCGCACCGCGCTGCGCCACTGCTACGAGGGACGCCCGGGCGTCGTGCACCTCGACGTGCCCGAGACGATCATGAACGGCAAGGTCAAGGCCGAGGTGGCGACCTGGCAGCCGCACCAGTACCGCCGCACGGATCCGATCGTGCCGTCGCCAGAGCAGGTGGAGCGTGCGGCCGACATGCTGGCGGCCGCCGAGATGCCGATCATCCACGCCGGCAGCGGCGTGATTCACGCGGGCGCGTACGACGAACTGCGTCGCGTGGCCGAGTTGCTGCACGCGCCGGTCACGACGAGCTGGGCCGGGCGCGGCGTCCTGCCGGAGACCTCGGAACTCGCCGTGCCGATGGCGTTCATCAAGATCAATCACGAAGTGCGCAACGACGCGGACCTCGTGCTCGTGGTCGGCTCGCGGCTCGGCGAGACCGACTGGTGGGGCAAGGCGCCCTACTGGCGGCACCCGTCGGAGCAGCAGATGATCCAGGTCGACAGCGACGGCCACATCCTCGGCGCGAACAAGCCTGCGGCGCTGGCCGTGCTGGCCGACGCCAAGCTGTTCCTCGCGGCGCTCGCCGACCGGCTGGCCGCTCGCCACGGCCAGGCCGAACCTCGATGCGCGCCGCCGCAAGATGGCGAAGTATCGCGAGGCGATCCGCAGCGAGCGGGCCAAGCTCGACGAGAAGCTCGAGGACATGGCGGTGCCGATGAACCCCGCGCACGTCGCGCAGGTCTGCCAGCAGGTGTTCCCGGAAGGCACCGTGCTGGTGGCCGACGGCGGCAATACCGCGGTGTGGGCGATGATGTTCCACCAGATGCGCGTGCCGAACACGATCCTCTCGACGTTCAAGTTCGGCATGCTCGGCGCGGGCGTGGCGCAGGCGCTCGGCGCGGCCGTCGCGCGACCCGGCCAGCCCGTCTGCTGCATCATCGGCGACGGCGCGATGGGCTTCCATCCGCAGGAAATCGAGACGGCCGTGCGCAACGGGCTGCGGGTCGATCTACCTCGTGCTCTGCGACAAGCAGTGGGGCATGGTGAAGATGAACCAGCAGTTCGCGCTGAAACCGATCAAGACCCTGATCACGCAAGTCGCTGGGTCCCGACGAGACCATCAACGCCGACCTCGGCGAGATCCGCTTCGACAAGCTCGCGGAGTCCATGGGTGCGCACGGCGAGCGCGTCGCCGATCCGCGCGAGCTGCGCCCGGCGATCGAGCGCGCGCTCGCGAGCGGCGGCCCGGCCGTGATCCACGTGGACGTGGACCCGGTCAAGCACATGTGGGCGCCCGGCCTGATGCACTTCAAGGACATGCACCTGGAGCCGAAGGGCAAATGACCGAACTCGACGCGGTCCGGCTCCACTTCAGCCCGGAGTCGCTGATCGCGCTCGACGTCATCCTCGCCTTCGTGCTGTTCGGCGTCGCGCTGGACATGAAGGTCGAGGACTTCAAGGGGATCGTGTCCGCGCCGCGCGGCACGATCATCGGCATTGTTCGCCCACTCGGTGCTGCTGCCGGCCGTGGCGTTCGGGCTGACCATGCTGCTGCGACCGGCGCCCAGCATCGCGCTCGGCATGATCCTCGTCGCCTCGTGCCCGAGCGGCAACATCTCGAACTTCCTGGTCAATTACGGGCGCGGCAACACCGCGCTGTCGGTGACCATCGCCGCGTTCTCGATGCTGGGCTCCATCGTGTTCACGCCGTTCAACCTGTCTTTCTGGGGTTCGGCCAATCCGAATACACGACCCATACTCGAAGCAGTCTCGCTGAGCCCGTGGGAGGTGTTCGGCACGATCGTGCTGCTGCTCGGCATCCCGACCGTGCTCGGCATGTCGGTCGCGCATCGCTGGCCGGCATTCGCCGCGCGCAGCCGCAACGTGTTCCGCGTGCTGTCGCTGGCCTTTTTCCTGCTGTTCGTCGTGGGCGCGCTGGTCGTGAACTGGGACTTCTTCCTCGCAGTACACCCAGCGCGTGATGCTGTTCGTCTTCCTGCTGAACGCGTTCGCGCTGCTGACCGGCTACTACACGGCCCGGGCATTCCGGCTGCCGGAACGCGATCGACGCGCGGTCGCGCTCGAGGTCGGCATCCAGAATTCCGGATTCGGGCTGGCGCTGGTGTTCAACTTCTTCGACGGGCTCGGCGGCATGGCGATCGTCGCCGCGTGGTGGGGCATCTGGCACCTGATCGTAGGACTGAGCTTGTCGACCTGGTGGCGCCGCCACCCGCCCGTCGCCGAGGCGGTCGCATGACCGGCCGGCGCGTGCTGGTGACCGGCGCCGCGGGCTATCTCGGCAGCCGGCTCGTCGAATCGCTGTCCGTACGCCAGGCGGCCGGCGGCCGGAATCGAATGCATCGTCGCCAGCGACCTGCGCGAGGTGCCGGTCGAGACGGCGCCTCCCGGGCGTCGCCTACGCGGCGCTCGACGTGCGCGACCCGTCGCTCGCCGACATCCTGGCGCACCACCGCATCGACACGGTCGTGCACCTGGCGGCCATCGTCACGCCCGGACCGAAGTCGAATCGCGAGCTCGAGTACTCGGTGGACGTGCTCGGCACCCGCAACGTACTCGACTGCTGCGTCGCCGCCGGCGCGGGCAAGATCGTCGTCACCTCGAGCGGCGCGGCGTACGGCTATCACGCCGACAATCCCGAGTGGCTCAGCGAGACCGATCCGGTCCGCGGCAACGAGGCCTTTGCCTACTCGCACCACAAGCGGCTGGTCGAGGAAATGCTCGCCGACTACCGCCGCACGCAGCCGCAACTGCGGCAGGTCGTCTTCCGCGTCGGCACCATCCTCGGGGAGACGACGCGTAACCAGATCACCGCGCTGTTCGATCGCCCGCGGCTGATCGCGCTGCGCGGCTCGAGCAGTCCGTTCGTGTTCATCTGGGATCGCGACGTAGTGGGCGCGATCGAGCGAGCGATCGAACAGGAGAGCGCCGGCATCTACAACGTCGCGGGCGACGGCGCGCTCAGCATCCAGCAGATCGCGGCCCGGCTCGGCAAGAAGTGCGTCACGCTGCCGCCCGGCCTGCTGCGGGCGGTCCTGGCGGTGCTGCATCCGCTCGGGCTGTCGCAATATGGCCCCGAGCAGGTGGACTTCCTGCGCTATCGGCCGGTCCTCGACAATCGGCGGTTGAAGGAAGAATTCGGCTATGTCCCGCGGCTGACGAGCGCGCAGGTCTTCGACCTCTACTGCCGCACGCACGGATTGGGACGGAGCGAGACGTGAGCCGGCGCAACCTCGATGGCGCAACGGTCGTCGTCAGCGGCGCGGGCGGCGGTCTCGGCCGCGCCATCGCGCTGCGATTTGCGCGCGGCGGCGCTCGGCTCGTGTTGCTCGACCGCGACGCGGAAGGCATCGCCGAGTGCGCCGCGGCGATCCGGGCGGCGGGGCGCGCAGGCGCTGGCGCTCAACTGCGACGTCACCGATGCGGCGTCATGTGCCGACGCGATTCGATCGGCAGTCGAGCGATTCGGCGGCGTGGACGTGCTCGTCAACAATGCGGGCATCACCCATCGCAGCGCGTTCGCGACGACCGACCCGGCCGTCCTCCGCCGCGTGATGGAAGTGAACTTCTTCGGCGCGATGAATCTGACGCATCACGCGCTGCCCCACCTGCTGCGCAGTCGCGGCGCCATCGTCGCCATTTCGAGCGTCGCCGGCTTTGCGCCGCTGATCGCGCGCACCGGCTACGCGGCCAGCAAGCATGCGCTGCACGGATTTTTCGAGAGCCTGCGCAGCGAGGTGCGGTCGCAGGGCGTCGACGTCACGCTGGTGTGCCCGTCGTTCATCGCGCACCGGGATCGATCGCCACGCGCTCGGCCCCGACGGCCAGCCCGCGCGCCACGCGCAGGTCGTCGTCGGCCGGCGCCTCACGCCCGAGGCCGTCGCCGACCGCATTCATAGCGGTGTCGAACGGCGGCGCCGCCTGCTGCTGATCGGCCGCACCGCGCACCAGGCGTGGTGGTTCAGCCGTCTCGCGCCGGCGCTCTACGAGCGGCTGATGGCCAGCAGGCTGCAGGGCGAAATGCAGCAGGACTGACGTTATAGTGGCCGCCATGCTCGCCATGGTGCTCCGCGCGCCGCGCCGCGCCCTCGAACCCGAAATCCGCGCGATCCCGCGACCGGGCCCGCACCAGGTGCTGCTGAAAGTCCGCGCCTGCGCCGTCTGCCGCACCGACCTGCACGTCATCGACGACGAACTGCCGGGCGTGCGTCACCCCATCGTGCCCGGCCACGAGATCGTCGGGGAGGTGGTCGAATGCGGACCCGAGGCCGCACTGGCAGCAGGCACGCGAGTCGGCGTCCCCTGGCTGGCATCGACCTGCGGCGCCTGCGAAGACTGCCTCGCCGGGCGCGAGAATCTTTGCCCGGCGGCGCGCTTCACCGGCTGTCACCTCGACGGCGGTTATGCCGAATATGCCGTGGCCGACGCGCGCTATTGCCTGCGGCTGCCGGACGCGCTCGACGACGTGCACGCGGCACCGCTGCTCTGCGCCGGCCTCATCGGCTACCGCGCGCTCAGCATGGTCGGCGACGCGCGGCGCATCGGGATCTACGGCTTCGGTGCCGCCGCTCACATCGTCGTGCAAGTGGCCCGCCACCAGGGCCGCGAATGCCACGCATTCGTGCGCCGCGGCGACACGGAGGCCGCGGACTTCGCGCGCCGGATGGGTTGCACCTGGGTGGGCGACAGCGACTCGCCGGCACCCGCGCCGCTCGATGCGGCGATCATCTTCGCGCCGGCGGGCGAACTGGTGCCGCGCGCGCTGGCGGCGGTCCGCAAGGGCGGCACGGTCGTGTGCGGCGGCATCCACATGAGCGACATTCCTTCGTTCCCGTACGCGCTGCTGTGGGGCGAGCGAGTGCTCCGGTCGGTGGCCAACCTGACTCGTGCCGACGGCGAGAACTTCCTCGCACTCGCGCCGCAGGTCCCGGTGCGCACGCACGTCACGACTTTTCCGCTGGCGGCCGCAAACGAAGCACTGCAGCGTCTGCGGGACGGCACGCTGTCCGGCGCGGCCGTGCTGGTCCCGGACGCATGAACCTCCCGGTGCCCGGAATTGCGCGCCGTCCGCAGGAGCGCCGGCTGTCCGAGGTACTCACCGACATCGCGAACGACACCTCGCGAGAATCGATCGCGATTGCGGACATCCGTGACGCGATGGGCGATCGCGCCTTCGGTGCGCTGCTGATCGTATTCGCGCTGCCGAACGCGCTGCCGGTCAGCGCACCGGGGGTGTCGACCGTGCTCGGCACGCCGCTGCTGTTCCTGTCCGCGCAGCTGATTCTCGGGTTCAACGCGCCCTGGTTGCCGGGCTTCGTGATGGGTCGTTCGCTGCGGCGCGAGTCGTTCGCGCGCGCGATGAACGCGGCGGTTCCGTGGATCCGTCGCCTCGAGAGGCTGCTCAAGCCGCGCCTGCAACTCCTCGCGTCGCGCTGGGCCGAGCGCGTCGTGGGCCTCGTCTGCGCCGTGCTCGCCACCGTGCTGATGCTGCCGATCCCGTTCGGCAACATGCCGCCCGCGGTCGCCATCTGCGTGCTGGCGATGGCGCTCCTCGAGCGTGACGGCCTGGCCATGCTGGTGGGCCTCGCCGTCGGTGCCGGGGCCCTTTTCATCGCATCCGGGGTGATCCTGGGACTGGCGAAGGCGGTATCCTTGTTCCTGCGCCACCTGCTCGGCGCCTGATCCGTCCAGGGAGTCCGTCGTCATGAAGGTCAACGTCAAGCACTCGCTCAAGACCGACGTCGAGTCGGCATTCAAGCTCTGCACGGAGCAGAAGAGCCAGGAGGCGGTCTACGCCAGGCTGGCCGGCACCGACCTCAAGATCAAGCGGGAGGGACGCGCCCCGAACGTGAAGTTGCGAATCTCTCGCAGGATGCCGGCCAACCCGCCGGCCGCGATCCGCCGGCTGGTGCCGTCCACGAACGACGTCTCGCACACCGAGGACTGGACCGCGGACGGCAAGGGTTTCGCGTCGAAGATCGCCATCGACATCAAAGGCGTGCCGGTCAAGATCGTCGGCACCAAGGCGCTGCAACCCGAGAAGGGCGGCTGCACCGTCGAGTGGGCGTTCGACGTGACGAGCGGCATCCCGCTGCTCGGCGGCATCATCGCCGCGTTTGCCGGCGACGAGATCAGGAAGAACCTCGAGGACGAGTACAAGGTGCTGAAGGCGTCCGTCTAGGCGCTGGTATTTTGCTGCGACGCATCTAGCCAATTGCGCAGCCCCCGGCCGACCGGCCGGGCGTAGCATCGGCTGATGGCGAAGCTGTCCCCGGTGGACATGGCGTTCTTCCTGCTCGAGACCGCCCAGCGTCCAATGAACATCGGTGCGTTGCTCACGCTCGCGCCGCCGTCCGGCTCGCATGGGCGTTTCGCGGATGGCCTCGTGAAGGCGATGCTGAAATGCCCGGTCGGCCCGCCATTCAACTACCGCTACCACGGGTCCCCGGCCACGGGACTGCCGGCCCTGGAGCCGGCGCCGACTTCACCCGCCGAACAGGTGTTCCGTCACCGGCTGCGGCGCGGCAGTGGCCTGCCGCACCTGTTCGAGCGCATCTGCCGCATCCACGTCGAGCCGCTCGATCGCAGCCGTCCGCTCTGGCAGGCGCACGTGTTCGAAGGCTTGCCGGCCGGGCGCGTGGCGCTCTACTTCAAGACGCATCACGGGCTGATCGACGGCATCGGCTTCATCAAGATCGTCATGGGCATCGTGACGCCCTCGCCGCACTCCCGGACGCCGCAGGCGATCTGGCGCGGCCTGCCCGGCGCGACTCCCGGCGGCGCGCAGCACGAGCAGGGCGCGGTGAGCCGGGTCGCCCAATATGCGCAGGAGGCGCGGCGCACGACCAGCGACATGGTGCGCCTGGTGTGGCACCAGGGCCTGCGCGAGCTGAACCTCGGCCGCGGACTGGCCGCGCCGTTCGTGAGGACGCCCGACGTGCTGAAGACCCGGCCGACGGCGCATCGGATCCTCGCGCACTGCACGGTTCCGCTGCATCGGGTGCGGGTGATCGCGAGGAAGCACGACGCGAAGATCAACGACGTGATGCTCGCGATCCTCGACGCCGCGATGAACCGATATCTCGCGGAGCGCGGCACGCCGCCCGACCGGCCGCTCGTTGCCGACGTGCCGGTGGCGCTAGACGATCATGGGGGAACGGGTAACCGCATCACGATCCTGCAGGTGCCGATGGGCAAGCCCGGAGCGAGGCCGGTCGAAAGGCTGCAGGACGTGGTGCGGGAAACCCGCGAGATGAAGGAGCAGCTGCGATCGATCTCCGGCAACACGCTGATGCTGTACTCCATCGTGCAGCACTCCATCGCGAGCGCCATCGAATCGCTCGGGCTCGGTGACCTGCCGATGCTCGCGAACACCGTGATCTCGAACCCCGCCGGCCTGACGGAACGGGTCTATTTCAACGGGGCCGAGGTCGAGCTTGCGCTGCCCGTGTCGGTGGTGGCCCATCACCAGGTGCTCAACATCACCGTCACCACCTACGTCGACGACCTGCACGTGACGTTCATTGCGCTGCGCGAAGCCATCCCCGACCTGCCGCGGCTCGCCGGCTACACGGTGGACGCGCTAGCCGCGCTCGAGCAGGAGAGCCTGCGATTGCGCAAGCGGCGGCGGCCGCGACGCAAGGCCGCATGAGCGCGGTACACGAGCTCGCCGTCGTGGCGCGCATCGCGACGCGCGCGCTGCAGCGGCGCATGCCGGGGAGGTCGCGCAGCGGGCACGACGGCGCGTGGCTGCGCTCGACGCTCGATCCGTGGCTTGCCACGCTGCCGGCCGGCACACTGTCGCGGCACGCGTACTGCGAACTGCCCGCCACCCGCGCGCCCTGGCAGGACACCGGCATCGACGTCGCGGCCGGCGACACAGTCAGCTGGTTCGCGACCGGCCGCGTCTACCTGTCGAGGCTGCTCGACATCTTCGTCGAGCCCTCGTTCCAGCTGTGGTGCCGCGTCGGCGACGACGGGCCGGTGTTCCGAGGCACGCGCGCGACGCACACGTTCACCGCTGTGCAATCCGGCCGCCTGTGGCTCGCGAGTTACTTTCCGGGCGAGTGGACCGATCGCCGCGGCAGCCTCGCCACGCCGTCGGACGAGTACGCCAAGCTGAGCGGCGGCATGTCGGCGCTGGTGGTGCACTGGAGCCGCGGCGCGGACGCACGCGGCTTGCTGCGCGCCGCCGTCGCACACGCCGGTGCGCCCGACCTCGTGCAGGCCGAAGCGCGGCGACTCGACGATGCCGTGTCGCCGCCGCCGCAGTGGGACTACCTCTGGTATCTCGGCGACAGCGAGATCTACCGGGCCGCCGCGCTCGAGGACGGCAGGCCGACGATCTGTTGCCACACGCACGGCGACGTCGGCATCCTGCGCAAGGACGCGCGCTTGCCGCTCGAGCCTGGCACGCGGCTCACGTGGTCGTGGCGCGTCGATGCACTGCCGACCGATCTGCCGGAGGACACGCTGCCTTCGCACGACTACCTGAGCATCGCGGTCGAGTTCGACGACGGCCAGGACCTCACCTACTACTGGAGCGCGTCGTTGCCCACCGGCACCGTCTATCGCTGCCCGCTGCCGACCTGGAAGGACAAGGAAACGCACGTCGTGCAGCGCTCGGGCCCGGCCGAGCTCGGACGCTGGCTCGACGAGTCGCGCGACCTCTACGTGGACTACCACGCCATCGTCGGCGGTTCCGCGCGTTCCGTCGTGCGGATCTGGCTGATCGCGAACAGCCTGTTCCAGCGCGGCCAGGGCCGCTGCGAATACGCGGCGATCCGCGTTGCGGGGCCGACCGGCACCCTCGACGTGCTCTGACGGCGGTGCTGGCGATGCCGGCGCGAATTTGCGGTCTTTTTGCGTCGCCAAATGCGCGGTGCCTGGTTCGTCGGACTTGGACTTCCGGCCGATCGCCACTAGTCTGTGTCGCCCGGGGGAACAGTCGAGGGAGAGTCGTCGATGCGCGGATTGATGATGGACACGCCGCTGCTGATCACCGAGATCATGCGGTACGCGGACAAGCACCAGCCCAATGTCGAGATCGTGTCCGTCACGCACGACCACGCGCGCCATCGCTGCACGCTCCGCGATATCTTCCGGCGCGCACGGCAGCTGGCCAATGCCTTGCAGAAGGCCGGGGTGAAACCGGGCGACCGGATCGCGACCATCGCCTGGAACGATTACCGTCATTACGAGCTGTACTTCGCCGTCTCGTGCATGGGTGCGGTGCTGCACACGCTCAATCCACGGCTCTTTCCCGAGCAGCTCGAGTTCATCGTCAACCATGCCGAAGACAAGCTGATCTTCGTAGACGCGACCCTGCTGCCGGTGCTCGCGCCGCTGCAGGGCAAGACCCCGACGGTCGAGAAGGTCATCGTGCTGGCCGGCCCCGACTCCATGCCTGCGCGCCGTCGCCGGCAAGCTGACGGACTACGAATCGTTCATCGCCGGGCAACCGGAGCAATTCGACTGGCCCGCGCTCGACGAGAACACGGCGAGTTCGCTCTGCTACACGTCCGGCACCACCGGCAACCCCAAAGGCGTGTTGTACAGCCACCGCTCGACGGTGCTGCACGCCTACGCGGGTTGCATGGCCGACGCCGTGGGCCTGAGCGGCAAGGACGTCACGCTCGCCGTGGTACCGATGTTCCACGCCAACGCGTGGGGCCTGCCCTACAACGCACCGATGGTCGGCAGCAAGATCGTGTTCCCCGGCCCGAAGATGGGCGACGCGGCCACGCTGACGCAGTTGATGAACGAGGAAGGCGTGACGCTGGCGGCCGCGGTGCCGACGGTGTGGACGATGTTGATCAACTACCTGCGCCAGAGCGGCCAGAAGCTGACGACGCTGCAACGCACGCTGATCGGGGGTTCGGCCGTGCCGCTGTCGATGATCCGCGATTTCAAGCTCGAGTATGGCGTGGACGTGCTGCAGGGCTGGGGCATGACGGAGATGAGTCCGCTCGGCACCGTGGGTTCACTGCGGCCCGAGATGGAACACCTGCCGCTCGAGGAGCAGTTCAAGATCCGCGCGCGCGCGGGCCGCGGCATCTTCGGCGTGGACATGAAGATCGTCGACGAGAACGGCCACGAGCTGCCCTGGGACGGCAAGGCCTCGGGCGAGCTGAAGGTGCGCGGACCCTGGGTGTGCAAGAGCTACTTCAAGCTCGATCACTCGGCGTCGCACGCCGAGGAAGGCTGGTTCGCCACCGGCGACGTCGCGATGATCCATCCCGACGGCTTCCTGCAGATCACCGATCGCGCGAAGGACGTGATCAAGTCCGGCGGCGAGTGGATCAGCTCGGTGGACCTCGAGAACTGCGCCTGCGGCCACCCCGACGTGCTGATGGCCGCCGCCATCGGCGTGAAGCATCCCAAGTGGGAAGAGCGGCCGATCCTGCTGGTCGTGGCGCGCCCTGGCCGCACGCCGGATTGCGAGTCCGTGATCGCCCACATCGCCGAGCATTTCGCGAAGTGGCAGCTGCCGGACGAAGTCGTGGTGGTGGACGCGCTGCCGCTGACCGGCACCGGCAAGATCAACAAGCGCGAGTTGCGCGACCAGTACGGCCAGGTGCTGATGCGGAAGTCGGCCGGCTGAGGCGGACCTGTCTCCGAACCGTCGTTCGTAACGAGTCGACATGCTGGTCGAACGAGACCGCCCGATGCCGAGCCCGAAAGATATTCACGCTCTCGATAGTGAGTATTGACGCTCCCGACGGGTCGGGCGCATGATGCCTGGCAAATCGACGTCATTGATCGATTGAGAATCGGGGGAGCAATGGAGCAGGCTGGGGCCCGCGGGCCTACCGCCGAGTGCGCTCGGGAGCCAATGGGGATCGCTCGGGCCGAGTCGCCGTGCGAGCGCGCCGCCTGAGCAATGGCCGACCATCGGTCCCCGGCGTCGGACGGCCTGCAAAGCCAAACGTCCGTCTCGGATGGAGCGCCGCCTCCCTTGCCGAACGCGAGAGCCTGGTTCGCACTGGGCATGCTTTGCTTCGTCTACGTTCTGAATTTCCTGGACCGGCAATTGCTGGCGATCCTCGCCAAGCCGATCCAGGACACGCTGCACGTCTCCGACAGCCAACTGGGCCTGATCGGCGGCCTCTACTTCGCGTTCTTCTATTGTTTCATCGCGATTCCCGTCGGCTGGTTTGCCGACCGGACGAACAGGGTCGCGGTGATTTCGCTGGCCTGTGCGATCTGGAGCGCGGCGACGATGGCCTGCGGTCTCGCCAGGACCTATCCGCAGCTCGTCGTGGCGCGCATGACCGTCGGCTTCGGTGAGGCCGGGGGCGTGCCGCCGTCCTATGCGGTCATTTCAGACTACTTTCCACCGGGACGTCGCGGAACGGCCCTCGGCATCTACAATCTCGGCCCGCCCATCGGTGCCGCGCTGGGAATTGCGTTCGGCGCCTCCATCGCCGCCGCTTACAGCTGGCGGGACGCATTTCTGGTCCTTGGCGCGACGGGCCTGCTCGCGGCACTGGCGGTCGTCCTCTCGGTGCGTGAACCCCGTCGCGGCGGTCTCGATGGGATATCGGACGAAGCCACCGCGAGAAGATCGGGCTTCCGCGAGACCCTGGTGATGTTCTTCTCTCGTCCGGTCCTCGTCCTCGCGGCGCTTGGAAGTGGCGCCACGCAATTCATCACCTACGGCATGGGCAACTTCACGACGCTCTTTCTCATGCGCGAGAAAGGCATGACGCTCAACGAAGTCGCGGTCTACTACGCACTGGTCGTCGGTATTGGCATGAGCGCGGGCATATTCGTTTCCGGGCGGGTGATCGACCGATACACGCAGCGCTCGAAGCAGGCCTATGCGCTGGTTCCCGGCTGCCTCGCTCGCACTTGCCATCCCTCTGTATCTCGCGTTCGTCTGGGCGCCCACCTGGCCGCTCGCGCTGCTGTTCCTGATCGGCCCGATGTTCCTGAATTATTTCTACCTGTCGTCGTCGGTGGCGCTCGTGCAGCAAGAGGTTCGGCCCGACCAGCGAGTCATGTCGGGCGCGTTGCTGCTGCTGGTCATGAATTTCATCGGCCTTGGGCTCGGGCCCACTTACGTGGGTGCGGCCAGTGATTTCTTCCGCGCGGACCATCCGCACAATTCGCTGCAGATCGCCCTGTACACGCTCGTGCCGTTCTACGCGCTGGCCATCGTGCTCTTCCTGGCGTTGGCGCGGGTGCTCCGCAGCGAGAAACGCACATCAGGAGTAGCTAGCCCCATGAAATCGCGTCGTCGCTTTGTCGTGTGGGCGGCCGTGGCCGCCTGTGTTGCCGTTTCATCGGCATCCTGCGTCGGGCACAGCCCGACCACGTCAGCTCCATCGCACACCGCAAGCGACCCGATCGCAGACGCACCCGCCGGCAGGATCGAGGGCCGCACCGAAGGCGCGCTGCGCGTCTTCAAGGGCATTCCTTATGCGTCGCCGCCGGTGGGGCCGGCCCGCTGGAGACCACCGAGCCCGTTGCCGCGCTGGCCGGATGTCCGGATCGCGGCGCAATTCGGGCCCGCCTGCCCGCAGCCGAAATCGCGCATCGCGAGCATCTACACGGAAGAACTCGGGCCCACGAGCGAGGACTGCCTGACGCTCAACATCTGGACTCCTGGAGACGCACGCAAGGCGCCGGTGTTCGTCTGGATCCACGGCGGGGCCTTCACGACGGGCTCGAGCAGCCAGGCGTTCTATGACGGCGCACGGCTGGCTGCGCGAGGCGTCGTCGTGGTTTCGATCAACTATCGGCTCGGCGTACTCGGCTACCTGGCGCATCCGGAGCTCAGCGCCGAGTCGCCGCTCGGGATATCCGGCAATTACGGAATGCTCGACCAGATCGAGGCGCTGCGCTGGATTCAACGCAATATCGGCGCCTTTGGCGGCGATGCTTCGAACGTGACGATTGCCGGCGAATCGTCGGGCGGCCTCAGCGTCGTGTACCTCATGGCTGCGCCCGACGCGCGAGGACTCTTCGCGAAGGCGATCGCGCAAAGTTCGTACCTGATCTCGACGCCCGAACTGAAGCAATCCGCCCACGGCTCGGCCTCCGCCGAGGACTTGGGGTCACGCCTGCGCGGCCCAGCTGCACGCGCCGAATATCGCCGCATTGCGAGCGATGGACGCCCGCGAGCTGGTCGAGGCGGCAGCGGCGGCCGGATACGGGTCGTTCGGGGCCGTGGACGGTCATATCCTGCCGCGCCAGCTCATCGATGTCTTCGATCGAGGCGAACAAGCGCCCGTGCCGTTGCTGGCCGGCTTCAACAGCGGCGAAATCCGCTCATTGACCTTTCTCACGCCGCCGGCGCCGGCAAGTGCCGCCGACTACGAACGCATCATTCGCGAGCGCTATCTCGATCTCAGCGGCGAATTCCTGCGGCTCTATCCCGGCGCCGCGCTGCAGGAGAGCATGTGGGCGACGACGCGGGACGCCCTCTACGGTTGGACCGCGGAGCGACTCGTCCGTCAGCAGACCGAGCGCGGCGTTCCAGCCTTTCTCTACCTGTTCGATCACGGCTACCCGGAAGCCGACTCCGCCGGCCTGCACGGCTTCCACGCGAGTGAATTGCCGTACGTGTTCGGCACGCTCGATCGTACGTCGCCAAGGTGGCCGAAGATTCCTGCCACGCCGCAAGAGACGAAATTTTCCGAGGCGATGATCGACTACTGGACCAGCTTTGCTCGCTCGGGCCGGCCCGAGGCCGCGGGTCAGCCGGACTGGCCGGGCTACCGATCGGGCGCGGCCTACATGCTTTTCGCGGATGCTCCGCGTCCGTCGACGAATCTCTTTCCCGGGATGTATGCGCTGCACGAGGCGGCGGTTTGTCGCCGCCGAGCGAGCGGCGATCTGCCCTGGAACTGGAATGTCGGCATCATTTCGCCGCGGCTGCCCAACCAGGCGACGCGCTGCCCCTGAGCCGATCGCGCGCGGCCGTCAGTCTTTCAGGGCCTGGAACCCTGCGGCCATGAACCTGGCAATCCGCTTCTTGACCGCCGGGAAGTCGTCGGAGTGACAGACGCCGCCCGAGAGACGATCGATGCGACCCGTGCGGGCGAGCGTATTCATCAGCGCGCCCGTGACGAAGTGGTAGCCCCAGTAGATGTCCTCGTCGGAATAGTCCGGCAGGGCGCGTTTGAGGATGCTCACCAGCTTCAGCACGACCGGGTCGAAGTGAATGTCCATCAGTTCGGCCCCCTCGGGGGTGTTACTGACGCGGGCGCAGAACGACGCGTAATTCATCCAGAGTTCGCCGCCTTCGAAGTACAAGTCCAGGTCGGTGTCCAGGAAGGCGTGCAGCGCCCCTTCGACGGTCGGGCGATCTCCGGCCTCCGCCTCGTACTGTTCGAGCGCCACCATCCGGCGGCCGCTGGTGACGCCCGCCCGCCGTGCGAATACCGCTTCGAACAGATTGGCCTTGTCCTCGAAATAATAATGAAGCAGCGTCGTGTGAATGCCCACCCGCTGCGCAACGTCGCGCAGCGTGACGCCATGCAGCCCGTTCTTCGAGAACAGATACTCGGCCGCGTCGAGAATTTGTTCGAGACTTTCGGCGCGCTGCTCGGCCTTGGTGCGACGACGGCGTTTCGTGGACCCACCTTTTGCAATCGAGTCGGCCATTTTTCGCTCCGGGGACCTCGCCCAAGTCACAGCCGTCGGCGAGTGCCCCCCTCGCTCGCCATCTCGCCATTTTCATATGCAGCGCGCAATCGGTGCTTGTCAATCTTTCCCGTGGCGCTCAGCGGCATGGACTCGATCTGCACGACCTGGTCGGGAATCCACCAGTCGGCGACTTTGCCGCGCAGGCACCCGAGCAGTTCCTGCGCATCCGCCGTGTGCCCTTGCCGCGGCTCCACGACCAGCACGGGTCGCTCGCCCCACTTCGCGTCCGGTCGCCCCATCACGGCCACCAGTCCCACGGCGGGATGGCGACCGACGATCTCCTCGATTTCGGCGGGATTGATCCATTCGCCGCCAGACTTGATCAAGTCCTTCGTCCGTCCGCAGATCGTGACATTGCCCAGGCTGTCGATACTGGCGAGGTCGCCGGTGTCGAAATAGCCCTCCGCATCCAGGGCGTCCGCATCGGCCTTGAAGTAGCGGTCGACGACGCTCGCCCCTTTCGCCTTGAGGTAACCGACCACGCCGCGTTGCTGCGCGAGCGTGACGCCTGCAGCGTCGGTCAGCTTGAGGTCGAGGCCCATCGCCGGCCGCCCCGAAGCGCGGGTCGTGGACCAGCCGGCATCGGGTGGCGCGATGGTGCCCAGGGGCGACAGCTCGGTCATCCCCCAACTCGTTTGCACATGAGCCCCGAGCCGCTCCTCCATGCGTCGGATCAGTGCGTCCTGGCAACTCGAGCCGCCGATCAGCACGCGCTTCAACTCGGGTAACTCGCCGCCCACCGCATCGAGATGGTCGAGCACGCCGAGCCATACGGTCTGGACGCCGGCGGCGACGGTCACGCCTTCGTCGCGCATGAGTGTGGCCAGACTGGCGCCATCGGCGTGGCGGCCCGGCAGGACCAGCTTGGCTCCCACGGCCGGGGCGGCGAACGGCAGGCCCCATCCGTTCGCGTGGAACATCGGCACGGCGATCAACAGCACGTCGCTGGCGGTCAACGCCATGGCGTCGGCCTGCAACGCGCGCAGCGTGTGCAGGTAGTTGGAGCGGTGCGTGTAGAGCACGCCCTTGGGTTTACCGGTGGTGCCCGATGTGTAGCAAAGCCCGGCGACGGTGCCTTCGTCGAACCCGCCCCACACGGTCGGAGCGCCGTGCGTCTCGAGCAGGTGCTCGTACTGCCACACCTGCGCCGTGAAGCTCGCCGCGTGGTCCGACTTCACCCAGGTCGCCATCCATCAGGATGACGTGCTCGAGCGTCGGACACAGCGGCACCAGTCTCCGCCAGCAACGCCGCCAGACTCGAGGACGCGGCCAGCGCGCGATCCTCCGCCTCGTTGATCATGGCCGCGAGATGGGCCACGGTGAGGCGCGGATTGAGCGTGTGGCAAACCAGCCCCGCTCCCATGGCTGCGTAGTACAACTCCAGGTGATGCTGGGTGTTCCATGCGAGAGTGCCGATCCGGTCGCCGAGGCGCAGCCCCAGTGCCGCAAGTGCGCCGGACAGGCGGTTGCTGCGCATCCTCAGGTCGGCGTAGCCGACGCGGCCGATCGCAAGTCCCGAATCCGCCGTGACGATCTCACGGTCTCCCGACCACTTGGCTGCATGGTCCAGGAACTTGTCGATCGTTAGCGCATAGGACTGCATTGGCGTTGGGAGACGACGAAAGACGACGGCCGCCGGCCAGGATAACACAGCGCGGCGGCCGATTGGACTACGCCCTAGAACGTCTTCAGCATCCGCAGGCCATACTGCGCGGGCGCGCCGGCGAAGCGCAGGCCCGAATTGATGGCTCCAACGTAGTGTTCGTCGGTAATGTTGGTGCCGTACAACGACCAGACGAAGCTGCCGCGCTGCCAGGCCAGCTGCGCGTTCCATATGTTTCGCGCTCCGACCTTGTCTCCACGAGCCTCGTTCTCGAACAGCGTCGCCCACTGATCGGACACGTGCGAGTACGAGAGCCTCGGCGTCAGCGTGTCGCCATCGCCGACGGCAATTTCGTACTGCGCGCCCACGTTGAACGTGAAGTCCGGGGCATACGTCTGCTCATTCCCTTTCAGGTTGATGCACGATGCGCTCTCCGGGCCCGTCTTCGGATCGCACGGGGCAAAGGCGACGACCCGCGGATCCGTCGCATAGAACTGTCCAATGCTGCTGTTCGAGGTTCCCAGGCCGAAGTCCAGTGACAGATCGCCAAACACGGCCTGTACCTGCGCTTCAAACCCGTAGATCGTGGTCGTGTTGGGTACGTTCAGCTCCTGCCCGAAAACCGGAAAGGCGGGATAGCCGACGATCACCTGGAAATCGCGGTAGTCGTTGTAGTAGCCGTTGAGCTGCATGTGCACGTGTCCGTCGAACATGCGCGTCTTCCAGCCAATTTCGTAACTCGTTACGGTCTCTTCCGTGAAAGGAGCCGGCAAACCGAAGCCCACCGGGACGTTGAGGCCGCCCGGCTTGAAGCCGCTCGCCGCGAAGGCGTACAGGAAGTTCTGCTCGTTGATCGTCCAGTCCAGCGCGACCTTGCCGGACCAGCCCGAAAAACTGGCTGACTGGCTGTCGTTGATGGGGACCCCGTATTGCATGACGTGAACATGGTTGGTGGTATGCGCATCGGTATAGCGCGCTCCGACCGAGACCTCGAGTCCGTGCGACAGCTCGTAGCTGGCCTGGGCGAAGCCGGCGGCGTTCCATGTCGGATTGCTGCCGTCGAGCACATACCTGCCGGCGGGGACCGGAAAGAGTTCGATGACAAACTCACCCGGCGGGAACCTGTACTCGTTGGATTGATAAAATGCGCCGAAGATCCACTTGAAGGGTCCGGAGTCGGGAGAGATGAGGTTGAGTTCCTGCGAAAAGAGCTCCTCGTCGACCGAGTCACGGAACTTGTAAATCCCGGTGGACGTGCCGTCGAGGTCCGCCCGGTAAGCGGTGTTGCCCTGTTGATAGCCGGTGACGGATCGAAGCGTCGTGCCACCGGAGAACCGATAGTCGATTTTCAATACGGCCCGGCCGAAGGCGTCCAACGCCTTCTGTTCCGCATTGGCCGAAATATTGAACATGTCGTTGTTGGCCAGCACCGGGTCGGCCGGGTAGGCGCCCATGTCGATGTGGTTGTAGTCGGCCTTGAAGAGCACCGACAGCGCGTCGCTGGGCTTCCAGAGCAGGCCGAAGCGCGCGCTGACTGAGTCCAACGCGCCATCGCCGCCTGTCCACGGTCCAGAGATATCGTAGAAGCTGTCCCGGGTTTCGGCGTTGACCGCGACGCGCGCAGCCAGCGTATCGCCGATGGGCAAGTTGACCGCGCCCTGCAGTGCGTAATTACTGTAGTGGCCAACCTGGCCCTGGAAGTAGCCTTGATTGCCGCCGCCGATGATCGGGTCGTTCGAGTTGACGAAGACGGCGCCTCCGGTCGCGTTCTGCCCGGCGAACGTGCCTTGCGGTCCGCGCAGGATTTCGACGCTCTTGATGTCGTAATAAGGTTCCTCCGTGAAATAGCCCGGGAACGAAGGCACGGCATCACGATAGGTGATCACGCCCGTCGTGGTCTGCGAGTTGTGCTCGCCCTTGCCGATGCCGCGAATGTTGAAATCGATGCCCTGGCCGAAGTTGTTGACCGTCACCGACGGCGCGATGAACTGCAACTGATCGATGACGCTGACGCCGCGGGCCGCGAGCTCCTCCCCGGTCAGCACCGTGGCGGCGATCGACGTCGTCTGCAGACTCTCGGACCGGCGCTCTGCGGTGACGATGATTTCTTCGAGCTCCCTGCCGGCGCTGGCCGCGGGCGTTGACGACGTCACCTGGGCTGTCGCTACGCCGCACCACGCCAACGTGGCCACGGATACGCCCAGCACCAATGAATGAAATTTCATGGGTCCCCCTTGCGTTGAATGGTCTGCACTCTCCGGCGCGTCGCACGAAACGTGAACCACCCTAAGGCAAAAGTCAATATTAATTCTCTCATTAGCGAAGATTATTTCTCCATTGGGTTCATTGGGCTACGGTCGCCCGGCGGTGCCGGAGGGGCCTTCGCGACCTACCGCCGGGTAGTGCCCTGTGCTCTGCAATTACCCGATCACGCCAACGTGGGCACCAGCCGATATTCGTGATGCGAGTCGCCCAGCACCGATCTGGCGGTATCAACCGGTTCAGGCACTCGCGTCGAATCGTTCCGATCACCCGTTCGCAGATCGCATTGGCCTTCGGGCTGTGCGGCGGCGACTTGAGCACGGTCAAGCCGAGACTCCTGATCGATTCGTCCACGCTCCGCGCGAAGATGCTGTCAGGTCCATGCTGCACTCGGGTGCGCCGTCACGCAGAAGTCACAGGCGACGATCGCGCCACGATCGTGCCACAGCTCGGCAAAGGTCCCGCAACGGGGTCAGTTCGTCCCGGATCCAATACTTGCGGAGCACAGAACAAGAAACAGAGCAGCCAGCCATGAACGAAGATACTTTGTCGGGGTGGCCCGCAAATGGCTGTGCTGGTAATCGGAGCGCATCGTTCACATGAAACGCACCCTTAAAGTCCTCGCACTGCTCGTGGTCATTCTCGCGGGCACCGCAGCGGCGATCCATATTTCCGGCCGCACGATCTATGTATTGGCCTGGTTCACCAAGCCTACCCACGGCTGGGATCTTGCGCGCAAGGCCCCTGCACCCGACTACGCAAAAGCGGACAGCTGGGCTGCGCGCCCGGGTCAAGGACAGCTTCGCGCTCTTCGCACCGCAAGGGACGACGAACCCGTCGGGCGACCGTGCCGTCGATGTCTTCTTTGTTCACCCGACAGGCTATCTCAACGGAAAGGACTGGAACTCACCGCTCGACCCCAACAGTCGCACGGAAGAAAACACCAAATTCATGATGGCGAACCAGGCCAGCGTGTTCAGCAGTTGCTGCAACATCTACGCGCCGCGCTATCGCGAGGCCTCGATCTTTCGATACACGTCCGCCACGCAGGACATCATCGAAAAGTCGATGAACCTCGCCTATGGCGACGTCGAGCGCGCATTTCAGTATTACCTGGAGCATGACAACCACGGCCGGCCGTTCATCATTGCCAGCCACAGCCAGGGCACCGCGCATGCCTTTCGACTGATCCATGATCACATCGACGGCAAGCCGCTGGGCAGTCGGATGATTGCCGCGTATCTGCTGGGTGGCGGCCGCGACGTGACGAATGCGTCGGTTGCGACGCTGAGTGCCGTCCGCGTCTGCGCCAGTGCAACTGCATTGGGTTGCCTCGTTCATTGGGCGACGTACCGCGATGGCAGCAAGGCCGGCGACGAGCTGGCCGGCGATACGGTCTGCGTCAACCCGCTCAGCTGGCAGCGCGATGGCGGATATGCACCTGCCTCGCTGCACAAGGGTGGCGTACCGCCCACCGGAAAGTTCTCGGGCAAGTTCTGGGGCGATGACAGCCCGCAGCGGGTGGTCTTCGATCCGCTACAGGCGCCACTCCCCAACGGAACGTGGGCCGCATGCAAGCGCGGCCAGCTCATGGTTGCGGACCAGTCGAATACACCGTTCCGCGAATTTGACATGTTTGGGACAGGCAATTACCACGGGATGGACTACTCGCTGTTTCACATGGACATCCGCGCGAATGCCGACGCGCGAATTGCAGCGTATATGCAATCGACGCATGAGAAGACCGCCGCGGGGTCGCGCTAGAGTGGCATCGTAAGCTTCCCCTCCCGTAGACGATCGACGGTCGCCGTTTGAGACAAAGCAGCAAAGCCATGAATGCGACGAAGACCTTCAATGTGCTCATCGAGCGCAACGTACCGGCGACCATGCGGGACGGCACCATTCTCTACGCCGACGTCTGGCGCCCGGATGCGGGCGGTACGTTCCCGACGCTGCTGACGCGTACACCGTACGACAAGAACCAGCCGCGCAATGCCTCTATAGCGGGTGTCGACCCCGTGCGCACGGTGGGTGAAGGGTATGTGGTCATCTACCAGGATGTGAGAGGTCGTTTCGCGTCACAAGGAAATTGGTCCTTCGAGCAGGAATCGAGCGATGGGTATGACAGCGTGGAGTGGGCCGCGCAGCTGCCATACAGTGACGGCAACATCGGGATGTTCGGAATCTCATACCTGGGTTTCACTCAATGGATGGCCGCCGTCGCGCAGCCACCGCATCTCAAGGCGATCTTCCCGATGCAAATGGGGGCGGGAATCCGCGACTTTTTGTTCCCGGGAAACGCCTTCGCCTTAGGAAGCGCAACCTTCTGGGGGGCAGGGCAGACAGGGAACTCGTTGATGCGTCGTGCAGCAAGCGGCGAGGACGTAACGAGTTCGGTGATGGGGCTGCTCAACGTTCTTGACCACATGCCGGACGTCTTCGAGCAACTACCGCTGATCAGTGGCAACCCGATCGTCAGCGGCAATTTGCCGGCCTACGGTGAATGGCTGTTGCACGCTGAAGACGCGGCGTATTGGCAGCGGCTCTCATATGAAGATCGCCTGAGCCGAGTCGACGTACCCGTGTTTCACCTCGGCAGCTGGCACGATGCCTATGCGGGGTCCGCGCCCTCGCTCTTCGCCGGGATGCGCGCGCGGGGCGGCTCGGACGACGCACGGCAATCCCAGAAGCTGCTCATGGGTCCATGGACTCATGGGCAGATGGAAAGCGACGTCATCGGCGAACTCTATATGGGACTCAGTGCGACGTCGGCATTGATCGACCTCGCCGGACTTCACCTGAAATGGTTCGACCACTGGTTGAAAGGCAGGAGTACCGGTGTGCTGGATGAGCCACCTGTTCGGATCTTCGTAATGGGCGATAACAAGTGGCGCAGCGAGCACGAATGGCCGCTTGCACGAACGGCATGGACGAATTTCTATCTGCATAGCGGTGGCCGCGCCAATACGCGAGACGGTGACGGCACGCTTGATGCCACAGCGCCGGTCGCGGCCGAACCGCACGACGTCTACGTCTACGATCCCCGAAATCCCGTGCCGACTGTTGGTGGGCCTACTGTTCTCCCAGGAACGGGCATCGGGGCCAACGCGGGGCCACGAGAGCAGGCCCGAGTCGAGGCTAGGGCCGACGTACTGGTCTATACATCGCCACCTCTAGAGGAAGACATAGAAGTTACGGGACCCCTGACCGCGACCATTTTCGCAGCAAGCTCTGCACTCGACACTGATTGGACCGTGAAACTCGTCGACGTTCATCCGGACGGGCGATCTTACGGCCTGGCTGACGGCATCTGCCGCGCGAGATATCGCAACGGGGGGGAACACGCAGATCTACTGGAGCCGGGCCAGATATACGAATACAAGATCGACCTGCAGGCAACGAGCAATGTATTCAAAGCGGGGCATCGGATCCGTCTGCAGGTGAGCAGCAGCAACTTTCCGCGGTTTTCCCGGAATCAGAATACCGGCGCACCGATACACCTGGATACCGAATTGAAGTCAGCATTGCAGACGATTCTGCACGATCATGGGCATCCGTCTCACATCAGGCTGCCCGTCATCCCACGCTGATTCGTCTGCTGTCGACCACCATAACGTGCCTCTAACGGCGCGCATTGCTCGTGATCAATGTCGTCCCGGCGCCCCTCAGCCATCACGACACCGGGCCCGTCCGACGGTCGACGCCGAGCATGAGAGCGAAGGATTGAGGTAACGTGGCAACCTGGACTTTACGAGCTCTGCCGCGGCACTAAAGCTGGGCGCAGGTCACCACGAACCCGACACGCCCACCCAGAAGTCGAAGGTGTAGAATCCACACGGTCACATCGACTGCCTGATGTGCCACATCGAACACGAATGACCCGTCACCCACTCGCAAGCCGCAGTAAAGGAGTGCGAAATGAAGCGAAGGATCCTGCTGATTGCTGTCGCGTTGATTCCGATGGCGCTGTCGGGGATCGCATCCGCGGGCACGATCGACAATTCGAAGATCGGCAAGCTCGGCATGTCGCCGGAGCAGGCCGCCAAGTTCGTGCCGGAAGTGACGGACTACGTATCGAGTGCGGCGAGTCCCGAAGTCGGCATGCTGCCGGCAAACTCGGTGAAATGAGGCTGCATCGGTCCGCGTAAGTCGTCGCTGTCGGTAGAGATCTTGCAAGGCGCGCGGGGCGATCGATCACGCCATCGCGGCGCCGGGCCCACGACGACGACCGAAGGCCGCGACTCGTCTAGGCTAGTCGTCGCAGCAGCGCCTCGGCCTCGCACGCAAGCCTGCGACTCCGTGACAGCCCGCATCGCCGAGCATTTCGCGAAGTGGCGGCTGCCGGGCGAAGTCGCTTTGGTGGACGCGCCGCCGCACACTGGCACGGGCAAGATCAACAAGCGCGAGTTGCGCGACCAGTACGGCCAGGTGCTGATGCAACGCACCAGCAGCTGAACCGCACGAGTCTTCCATCCGTCTCTCGGCCCCGCCCTCCTCCGGAGTGAACGCTCATGACCGCATCGACTGCGATTCGCCTGCTCGCCTGCGCCGTGCTGGCGAGCCTGGCTGCCACCCCAGTCGTCGCCGGCGAGGACCAGCTGGTCCAGCCGGTCGTGGAGGTCGCGAAGAATCGCGAACCTGTGATCGTGCACGCTGCGCAGTTGTCCGCCGCACAGCAGAAGCTCGACTCGTTCGTGAAGAAGAAGGGCCGGCGGCCGAACATCCTGGTGTTCATCATGGACGACGTGGGCTGGGGCGATCTCGGTGCCTACGGCGGCGGCATCGCCGTCGGCGCACCGACGCCCAACATGGACCGGCTGGCGCGCGAAGGCCTGCGGCTGACGTCCACCTACTCCCAGCCCAGCTGCTCGCCGACGCGCGCAACGATCATGACCGGCCGCCTGCCGATGCGGCACGGCCTGCTGCGCCCGCCGATGGCCGGCGAGCACGGCGGTCTCGAAGGCGAGATCACGATCGCGCAATTGCTGTCGGAGGCCGGGTACAAGACGGTCGCGGTCGGCAAGTGGCACATGGGCGAAAACGTGCAGTCGCAGCCGCAGAACGTCGGCTTCGACGAGTTTTACGGCTTCCTCACGGTCGCCGACATCTATACCGAGTGGCGCGACCCGTATTTCAACGCGGACATCGCCAACAAGCCGGGCCGCCAGGCGTTCGTCAGCGCCATTCCGTTCAGCAAGGACCTCGTCAAGGCACACAAGGGCGGCGCCGTGGAGAAGGTGAAGGAGATCGACATCCCGGTGATGGAGCAACTCGACGACCTGCTCGCCGAGTATTCGATCGACTTTCTGAAGTCGCGCAAGGGCGCGAAGCAGCCGTTCTTCCTGTACCACGCGACGACTGGTGTGCACTTCGACAACTACCCTTCCAAGGAGTGGAAAGGCAAGTCGCCCGCCGGCTACCCCGTGAAGGACGTGATGGTCCATCTCGACGGCATCGCGGGCCGTCTGATCCAGACGCTGAAGGACACGGGCGAACTGGAGAACACGCTTGTGTTCGTCACATCGGACAACGGCCCAGAAATGGAGACCTGGCCCGATTCGGCGGTGACGCCGTTCCGCGGCTCGAAGGGCTCGACCTGGGAAGGCGGCGTGCGCGTGCCGGGCATCGCGTACTGGCCCGGCGTGATCAAGCCGGCGCGCGAGTCCGACGGCATCTTCGACCTCGCCGACCTGTTCGCCACCTCGCTCACTCTGGCGGGCGCGGGCGACAAGGTGCCCTCCGATCGCTACATCGACAGCATCGACCAGACCTCGTTCCTGCTGGCCGACGACGGCGACTCGAACCGCAAGTACGAGTTCTACTGGCTCGGGGACAAGTTCTCGGGCGTGCGCTTCGGCGAGTACAAGTTCATGACCGTCGCAGAGCAGGAAGTCCCGAACGACTACCTGGACGGCGGCTTCAGCGGTTCCGCCACGCAGCTTGCGTACGGCGCGCTGTACAACCTCTGGCTCGATCCCAAGGAAGCGCACAACGTGCTGATCCGGAAGCTGCCGTACATCACGCTGTACCAGGGCGCCGTCGGGCGGCATCTCGCGACTTTCAAGGCGTACCCGCCGAAGAAAGTCGTGGAAATGCCGTCGCGCTGAGCCGGCGACGCGTGTCGCGCGACCAGTACGGCCATGTCATGGTGCAAGACACGACGAGTTGCGATGGAACAGTTGGATGATGCGTCTCGGCGGCGTTTCCTTATTGGCGCCGGAAACGTTCCGGCCGGAACGTCAGCAGCGCGTTAGCGATCAACATCAAGCTGTGCTATCCGATTGACGTTTCCGCGGAAACGTCAATGTCTTCTGTACAATTCGATTGCCGATCCACGGTCGTAGTTCGGCCACATTCAGCCGTACAAGCAAGCCACCGAAAGCAGCCATTCAAAACGGTGAGTGATCCAGCATGGCGGATCGAGCGCTTTCTGAGGGCACGCGGGCGTATGCGGAAAGTCCTAACAGGATTTCGCTATATGACGAAATAGCATACGCGCTATGCCCCAGAAACAATGCGCGCCAACCACGCCGGACGCCGTTTTCAAGGCGCTGGGTAGCCCATCCCGCCTGACCCTCGTTCGCACCCTCGTCGGGGGTGAGCGATGCGTCTGCGATCTGGTCGAGGCCGTGGCCCTCGGCTGGTCGACAACCTCCAAGCATCTCGACGTGCTCCGCGAAGCGGGGATCGTCTCGAGCGACAAGCGCGGCCAGAAGATTTTCTACCGGCTCGAACTCGCTTGCGTGGCTCATTTCATCGACTGCCTGGATAAAGCGCATCTCCGTCGGGCCCCAAAGCGCGCCGCATGTGAATGCGCTTGAGGAGAACAGCATGGCGACCCTCACTCTGGACCCAGGTGTAAGACACGAACTGAAGATCTTCGGCGTACTGGTCGCCGTATTTTCCGCTGTCTACTTTCTCCCAGTAGGCCAACCGCGTTTCGACAGTGCGGTCTCGGAGGCACTCGAACTTACGAAGTGGTATGCGCGCGAGCACGTCGTGCTGTGCTTGTTGCCCGCATTCTGGATCGCGGGCGCCATTGCCGCGTTTGTCTCGCAGGCTTCCGTAATGCGCTACCTCGGTCCGACGGCACCGAAGCCACTCGCGTATGGCGTCGGTTCCGTATCCGGAACGATCCTGGCCGTCTGCTCCTGCACGGTGCTGCCGCTGTTCTCTGGCATCTATCGCATGGGCGCAGGACTCGGCCCTGCGACGGCATTCCTCTACTCCGGCCCAGCGATCAACGTGCTTGCCATCGTCATGACGGCAAAGGTGCTCGGTGCGCCGCTCGGCCTTGCACGCGCCGCCGGTGCAGTCGCGTTCAGCGTGATCATCGGACTACTCATGGCGCTGATATTCCGCCACGAGGAGCAGCAAAAGGTTGCCGCAGCCGTTGTACCGCCCGCGCTTGAAGCCGGACGGCCCCTGTCGCAGACGGCCGCCTTCTTCGCTGTGCTGCTCGGCATCCTCGTGTTCGCCAACTGGGGTGCGGCTTCCCAGACGACCGGCTTCTTCGCTGCGGTCTACTCGCTCAAGTGGTTGGTGACGTCGTCACTCGGCATCGTGCTGGCGCTCATGCTTTGGCGCTGGTTCAAGCTCGAACCGGCGCGCATCGCCAGCGTTGTGGCAGCAACAGCGATTACCACCATCGCACTGCCCGGCCACCCGATGTGGCCGTTCCTCGTCGCGACACTGGGACTCGTCGTGGCTTACCGCCGGTCGCGAGGATGGGGCCGGCGAGTGGTTCAACCAGGCCTGGGATTACACCAAGCAGATCGTGCCGCTGCTGCTGGCTGGCGTACTCGTTGCAGGCTTCCTGCTCGGTCGCCCCGGTCATGAAGGAATGATTCCGTCTGGCTGGATCAGCGGGCTCGTCGGGGGCAACTCGATTTTGTCCAACCTTTTCGCCGCCGTCGCAGGCGCATTCATGTATTTCGCTACGCTGACCGAGGTTCCGATCGTGCAGGGCCTCATTGGCAGCGGGATGGGTTCCGGTCCGGCACTGACGTTGCTACTCGCCGGCCCTGCCCTGAGCCTGCCCTCCATGCTGGTGCTCAACTCGATTCTCGGTCTGAAGAAGACCGTCACCTACGTCTGCCTGGTCGTTGTCATGGCCACGGTCACGGGTTGGGGTTACGGCCTTCTGGTGAATTGAAGCGGGGGAACCCGCAGGAGATAAGTCATGAAGATTCAGATCCTCGGCTCTGGCTGCGCAAAGTGTCGCGCACTTGCGGAAGTGTCGGAACAAGCCGCCCGCGACATGGGCCTAACCTACGAGTTCGAAAAGATCACCGACGTGAAGCGTTTCGCCGAATTTGGGGTGATGTTCACGCCGGCGCTGGTCGTTGATGGCACCGTAAAGGTCAGTGGCAAGGTGCCGTCGCTTAACGAGGCGAAGAAGCTCTTGAGCTGACCGTGCTTCTGACGATCCCTGGAGGTCCGCTTCTCTCGTACATGTATGGCTGAGATGGGTCGACTGCAGCCTCCCCACCTGTATCGTCATTACATAGTTTGATTTGACGTTCCGGCCGGAACGTCTCAGCTCGATGCTGCAGCCCTGGCGGACTGCAATGACCGCTTGCGGTTACGCGACTGCGTTGCCGAGCGGTCGTCAAGAACCGCGGACCGGCACTCGATTACAAGAGTCGTCGCAGCAGCGCCTCGGCCTCGGCGAGGTTCATGTTCTTCGGCACCGGGTAGTCGCGGTGCGCCTCGATCATCGCGGCTCGCGCGATCTCGTGCACGTCGTCGCTCTTCAGCGGCGCGAGCTTCTCCGGGATGCCGACCGTGCGATTGAGTTCGCGCACCCGGTCGACGAAGCGTTGCGCCAGCGCGGCCTTCGGCTCCGACTCCGTCCCCGCCCCGATCGCCACGGCGAGTTCCGCGAGGCGCTGCTCGGCGAGCGGCGCGTCCTTGATGTAGTCCAGCACGTACGGAAGGATGATCGCGTTGGCGAGCCCGTGCGGCACGCCGTACATCCCGCCCACCTTGTGCGAGAACGCGTGCACGTAGCCGACGTAGGCCTTGGTGAATGCGAGTCCCGCGTAGAACGACGCCAGCGCCATCGCTTCGCGCGCCTCGAGGTCCGCGCCGTTCGCGTACGCGCGCGGCAGGTTCGCAAAGATCATCCGCACCGCCGACGTGCAGTGCAGCGGCGTCTCGGCGTGCGGCCAGCGATTGATGTGCGCCTCGATCGCGTGCGTGAGCGCGTCCATGCCGGTCGCCGCGGTGATCGATGGCGGCATACCCTGCATCAACGCCGGATCGAGCGCCGTCGCGAGCGGGACGAGCTTCGGATCGATCACCGCCGACTTCGAGTGCTTCACCGGATCGGTGACGACCGCCGCCACGGTCACTTCGGATCCCGTGCCCGCGGTCGTCGGGATCGCGAACAGCGGCAGCATCGGCTTCGACACCTTCAGCATGCCGATCAGCTTCACGGGCGACTTGCCGGTGACCGTCATGGCGCCGATGACCTTCGCGGCATCGATGACGGAACCGCCACCAATCGCAAGAATCGCGTCGCTACCGTGCGCGCGCACCGCCTCGTAACCCGCTTGCAGCACGGTATAGGTTGGATCCGGCGTTATGGCGTCGTGAACTGCAACGTCGATACCCTGCTCCGCCAGCGCTCGACGCAGCGGCTCGACGAGCCCGAGCTTCACCAGCACCGCGTCGGTCACGATCATGACGCGCCTGAAGCCGAACTGGCCGATCGTGTGGCACAGGCGCAGCGCGGAGCCGGCGCCGACGAACGCCGTGGGACGCGGGATCGCGACAGCACGCGAAACCGGCCACTGGAACGGCTTGATCAGCCGGTAGGCCAGCAGGCGTAACTGGAAGAGCATGCTCGTGCCCCGGAGGATTGATGCACCGCATCATGCTGCTGCGGCGGCGGCCTGCCAAGTAGGGAACACCACAAGGGTCGGCGCGGCCGAAATACCGCGCCGCCCGGCGGATTCAGGTCGAGGTCAGGTCCCGCTCGGCGAGTACCAGATCGGCGAACTCCAGGCGCGCTCCTGCGTGGTCATCGGCACTTCAGGGCCCATCTTCACCTTGAAGTACGCGGCGTCGTAGGCGGTCCAGCGCGGCGTCGGAATCTCCAGCACCCGCGCGTAATAGAAAGCGCGCAGTGACGGATCGAACTCGGGATCCTTCCAGACCGTGCCCAATTCCGGCGCGCCGATGGTGTTGGTCCAGGTCGCATGCGCCACGTCGACGGTGCTGCCGACCGCGGCGAGCTTGCCGTTCGGACCGACCTTGCGCTTCTCCGGATTGCTCCAGGCGACGTCGAAGATCTTTTCGTGCGTCTTGCCCGCGCTGTCCACCCAGCCCTTGATGATCTGGATGCGGTCGAGATTGCCGCCGTACGGATCCTTCGCGGCCGCCACCAGGAACGTGGGCACCATGCCGGCCGGGGCCTTGGCCAGTTCGCCGCCCATCGGCACACCCTTCTTGTAGCCGGCGATCGCCGGCGCGCGCGAATACAGGTCGCTGGCCTGGTAGCCGTAGCCGCCGAAGAATCGCAGCCACAGGCGCGTGCCGCTGGTCGCGTAGGTCTCGCGGCGCTTCATCGCGTCCCAGATCGCCTCGCGCGTGTTCGAGGTCGCCCACACGGCGGTGTACCCGGCGGCCGTCAGCTCCCAACCCTTGACGACGCGATCGCCGAACTTCATCGCGTTCTCGCTCCAGCGATCCTTGCTCGGCTCGCTCGAGGCGAACTTGCCGTAGTAGTTGTCTTCCTCCGCGGCGGTCAGCGCATTGTGCGTGTCGGTGCCGCCAGCCATGCCGTACTTGAACGGATTGACGCCGAGCTCCTGCTCGAGCTTGAGGCCGTTCTTCAGGGCCTCGCGCAGGTACTCGTGCGCGATCATGCCCGGCTTCTTGGGCACCAGCGTCAGGTTGCCGCGGTCCCACAGCTCGTAGCCGGCGGCGAATTCGTCGCTGGGCGAGAGGCTCGGGTGCGACTCGCTCTGGCCCTTGTACTGGATGACCTCGAACAGCGGCTCGTAGCGCGAGCGCATCGCGGCCCACTGCTTGTCGAGCGGCCCGCCCTTGAACGTCTGCAGCTCGAACATGCGGCCGTTCGACAGGTTGCCGTTGTGCGGAATCGCGAGCAGCTTGCCGCCCGTCTTCTGCTCCCAGTCGGACATCCACTTCCAGAGATCCTCGGGGTTTTCCGAGTCGAACGTCGTCATCGGCAGCACCTGGTCGGCCCGGGCCTTGCCGTCGCGGTAGATGACGTTGCGATGCAGGTTGTCGCCGCCGCCCGCGTTCGAGGTCCACTCGTAGCCGATCAGCGCGGTAAAGCGGCCCGGTTCGTTGTATTTCTCCGCGAGTTCGTTGTTGCGCTCCCAGGTGCTCTTCGCCCACTTCGGGTCCATGACCGTCGCCGGCAGCTTCTTGTTCGACTGCGCGGTGATGAGTTCCATCATCGCCGCCTGCGCGTCGGCGCCGCCCTTCAGCATCGCGTCGTGCCAGCGCTTCAGCATCGGGTCCGCCATCATCTCGGGCTCGCCCTGGCGGATCAGCGCGATGACGCCCATGCCGTCCGAGTGATCGGTGACCGCGATCCAGTCGAGCGGTCGCGACAGGCGCACCGGCTGGCCGCTCGTCGAGACGACTTCTTCGCCGCGCGCAAAGCGCAAGGCTTCTTCGGGGCCGAGCGTGGTGCCGCCCATGCCGGCGTCGGCGGACCAGCTCGTGTGCACGTGTTCGTCGCCGAACAGCGGTCGCTCCGGATAGTGGCGTCCCGCGTAAGGCGAGTAGCCGGGAGCTTTGTAGAACTTCGCCGGGTCGGCAGCCTGGTAGGCGTCGCTGTCGAGGATCTGCTGTGCGCTCGCGGACACATGCGCAACCGAACGCGGCGATGACCGCCAACGCAATCTCGTGTCTTCATCACGGCTCGATCCTCCCAGGACGTATCGCAATTCGATTCTGCGTTCGCATGCGGCGCGACTCACGGCCAGAACGCCACGACGCGCTGCACCACCCAGAACGCGGCGACGGAACCGATCATATAGGCGACCGGTGTGCGGACGTACGGCTTCGGCAGCCCACGGCCCCGATGCAACCGTCGCACCGGCGACGCAGCAGGCGCGACAGCGGCGGACAAGCATCGTCACCGCAGCAGCGATGAACAACAACTGCCCCGCTTCGACGCCCACGTTGAAGAACAGCAATGCGAGCGGGATGTCCTTCTCCGGCAGGCCGACCTCGCGCAACGCGCCGGCGAAGCCGAAGCCGTGCAGCAGGCCGAACACGAACGCGACGACCCAGGGCGCTCGAGACGTAAGGCCAGGTCTGCCCTGTGCGACGTGAAGAATCTCCGCGGCGACGAACATGACGCTCAACGCGATGGTCGCCTCGACCGGCGCCTGCGCCACGTGCACGAGCCCGAGCGTCGCCGCCGCGAGCGTGATGCTGTGCGCGACCGTGAATGCCGTGACGGTCGCGATCAACCGGCGCCAGTTGCCGACCAGGAACAGCAACCCGAGCACGAACAGCAGGTGGTCGACGCCGGTCAGGATGTGCTCGACGCCGAGCACGAAGTAGGTCTTCACGACCTCGAACGCGTCGGGAGCCGAGGCGACGACAAACGAAACCTGCTCCGGATTCAGTCGCACGGTCTGCGTGGTGCCATCGAGCCGCTCGACGCGCGCGAGCACGTCCGTGCGCGTGCCGCTCAGGCCGTCGATGCGGATCGTCCTGCCGACGAGGCCGCCGGGGCATTTCGCGCGCCAGCGCTCGACGAAAGCGGCGCCTACGAACGTGCCTTGCGTCGGTTGCCCGACGCATTCCTTCGGCAGCCGCGCATACAGGCCGAGCCGGTACTCGCCGTTGGCGGGCACCTTCCACAACACGTCGAACGTGTCCGCCGCGACCTGCTGGATCTGCAGATAACCCGGTCGCACCTCGTGCGCCTGCGCCGCCGGTACGCTGCCGGCCAGCAGCAACAGGCACGCGGCGACGCGACGCATCAGCGCGCCGCTCCCGCCGCCGGCGCCGCGCCCGCCTGCCGTAAGGCATCGCCGAGCGGCCCCTCGATGCGCACGTCGTACTTCGACATCAGCTGCTGCAGCAGCGCGTCCTTCGCTTTCCTGCGCTGCTCGGCTTCCCACTCGCGCTCGACCGCCGCTCGCACCTGGGCCAGCGGCGGCAGCGCGCCCGGGTCGCGCCGGTCGACTTTCAGCAAATGCACGCCGTAGCCCGACGACACCGGACCCGTCCACTGCCCGGGTGGCGCGTTCGCGATCGCGTCCGCGAATTCGGAACCGTAGGTATTGTCGATGTCCTGGGGCGTCGCGGATTCCATGCCCGGCGGCAGCATCGTGGCGTCGCCGAGCGACTGTGCGTCGGCCGCGGACTTGCCGGCGCGCAACTGCGCCAGCACCCGCTCCGCGTCCCGCCCCACTGTCTCGCCGCGCCGCTCGCGGCTGAGGAACACCTGCTGGAACGAATACCGTGCCGGCTCCAGGAACTTGTCGCGATGCGCGTCGAGGTAGGCCTGCAGCTGCGGGTCCGTCGCCGGCGCGGCCAGCGCCACATCGTCGGTGACGAACTCCATCTTCTGGCGCAGCCGGCGGCGGATCACCGTGTCGTCGCGATCGAGGCCCATCGCGACCGCCTCGCGGTAATAGACCTCCTCCGCAACGTAGTCGTCGACCAGGCCCTTCAATTCCGGGGCCGACGGCGGCCGCATCCAGGTCTTCGCGAAATTTTCCGCGAGCGCCTCGACACGCGATTCGGAGACGACGATGCTGCGCGGCGACGACGGCTCGTTGCCGTTCAGCGCGCGATACAGCAGGAACAACGCCGCGCCGATCAGCAGGAAGTGCAGCAGCGGCTCGCGCAGCCACGCAGCGCGCGGTCGGCCTTCCGGGCCCGGCCCGGTACGGATTTCGGTTTCGATGACGGACTCCAGCGGCAAGGATCGAGGCGTGGTGCGCGGGGCGTTCAGGTTCTCGGCAAGGCGCCCGCCGCTTCCAGCGACAGCACGTAGGCGACGGCCCGGGCCTCGGCATAGTAATCGATGGTGAACCCGAGTGCCGCGAGCAACAGCAATCCGACGGCCAACCCGTGATACCCCGGGCGGCCCACGACGAACACGACACACGAGCGCCAGCAGCACCGCGATCGCGTAGCCCAGCCGATAGAACCCGAAGCTCTTCACGACTTCACGGATGCGCGGGCCCTCCTGCGACGCAAAGCGGCCCGGATCGCGCTGCTGCAGTTCGACCAGCTGGCGCACCTGCGCATCGGTGCGGAAATACACGGAGCCGCCGACGGCGATGCCGAGCGCCGCCGTGAGCAGTAACGACAACGCGAGCCCGCGCGCGAACGGCTGCCGGACCCAGAACCACAGCCAGACGGCGGCGACGAGACACGCCGTGCCGGCCAGCAGGATCAGTGCGGCCTCGGATTTCTCGCCGCTGAAGTAGGTGCGCAGGATCGTTTCGACGTCCATAGGCGGATGCCCTCCGGCCTCAGGGGATCGCGTGCGGCGCGATGCGGTCCCGCCAGGGCATGGCCTGCTCGAGCTGCGCGGCCAGCCGGAAGAGCACCGCCTCGTTGCCGATCGCCGCGGTAAAGAGCATGCCCATCGGCAGGCCGTCTTCCGTCCAGTGCAGCGGCAGCGAGATCGAAGGCTGGCCGGTCACGTTGGCGATCATCGTGTACGGCGAAGCCTCGAAGACGGGCTCGAAGGCTTCGATCACCTTGGAACGCTGGCTGAGCAGCGCGCCGCCGGGCAGTGCCGTGAGCAGCTTCAGGCCCTGGCGCTGCATCGTCGAAAGCTTGTAGGCGCCGATCGGCAGCGGCGGCACGCCCACGGTCGGCGTCAGCAGCACGTCGTAATCGGCGGACCATTTCAGCCATTGCCGCGAAAACTGCTGCATCGTCCAGAGCGCCGCGGTCACGTCGGCGGCCGAGTGCGCCTCGCCCATCTTCGCCAGCACCCAGGTGGCGAGCTCGACGTCGTCGCTGGTCGCTTCGCGGCCGACGAGCGCCGGCGCCATGCGCAGCGTCGCCGCGACGTCGGCCGAGATCAACGCCGCGTAGCTTTCGACGAAGGAATCGGGCGGGAGCGGCAACTTCACCTCGACGAGATCGTGCCCGAGCCCGGCGAGCGCCGCGCCTGTCGCCTCGAGTGCCTTGCGATTTTCCGGATGCAGGGTCTTGCCGAGGCCAGGATCGAACGTGTACGCCACGCGCAGCCTTCCGGGCGGCCGCTGCGTTTCCTCGAGGAACGGACGCTCCGCCGCCGGCAACTTCATCAGCTGCTGCGGATAGTCTCCGCACGTCGCATCCAGCAGCGCCGCGCTGTCACGCACGCTGCGCGAGACGACGTGCTCGCCGATGTAGCCCCACCACACGTCGGGCGCCTGCGGCCCGGTCGGATTGCGGCCGCGGCTCGGCTTCAGTCCGACGAGCCCGCAGTTGGACGCCGGCGTGCGGATCGACCCGCCGCCGTCGTTGGCATTGGCGGCCGGGACGATGCGGGCCGCCACCGCCGCCGCGGACCCGCCGCTCGATCCGCTCGACGTGCGCTCGAGGTTCCACGGATTGCGCGTCGGCCCGAACAGCTCGGGCTCGGTGACGTTCGTGACGCCGAGTTCGGGCGTGTTGGTCTTGCCGAAGATGACGAGCCCGGCGTGGCGATAACGGCGCGTGAGTTCCTCGTCCTCGGCGGGCACGTAGTCCTTGAACAGCCGCGAGCCGCAGCGCATCGGTTCGCCGGCGCAGGCGGTCATCAGGTCCTTGACCAGGAATGGGACGCCCCGCAACGGGCCGACCGGCAATCCGGCATCGATGGCCTGCCGCGCGCGGCCTTCCATCAGGTGAATCACGGCATTGATCTTCGGGTTCACCGCCGCGGTGCGCGAAAGCGCCTCGTCCAGCAGTTCGCCGGCACTCACCTCGCCCTTGCGCACCAGCTCCGCGAGTCCCACGGCGTCGTAACGCCCGTATTCCGGCATGGCCATGATTTTCATTCCGTTCGGCGGCTCGGGACGAATGATGGGCCGAACGGCCGGGGAAATCGAGACGCTTGCCATCGCCGGCGGGCGCGCCGACACTCGCGCTCTCGCTGGAACAAACGTTCGAGACGCCATGCACATCCGCAAACTTGCGACGATCGCACTCGTCGGCCTCGCCTGCAGCCATCCGGCATTCGCCGCAAAGGGAGGTGCCGCAACGGTCGACGGAGCGCGCATCGCCGGCGCCGACAGCGAACCGCAGAACTGGCTGTCGCATGGCCGCACGTACGGCGAGCAGCGCTACAGCCCGCTTGAAGCAGATCGACGCGTCCAACGTCGAGAAGCTCGGCCTCGCGTGGTCCGTCCCGACCGGCACCTACCGCGGGCTCGAAGCCACGCCGATCGTCGTCGACGGCGTGATGTACACGACGGCGACCTGGAGCGTCGTGTACGCCCTCGATGCGAAGAACGGCAAGCAACTGTGGAGCTACGATCCGGAGGTGCCCCGCGAGTGGGGCCGCTACGGCTGTTGCGACGCCGTGAACCGCGGCGTCGCGATCTGGAAGGGAGTGGTCTACGTCGGCACGTTCGACGGACGTCTGGTTGCGCTCGACGCGAAGACCGGCAAGAAGCGCTGGGAGGTCAACACGATCGACCGCACCAAGCCCTACACCATCACCGGCGCGCCGCGCGTCGTGAAGGGCAAGGTGCTGATCGGCAATGGCGGCGCCGAGTACGGCGTGCGCGGTTATCTGTCGGCCTACGATGCGGCCACCGGCAAGCTCGCCTGGCGCTTCTACACGGTGCCCGGCAATCCGAAGAACGGCTTCGAGAATCCCGGAACTCGAGGCGGCGGCGAAGACCTGGCACGGCGAGTGGTGGGTCGGCGGCGGCGGCGGCACGGTGTGGGACTCGATGGCCTACGACCCGGAGCTCGACACGCTCTACGTCGGCACGGGCAACGGTTCGCCGTGGAATCGCGACATCCGTTCACCGGGCGGCGGCGACAACCTGTACCTGTCCTCGATCCTCGCGATGAATCCGGACACGGGCCGCCTGAAGTGGCACTACCAGGTGACGCCGGCAGACGACTGGGACTACACGGCTACGCAGCACATCATCCTTGCGGACCTCACGATCGGCGGCAAACCGCGCAAGGTGCTGATGCAGGCGCCGAAGAACGGGTTCTTCTACGTGCTCGACCGCGTCACGGGCGAGCTGTTGTCGGCGGACAAGTACATTCCCGCCACCTGGGCCACGCATGTCGACCTGAAGACGGGACGCCCGGTCGAGACGCCAGAAGCGTCGTACAGCAAGGAGACGCGGCTGATCGTTCCGGCCGCCGTCGGCGGCCACAACTGGCAGCCGATGGCCTACAACCCGACGACCGGGCTCGTCTACATTCCCGCGATGCAGCCGATGGGCATCTATCCGCCGTCGCAGGAATTCATCAAGAGCGGCAAGTACACGCGCCGCGACATGTTCTGGAACCCCGGCATCGACTGGAACACCTACATCGATACGGTCAACGGCCTGGTGCAGAAACTGGGCAGCCTGCCCGTCGATCGCGGCTCCCTGAAAGCCTGGGACCCGGTCCAGAAGAAGACGGTGTGGGAGATCGAGCATCCGGCGTTCTGGAACGGCGGGCTGCTGACGACCGCCGGCAACCTGCTGTTCCAGGGCACGGGCGACGGCAAGCTGGTCGCGTACGCGGCCGATACCGGCAAGATCGCCTGGGCCGTGCCGACGATGATCGGCATCGTGGCGCCGCCGATCACCTACGAAGTGGATGGCGAACAATACGTCGCCGTGATGGCGGGCTATGGCGGCGCGGGAGGCGTCAGTCTCGGCGATCCGCGCACGATGGCTTCCGCCAAGTACATGAATGACGGCTACGTCATGGCCTTCAAGCTCGGCGGCAAGGCCGCGATGCCGCGCGTCGCCGAAAAGAACGCGTCGATTCCCGAGCCGCCGGCGATCGACGCGACCGCCGCGCAGATCGAGAACGGCAAGTACAAGTACATGAGCCACCTGCATGGTGTGCCACGGCGCGCTCGTCGTGTCGGGCGGCGTGCTGCCCGACCTGCGGATGCTGCCTGCCGAGAAGCACGCGATCTTCAAGGAGATCGTCCACGACGGCGTCATCCACAGCGCCGGCATGCCGCAGATGGGCGACCTCGTCACCGAGCAGGACGTGCACGACATCCACGCGTACATCATCCAGCGCGCGAACGAAGATCGCGCCGCCGCCCTCACCCGGCCGTGACGGGCCGACCTCTCCCGCACGCGGGAGAGGTGCGAACTCCCCTCTCCCGCGTGCGGGAGAGGGCGCGAGCGTCGACGCGACAGTGTCGACGCAAGGGGTGAGGGTTCCGAGCCCTCACCCGGCCCTGACGGGCCGACCTCTCCCGCAAGCGGGAGAGGTGACAGAGCCCTCACCCGCGCTGCGCGCGACCTCTCCCGCATGCGGGAGAGGTGACGAGCCCTAGAACCCGACCTTCAACTCGACGCCGTAGGTGCGAGGCGCCGAGACTGACGCGAACGGCGTGCCGAACGTGTTGGCCGTGAGGTTGTTCACGCCGGTCACGTAGCGGTCGTCGAACACGTTGTCGACGTACGCCGCGACGCCGTAACGGTTACCGTCGCTGGACCATGCCAGACGCATGTCCATCAGGTTGGTCGCTTCGCCCACCTTGAAGTTCGGGCTGACCTGGCAGGTGCCCTGGGCCCGGGAATCATCGTTGCAGCGCGACTCGCCGCGATACGCGTACATCGCGGACAGGTCGAGCTTGCCGGCCGAGCCGAGCGTCCACACGTAGCTCGCACCGAGTGCCGCGGAGAGCTTCGGCTCGCCGGTCGGCTGGCCCGACAGGTCGATGCCGGACGGCGCGGTGTATTTCTTGTAGGTCGAATCGATGTACTCGAGATTCGCCGAGAACGTCAGCGCGTCGATGGGTTGCCAGCGCGCATCGACGTCGAGGCCATAGGCCTCCTGGTCGCTGGTGTCGACGACGTACTGGCCGACGCCGTTCTCGGCCGTGACGAGCGTGATCGCCTGCTTGTCCAGGTACTGGTAGTAGAAGACGGACGAGTTGAGAATGACACCGATGTCGGCGAACAGGCTCTTCACGCCGGCCTCGACGTTCCAGACGTCCTCGTTGTCGAACTTCGACAGCGGCTGCACGCTGTTGTAGCCGCCTGCCTTGTAACCCTTGGCCAGCGAGCCGAATACCATGACGTCCGGCGTGATCTTGTAGTCGAGCACGAAGCGCGGGCTCAGGTCGTCCCACGAGTCCTTCGCCTTGACCTTCTGCCCCTCGATGACCTGACCGTTGATCGGCGGGAATGCGAATACGATGTCGAACTGGTAGTCGGCCGGGTTAATCGGCACACCGCCCGCCTGCAATGCCGCGAGGGTAGCGTCGAGTTCCGGCGCCTGCCGCAGGCCATTGAGCCAGCTGAACTCCTTCTGGTCGTGCGTGTAACGCAGGCCGACGGTGAGGTTCGTCTTGTCGGTCGCATGCCAGATGACGTCACCGAACAGGGCGGCGGCCTGAAACTTGCCTTCGTTGTTCATGACTTCGCGCCAGGGCATCCCGAGCAGCGACACCGGTATGCCGTTGGCCACCAGAAAATCGCTGGTGTAACCGAACAGCGTGCCGTCCGGCGACACTGGAGGAATGGCCCCGACGGACGCGAGGTTGTACAGCACCGTGTCGATGCTGTCGGTGTACGCGTGGGTATCGCTCGCCTGCTTGGCGTCTTCCGCAGTAGTAGCTCACGCCGCCGACCCAGTCGAAGGCGCCGTTCTTGCCCGAGAACTTGAACTCCTGGTACCAGCTGGTGTTGTCCTCGATGTTCGCGGTATCGAAGTAGAGCGCGATCTTGTTGGTGCCGTCCTCGTCCTCGCGATTGACAGTGTCGAACGTCCGCCAGTTCGTGGTCGAGCGGAAGTCGACGCCGCCGAACGCGTGGTCGATGAACAGCGAGATATCGTCGAGGCTGCGCGACTCTTCGTTGCCGACGACGTCGTTCAGCACCTTGTCGTGCAACTCGAGCGGATCGAGGAACGTCGACGGATCCGGCGGATACGGCGCGCGCACGTCGTCCGGACCGAGCGGGATGAGCCCGTACGCCGGCCGGGCCTTCTGGTCGAGCTCGTCGTGATTCCAGGCCAGGTTGACCTGCGTGTCGTCGGACACGTCCCAGCGCAGCGCAGCGCGCGTGGACCATTCGTCCTCCGGCCAGAGGTCCTTGCCGGTCTGCGCGTCCTTCACCCAGCCGTCGCTGCGATTCCACACGCCGTTGACGCGCAGCGCCACGGTGTCGCCGATTGGCACGTTGACCATGCCCTCGACGCGCTCCTTGCCGTAGTTGCCGAGCTTGCAGGCCGAGGCTCGCATCGAATTCGTCGGCTGGCTTGCGGGTCACGATCGAGATGGCGCCCGCCGCGCTGTTGCGACCGAAGAGCGTGCCCTGCGGCCCCTTAAGCACCTCGATGCGCTCGATGTCGTTGAACATCAGCAGCGATGCGCCGGTGCGCGCAGCGTACACGCCGTCGACATACACGCCGACCGCCGGGTCGGTGCCGACGCCGAAGTCGCTCGGTCTGGATGCCGCGGATCTGATACTTCGGTTGCGTCGGGCTGTCGCTCGACACGACGAGCCCCGGCACGAACCCATTCAAGTCGCCCATGTTCTCGGCCGCCGACGTCGTTGATCAGGTCGTTGCTCACGACCTGCACGGCGATCGGCACGTCCTGCAGCGCCTGCGTGCGGCGCTGCGCGGTCACGACCACCTCTTCGAGGATGGAGGAGGACTTCGCCGCTTCCGGCACGGCTTCCTGCGCGCAGGCAACCTGCGGCGCGAGGAGCGCGGCGTACTGGCCCGCCAGCGCGGCCGCAACGGCCCGCGCGAGGAACTTCTTGCTCTGGATCATCATGAACCCCGTCGTCTGGATGTCGTTCGATTACTTGGAGACTTGCAGCATGAATTTCGCGACCGCGAGACGCGTCTCGGGGTCGAGGTAATCCTGCGGCGGCATTTCCGGATAGTCCGGGCGCTTCTTGACCGGTTTGGCGATGTAGTCCGCGATGCCCTGCGGGTTGTCGACGTACAGCGCCTGGATCACCTGCACCGGCGGGCCGATCATCCGGCCGTTGTAGATGTGGCAGCCGCTGCAGATGCCGAGATAAGCGACCTTGCCGCGATCGGCCGGGTCGATCTTGCGCGGCGGCACGGGGGCCGTCAGGTACGTCGAGACGTTCGCGGTGTGGGTGAAGTCGCACTCGGCGAAGTCGTCGACGCCGGCGGTGACGTACTGGTGGCGGTTGATGATGCAGCTGCCCGGGCTCGGCCCGACGCGCACGATGTCCGCCGCGCCGCCGCCCTTCGCTTCGGAGAGCAACAACGCCTTCACGTCCGGAATCGTGTCGTAGCCGTTCTTCAGCATCACGTTGTCGAGGATCTTCACGCGGTCTGAGTTCGGCTCCGACTCCGGGTCGGCCGTGATGTTCTGCGCGTGCGCGTGGTCCGTGATGATCAGGCCCGCGGTCTTGTGATCGGAAACGATGTTGCCCTCGATGACCACGTCGTCCGCCGCCATCACCAGCATGCCGGTACCCGCCGGGATACCGGAGACCGTCGAACCCGGCGCGCCGAAGTTCACGTGGTTGTTGCCGACGACGAAGTTGCCACGGAAGATCACGTCGTCGGTCGTCTTGATCGGCAGGCCCGGCGTCACGAACGCCAGCAGGCCGCCGGTGTTGTTGTGCACGTAGTTGTGCTCGACGATCACGTGCCGGCAGTTCTCCACTTCGATGCCCGCCACGCTGTCGAACACCTCGTTGTGCGCGACGTGGATGTTGTCGCTCATGCCGATGTAGATGGCCGCGTCGGCGATGCCCGAGACCACGTTGCGCTCGACGATGCCGTTCTGTCCAAGCTGCGGGAAGATGCCGTAGACGCCGCTGTCGGTGATCACGTTGTTGCGGATCTCGAAGTTGTTGCCCGCCTGCCCCATCACGCCGTTGCCCTTGTAGGCGCGGATTTCGAGGTTCTCGACCACGAAATTGTTGCCCGAATACAGGATCGCGTCGTTGAGCTTCTTCTGGCCGTCGAGCACGGCGCGCTTGCCGCCCTCGATCACGCCGATGATCCGGATGTCGTCCTTGTCGATGTAGACGGTCTCGTGGTACGTGCCCGGCATCACCCGGATCACCGTGCCCGGCTGCGCCGCCTTGACGGCCGCCTGGATGGACTCGCCGTCCTTCACGACGACCAGGCCCTTCGGCTCCGGCCCGGCGACCGAGACGATCGTCTGCGGAGCCGCGTCCGAACCGGCCGTTGCAGCCTGCCCGAGCGAAGCCTTGAAGCCGCCCGGGTAGCTGGCGCCGTCGCTCGTGGAGGTGATGACCATCGCCGACTTCGACGAGCGGCCGAAATACGCACCGGCGCCGAACGCGGCAGCGGCGGCGAGCAGCACGAGCAACCATCCTTTCTTCATCTCGATACTCCTTGAATCCTATCGTCGTCGCACGGGCGCGGCCGGGACGGCCGACACGGTGCGTTGCGCCCTGGCATCGACCGGCGGGAGACCCGACGGCACTCGCACCGGAACCTGCGGCATGAACGACTCGTCCGTCAGCGCCTGCAGGAAATCGACGATCCGGTCGACCTCCGCGTCCGCGAGGTGAGGGTCCGTGATGTGCCAATGCAGGTACAGGTGCAGGTTCTTCGGCACCGCGTGCCCGCGGCCCTGGTTGTAGAAATTCACGGCCTCGCGCAGCGTCGCGAAGCTGCCCGAATGCATGTAAGGCGCCGTGAGGGCGACGTTGCGCAGCGTCGGCACCTTGAAGCCGCCTTTCAGCTTGTCGGAATGAAAGGTGTTCTCCGCGCCGACGTCGAACGCGCGGCCCTTCGGCTCCGGCGCGCCGATGACCGCCACCTGCTCGTTGGTGAACAGCGGCGGCGTGTGGCACTCCGAGCAGCGCGCGACGAACGAGCGGAACACGTTCAGGCCCTGGATCTCGCGCTCGGAGAGGGCCGCGTCGTAGCCGTGCACGTAGCGGTCGTAGCGGCTGTTCAGCGAGACCAGCGAGGTCTGGAATGCGACGAGCGCCGTGTACACCTGCTGCGCCGTGATCGGCGCGTCGTCCTTCTGCGCGAACGCCGTGCGGAACAGGCGACGGTAGGTCGCGTTGCCGTTCAGGCTGCCGAGCAGCCGCGCGGGATCGTTGCCCATTTCGCGCGGTGAATAGAGCGGCCCCTGCGCCTGGGCCTCGAGCGAGTCGGCGCGCGCATCCCAGAAGAAACGCTTCAGGAACGCGACGTTCCAGAGCGTCGGCGCCGCCCGGCCCGCGTCCTGGCCGTGGATGCCGATCGATCGCGGGCGCCCGTCGGCGAGTCCGCGGTCCGGCCGATGGCAGCTCGCGCAGGAAAGTGTGCCGTCGCCCGAAAGCAACGGATCGAAGAACAGGTAGCGCCCGAGATCGATCTGCTGCGGCGTGAAGCCGTCTCGGTGCGGCGGCAAGGCCGTCCGCGTGCCGCCCACGCCGCGATTCTCGAGCGAATCGTAGAACTGGTAGAGCGTCCGCAGTTCGCAAGTGCCGCGCGCCGTCAGTTCGAAACCGGGCGGGCAGTGCGAACTGAGTGCAATGTCAGGCGTCGCGGCGCGCGCCGAACCAACCAGCAGTGCGATGGCGACGCCGAAGGCGCGAAACCAGCGACGATGACGCGCGCTGCCGGTCATTTCTTCGCGCCGCTCGCCTGGACATAGGCGATCACGTCGTCGAGATCCTTCGGGCTTGCGAGGCTCTTCGACATCATCGCCATCTGCTTGCCGTAACGATCCTGCGGGTGCGCGCCGCGCACGCCGGCGCCGAAGTTCTGGTACTGGCGGCGCAGGTACGCGGCGTCGAGGCCCGCGAGCCGCGGCGTCGACAACGAGACGTTGCCCTCGGCCTCGGTGCCGTGGCACGCGCCGCACTTGCCCTGGTACAGGTTGTTGCCGTTGTGCAGGTCTGCGCCGGCCGCCGGCTTGGCCGTCGGTTTCGGCAGGCCGGCCACGTAGGCCGCTACACTCGCGACGGCCGCGTCGTTGGGCAGCGTGGCCGCGATCGACCGCATCTGTGCGCCGTACGAATCCGCCTTGTGCGCGCCGCGGACGCCCGACCGGAAATTCTGCAACTGCCGCGCGAGATAGGCGGCATCCTGGCCGGCAATGGCGGGCGCGTTGGTCGCAGCCACGCCTTCGCCCTTGCCGCCGTGGCATGCGACACAGGTAGCGAACAGTTGCGAACCGCTGGCGGCAGCCGCCGCGCCCCACGCAAGAAACGCACAGGCGCCCATCAGCGCTCGGAGCGCCTGGTGAAACGTCATCGGAGATCCCCCGCTCCGGGTCGACAAGTCGATGCCCGGCAGTAGTGGTACAAGTGTACCAATTCTTATTCGTACTTCAAAGGGGCGGTCTGCGTCGGGCGCCACCCGGCGTGGCAGGCACGACGTGGTCCAGGTGGACCACCAGTACCTGGCGGATCGTAGCGAGCGCCGCATCGCCGGAATCCGCCAGCAAGGCGCCCTTTTCCAGCCCGAGCAACAGGCTGTGGGAGATCTGTGCTTGGACGCCCGGCTGGCGCGAGCCGACGGCCTTGAAGAACTGTTCCAGGAAGGCGCGATCCTCCAGCTGCCTTGCCTGCACGACGGCGCGCAGCTTCGGCATCCGGGCCGCCTCGTGCAGGAAGGCGAACTCGAGCACCCGGTCGGACCGGTAGGTGGTCACCTGCTCGACGACGTAGCCTGCCGCTACGTCGGCCAGCTGGTCGACGAGCCTGCGATGCGACGTCCTCGTCCGGCTTGCATGCTGCAGCACTTCGATCGCCGCGGCATGGAACGCCTGGACCTGCTCGCGTGCCGACTGCGACCAGTGCAGGAACGACTCCGTGATGAGGTCCTCGAGATCGCGAAAATAATACGTGGTGGCGGCCAGCGGCACCGAGGCTTCGGCCGCCACCGCACGATGACTGATTGCGCGCAAGCCGCCGCGCCGCATGATGCGCAGCGTCGCTTCGAGGATCTGTAATCGCCGCTGCCTGCCACTGGCACGCACCGCGGCGGAGATGCGCACGGCCACCGCACCTCCCGGTGTGTTCGAGGCCGCGAGTCTAGCAGCGGCGCGCGCCTAGTTGTTCTTCGCGCCCTGCTGGACCCAGCGGCGGATGGTCGTCACCTGCTCGGGCGTCAGCGGCTGCGCACCCGCATGCGGCATCCTGAGCGACGGGTCGGCGCGACCCTCGATCAGCATCACCAGCGTGCTGGTGAGCGGATCGCCCGGCAGGACCACCGGCCCGTAGCGAGTGCCCTTCATCAGCGCATCGTATCCCCCCACGTCGAAGCCGCTGGCGACGTAGCCTGGCTGGCCCGGCGTGTGGCAGGTCTTGCAGTGCGCCTCGAGGATCGGCGCCACGTCCTTCGCGTAACTGGCCGGAGCGGGCTCGCGCTCACAACCTGTCGCCGACAGCAATGCGACGCATGCACCAACGAGACAGCCGAGGACTCGCGTTTTCATCCTGCCCCCCGAACGGTCGAAGTGTCTGGGAACGCTGTGCCGCAACCGCGCCGTCGGCAATCCGATGAATTACCTAGCCTGCGTCGGACATAGACGTCAGCGGTCGCACGGTGCGAAACGTCAGGTTGACGCGCTCCCCAACCGGGGTGGCTGTCTTCGGCACGGCGTGGACCCAGCAGTGCTGCGTCTCGCCCGCCATCAGCAACAGGCTGCCGTCCGTCAGCGGCAGCGTGATCGGCTCGACACGGTTGCGCCGGTGCCGCAGACGGAACCGGCGCGTGGCGCCGAACGACACCGACGCGATGATGGGGTTGCGGCCGAGTTCGGGTTCGTCGTCGGCATGCCATCCCATGCCGTCGCGCCCGTCCCGGTAGCGATTCAGCAGCACGCTGTTGAAGCCATGGCCGCACAACTGTTCGACCCGCTCGCGGATTGCCGAAAGCTCGGGCGTCCACGGCTGCGGCTCGTGCGCGGTTCCCGAATACGTGTAGGACGTTCCCGGGTCGCCGTGCCAGGCAACGAGTCGCGGCACGCGCCGAGGCTGGCCGAAGATCACGACTTCCTCCTGCGACCAGGCTATCGAGCCGCTCAGTGCGTCGAAGAGCGCACGCGCCTCCGCGGCGGTGAACGCCTGCGGCCAGTAGCGCACGTCGCCATCCGCCAGCGGGACGACGACGACCTCCTCACCCGACGGCGGCCTCGCGTTCTGCATCGGCCGGCAGCCTAGCGCGCGCCTTCTCCAGATGCACCCGCAGAGAATTCCTGGGCTGCGACTGGCAGGCCAGGATCGTGCGGCTCGCGAGCTGCTCTTTCGACAGCACGTACGACGTGTCGGTGAGTTCCTTCACGTCGCCCTCGACCAGCCGGCAGCGGCACGTCGTGCAGCTGCCGACGCGACACCGCGACGGCCACGGCAGGCCGTGCGCCAGCGCGGCCTGCAGGATCGTCTGGCCCGGTTCGACCGCGAACTGCCAGCCGAAGGGTTCGACGGATACCGTAATCGGGCCGACGGGTTTGCGCTTCAGGAAGTCGAACATGGCGTCAGCCCACCTCGGTGGCCAGGCTCAGCTCGCGCAAGCCGCTCGCACGGTTCGCGGCGGCCGCGAGGCGACGCTCCGCCGGAGACGCGTAGCGCCGGTCCCATTCGAGCACCAGCGGCGTCATGCGATTCCGGTACCAGACGGGAGCGATGTATACGAGCAGCATGCAGGTGAGGTAGCCATAGGGAAGCGTCGGCGCGTCCCGATACGCGCGCAGCTGCCAGTACTGCGCGTCGCCCTGCGCGTGGTGATGCGAGTGCCGTGCGAGGTTGAACAGCACGGCATTGCTCAACCGCCGGTTGGTGTTCCACGAATGCCGCGGCTCGACCGGCTGGTCCGGCTCGCGCACCAGGCCGTAGTGCTCGAAGTAGTTCACCGCCTCGAGGATGGTGCGGCCGTACGCGGCCGCGGCGAGGAACACCACGAGACCCGTGAGACCCGCCGCAGCGAAAAACAACGCAGCCAGCACCGCTGACATCGCCCAGCCGCGAAGCATCCGGTTGCGCGGCGACAGCACGGCATGGCCGAGCTTCGCCAGGCGGTCGGCCTCGAGCTGCCATGCGCTGCGCGTCTGGCCAGCGATGGAGCGGGCCGCGAACGCGTAGAACTGCTCGCCGCGGCGTGCGGATGCGGGATCCTGCGCCGTGGCGAGGCGCCGGTGATGCCCGTACACGTGCTCGATGGAAAACTCCGCGTCGAGCGTGAGCGCGAGCAGCCAGCGACCCACGAACATGGCTTTGCGATCGGTCGTGCGATGCGTGAGTTCGTGCCCGATGTTCGTGCCGACCGCGGCGAACGACCAGCCGGTCGACAGCACGCCGCCGAGCCAGCCGAGCGGGCCGGTCGCCGCACGCGCGGCGAACAGGTCATATCCGACGTGGCCCTGCACCCAGGCGCCGAACCCGAGCAGGTCGCCGGAGCCGGCCATCCAGGCCATCACGAAGCACATGAACGCGAGCACCGGCACGGCGAGGTACAGCAACGCATCGAGCAGCCTGGGGTAGCGGTACGCGGGCTCGCTGTAGTCGTCGCCGAGCAGTTCGTCGCCGAAAGTCAGCACGGCGTAGACCACGCCGACGCCGAGCCACATCCAGGCACCGCCCAGTGCGAGGCCCAGCGTCGCGACGCACGCGAACAGGTGTATGCCCAGGTAACGCAGGTACTTCAGCATGGATCCTCCGGATGGTCGCGACGCCGGCGCGCGGCCGTTTAGAACAAATGTTCTAACCAGAATGCCCGACGAACCGTCGCCTGTCAAATCGCCGATGCGCGGCCTGGCCCGGTGTAGACTTTGCGCCGCAAGAAAGAGACGCATCTCTGCACGACCACTGGCCATGGCCAAACGCAAGCAATCCCCGTCGCAGGACACCCGCACGCGCATCGCCGACGCGGCGCTCGGTGCTCTTCAATGCCGACGGCACGCACGCGATCTCGACGCGTCACGTTGCCGCAAGGCTCGGCATCAGCCCGGGCAACCTGTACTACCACTTCGGCAACAAGGAGGAGATCGTCCTCGCGCTGTACGAGCGCATCGAGGTGGACCTGCTCGGCATCGTGGTGCCGCTCCAGTCGCCGGTGTCCACGTTCGACGAGGTGCTGCTGACCCTCGACCGGATCTTTGCGCACCTGTGGGCATACCGGTTTTTCTACCGGGACCTGACCACGTTGCTGCAGGACGTGCACGGCCTCAAGGAGCGCTATCGCATGCTCGCGGAGCGCGTTCAGGCCAATGCGCGGCTGCTGTTCAAGTCGCTGGTCGACCTGGGCTGGATGGACGCCACCGACGAACAGATCGAGTTGCTGGCCGCGAACTCGTGGATCGTTCTGTCGCAATGGTTTACGTACTGGCAGGTCGTTTCCCGGCGCAAGACCATCCAATCCGCCGACATCCGGGAGGGTATCCGCCATCTCGTCGCGCTTTTCAGCCCGCTGTTGCGCCCGCCGCAGCGCAGACAGGTCCAGAAACTGCTCGATCGCCCGGGCTGAAGGCGCGGACCGGCCTGTCGGGCGGGATAGGTAGCGGGCACAGTGGCCCGGTCCGGCGAATTGCGCGACAATGTTGCATCGCAGCATGAGGACCCGGCCATGCCCAGCTTCCGTGCCCGCCTGACCAACGCTTTCCTGCGGATGACCGCCAAGTCGATCTGGAAGCCGGGTGTGGACCTGCCGAAACTGCGGCAGCTCACGGGCCGGATGGACGGCCGCTTCGGCCGGGCAAAACGCCCGATTCCCGCGCAGCCCGTCGAGGTCGCCGGCGTGCGCGCGACCTGGGTCGGCGACCCCTCGCTTGCGGCGCGCGGCACCCTGCTCTACCTGCACGGCGGCGCGTGGTGCGTCCACTTGCCGGCCACCTACCTCGCGTTCGCCGGCGAGCTGTCGGCACGGACCGGCTTCCGGGTGCTGCTCGTCGACTATCGACTGGCGCCCGAACACCCGTTCCCGGCCGCGATCGACGATTGCCTCGCGGTATACCGCTGGCTGGTCGAGAGTGGGTACGCGCGGCGGCCACTCGCCATCGCCGGCGACTCCGCTGGCGGCAACCTGAGCCTCGTCACGCTGATGCGCGCTCGCGATGCGGGCCTGCCCTTGCCGGACTGCGGCGTGCTGCTCTCTCCCGCTACCGACCTGACCCTGACCGGACCGTCGTTGCAGTACAACGCCGACGCCGACGTGATGTTTTCGAGCGCTGCCGGCGACCTGCTGCCGGACCTGTACTGCCCCGGCCAGTTGCGCACGAATCCGCTGGTCTCGCCACTGTTCGGCAACTGGACCGGGCTGCCGCCGCTGCTGTTCCATGCCGGCTCGACCGAAATGCTGCTCGATGATTCGGTGCGCGCGCACGATCGCGCACGACAGGCGGGCACGACCGCCGACATCACGGTGTACCGCGACCTGCCACACGTGTTCCAGGTGCTGCGCTGGCTGCCCGAGTCCCGTGTCGCGAACCAGGCCGTCGCCGACTTCATCCTGCGCTGCGCCGCCGAGCACGTACCGATGCCGGTGATGCCGCTCGCGACGCCCGAAGTCGCGGCGGAACCCGCTTTCGATCGCGTCGGCGCTGCGGCGCTTTAGTCCGTCACGGTCGGCAATCGATCGTCGCCGCGGGCGTAGCGGCCCGCTCGGGCCAGCGCCCGATTTGCATCCGAAAGCACGCCCGCGTTGATCTGGAACACGTGCCAGCGCCGCGGATATTCCTCGAGCGCCACCGGGACGCCGGCCGCCGCAAGCGCGGCATGCAGGCGGCGTGAATCCTCCAGCAGGATTTCGTCGCTTCCGACCTGGATCAGCGTGCGCGGAAATCCGCGCAGGTCCGCCGCGATCGGCGAGGCGAGCGGGTCCGCCGCATCGCGACCCGCAAGATAGAACCGGGCGCATTCCCGCAGCCACGGCTCCGCAATCATGACGTCGCCGGCGGGCGGACGGAGCCGCAGCGTCTCGCGCAGGTCGACCCACGGCGAAAACAGCACCAGCGCGCCAGGCAGCGGCGCGCCGAATTCACGCAGGCGCAGCGCCGTCGCCACGGCGAGCCCCCCGCCCGCCGAGTCGCCGGCGATGACGATTCGGCCCGGCAGGTGGCCGGCGGCGAGCAGTCCGCGATAGGCCGCGACCGCATCGTCGACCGCAGCCGGGAACGGGTGCTCCGGCGCCAGTCGATAGTCGGCGGCAAACACCCGCGCGTCGGCACGCAGCGCCAGCCGCCCGGTGATCGCTCGATGGGTGCGCGGCGAGCCGACGCAATAGGCGCCACCGTGCAGGTACAGCAGTGCGCGCTCCGTCAACCCGACGCCCTTCGCCACGGCCCATTCACCCGCGACCCCACCGCATTCCGCGGTCGCAAATGTCACGCCGCGCGGCGGCAACGTCAGTTTCGTAACGAGCGCGATGCGTTTACGCTGTTCATCAATCGGGCGCCCCGCCCGGAATGCCGGCAGCAACGTCCACTTAAGCGTCGCTCGCAGGATGGCGGCGATGAACCGCTGCGCGATCGATTCGTCGGCCACCATCACTGCATGTGTCGATTCGGTCATGCGATCCGGCGGGTCCGGCACCTGCAGGACGGAGCACCATCGCTCGGGCGACTAGTCCCGCAGGGCCTCGAGCTTCCTGACTCCCTCAAGCTCCTTCTCATTGCTCGCCGTCAGCCCGCTCTTGCCTGGTGTCACCACGACCTTATTGAGCACGCCGGTGAACCTGAACGGCATCTGGTTCAGGTACTCCTCGACCACGGGCGTGCCGGTATCTTCGCCAACGTCGAAAGTCTCATCGAGCGAGAAGCGCGTCAGAATCGTACGCTCGATCCTGCCCTGCGCGACTTGCTTTCCATCCACGGAAAGCGTGCCGATGCCGCCCTTGCCATACCCGGGACCGTCGTACTGGAAGTCCAGTTTGATGGCGTGCTTGCCGGGACCAAGTTTCTCGTTCGAGGTAACGCGGTATTTGTGCTGCGGCTGCTGCGAGTACGAGTAAGCGAATTCCGGTTTGCCGTCCATGACGAACAGTCCCCAGCCGCCGAAACGTCCGCCCTGCGTGACGAGCACGCCTTCGGCTCCGCCGTCCGGTATCTCGACGTCCGCCGTGACGACGAACGACTTGTTCTTCAGGTCCGGTGCTGCTCCTTCGGGAACGCGGATCGTCCCCGGATAGTAGGTGAACGTGCTGCGTCCACGCGTGAGGCTCGGACGCAAGTTGACATCCGCGCGCTCGGCGAGCGAGGAATCGAGCGGATAGACGTTGTATCTCTGCGCTTCGGTCTCAAAGGCCGCTTGCAGCTCCTTGAGCTTGGCCGGGTCCTTCGATGCGAGGTTGTTCGCCTGCGAGAAGTCTTCCGTGATGTTGTAGAGCTCCCACTTGAAGTCATCCGGATTGGGCGTTGGAACACCGGGGGTCACCTTGGCCCACGGCAACTTCAGCGGCGTCGTATTGGCCATCCACCCGTCCTGATAGATGCCGCGATTACCCATCAACTCGAAGTATTGCGACTTGTGGTGCGTGGCCGCTTTGGCGTCGTCGAAGCTGTAGACCATGCTGAAGCCTTCCATCGGAGTCTGCTTCACGCCGTTGATCATCGTCGGTTCCTTGATTCCAGTGGCCTCGAGGATCGTCGGCGCGATGTCGATGACCGAACTGAACTGCGAGCGCACTTGCCCGGTCTGCTTGATGCGCTTGGGCCAGGAGATGACGAGGTCGTTGCGCGTGCCGCCGAAGTGGGAGGCGACCTGCTTGGTCCATTGAAATGGCGTGTCCATCGCGTGCGCCCAGCCGACGGGGTAGTGGTTGTAGGTCAGCGGCCCGCCGAGTTCGTCCATGATGGAAAGAAGATACGGGAGGCTTTCCTCGGTACCGTTCGCGGCGACCCCGACTTCGTTGGCCAGGCCCTGCAGCGTGCCTTCGCCGCTCGCACCGTTGTCGCCCATCTCATAAATGATGAGCGTGTTGTCCATCTCGCCGGTCTCATCGACGGCCGCGAGGACCCGCCCGATGTTGTAGTCGACGTACGCCAGCGAGGCGGCATAGACCTCCATCATGTGCGCGTAGAGCCGCTTCTGGTCCGCGGTCAACGAGTCCCACGCCGGGATCTGCGCTGGCCGCGCGGTGAGCCTGGCATTGGCCGGGATGACGCCCATCTTCTTCTGGCGAGCAAAAGTCTCCTCGCGCAACGTGTCCCAGCCCTGGTCGAACTGCCCCTTGAACTTCGCAATCCACTCTTTCGGCGCGTGGTGAGGCGCATGGGTCAGGCCCGGCGCGTAGTAGACGAAGAACGGCTTGTCCGGCGCGAGCGAGTTCTGCTGTCGAATCCACGCGATGGCGTGGTCGGCCATGTCCGCATCGAAGTGATATTTCGGATCGTGCGCCGGCGTTTCGATCGGCCGGGTGCCCTCGAAGGCGGCGGGATGCCACTGGTCGGTGTCGCCGCCGATAAAGCCGAAGAAATACTCGAAGCCCAGTGCCGTGGGCCAGAGGTCAAACGGCCCCGCCTGGCTCGACTGCCAGTCCGGTACGTTGTGATTCTTGCCGAACCATGCCGTGTTGTAGCCGTTCTGCCTCAGGATCTCGCCGATCGTGCCGGAGCTCTTCGGCATCAACGAGTCATAGCCCGGGTAGCCCGTGCCCATTTCCGTGATGACACCGGTGTGGTCGGTATGGTGGTTGCGTCCAGTGATCAGCGCCGCTCGTGTCGGCGAGCACAGTGCCGTGGTGTGGAAGGTGTTGTAACGCAGGCCCGCCTGCGCGAGTCGTTCGAACGACGGCGTTGGAACAGGTCCGCCAAACGTCGAGGCCGCGCCAAAGCCGACGTCGTCCGTGAGGATGATCAGCACATTGGGTGCGCCCTTGGGCGCTTCGACGGCCTTTGGAAAGTCCGGCGTGGACTCCGCGGCTGTCCGTGCGATCTTGCCTTTGTAGGGTTGGTCCGGTCTCGGCAGGACTTCCTGCGCTCCAGTCGGAAGCGGGAAGGCAGCGCCCAGCGCGCAAACGAGCGCTGCAGTGAGGAGAATTCGTCCGTGCGTGGCATTCATCTTATTGCGGCGTCCGTATTCAGTTGGTTTGGCGACGTCCGAAAGCCCGGGGATCGGGCGGACGTGTGGTGTCAGTCAGAGGCTCGAGCAAAGCCGTTCAGCGAGCGTAACGTGAATTGATTCGCGACATTGCAACAATTGGGCGTGCTCGAAGGTTCATGTGATCGCGCCGCTGTCTGGTCTGGCGCTTGCACCGCCCCGGGATTCCGGGAGAGCCCCGGACTTGAGTCAGGCCGCCCTGGCCAGACTCTGGTTGAGTCGATGCTGCTCGCAGCCTGGGTCAAGGTGATGAAGCTCGATCGCTTCGACCTCGCGTGACCCCAGGCGGGTACGTCAGTCAGTCTCGGGGACCGCGATGTCCTGCAGCACTTCGATGCGCGCACGGGCAACGCCACGCCGCATCATGCCGATCTCGGTCGCGGCGGCCTGGGACAGATCCGCGATGCGCGTGCCGACGAAGGGCCCGCGGTCGTTGACCCGCACGACGACGCTGCGGCCATTGCGCAGGTTGGTCACCTTCACCCTGGTGCCGAACGGCAGGCTCGGGTGCGCCATGGTCAACGCGCCGGAATCGAACGGCTCGCCGCTGGCGGTCTTGCGGTCGTGGAAGGCCGCGCCGTACCAGGACACCACGCCTTCCTGGACGAGGTCGGCGAGGCCCCGCCCGATGGCGCTGGCCAGGGGGCTCGATGCAGAAGCATCGGCCTGCACGAGCCCGCCCGGAACCGCGGCCAGCGCGCAGGCGACCATCGCCAGCGCCGCCCAGCGGCGGCCGGGCAGCGGTCGACAACGGGCGATGTCACGCAACCTCAGCATGGCAGATCCAGGACTCCGGTCGATCTTGGGGGTGGAGATTGGTGACCCTGGACGGCAGGGTCAACGAAGCTTGCTCCATCGGTGACGTGCCTCACGTCCCTGCCAAGGTGCAGGAGGGGCGCCGTTACGCCACGTTCGAGACAACCGTCCCGGTTGTGGACCGGGCGCAAGGATACCCGAACCGGAGGGGGTGTGCCTCCCTCCGGGTATATAACCCCATTGATTCAAATACTTACGTGTTAGGCGTGCCGGGCCCGGGTCCTGGCGTGGGGGCCGCCGCCGGCTTGTTGCGGCGGGTGAAGTACCAGATCAACCCGGCCGCGCAGGCCACCGACAGCACGAAGCCGAGCGTCTCCGGTATCCCGAGCAGGCGACCGATCAGGCCGCCCACGAACGAACCGCCGATGCCGTAGAGCATGGTGCGGCCCCAGCCCATCGGATCCGGTCCCGGCAACAGGAAACGGGCCAGCGCCCCGACGACGAGGCCGCTCACCGCGCCGACGACCAGCAGCACCAGCAGGAACACCCCGAGACTGGCGCCGACCGCGCCCGCCGTTGTCGATGCATCCATATGAATCCCCATTGTTTTTACGACTTCGGACCGGCGCACGCTAGCAGGAACCGTGGGCGCTCCGCCACCTCGATTGAGATCGACTTTCAGGCCGCGGCGTGAGGGCCGCAAACCACTTTGCTGCAGTGCATTGACGAGGACCGGCGCGCGTGTCATATGAGTGTCGTATCCACGACCGTCGCCAAGGATCAGGGGGTCCCGGCTCGTCCCGAGCTGCGACCTCGCCCTGCGCCTGAGCCGCCGGCAACCGCAGGAAGGTCCGACGATGAGCCGACAGCAGCATTCCTCCACCGCCCGCGCCACGCCGCAGGGTGACCAGGAGCATCGTTCCGCAAGGCTCGGGCCGCCGGCCAGGCAGGGCCTGTACGACCCGCGGTTCGAACACGATGCCTGCGGCGTCGGTTTCGTTGCGGACATCCAGGGCCGGAAGTCGCACCGCATCCTCGAGCAGGCGATCCAGGTCCTGAAGAACCTCGACCACCGCGGCGCCTGCGGCTGCGAGGTCAACACCGGCGACGGCGCGGGCGTGCTGCTGCAGATGCCCCACGCGTTCAACGAAGAAGTGTGCCGCAAGGCGCGCATCACGCTGCCCCCGGCCGGCCAGTACGGCAGCGGCATCATCTTCCTGCCGCGCAACCCGACGATCCGTCGCCAGGTCGAGCAGAAATTCGAGCAGGTGGTGCAGGCCGAGGGCCAGCACGTGCTCGGCTGGCGCACCGTGCCCACCCAGAACGGCATGCTGGGCGAGACGGCCCGCTCCTGCGAGCCGTTCATGCGCCAGGTGTTCATCCAGCGCAACCCGGACATCGCCGACGAACTCGCGTTCGAGCGCAAGCTGTACGTGATCCGCAAGCGCGCCTACAACGAAATCCGCACCTCGACGCTCGCGGGCGCCGAGTACTGGTACATCGTCAGCCTGTCGTGCCGCACCATCGTCTTCAAGGGCATGCTGCTCACGACGCAGCTCGACCAGTACTTCCCCGACCTGCACAACCCGCTGATGGAGACCGCGCTGGCGCTGGTGCACTCGCGCTTCAGCACCAACACGTTCCCGAGCTGGGACCGCGCGCACCCCTATCGCTACATCGCGCACAACGGCGAGATCAACACCGTGCGCGGCAACGCCAACTGGATGCACGCGCGCGAGGCGCGCTTCGAGGCGGAGCTGTTCGGCGAGGACATCAAGAAGATCCGCCCGATCATCAACCCGAACGGCAGCGA
>CAWJMS010000033.1:0-500742 GCA_963843985.1 uncultured Gammaproteobacteria bacterium | reverse complement strand
CCTGGCCAGAGCTCGAGATGCTCGAAGCGAGAGACTGAGGAGGGAGGGCGCTTGCTGGTCGAGCGCCTCGCGATCATCCCTTCGTTCGCGCTCAAGCCTGATCGCTGGCTCGACGAGTCGTTTCGCACCCCGGTGCTACGAAAGATCGACGCCAAGGATACCTGGCGGACCGTGACTGGTCGGCCGGAGCGGGCATCGACCGCCCGCCCGCCTCGCGAAACTGGTGCAGGCTCGCTCAACGCGCCCGCACGCAACGGCGCTTGTCACTGGAAGCGCTTCGACGTGCCACGGCCGGCGAGCGCCTGGGCGAACAGGAGATCGTTGCGCTCTTCGACGCAGATGGAGTGGACTTTGCGGCCGTCGTACGCGCGGCGGATGAGCTTCGAGTGGCCACCGTCGGCGCAACGGTCACCTACGTCGTTAACCGCAACATCAACTATACGAACATCTGCGGTTATTCCTGCGGCTTCTGCGCTTTCGCCAAGGGACGCGGCGCGCGGAGTCTCCGCGGTCCCGGTTACAGACTTGATTACGAAGAGATCGAACAGCGGGTCGCCGAAGCGGTCGAGCGTGGCGCGACCGAAGTCTGCCTGCAGGGAGGCATACATCCTGACTTCACGGGCCGCACGTACCTGGAGATCGTGGCCGCGGCGAAGCGTGCGGCTCCCGGTATTCATGTGCACGCTTTCTCGCCGCTGGAGATCACGCATGGGGCCCGCACATCTGGGCTGTCGCTCGAAACCTACCTGAGCGAGCTGCGCGACGCCGGACTTCGGACATTGCCAGGAACTGCTGCGGAGATCCTTGCGATGACGTGCGGGCCGTCATTTGTCCGGACAAGATCAACACCTCGGAATGGCTGGAAGTGATGCGCGTCGCGCATCGCATTGGACTCCGAAGCACCGCCACGGTCATGTTCGGGCATGTCGAGCAACCCTGTGCATTGGGCCCGGCATCTGTTGGCGTTGAGAGACCTGCAGGCCCACACCGGAGGATTCACGAAGTCGTCCCCCTGCCGTTCGTGCACATGGAAGCGCCCATCTGGCGTCACGGCAAGGCGCGCTCAGGCCCAACGTTCCGGGAAGCCATGCTGATGCACGCCGTCGGACGTCTCGTGCTGCACGGGTTGGTCCCGAACATCCAGGCCTCGTGGGTCAAGCTCGGCCGGGACGGCGCGTTGCTCGCCCTGCAGGCGGGCGCCAACGACTGCGGTGGTGTGTTGATGAACGAGTCGATTACCCGTGCCGCAGGCGGGGTCAACGGCCAGGAGATGGACGCACAAACGCTCCAATCCGCGATTCAATCGATCGGCCGCCAACCATTGGAGCGGACGACTTTGTACGGTGCCGTGGACACGCGTAATTACCTAAGTACGTAGATGCCAGACCAGCCGCTTGCAGCTGGCTTTCACAACGCAAGCAATGTACAGACTTCTTACGTGACAGACCCACCACGATCACCTGAACAGTTTAGACGCACTGCGGCCTTGGCGCGGCGCTCGAATTGACAAAGGTTGCCGTGACTCGAGCCATGGTCCTTAGTGAGCTCGGCCGCGTGCGGTTTCGTCGCGGCTCTCACGAGCCAAGCCATCACTAGTGGACTGTAACAGTCATTTATAGACTATAATCGCATCCATGAAAGACGCGATCACCTTGACGAGTGCAGAGCGTATGGAACCGAACCAGGCGAGCCAACAGCCGAACGGATCGGGCGGAGGATGCCCGACGAGCGCGGCTGATTCTGCTGCTCGCCGACGGCCATACGTGGGATGAAGCCTCCGAGCGGATCGAGTGCAGTCGGGGCTTCGTGGCGAGTTGGACCAAGCGATTTGCCGAGCAGCGCATCGCCGGTCTGTACAGCCGACACCTGGGCCAGGTCGCGACGGTGCTCACGCCGGAGTTGGAAGCGCGGATCTTGGAGGCGACACGCCATGCGCCGGCGGGCGGGGCGACGCACTGGAGCACGCGCAAGCTCGCCGCGCATCTGGCAACGTGAGCCACATGATGGTGGCGCGGGTGTGGCGCAAGCACGGGCTCAAGCCGCATCGGATCGGAGCGCTACATGGCCTCGAACGATCCGGACTTTGAGAAGAAGGCGGCCGACATCATTGGCCTTAACTCGAATCCGCCGCAGCACGCGGCGGTGTTCTGCGTCGACGAAAAGACGGCGATTCAAGCGCTGGATCGCAAGGACCCGGTGCTGCCGCTGTCGCCCGGGCGAGCCGAGCGGCATGGATTTGAGTACTTCCGTCACGGCACGCTGTCGCTGTACGCCGCCTTCAACACCCAGACCGGCGAGGTGCTGGGCAAGACCGCTGAACGACACACCTCGGCGGAGTTCGTCGCGTTCCTCACCGACATCGTGATCAATCAGCCCCGCGGCAAAGAGATCCACGTGATCGCCGACAACCTCTCGGCTCACAAGAGCAAACCCGGTCCAGGACTTCCCTGCGAAGCGCATCCGAAGGTTCACCTGCACTTCACTCCGACCTACTCCTCGTGGCTCAACCAGGTCGAGCTGTGGTTCGGCAAGATCGAACGGGACGTCATTGCCCGCGGCGTGTTCACTTCCGTCTCGGACCTGAAGAGAAAGCTGATGCGCTACATCCGCCATTACAACAAGTCGCCGCGGCCCGTGAAGTGGAAATACGCCGACCCGTCGCGACACATCAGTACACAATCAGTTGGTACAGGCCACTAGTAGGCGAAAATCGTCAAGATTTTGGCTTGATATGCGCTGTTACGAATTTGCCATCCGCATCATAAAGAAACGTCACTTTGCCTTCGCGCATGGCGGCCCAAAAATCCGAGTTGTGCTCGAATCCAGCATAGGTCATGTCAGGTGGCATATGGTGCTTGAGGAGGTACTCCATGAGCCCTCCGCGGACGGACAGTTTGGGTTCGCAGAATTCCGGCGGGGCGCTACGCGACGCCACAATGTGCGACTCGCGAGTGGCGACGTTGGTGAATGACTGCCAAACAGGCCGAGTCTTCAAGTGCAGATTACAGGCGGCGGAATCTGCCGCGACTTCCAGAAGCTGCAGTGCGGAGAGTGGACCTGTCACATTGGCGAGGCGACGCGCCAGATAGTCGCCAACGATCCCGCAATCGTTAAAGACTGTCAGAAGTGCGACATCGCCCAATCTGAGCATAGACACCTGAGCGAGGTAAAGATCCAAGAAATCAAACGGAGGGGCTTCGACCTCGCTCCTTGCGCGCATCACAAAGATGGTGCCGATTGCGCTGCGGTCGACGTGGGTCCCTGACATGAAGCTGCGCGCGACCGCATGGACATGATGCAGCGTCTCCCAGTTGTACGCGCTTGAAATCATGCCGCTGTCCGCGCTCAAGTTGCGATTGAATCGAAACGACCGATCACGCAAGTGGGCTTTTGTGAAAATTAGCGCCATCCAGACGAAGAAGAGGAGCGGACCGTTATTGCGCATGTAGTCGACAACGGCATCATGGCCACCGGCAACTATCTTGCTCACCGGATCTTCGATTTGCGCGCCCATTAGACTGTTACAGTCGGAACAGCACGCGATCTTGTACTTGTCGTGTCTGAATGACGCTTCATTTGCAAGCCTAACGGTATTGCTAAACAGCTTGTATTTGCGCAACAACCATGCTGGGACCACGTGCTCGTCGTTGAAGGCTTTCTCGTCGCGGGAGATACCACATATGAAGCAGTGGTCCCCAAGACTAACGGACTGCATGAAGCGATCAAGGCCGAAGTGGACGGTTCGTCCGCTTTTCGCAATTACGGAGCCATCGTCCAATGCGGTCCACGGGCCGTCGGCCTCGCCAATAGGACCATTTGGCTGATTGTCCGTCATTCAATGCCGCGCCTCGGCGGCCCTGCCGACAATTTGAAGCCATCCGCGAAGCGCGACCGGCGATATATCCGACGTCGTCAGCGCGTGCAAATATCGGGCGTAGTGGCCCAGCCCGTCGCGGTCCATGCGTTCCGCGGCTCGCGCGACGTGCGCGAGCAATTCCACGTCGTGAGCACGGAGCGGCGCAAGCCGCCGGGCGAATGCCTGCACGGCTGGATTCTCGAAACTCTGCCACTGAGCCGGGAACGGCAGCACGGCCGCGCAGGCGCCCTCGGCCGGCGTCGGCATCGCGCCGCGGAGCCGAACCGGGAAGCGCAGAACCGTGCTCACGGATTCGCCCTCGTGGTGAGTAGTTCCCGCACGATGTCGGCCGTCGTGCGGCCCTCAAGGATGCAAGCGCGGATGTCGTCGGCCACGGCCGCGCGTCGCTTGCGGGTCGAACCCTTCAGGAACGGTTGCAGCATCTTCCTGCCGTTCACGCCACGTGCGGCGAGGGGCGAGCACTTCGCGGCGGCGACGCGCAGCGAAGTCGCGGGCGCGTGGTCCGGGCCAAGCGCGATCGCGCCGAACGTCGTCATGATGATGCACGACGCCGGAACCTGTTCAGACTTCGGACTACCCATTGCGTGCGTCCTCCGATGCGTGATGGTCAGGTGTCGTGCCGGCGTCGCCATTTGCGCCGGCGCGATGTCGCCTTTGCTTTGCGAGCAGTCAATCACCCCGACCGCCGGCAATCAAACATCTTTGGTTGTTACGCAACATCCGCAGTAGTAGGTTGCATAGTTGCGCGGCAATCTTGGCCTTGGTGCGGCAGGGGAGGGGGGCGCGTTATGCATGTCCGCCGAAGTATTGACACGCCAATCAGGAAAGGTCTCAGCATCGAACAGCGCTGGCACGGTCACGACGAAGGAGTCATTGCGGCGTGGGAGCGTGGCCGCCAAATGGGCGAGCAAGACCCGGAATTTGCGGCGCGAGCACGCGCCGGCGAACTGGTCGTGCTGCCGTGGAAAGGCGGGTTGGAGAAGGCGCTCAAGAACGGCCAGAAATTCGGCAGCAACCGATATTTAGCAATGTGGCAAGGGTTGCGCGGCGACGACTTGGAAATCGACCCCATGCACGACACGGCAATTGCGTGCACGGCCACGGGGACGACAGTCATTTTTACAAGCGATCCGGCGAAGTTCGCGGGATCTGATTCCTAATGTAGAGCACGGGGGGCGCTATGGGAGCGCTTTTGCGGATCTTTGGGCGCGCGTCGCCTGAGCAACGGGAAGCGGTCTCGAAGGCTGCCGAGCGTGTGCCGCCTAATTCTTTCGATCCGAGCACCGACGACCCAGTGCGCCTCGTTGTTAACTCGCGCCGAATCAAGGTGCGCAACATGGACGAGATCATCGGCATGTGCCGCATGATTCTCGCGGACGGTGCGGTAGAGGATGCTGAGGCTCGACTCTTGCTGGAGTCGCTGGAGTCGAGCCTTTATGCCACGAGCGATTGGCCAGGAAACATTCTTCACGCGCGTCTCATGCAAGCCATGACGGACGGCAGAATTGACCCGGAAGAGGAAAAGGAACTGCTAGAGGTCATCAACCAAGTTGCCGGCGGTCGCCCGCAGCCCGGCGGTCCGTCGGTCAGCGGGGCAATTCCTTTCGATAACCCGATGCCGGAAATTGTTTATGAGGGCCGCGGATTCGTGCTGACCGGGCAGTTCGCCTTCGGGCCTCGGAAGAGAGTTTCCTCGGTCATCGAGGAGCGGGGCGGCGTCGTGAAGGACGGGTGCTCAGGCAAGACGAATTACCTGATTGTTGGCACGTTCGGTTCCGAGGAATGGCTCCATAGCACGCACGGAACCAAGATCCTGAAGGCGATCGAATTGAGGCAGGAAGGCAAGCCCTTGGCGATTGTCGCTGAGCAGGCGTGGGTCGCGACCCTTTGACCGCAATTGCGCGGCCCGGGGCGGACGGTCGCCGGCTGCATTAGGGCTGCATTACGGCCAAAAGCGAGCGCGACGGATCGGGCGAGGTTGCGCGAAAAAGGCTTGTTTTAATGGTCGGGATGAAAGGATTTGAACCTTCGACTCCTACGTCCCGAACGTAGTGCTCTACCAGGCTGAGCTACATCCCGAATCCAGTCGCGACAGCGGAGGACCTGTTCGTACACCGGCCGGGAGCGCGGTTCAGGGCCTCGTCGACGGGGCCAGAGCCCGCCTTGCGAGCCGCGTAGCATACTGAAGGCACCCGAATGATTCAATCTCGACTGCGACGCGCCTGCGCGCGAGACAACCGGGGCCGCGATCCGCCGCGCTTCAGTAGGTTCGCGCCACCGCGAATTCCGCCAGAGCCTCGAGCGAGTGCCGAGAACGTGGTGTCCGGCAGTCGATGCAGGGCCTCGACGGCCAGTTCCTTCTCCCGCTGCGCGAGCCGGGCGGTGTACTCCAGCCCGCCCGAGGACTCGATCGCGCGCGTGATCTGCTCGAGATCGTCGAGGCCGCCGTGCTCGACGGCGGCGCGCAACCGCGCCGTGTCCTCGAGCGACGAGTGCGCGAGCGCGTAGATGAGCGGCAGCGTCGGCTTGCCTTCCGCGAGGTCGTCGCCGAGGTTCTTGCCGCGCTGTTCCGGGCTCGAGGCGTAGTCGAGCGCGTCGTCCACCAGCTGGAACGAGGCGCCGAGGTGACGGCCGTACTGCATGACCGCGTCCTCGATCTCGGGCCGCGCCCCGGCGACGATGGCGGCGACCTGCGCGCCGGCCTCGAACAGCTTCGCCGTCTTGCGGTAGATGACCTCGAGGTAGCGCTCCTCGGTGGTGTCGGGGTCGTGCGCGTTCATCAGCTGCAGCACCTCGCCCTCGGCGATCGTGTTGGTCGCGTTCGCCATCACTTCCTGGATGCGCATGTCGCCGAGCTCGACCATCATCTGGAACGCGCGCGAATAGAGGTAGTCGCCCACCAGCACGCTGGCCTCGTTGCCGAACACGTTGTTCGCCGTGTCCCGGCCGCGGCGCATGTCCGAGCCGTCCACGACGTCGTCGTGCAGCAGCGTGGCGGTGTGGATGAACTCGATGATGGCCGCGGCCGGGATGTGCCGGTCGCCGTCGTGGCCGCAAGCCCGCGCCGTCAGCACGACGCTGAGGGGCCGCAGGCGCTTGCCGCCGCTGCCGATGATGTATTGCGAGATCTGGTTGACCAGGACGATGTCGCTGGCCAGTCGCTCGACGATGGTCTGGTCGACCAGGCGCAGGTCGTCGACGACGGGACCCCGGATCTGTTCTAGTTGCATTCCCGCGACAAAATCATGGACTTAAGACCGATCATGGTACCTTCCGGGCCGAGGCGAGGGAATGGCTGGATTCGCGTAAGCGCTTGATTCGGGGCGCCCGTCCATCTAAAATCCCGCGTCTTTCTGCCGGGTCACCCCCGGCCTCCTGCTGGAGTGGATAGTCATGTACGCGGTCATCGAGACGGGCGGCAAGCAGTATCGCGTCGCCGAAGGCGACGTGGTTCGCATCGAAAAGCTCGAGGCCGAGCCCGGTGCCGCCGTCGAGTTCGACGAGGTCGTGCTGGTGGGCAAGGGCGTGGACGTCAAGATCGGCGTGCCGTTCGTCACCGGCAGCAAGGTCTCGGGCACCGTGCAGAAGCACGGCCAGACCGACAAGGTGCCGATCGTGAAGTTCCGCCGCCGCAAGCACTACCTGCGGCAGGGCACGCACCGTCAGCTCTACACCGAAGTGAAGATCACCGGCATCCAGGCCTGAGGCCCGGATTCCCTGACAGCAGGAGTCATTGAGAAATGGCACATAAAAAAGCAGGCGGCAGTACCAAGAACGGCCGCGAGTCGGAAAGCAAGCGCCTCGGCCTGAAGAAGTTCGGCGGCGAGAGCGTGCTGGCCGGCAACATCCTCGTCCGCCAGCGCGGCACGCAGTACCGCGCCGGCGACAACGTCGGCGTCGGCACGGACCACACGCTGTTCGCGCTGAAGAGCGGCAAGGTGCAGTTCAAGCGCAAGGGCATCGACCAGCGCGTGCACGTCATCGTCGAGCCGCAGGGCTGAACCCCGCGGCCCGAGCGGCCGGGATGATTGCCCAAGGCCCCGGCACTGCCGGGGCTTTTGCTTTTCGGGGATCCCAGCATGAAGTTCGTCGACGAAGCCACGATCAAGGCGCAGGCCGGCAACGGCGGCCGCGGCATGGTGAGCTTTCGCCGCGAGAAGTTCATGCCGTTCGGCGGGCCGAACGGCGGCGACGGCGGCGACGGCGGCAACGTCTACCTGGTCGCGAAGAAGGGCCTCAATACGCTCGCGGACTTCCGTTACATGCGGACGTTCAAGGCGGCGAACGGCGAGCCGGGCGGCAGCGACGACTGCAGCGGGCGCGGCGGCGAGGATCCCGAGATCGTCGTGCCGGTCGGCACGGTCGTCTACGACGTCGAGACCGACGAACTGCTCGGCGACCTGACCGGGGACGGCGACCGCGTGATGGTCGCGCGCGGCGGCAAGGGCGGCCTCGGCAACCAGCGCTTCAAGAGCAGCACCAACCGCGCGCCGCGCAAGGCCACGCCCGGCACGGCCGGCGAGAAGCGCGAGCTGCGTCTCGAGCTGAAGCTGCTGGCCGACGTCGGCCTGCTCGGGCTGCCGAACGCCGGCAAGTCGACGCTGATCGCGGCGGTTTCGGCGGCGCGGCCCAAGATCGCCGACTATCCCTTCACGACGCTGCACCCGAACCTCGGCGTCGTCTACGTCGGCCAGCACCAGAGCTTCGTCATGGCCGACATCCCGGGCCTGATCGAAGGCGCCGCCGACGGCGCCGGGCTCGGCATCCGGTTTCTCCGCCACCTGCAGCGCACGCGCGTGCTGCTGCACCTCGTCGACATCGCGCCGCCGGATCCGGATGCGGATCCGGTCAAAGATGCGCGCGCCATCGCCGCCGAGTTGAAGAAATTCAGCCCGGAGCTGGCCGACGCGCGAGCGATGGCTGGTGCTGAACAAGCTCGACCTGCTGCCGCCCGCCGAGGCGGACAAGCGCTGCAAGGAGATCGTGCGGCGCCTGCGCTGGAAGGGCCCGGTGTTGCGCATCTCGGGCGCCACCCGCCAGGGAACGCAGGAGCTGTGCCAGGCGGTCATGCGCCGGCTCGACGAGAAATCGCGTGACGAAGCCGAGGCGGAGGCCGAGGCGGCGAGGAACGACGTAAAAGAAAAAGCCGGCGTCGAAGCCGGCTTTTTCGTGGATCTTGCGACCGGCCTTACTTGGCGGCGGCGAGCGCCTTGATCTTGGCGTTCAGTTCGCGCTTGTGCCGGGCAGCCTTGTTGCTGTGGATGATGCCCTTGGTGACCATCGTGTCGATCACCGGCTGCGCGGCCTTGAATGCGGCGGTCGCGTCGGCCTTGTTGCCCTCGCCGATTGCGCTCAGCACCTTCTTGATCGAGGTGCGCAGGCGCGAGCGGGCGGCCATGTTGTGGGCGCGACGCTTGACGTCCTGCCGGGCGCGCTTTTCTGCGGACTTGATGTTCGCCACTGAGTCGGTCTCCTGCGGTCGGCGCCCCGGGCATGGGACCGGCCGGCCGGTCGATAAAAGAGCCGCGTATTTTGGCGATGCGGCCCCGGAAGGTCAAGTTTCCAATGACGATGACCCTCACCCGGCGTGCCGCCGACCTCTCCCGCGAGCGGGAGAGGCGCTCGATTCCGCGCTCCCGCGTGCGGGAGAGCGCCGGGGTGAGGGCAGTGTGCTCTCCGCTATCATTCGCGGCTCATGCTGACCCACCCCGGCTTTCCATCCTCACGCCGCCGCCGAGGCCGCTCCTTGAGCGGAGGCGGTTTCTTCCGCAGCACGTCGATCGTCGGCGGCCTGACCCTGTTGTCGCGGGTCACCGGCCTGCTGCGCGACATGGTGTATTCGCGGATGTTCGGCGCGGGCGTGCTGATGGACGCATTCCTCGTCGCGTTCAAGATCCCGAACTTCATGCGCCGGCTGTTCGCCGAGGGCGCGTTCTCGCAGGCCTTCGTGCCGGTCGTCTCCGAGTACAAGGTGCAGCGCACGCACGACGAGGTGCGCGACCTCGTCGACGGCGCGATGGGCACGATGGCGTGGTTCATGTCGGTGATCACCATCGTCGGCATCCTCGCCGCGCCGGTGTTCGTGCTGCTGTTCGCGCCCGGGTTCCACGCGGACCAGGGCAAGTTCGACCTCACGGTCGACATGCTGCGCTGGACCTTCCCGTACCTGCTCTTCATCTCGCTGGCGTCGCTCGCGTCCGGCGTCCTCAACAGTTACCAGCGCTTCACCGTGCCGGCGCTGATGTCGACGCTGATGAACCTGGTGATGATCGTGTTCGCCGCGTGGATCGCGCCGCGCTTCGAGCAGCCGGGCGTCGTGCTCTCGGTCGGCGTGTTCGTGGCGGGCGCCGTGCAGCTCGCTTTCCAGCTGCCGGCCATGGTGAAGCTCGGCCTGCTGCGCCGGCCGCGCTGGCGCTGGGACGACGCCGGCGTGAAGAAGATCGGGCAGCTGATGCTGCCCGCGATCTTCGGCTCGTCGGTCTCGCAGGTTGCGCTGCTGCTCGACACGCTGATCGCGTCGTTCCTCGTCACCGGCAGCATTTCGTGGCTGTACTACGCCGATCGGCTGATGGAGTTCCCGCTCGGAGTGTTCAGCGTCGCGCTCGCGACCGTGATCCTGCCCGGCCTCGTCCGCGCACCACTCGTCGCAATCGATCGAGCGATTCGCCGCGACGCTCGACTGGGCGCTGCGGCTCACCGTCATCGTCGTCACGCCCGCCACCGTCGCGCTGATCGTGCTGGCCGGGCCGCTCACCGTCGCGATCTTCCACTACGGCGAGTTCGACGCGCAGGACGTGCGCATGTCGGCGCTGGCCGTGATGGCCTTCTCGAGCGGATTGATGGGCTTCAGCCTCGTGAAGGTGCTGGCGCCGGGCTTCTTCGCCCGGCAGGACACGCGCACGCCGATGCGCATCGGCATCAAGGCGCTGGCGGTCAACATGGCGCTCAACCTGTTCGTCGTGCTGCCGATCGCGTTTCACAGCAGGCAGCCTGGCCTGCACGCGTTCCTCGCGCTCAACATCGGCATCAGCGCCTGGTACAACGCATTCATGCTGTACCGCGGACTGCGCCGCGATCATGTGCTGCACCACGTGCCCGGCTGGCGAGCCATGCTGATCCAGGTGGCGGCCGGCAACGTACTGATGGGCCTCTTCCTGTGGTACGTCGCCGGCAGCACGGAACGATGGATGGCGATGCACACGATTCAACGCCTCGAGTGGATGGCCGTGCTGGTGATCGGCGGCGCGGGCATCTACTTCGGCGTGCTCTACCTGCTCGGCATGCGCGTCGGCCATCTGCGCGTGCGCTCCGTGGGGCCGATTCCGCCCCGCAACGCCTGACGACGCGGCAACCGATGGAACTGATCCGGGGCATTCACAACCTGCGCGACCGGCATCGCGGCAGCGTCGTCACGATCGGCAACTACGACGGCGTGCACCGCGGGCACCAGCACCTGCTGGCGGCCGTGCGTGCGAAAGCGAGGTCGCTCGGCCTGCCGGCGACGGTCGTCACGTTCGAGCCGACGCCGCGGGAGTATTTCGAAGGCGACGCCGCGCCTGCGCGCCTGATGCGGCTGCGCGAGAAAGTCGAGGCGCTGCCGTTGTACGGCATCGATCGTGCAGTCGTGCTGCGTTTCGACCGGCGCATGCAGGCCATCAGCGCGCAGGAGTTCGTCGATCGCCTGCTGGTGAGCGGCCTCGGCACGCGCCATCTCGTCGTCGGGCACGACTTCCATTTCGCGCGCAAGCGCGAAGGCAATGTCGCGACCTTGCGTGAACAGGGCGCCGTGCACGGCTTCTCGGTCGAGGAGGTCGGCCGCTTCCTGGTCGACGGCGAGCGCGTCAGCAGTTCGCTGGTGCGGGAAGCGCTCGGCCGCGGCGACCTGCAGCGGGCCGCGGCGCTGCTCGGTCGGCCGTATCGCATCGCCGGCCGCGTGCGTCGCGGTCAGCAACTCGGCCGCAAGCTCGGGTATCCCACGGCCAACCTGGCGCTGCACCGGAAGGTCGTGCCGCTGTGGGGCATCTTCGCAGTTCGCGTCAGCGGCGCTGGGCTGGTGGACCACCCGGCCGTCGTGAGCCTCGGCACCCGGCCGACGATCAACGGGACCGACCCGCTGCTCGAGGTGCACGTCTTCGACTTCGATGGCGACCTGTATGGCCGGTACCTGGACGTCGATTTCGTGCAGCGCCTGCGGGACGAGCAGAAGTTCGAGTCGCTCGATGAGCTCGTCGAGCAGATTCACGTGGACGCTGCGCAGGCCCGGGCCGTGCTTGGAGCGTGACAGGAGCCCTCACCCGGCCTGTCGGCCGACCTCTCCCGCAAGCGGGAGAGGTGAAGAGGCCCTCGCCCGGACGGCGTCCGACCTCCCGCGTGCGGAGAGCTAAGTACCAAGGCCCTGAACGGGAGAGGCGGGAATTTCTGGATTAAATCTCTGAATTCGTTCAAAATTTCAGGTTCGCTCAGCGAGTCGCAGTGAGTTCCCGACCCCCGATGGCCGACTACAAGAACACCGTCAATCTTCCCGACACCGCCTTTCCGATGAAAGGCGATCTGGCGCGCCGCGAGCCCGAGATGCTCGCGTGGTGGGACGAGCGCCAGATCTACGAGCGGCTGCGGGCCACGGCGGCGGGCCGGCCGAAATTCATCCTGCACGACGGCCCGCCCTATGCCAACGGCGCGATTCACATCGGGCACGCGGTCAACAAGATCCTGAAGGACATCATCGTCAAGTCGCGAACGCTCGACGGATTCGACGCGCCCTACGTGCCCGGTTGGGACTGCCACGGGCTGCCGATCGAGCACGCCGGTCGAAAAGGTGCGCGGTCGCGACGCGAAGAACCTCGACGCCAAGGCGTTCCGCCAGGCCTGCCGCGAGTTCGCGCTCGAGCAGATCGACGTGCAGCGCAAGGACTTCATCCGCCTCGGCGTGATGGGCGACTGGGCCAACCCGTACCTGACGCTCGCGCCGCGCTACGAGGCGGAGCAGCTGCGCGCATTTGCGCAGATCGTCCGCAACGGCCACCTGTACAAGGGCTACAAGCCCGTGCACTGGTGCATGGACTGCCGCTCGGCGCTCGCCGAAGCCGAGGTCGAGTACGAGGAGCGCACGTCGCCCTCGATCGACGTGCGCTTCGACGTGGTCGACCCGGCCGATCTTGCGCGACGCGTCGGCGCCACCGCATTGCCGGCCGTTCGCGCCAGCATCGTGATCTGGACCACGACGCCCTGGACGCTCCCGGCGAACCAGGCCGTGGCCGTGCACCCGGAATTCGACTATTCGCTGCTGGCGATCGACGCCGGCGGCGGCGAGGAACTGGTCGTGCTCGCCTCCGAACTCGCGCCGTCGGTGCTCAATCGCGCCGGTGTCGAGACGTCGCGCGAGATCGCGCGCGTCAAGGGCGCCGCGCTCGAGCTGCTTGCAGTTGCGCCATCCGTTCTACGACCGCGTCGTGCCGACGATCCTCGGCGAGCACGTCACCCTCGAGAGCGGCACCGGCGCCGTGCACACCGCTCCCGGCCACGGCCAGGAAGACTTCATCGTCGGCAAGCAGTACGGCCTGCCGGTCGACAATCCGGTCGGCGGCGACGGCCGGTTCCTGCCCTCGACGCCGATCTTCGCCGGCGAAAAAGTCTTCGACGCGAACAAGCACGTGGTCGACGTGCTCGCCGAACGCGGCGCGCTGCTGCATCACGAGGCGTTCCGCCACAGCTATCCGCATTGCTGGCGCCACAAGACGCCGGTGATCTTCCGCGCGACGCCCCAGTGGTTCATCAGCATGGAGCAGGCGGGGCTGCGCAAGGCAGCGCTCGAGGAGATCGGCAAGGTCGAATGGACGCCGGACTGGGGCGAGCAGCGCATCTACAGCATGATCGAAGGGCGCCCGGACTGGTGCATCTCGCGCCAGCGCGCCTGGGGCGTGCCGCTTGCGCTGTTCACGCACAAGGAGACCGGGGACTTGCACCCCGAGACGCCGGCGCTGCTGGAGCGCGTCGCGGATCTCGTCGAGCAGGGCGGCATCGACGCGTGGTTCGACCTCGACCCGCAGACGCTGCTCGGTGCGCAGGCCGGCCAGTACGAGAAGGTCACCGACATCATGGACGTGTGGGTGGACTCGGGCCTCTCGCACCACTGTGTGTCGCGCATCTTCCCGGCGATCCGCACGCCCGCGGACCTCTACCTCGAGGGCTCCGACCAGCACCGCGGCTGGTTCCACAGTTCGCTGCTGACGTCCGTCGCGCAGAAGGGCCACGCGCCCTACAAGGGCGTCCTCACCCACGGGTTCACCGTGGACGAGAAGGGCCGCAAGATGTCGAAGTCGCTCGGCAACGTGATCCTGCCGCAGAAAGTGATGAGCACGCTCGGCGCCGACATCCTGCGCCTGTGGGTCGCAGCCACCGACTACGCGAACGAGATCAGCGTCTCGGACGAGATCCTGAAGCGCACGTCGGACTCGTATCGACGCATCCGCAACACCGTGCGCTTCCTGCTCGGCAACCTGGCCGGCGTTCGACCCGGCGCGGGACGCGGTGCCGGTCGCGCAGATGCTCTCGCTCGATCGCTGGGCGCTCGAGCGCACCCGGGCGATGCAGCAGGAGATCCTCGCGGCGTATCGCAGCTACGACTTCCACCTGATCTACCAGAAACTGCACAACTTCTGCGTCGTGGACCTCGGCGGTTTCTACCTCGACGTCATCAAGGACCGGCTGTACACGACCCCGGCCCGCGGCCTGCCGCGACGCTCGGCGCAGACGGCGATGTACTGGATCGCGGACGCGATGACGCGCTGGCTCGCGCCGATCCTGTCGTTCACTGCCGAGGAAATCTGGCGCTACCTGCCTGGGACGCGCGCCGAGTCGGTCTTCCTCGAGACCTGGGCGCAGCTGCCGGCGGCCGCGGCCGACGCGGCGCCGATCGACTGGGCGCGCGTGCTGGAAGCGCGCGGCGCCGTGCTGCGCGAACTGGAGCGCCTGCGCGTGGCCGGCGAGATCGGTGCGCCGCTCGACGCCGTCGTCGACCTGTACGGCACGCCCGAGTGGCGTGCGGCGCTCGACCCGCTGGGCGACGAACTGCGGTTCGTGCTGATCACGTCCGAAGCGCGCGTCCACGACGCGTCGTCGCGGCCGGCCGCGGCGGTGGCTGCCGACACCGAGGGCAGGAGCGGCCTGTGGCTGCACGTCCGGCCGTCGCAGGCGCAGAAGTGCGTGCGCTGCTGGCACAAGCGCGACGACGTCGGACAGGTCGCCGCGCATCCCGAACTTTGCGGCCGCTGTGCGGTCAACCTCGACGGACCCGGGGAGGCGCGACGTTACGCATGAATACGCCTGACGAACAACGCCCTGCGCCCGCGGCCGAGACGGCCACGTCGCTCACCAGCACGATGACCTGGCTGACCCAGCGCACGCATCCGGCCGCCTGGCTGTGGTTGTCCGTCGCCGTCGTCGCGCTCGACCAGGCGACCAAGTTCCTGGTCAGCCGCTTCCTCGAATTGTACGACCGCGTGGAAGTGCTGCCGGTGCTCGACTTCACGCTGCTGCACAACACCGGGGCGGCGTTCAGCATCCTGGCCGGCGCGTCCGGCTGGCAACGCGAATTCTTCATCACGCTCGGCTCCGTCGTCAGCCTCGGCCTGGTCGTCTGGCTGTGGCGGCTGCCGCGCGGCGAGCGGCTGCTGCCGATTTCGCTCGCCCTGATCGTCGGCGGGGCCGTCGGCAACGTGATCGATCGCGTGCTGCACGGTTACGTCATCGACTTCATCCACGCCCACTGGGGCGGCGCGTATTTCCCGGCCTTCAACATTGCGGACAGCGCCATCACCATCGGCGCGGTGCTGCTGATGCTCGACGCGTTCCGGGAAAAGCGCGCACATTAGCGCCCGGCCCATGCGCATCCTGCTCGCCAATCCCCGCGGATTCTGCGCCGGCGTCGACCGGGCGATCGACATCGTCGAGCGGGCGGTCGAGCTGTTCGGCGCGCCGATCTACGTCCGTCACGAGGTCGTGCACAACCGGTTCGTCGTGGATCGCCTGCGCAACCTCGGCGCCGTGTTCGTCGAGGAACTCGACGAGGTGCCCGACGCGGCCACGGTCATCTTCAGCGCGCACGGCGTGTCGAAGGCCGTCCAGGACGAGGCCCGGCGCCGCGGCCTGCAGGTATTCGACGCAACCTGTCCGCTCGTCACCAAGGTGCACATGGAGGTTTCCCGCTACGCGCGCGACGGCCTCGACGTGATCCTGATCGGGCACGAGGGGCACCCCGAGGTCGAAGGCACCATGGGCCAGTTCGACGAACGGCAGGGCGGGCGCATCAGCCTGGTCGAGGACGTCGAGGACGTGCTGCACCTCGACGTGCGCGATCCGTCGCGCGTCGGCGTGGTGACGCAGACGACGCTGTCCGTCGACGACACGGCCGACGTGCTCGATGCGCTCAAGCGGCGGTTCCCGACGCTGGCCACGCCCCGCAAGGAAGACATCTGCTACGCGACGCAGAACCGCCAGGACGCGGTGAAGAAGCTCGTGGCGGACTGCGACGTCGTGGTGGTCGTCGGTTCGCAGACCAGCTCGAACTCGAATCGGTTGCGCGAGATCGCCGAGAAGGCCGGCATCCCGGGCTACCTGGTGGACGGCCCCGGCGACCTGCGGCGCGAATGGTTCGAAGGCAAGTCCGCCGTCGGCGTCACGGCCGGCGCGTCCGCGCCGGAGCTGCTGGTGCAACGGGTCGTCGCACGCCTGCGCGAATGGGGCGGCGAGGGCGCGCAGGAAGTGGTCGGCCGGGAGGAGAACGTCGTCTTCGCCTTGCCGCGCGAGTTGCGCACTCCCGGCCGGCCCTGATCGAGCGCGGCCGGCCTCAGCGATCCCAGCATTCCCGGTTCGTCGCGCGATTCGCGTCGTCGACGGCCGACTTCACTCCCTCCGACGTCAGGCCGAACGTGCGGCACGCGCGATCGGACCACTGCGCCGAGCCGGCCGCGCTGGTCGCGGTGGCCGTCCAGGAGAGGGAATCCGCGTCGGTCACCGTGAGTACGTACGCGCCTCGTTCGCTGGCGAGCGGGAATTTCAGCGTCAACGGCGCGCAACTCGTGGCTCGCGACGGATCGAGCGTCGTCGTGTACACGTGGCATTGCAGGTAGAGTTTTTCCTGCGCCGTCGCGAGCGCAAGCAGTGCCGAGCGCGCCTCGGACCGGCCCGCGCGCAGGACCACGCCGCGGTATCCCGGTACGGCGAGCGAGGCCAGCACGGCCACGATCGCGATCACTGCGAGCAGTTCGAGCAGCGTGACGCCGCGTGTGCGCTCAGTCCGCATTCTTCTGTGCCCAGCCGCTGCGGATCGTCGCGTAGCTCGCGAGAGCGGCGCAACCCGGCCCGCCGGCCGACGCAACCCTGCGGCAGCAGCAAGTAGAAGCTCTGCACGTGCGTGTCCTCGGCGCCTCGCGCCGATCGCCCGGTCGATTCGATGAGGAAATGCAGCGCGGCGACACCGGGCCCGACGCGCGCGCCGTCCGGGACGGCGTCGATGCCGGCACTGGCATCGTAATAGAGCCGATACCGGTAAGTGCCCAGGTCGCCACCGGGCACGTTCGGATCGGCGCCCCGGGCGGGCACGATCTTGGGGCTCGCCATCGTGAAGCCCGTGCTGAGATCCGCGCTGCGTATTGCCTGCTCGATGCCGTATTCCGCGGCCTGGAATGCCAGTTCCTGGTGACGGACGTTGGCCGACATCCGCAGCTCGAGCGTCGCCATGACCATCGCCGACAGGCCGAGGATCGTGAGCACCGTCAGCAGCAGCAGACCGATGAACAGCACGCTGCCGCGTTGCAGGCCCCGCCCCGGCCGCTGCGTTGCATCGAGCCTCGTCATGATGTCGCGTTCCGTAGGTGGATGGTCTTCACGACCATCAGGCGGCGATAGTGATCGTTCGGCGTGTAGGACTGGCCCGCATAGTCGTACGTGGCGCTGTCGATGAACGTCGGGTCGGCGTCCTGCGCGCGCAGCCGCAGCCAGAGCCGAACGCAGACCGGCTGGCCGCCGGCGGGCGCGGCTGCCGGATGGGCGAAGAGGTCCGCGCTCGAATCGCCGTCGGTGTCCACGCCGAATTCGACCTGCAGGTCTTCGACGCCGGGCAGCACTTCTTCCTCGCCGATCGACGGTCCCGCATTCAGCGTCTTGCGGCGGAGCGCGGGATAGCCGTTCGCGATGCTCGAATTGCGGCTGACGTAATAAGCGTCGACGACGAGCGGCCTCGTATCGGCGAGCGGCGGATCGCCCGGCGTATCGCTGACCGCATAGCCCGCGGGCAACTGATTCGCGGTCGCGCTCGGAACGAAGACTTCGCCGCCCGTGCGGCTCGAAACGACCAGCACCTGCGTGCGATAGGCGGCGGCGATCGCCGCGGCCTGCGGCGTGATGCGCTGCGCGCTCGCGCGCCGCACGATCAGCACGTCGGAGCCGGCCCGCGCGCCGCCGCCCGAGGCCGGGCACACGGCTCCGTAGGCGCCGTCGTACCCAGCGACGGCATGCGCGACGTCGGTGGCCCAACCCGCCCCACATGCGACCGGAAAGCCGCCGGCTGCACTGATCGCAAGCAGATCGCCGCGATTGGTGAGGCCCCAGTAGCCCGCCATCCGCACGTCCGCCTCGAGGATGGCGAGCGCGTAGCGCGCGTTTTCCTGCAGACGCGATTCGGTTTCCGCCGCCGCATAGGTTTCGCGCGACTTGTGATACGCCGTGAGCATGCCCCCGATGACCAGCAGGCCGACCAAGGCCGCGACCAGCAATTCGACGAGGCCATACCCGGACTGCGCCGGCCGGCTGCGAGCGCCCTTCGCGCGCGCCACGATCGTCACCGCTGCACCGTCAGTGCGAAGCTGGCCGGGTCGTCGTTCCCGGTTTGCGCCCAACGAATCAGGATGTCGTACTGCCGGGCGGGACCGGCGCCGACGACGGCCGTGACGATCGACGTCTGCGCGTCCGGCAACACGTCGCGGACCGACTGTTGCCAGTGATACAGGTCGAGCGCGGCCAATTCTGCGGGCGAGCAGGGCGTGGCCGGGGAGCAGTCGTTGGCGGGTGGCGCGACCTGCGCTCCCGGCGCAAGTGCGTACGCGCCGGCGCCCGCACCGTTCGCGCGGATCCGATCGCCCATGTCTGCCGCCAGCGCGACGGCCTGGCTGTGCTGCCGCGCGATCCGGCTGCCGGACAGGCCGTCGATCATCAGCCGTTCGAGACCGAGCAGTCCGACAGCGAGCACCGCGAGCGCCGCCAGGACTTCGACCAGCGTGAACCCTGCCGGCATCGATTGGCACGTCAGTCGCATGACAGGGCGCCTCCGGTCGACGAGCGGTCCGTGACGCGCGGCCGGCCGGTCTGGCTGATGATGACGGCGCGGGCCGAACGGCTGCCGCGCGAGTCGCAGAAGGTAACGGTCGCCGTTACGCCGCTCTGCCCGAAGGCACGGAACGAGAGGGTCGTGCGGTTGGCGTCGATCCGGCCGTCCTGCCAGGGGGGGTAGGCGGTGAGCAGGTCCTCTCCAGCGTCCCGCACCGCCGGCGAGTCGCGGTCGAGGTTGGCGAACACGATCCAGCCCCCGTGCCAGTCGGTGCCCGGGACGCATGCCGCACCGTCGGGGCTGGGGCAGAGGCTGACGACGGCGTTGCGCTTGATGGCTTCGCTGCGGGCCAGGTAGACGGCCTGCAGGAACGCGTTCACCTGCTGTGTGCGGGCGGCGTTCAGGGCCAGGTCGCGCATGCCGGGGAGGGCCCAGCCTGCCATGACCCCGACCATGGCCAGTGCGACCAGCGTTTCGATCAGCGTGTAGCCGTGCGGGCGGGGGCCTTCCATGGCCTGGCCACTCCTGGGTGGGGACAGGCCGGGAGCTTAGGCGGGGTCGGCCGGGCGTGTCAGCCGCAGTTTTTCACGTATTTCCCCGGATTCGTGGCCACCCCGGCAGTCACCCGTATAATACGGTTCCATGACATTCGACATCCGCACGGAAACCCCCGGCACGGCCTACGTCCGGCACCTGCTCGAGCAAAGCGGCATCCGTCCGACGGCGCAGCGGCTGAAGGTGGCCGAAGTGCTGCTGGCGGCGCCTCGTCATCTCACGGCCGAGCAGTTGCTCGTGACGCTGCGCCAGTCGCCCAGCCGCGTCTCGAAAGCCACCGTCTACAACACGCTGAAGCTGTTCGTGGACCACGGCCTCGCGCGCCAGATCCACCTCGATCCGGACCGTTGCGTCTACGATTCGAAGATGGCGCCGCATCACCATTTCCAGAACCTCGACACCGGCGAGATGACCGACATCCGGCCCGACGACCTGGAGTTCGCCCGCCTGCCGCCGTTGCCGCCCGGCACCGAGATCGCGAGCGTGGACGTGGTGATTCGCGTGCGGAGGACGGCCTAGCTTCCTTCGCCCGGGGCGAGTCCGTATACTGCGCGCCCCGTGCCGGAGTAGCTCAGCTGGTAGAGCAATCGCTTCGTAAGCGATGGGTCGGGGGTTCGAGTCCCTCCTCCGGCACCAGTCCCCGCGTCCGTCCCCGCCTGTAACCATCCAGTCCGGTACCATCGCACGCGTCCACCCTCCTGGGCCCCGCGGCATTCCCAAGTGATTCGCCTCCTGACGATCCTGCCGTTTCCGGTCCTGCGTGCGCTGTCGGCGTGCATCGCCTTCGGCGCGCGTGCCTGCGGCTGGCGTCGCAGCCTCGTCGAGGAGCATCTCGACCGCTGCCTATCGGATCGTTCCGTCGAGGAACGCAAGCAGGTCGCCGCGGCTTTCTACGGCTATCTCGGGGAACTGGCGGCCGAAGTCTTCCATGCCGCCAGGATTGCGCAGGCCGAGATCGAAACGCGGGTCGTGCTCGACAATCCGGAAGTGGTGCAGTCGATGCTCGACTCCGGCAAGCGGGTGATGGTCCTCGCGGCGCATCACTGCAACTGGGAGTGGTTGTTGCTGCGCTGTTCGAAGGCGTTCAGCGAGCCGCTGGTCGCGGCTTACAAGCCGGCCTCGCGCGAGGCGGGCGACCGGGCCCTCAAGGACATGCGGACGCGTTTCGGCGCCACGATGGTGCCGTCCAAGGAAATCGTCCAGGCGTTGATCGAGCGGCGCGGCAAGGTGCGGCTGCTGGCGCTCCTTGCAGACCAGTCGCCGGCCGCATCCAACGAACAGCAGACGTGGCTGCCGTTCTTCGGGCAGCAGACAGCGTTCTATCGCGGACCGGGCTGGATCGCCTCCAAGATGGGCTATGTCGTGATGTTCGCGGCGATGCGACGGGTACGGCCGGGCCACTATGCCGTGCGATTCGTGCCGCTCACCGGCGACGGCAGGATCGCCGACCCGGACGACGTGCTGGTCGCATACGTGCGGGAACTGCAGGCTCACGTGCACGAGCATCCCGTCGAATACTTCTGGGCCTACAAACGCTGGAAGCGTGCGAGACGGTTGTATGACAACTGAAGACGGGCCCTCGACTTCACCTCTCCCGCCTGCGGGAGAGGTCGGCCAAAGGCCGGGTGAGGGTTCGACTTCACCTCTCCCGCCTGCGGGAGAGGTCGGCCAAGGCCGGGTGACTCGACTTCACCTCTCCCGCCTGCGGGAGAGGTCGGCCAAAGGCCGGGTGAGGGCTTTCGCCTCAAGCTGTATTACGGCCTCTTCGGCATCCTCTCCACGCTGGTCGTCCGCATCGGCGGGTTCCGACGCTCGGTCACCCGCGAGAATCTCGCGCGATCGTTCCCGGACGCGACGCCCGCACGGCGTCGCGAAATCGAGCGCGAATACGTCCGCCGCCAGTCCGAAGTCTTCGCCGAGATCCTCTACGGACGCGACGTCGACGAAAACGAATTGCGCCGTCGGGTCACCATCCTCAATCCCGAACTGCTGGCCAACGCCCATCCGCCGCGCCCGCTCGTGATCGCCGGCGCCCATCACTGCAACTGGGAATGGATGGTGCTGCGGCTCTCGCTCGACCTCGGGCCGCGCCTGATGGCGCTGTACAAGCCGCTTGAAGAACGCGCGCGCCGATTCGTTCATCAAGAACATGCGGTCGCGTTTCGGCGCGCGGCTGATCCCGGCGAAGTCGGTGCTGCAGGAACTCGCGCGGTTCCGCGAGGCCGGCGCGATCGGCCTCGTCGCTGACCAGGTGCCGAAGACCAGCCCGGAGAAGCACTGGCTCGAGTTCCTGCACCAGGACACGGCGTTCTACATGGGTCCCGAGTTGCTGGCGCGCGCGCTGCGCAGTCAGGTGATCTGCGTGCGGATGCACCGCAGCGGGCGAGGGCGCTACGCGCTCGAGCTCACCGCGCTCAACGAGCCTGGAGAGAAGCTTCCCAACGGCACGATCACCGAGCGCTACGCGCGTCACCTCGAAGCGTGGATCCAGGACGATCCCGCCGGCTGGTGGTGGGGCCACAAGCGCTGGAAGATGAAGCGCTCGGTGTACTGATTCCTCACCTCTCCCGCCCGCGGGAGAGGTCGCGCGCAGTGCCGGTGAGGGGGTTACTTCGGCAGTTTCGATTCGAGGTGCTTCGCCAGTTCGGCGATGGTCGGGAAATCGAACAACTCGGTCAGGTCGACGACTCCGGGGTACAGTTCGTCGATCTTCTCGTGGATCTGGATCAGGGTCAGCGAGCTCGCGCCGACGTCGAACAGGTTGTCGTCGACGTCGATGTGCTTTCCCGGCATCGCATCGTCCACGATCGCCTTCAACTGCTGCTCGATGCGGCCCGTCGCGGCGCGGCCCTGGCCGTGCAGTTCGGTCCATGCCTGGTCGTACGCCGCGATCTCGTCGGCGAACTCGCCGTTCTCGAGCGCCTCGGCCAGCGAGTTGCGCTGCAGTTTGCCGCTGGTCGTCTTCGGGATGCGCTTCACCGGTACCACGCGCGCCACTTCGACGCCGGCGTGCTCGTTGACCAGGTGCATCGCCCGCGTCGCCAGCCCGATGAAGTCCTTGATGTCGCCGCGATGCAGCACGAACAGCACGAGCTCGTCGCCTGCCGAGCCCGGCATGCGCGCGCCGGCGGCGGCGACCTTGCCGAGTTCGAGTCCCGGCTCGGCCTGCAGCAGCGCCTCGAGGTCGTGCGGGTAGTAGTTCTGGCCGTTGACGAAGATGATTTCCTTCGCGCGGCCGGTCACGTACAGCTCGCCGTCGTGTTCGAGTGCGAGATCGCCCGTGCGCAGCCAGCCGTCCGCCGTGAACGCGGCCGCGTTGGCCTCCGGATTCTCGAAATAGCCGCGCGTGACGTTGTCGCCGCCGATCAGCAGGTGGCCGACCGTATCCGGCGGAACGGGCGCGCCCGCGTCATCGGCCAGCTTCACTTTCGCGAACGGAATCGCGACGCCTTCGCACATGATCCTGAGCGCGGTCGGCTCGTTCGCGGCGACGAACCGCGCACGGGAGCCGACGCCGAGCGAGCGGCGGTCCACCGTAATGTACTTGTACAACGCGCCTGGCGGCGGGAAGCTGATCGCGAGCGACGCCTCCGCGAGGCCGTACACCGGGAACATGGCTTCGCGCTTGAGACCGTACGGGGCCATGCGATCGAGGAATTCCTCCGCCAGCTCGACGGAGATCGGTTCCGCGCCGTTGAAGAGCAGTCGCACCTTGTCGAGTCGCACGTCATCGAGCGGCTTGTCGCCGAGCGCGCGCAGGCAGTGGCGGTAACCGAAGTTCGGCGAGCAGGTGATCGTGACGCCTTTTTCGGAACACCACTTCAGCCACATCAGCGCACGGCGCACGAACAGGTCGGTCGGCATCAGGTGCGGGCGCACGCCGCAATACATCATGATCAGGTGGAAGCCGATCAGGCCCATGTCGTGCGTCAGCGGCATCCAGCTGAGCGAGACGTCGTCTGGCGTGAATCCCGCGGCCTGCCGCGCGCCCTCGGCGTTCGCGAGGATGTTGCCGTGTGTCAGCACGACGCCCTTCGGCTCGCTGGTGGAGCCCGACGAGAACTGGATGAACGCCGTGTCCCCGGCGGTCAGCTTTGCAGGCATGCCGGCGCGCGAAATGTCCTCGAGCTGCTCGATCAGGAAAGTGCGCGGCTTCAGCGCCGTCCAGGCCTCCGGCTCGCCGATGGTTGCTGCAAACGTCGCGAAGCGCTCGCGCAGTTTCTTGTCGGTGTAGAGAAACGGCCTGCCGAGCTGCTTCGCGATGCGCAGCAGCTTCTGCTTGTGCTCGTCGCTGATGCCGACGGCCACGGGCACCGGCACGATGCCGCCGTACAGGCAGGCCCAGTACGCGTCGATGAACTGCTCGTTGCTCGAGACGTGCAGGATCAGCTTGTCGCCTTGTTTCGCGCCGATGCGCTGCAGGTGGAACAGGATGCCGAGCGCGCGCCGGCGCAGCTCGGAGAGCTTCACGGCCTTCTCGACGCCCTCGCCCTCGAGGTAGACGATCGCGCCCGGGCCGCGCGCGCGGTCGTCGAGCATCTCGGGCAGCGTCTGGTATTTGATCATCGTTTCTCGACTCGCATGAAGAGCTCCTGAGCGGTCCGCAGGTTGATGCGGGCCTCCATGGCGACGGGACCCGTCTGGACCTCGCGCAGCCGGAAGCGGCGCGTCGCGCCGTTCATATGCAGCATCATCTCGAAGATGGCAAAGTTCTCGCCGATGCAGTGTCGGGGACCGACGGCGAACGGGATGTATGCGAACTTGTGCCGGCCCTCGACGCGCACGGGATCGAAATGCGCGGGGTCGAAGGCCTCCGGACGCTCCCAGAACTTCGGGTGACGGTGGATCACGTACGGGCTGAGGAAGACGTCGGTGCCGGGCGCTACGTCGTAGCCGCCAAGCCTGTCCGGGCCGATGGTCCGGCGGCTCAACAGCCAGCCGGGCGGGTAGAGCCGCATCGATTCCTGCAGCACCTGCATCGTGTACGGCAGCTTTTCGAGGTCGGCGTAGCTCGCAAGTTCGATCGCGGCCACCGTATCCTGCTCGGCGTGCACGCGCGCTTCCACCTCCGGTTGGCGCGACAGCAGCCACCAGGTCCAGTTGAGCGCGCTCGCCGTGGTCTCGTGTCCGGCCACCACCAGCGTCAGGACTTCGTCCATCAGCTCGCGCTCGCTCATCGTCGCGCCGGTGTCCGGATCGGACGCCTCCATCAGCATCTGCATGAAGTCGAAGTGCCGGGTGTTCGTCCGGCGCCGTTCGCGCACCAGCTCGAGCACGTGCTTGCCGAGCTGGCGGAATTGATAGGCGAACTTCGGGTCGCGCTTCGACTCCTTCGTGACCATCATGAACGGGTTGTCGTGCAGGTCCCCGACCAGCTCGCCGAGGTCGGCGCTGAAGATCGTGTGCAGCACGACGTTCAGCGTCAGTTGGCTCATCGATTCCGTGATGTTGACCGGCTCGCCCTTGCCGGCCGCCGCATCCCACTGGTCGAGCAGGTCGTTGCTGAGCCGGCGGATCTCGTCGCCGAATTTCTCGATCACCTTGCGGTGAAAAGCCGGCTGCATCATGCGCCGCTGCCGGCGCCAGAAATCGCCCTCGCTGGTCATGATGCCGTTGCCGAGCAGCAGCTTGACCCGGTCGAGGCCCACGCCCTTGGTGTAGTTGCGGTGGTTCGTCACCAGCACACGCTTGACGTCGTCCGGGTGGTGGATGACCCAGGTCCAGGAATCGCGGCCCGGCGCGAACACACGGTAGGTGTCGCCGAGTTCGTGGAACCAGCGCGTCATCAGCTCGATCGACTCGTCGGTCGAGCCGAGGTCGTGCCGGGTTTCGGGGCTGGGCGGTGCCGGCGTTGCGCCGACGGGCGTTGATTGGGTAGTCACGATGGCCGACTGGCGCCGCGGGAACGGACGGACGGGAAATCCCTGTCTGCGAGCAGCGGTATCGTACTACACGAGGCTTTTCGCAGCCATTTGCCGGCTCGACGTCGGCCCGCCGACCCTCGCGCGCCTCGCCGCGTCCAGGCCAGTCAACGCTGTCAGGATTGCGCAGGTTCCGCGAGTGCCTGGACCGCCTGGGCCTTGAGGTCCATCAGGCGCCCGGCCATTTCGGCCTGAGTCCGCGCCAGCGCGTCGGCGTCCATGGCACGGGGCACCTTGACGGGCTCGCCGTAAGCGATCACGACGCGACTGAACGGCAACGGCAACTCGAAACGGTCCCAGGTATCGAACGACCACGTACGCGAAGCCGCCACGCTGATCGGCAGGATGGGCTTGCCGGTGATCTGCGAGAGCATCACCGCGCCCGGCTTGAATTCGTGCACCGGTCCGCGCGGACCGTCGGGCGTGATCGCCGGCGAGATCTGCTGCTTGACGATCGTCTCGTAGTAGTCGCGCAACGCGCGCGCGCCCGTGCTCGTCGACGAACCGCGGATCACGTGGCCGCCGACTTTCTCGACCAGCATCGCCGGCGCGGTGCCGTCGATCGACGGGCTGATCAGGAAACCGGGCTTCAACCCGTCCGCGCGCAGGTCGAGCACCGCCCGGCCGCCGTACAGGACGTGCTGGTGCCAGTACACGGGGATCACCGACTTCGATGCGAACACCGCGGCGCGCGCGGCGTCGAGGCCGATCACCCGATGGACGCGGCACGTCGCCCAGAACACCCTGACCAGCCACCAGCCGACTACGACGGCCACGCGGTACATCAGCATCCGCGCCGGCGTGAGGCGTCGCCGACCCCTGCCGAGCTTGCGGTACAGCGTGTTCTTCGGCCGTTCGGCCGGCTCGTCCGGGTCTTCGGTGTCCGTCATAGGCGGCAGGCTTCGTCCGGGCAGTCGCCGTGTTCGATCTGCAACGCCGAGTGCGCGACCGCGAAATCCTCGGCCAGGACGCGCTTGGCGTGGTTCAGCACGGCTTCGGCGTCCGCGTCGCGGCCGAGCGTCACGTGCAGGCTGAGCATCGTCTGTCCGCTGGTCAGCGACCAGCAGTGCACGTCGTGCACGTCGCGGATGCCCGGCACCGCCGTCATCAAGGCCGCGCGCAACGCGCCGAGATCGACGTTCTCCGGCGTGTTCTCCATCAGGATGTGCGTGGAGTCGCGCAGCAGCTGCCACGCACTGCGCACGATCAGCACCGCCATCAGCACCGACAGGATCGGGTCGATCGGCGTCCAGCCGGTCGCGAGGATCACGACCGCTGCGATCGCCGCGCCGATCGAGCCGAGCAGGTCGCCGAGCACGTGCAGGCGCGCCGCCGTGACGTTGAGGTTGGATTTCGCGCCGCGCTCGAGCAGGTAATACACCAGCAGGTTGGCCGCGAGGCCGGCGAGCGCGATACCGAGCATCGTGCGGCCCGCGACCGGCTGCGGCTGGTGCAGGCGCTGCACCGCCTCGTAGCCGATCCACGCCACGACGACGAACAGCGCGAGCGCGTTGACGAACGCGGCCAGGACCTGCGCGCGGTGATAACCGTAGGTCCGCCCGGGGGCCGCCGGCTGCTCGGTCAGTCGGGCCGCCACCCACGCCAGCAACAGTGCGGCGGAGTCGGTGAGCATGTGACCGGCGTCGGCGAGCAACGCCAGCGATCCGGCGAGCCAGCCGCCTGCGACCTCGATCGCCATGAACCCCGCCGTCACGACGAGCGCCCAGCCCAGGCGACGACTGTCCGTACCGTGCGCGTGCCGATGGTCGTGTGCGTGGTCGTGTGCGTGGTGCGCTTTCAATGTCGGGGCCCGGTCGTCGAGCGTTTATACTACCCGGCGGCCGGCCCGGGCGGCGGGCCGCCAAACCACGATTGTGCGCAGCGGGGCCTGATCCTTGACAGCCAACCACCAGCAGTCCCCGACCGGCCGGCTCGACGTGTCCGTCGTGATCCCGGTCTGCAACGAGGAAGACAACGTCCTGCCGCTCGCGCGGGAAATCCACGCCGCGCTGCAGGGACGCTACGCCTTCGAGACGATCTTCGTCGACGACGGCAGCACGGACGCCACCGCCAAGGCAGTGCTCGCCGCCAAGGCCCAGGGCATGCCGGAAGTGCGGCTGATCCGGCATGCCATCCGTTCCGGCCAGAGCGCTGCGGTGGCGACGGGCGTGCGCGAGTCCCGTGCGCCGTGGATCGCGACGCTCGACGGCGACGGACAGAACGATCCGGCCGACATCCCGAACCTGCTGATCGCGATGAAGGGCGGCGGCCCGAAACTGCGGCTGGTGATGGGCAACCGCACGACCCGACGCGACACCTGGCTGCGCCGGCTCTCGTCGCGCGTCGCGAACGGCGTGCGCGGCTGGTTCCTGAAGGACGGCACGCCGGACACGGGTTGCGGTATCAAGGTGTTCGATCGCGCGGTGTTCATGGACATGCCGCGCTTCAAGAACATGCATCGCTTCATGCCGGCGCTGTACCAGCGCGAGGGTTACGACGTGATTTCGGTGCCGGTCAATCACCGCGAGCGCACGCGGGGTCAATCCAAGTACGGGCTGCACAACCGGCTGTGGGTCGGCATCGTCGACCTGTGGGGCCTGCGCTGGCTGATCAAGCGGGCCTCGCCGCGCGTCGGAATCACCGAGGAAACCTGAGTGGCGCGCGAGGCGTCCCCGTCGCGGCTCGATCGCCTGCTGCGACCCGGACGAGCGCAATCACGTGACGTGCTGATCGACGTGCTGTGGCTCGTCGGCCTCGCGTTGCTGCTGATGGGCGCGGGCTTCGGGCTGCGGGATCCATGGCCTGCGGACGAGCCGCGATTCGCGCTCGTGGCCCAGGACATGCTGCGCTCCGGCGACTGGCTCATTCCACGCGTCGGCGGCGACCTGTACGCCGACAAGCCTCCGGTCTACTTCTGGCTGATGGCTGCGGCGATGGCCGTCACCGGTTCGATGAAGCTCGGATTCCTCTTTCCGTCGCTGCTCTCCGGCATCGGTTCGCTGCTGCTGGTGTACGACCTGTTGCGGCGCGTCCGCGGCCGCGAGGTGGCGTTGGCCGGCGCACTCGTGCTGCTCGTGACGTTCCAGTTCGTCTGGCAGGCGCGTCAGGCCCAGATCGACGGCACGCTGTGCTTTTTCACGACGCTCAGCCTGTACGGACTCCTGCGGCACCTCGCCGCGGGTCCGGCTTTTGGCTGGTTCCTGCTCGGCTGGGCCGCGGCCGGGATTGGCGTGATCACCAAGGGCGTCGGGTTCCTGCCGCTTTTCGCGCTCGTGCCGTGGACGGTGCTGGCCTCGCGCGGCTGGCCGTCGCGCGTGCCGCACCGCGACGCGCGCTGGTTCGCGGGTCCCGTGTGCATGCTCGCCGCCATCGGCATCTGGTTCCTGCCGATGATGCTCGCCACCGCAGCGGGCGGTGAACTGCTCGCGTATCGCAACGAAATCCTCTTCCACCAGACGTTGACGCGTTATTCCGAAGCGTGGCACCACCACGCGCCGTTCTGGTTCTACTTCCTCGAGGTCGTGCCGTTCCTGTGGGTGCCGCTCGTCGCGTTCGTCCCGTGGCTCTGGCCGCGCTGGCGCGACGCGTTCCGCGCGCGCGACACGCTGACCATCGTGCTGCTCGTCTGGGTGTTGATCGTGCTGCTGTTCTTCAGCGCGAGTTCCGGCAAGCGCGGCGTCTACGTGCTGCCGGCGGTGCCGGCGCTCGCGATGGCGGCGGCGCCGTGGTTGCCCGAACTGCTGCGCGCACGCGGGCCGCGCCGGCTCGCATTCATCGGCACGGCGATCCTGGCCGCCGGCGCCGCGCTCGGAGCGTTGTACTTCGCGTTCAGCACGAAGGCGGACGCTCGCGTGTTCGCCAGCTACGACATACATCCGGCCATCCCGCTCGGCATTGCTGCGGCGGGCGCATGCCTTGCGCTCGCGCTCTGTCGCGAGAAGGACGGCTGGCTCGCCTACGGCGCCATGCTCACGATTGCACTGATGGTCGTCGGCTTCGTCGTGTACCCGCGAATCGACGCCATTCGCTCCGGACGTGCGTTCATGGCGCGCGTGGAGCAGGCGACGAGCGGCATCGTCGAACTCGGCCTCGTGAGCGCGAAGGAGCAATACCTGCTGCAGTTGCGCCGGCCGAGTTTCAATTTCGGCCACGCGCGCTGGCGCGAGAAGGCGAGTGAAGCCGATGACGCCGCCGCGTGGCTCGCAGCACGGCCCGGTCGGGCACTGCTGGTCGATCACAAGACGCTCGAGTTGTGTTTCAAGGACACGCAGGTCTCGCCGATGGGGAAGGCCAACGGTTCGAAGTGGTTCCTGATTCAGGGCGCTCCGGACGCGACGTGCGCGGCGCGCGGCGACGTCGCGCGAGCTCGTTTGTACACTCCACCAAATGGGTCAATAAATACAGCAAGTTAGCTTGAATTCCTAAACGGTTGTGTCAGAATGCCGCGCAACTGCCGGGGCGACGGGCAGATAAAAGTGTGTTGCAGGTCCGTGTGTCGCCGGGACGGACTGCCAGACTGCTGCGACCAGCCTGTCGTGGCTGGACAGGGGAGTCACGAGTAGCGCGATGGCCATCATCCCGCCCGACGGGAGCGAAGAGCAGGACAACACTGACTTCCTCGCGACCCAGCTGGTCTTCGGCAACGGCGGCCGTGTCGCGGTCGGTCTCGATGTCCTCGTCACCAAGGTCTCCGTCGATTTCCAGTCGCTGACGAGCGAAGCCGGCGACAACAGCGTCAAGCGCAACCTCGAGGCGCTGCGCGAGGCGACCGGCGTCGATGCGATCTGCATCGCGCTGTTCGACGCCGAAAAGCGCGTCGTGGACCGCATCGCGAGCGCAACCGGCCTGCTCGCTCCCTTCGATCCCCATGTGCTGAAAGGCGAGTCTTACGACGCGCTGCCGCACCTCGCGGAGAAGCTGGCACACCTGCGCATCGCCGAGATGCGCGACACGCTCGCGCCGCGCCGCGATCACGCCGTCGACGCGGCGCGCTTTGCGGCGCTCAACGTGCGTTCGGCGCTCGTCTGCGGCTTTTCGCCGAACGCCCGCGTCCGCGGCTTCATCAGCCTGTATTCGTCGCAGCCGCGACCCGAGGGCTGGGACGCCAACCTGCACCTGATGCTGAAGCTCGTCGGGTCGAGTTTCGCCACCGGCCTCGAGCGGCTGCGCACCCAGCGCTATCTCGGCAAGCTCGAGGAGCGCAACGCGCTGTCGCTGCCCGCCGCCAACGACGGCCTGTGGGACTTCGACGTCGAGAACAACGCCGTCTACTTCTCGCCGCGTGGCGCAAGATGCTCGGCTACGACGAGCACGATCCGAACGTGTCGCCCGACTGGCGCCGCCTCGTGCACCCGGACGACATGGCGCGCGTGCAGGCGATGATCCGCGACCACATCGCGGGCAAGATCCCGATGTTCGAGAGCGTGCACCGCATGCGCCACACCAGCGGCGAATGGCGCTGGGTCGTGAGCCGCGCCAAGGCGCGCGTCGACCGACCGGGCGGCTGCGGCGGCTGGTCGGCGTCGAGCTCGACATCACCGAACGCAAGCTCTACGAGGACGCGCTGTTCAAGGAAAAGGAGAGCGCGCAGATCACGCTGCAGTCGATCGGCGACGGCGTCATCACGACCGACGGCCACCTGACGGTCGAGTACCTGAATCCGGTGGCCGAGGACCTCACCGGCTGGCGCTTCGAGGAAGCGCAGGGCAAGCACATCGACGAGATCTTCCGCGGCTTCCACGAGGAGACCTGCGAGCCGCTCGAGAATCCGCTGTCGGTCGCGATCCGCCGCGCCCGGGCCATCAAGTCGGTGCGGCCGACGCTGCTGATCAAGCGCGACGGCAACGAGATGTACATCGAGAGCACGGCGTCGCCGATCCGCGACGGCATCGGGCGCCGTCTCGGGCGGCGTGCTCGTGTTCCACGACGTCAGCGAGAGCCGCGAGCTGAACCGCAAGCTCTCGTACCACGCGAGCCACGACATCCTCACGGGCCTCGTCAACCGCCGCGAGTTCGAGCAGCGGCTCGAGCGCGCGCTGAGGAGCGCCAAGGCGCGCGAGACGGCCTACGCGCTGTGCCACCTCGACGTGGACCAGTTCAAGATCATCAACGACACCTGCGGCCACAGCGCCGGCGACGCGCTGCTCGGCCAGGTCGGCGCGCTGCTGAAGTCCAAGATCCGCTGGCGCGACACGCTCGCGCGCCTCGGCGGCGACGAGTTCGGCGTGCTGCTCGAGAGCTGCTCGCTCGACGAGGCGCTGCGCATGGCCGAGCTGCTGCGCGAGACGATCCGCAACTACAAGTTCGTCTGGGAGGAGCGCACGTTCCGCCTCGGCTGCAGCGTCGGCGTCGTGCCGATCACCGGCGACAGCGAGGACGTCGCGGCGCTGCTGTCGGCCGCCGACAGCGCCTGCCAGGCGGCCAAGGAAGCGGGGCGCAACCGCGTCTACAGCTTCCAGGAAAACGACATCGACCTGATGCGCCGCCGCCGCGAGATGCAGTGGGCCGCGCGCATCAACAACGCGCTCGAGGAATCGCGCTTCGAGCTGTACCGGATGACGATCCAGCCGCTGCAGAAGGCGGAGACGGGCGCGCACTACGAGCTGCTGCTGCGCATGAGGGACGAGGCGGGCAAGATCGTCTCGCCCGACAACTTCATCGACGCGGCCGAGCGCTACGGCATCACGCCGGCGATCGACCGCTGGGTGATCGAGAACGCGTTGCGCTGGCTGGTGTCGGAGGCGGACGAGCGCGAGCGAACCTGGCGATGTGCTCGATCAACCTCTCCGGCCAGAGCCTCGGCGACGACAAGTTCCTGCCGTTCGTGATCGACCAGTTCCACCGCAGCGGCATCGACGCCTCGAAGATCTGCTTCGAGATCACCGAGACGGCCGCCATCGCGAGCTTCTCGCAGGCGAACCGCTTCATCCAGGCGCTGAAGGAACTCGGCTGCAAGTTCGCGCTCGACGACTTCGGCACGGGCCTGTCGTCGTTCGGCTACCTGAAGCACTTCCCGGTCGACTTCCTGAAGATCGACGGCAGCTTCGTCAAGGAGATCCTGCACGACCCGATCGACCGCGAGATGGTGCGCTCGATCAACGAGATCGGGCACCTGACCGGCAAGCAGACGATCGCGGAGTTCGCCGAGAACGCCGAGATCATCAAGATGCTGCGCAGCCTCGGCGTCGACTACGCGCAGGGCTACGGCATCGCCTCGCCGCAGCGCATCCAGCGCGGCGTGGTCGTCAACGGCTGATCGGCGCCGCGTTTCGGCCGTTCAGTCGGCGAACTCGAAGCGCATCGACAGGTCGACCGCGCGGACGTGCTTCGTCAGCGAACCGACCGAGATGAAATCGACGCCGGTCTCCGCGATTGCGCGCACCGACTCGAGCGTGATGCCCCCCGAGGCCTCGAGCTTCATCGGACCGTGCGGCTGCGCGCGGTTCATCGCGACCGCGGCGCGCAGGTCGTCGAGGCTGAACTCGTCGAGCAGCGCCATGTCGGCGCCCGCGGCCAGCGCCTGGCGCAGCTCGTCGAGCGACTCGACCTCGACCTCGACCGGCACCCGCGTTCCCGACGCCCGCGCCGCCGCCACTGCCGCCGCGATTGAGCCTGCCGCGACGATGTGGTTTTCCTTGATCAGGATGCCGTCGTACAGCCCGATGCGGTGGTTCGTGCCGCCGCCGCAGCGCACCGCGTATTTCTGCGCGTTGCGCAGCCCCGGGATCGTCTTGCGGGTGTCGAGCATGCGGCAGGGGAGGCCCGCGATCGCGTCGACGTAGCGCCGCGTCGCGGTCGCGGTGCCGGACAGCGACTGCACGAAATTGAGCGCCGTGCGCTCGCCGGTCAGCAGCGAACGTGCGGATCCGGTCAGGAGATACAGCACCTGGTCGGGCGCGACGGTCGCGCCGTCCTCGGTGTTCCACTCGACCTGCACGCGCGGATCGACTTGCCGGAACACTTCGTCGACGTACGGCCGGCCGGCAAACACCGCGGCTGTCGCGCGTAATGATGCGAGCACGCCCGCGGCGGTCGGCTGGGATCAACGCGGCCGTGAGATCGCCGCCGCCCACGTCCTCGGCGAGCGCGTTGGCCACGGTCCTGGCGAGATCGTTCGGGGGGCTCAGCATGTTCCCGGCATCATACCGCCGCCGTCAGGCGCGCCAGAAGAGCAGCTCCGGTACAGGTTGTGTTGGTGAGTGCTGGCGGCAGTCGGGCCATTGGCCCGCGTGCCGCCAGCGGACCTCAATCGGGCAAAGGCGACCCTGCACGGACACCCGCAGGTTTCCGCTCCCCGGCACGTCGCGCGCGGCATCGGAACGGGATCGCCGATGCGGATCCCGTGTGTGATAGCCAGGATCTTCGGCCTGGTTGCGTTCGCGTTGCCGGGCGCTTAGCGGCGATTTCGCCGCTATGGGCCTTCGATATCGATCAGTTCTTCCCGCTCGTTTGTTGTCATATCCACGGTCAGGATCAGGCCGACGCCCGGCACGTAATACTTGTTTTCAATAGCATCCGGCTCGAGCGGCGAAAAGTCCTTTGTCACCAGGCACGTCGCGTTGCAGGAAGCCTTGGGCGTCGTGGCGGACCCATTCCGATTCAAGACTTCGCCCATGTCTTCGGCATCGCCCAGCGCGAATTCCTGGCGGTAGACGTCCCCGACCTGCGGCGCGGCCTTCATGATCATGCCGGGCTGGGCGCCGTCGACCCCGGTCTTCCACGACCCGTCAATGCCCACGAGTTCGCCATTCTCGAATTGCCGCGAGATCTCTCCGAAGTACCAGACGTTGCCCTGCGTGTCCTGCGCAAACCAGTCTTCGGTATCCTCGGTAGTCAGGCCATTCACCTTCGAAACGTCGTTGACGACGATGACTGTCACTCCAAGGATTTGTTTGGTCTGGTTGGTGATCGAGGTCCTGACAGTCTCGGCGCCGTTGCGATAGACATAGGTGCGACCCGGTATCAGCGGGAAGAACGGATTCGGCTGGGCAATGATTCCCGCCTTGTCGAGGAAGTTGTGCGGGTCGATCGGCACGTCGTACGCGGCCTCACCGATCTGTCCGCAGACGTCCTGTCGTGCGGTGAACTGCGCGCGGCAGTCTTCCTTCAAGGACTGCATGTCGTCCCTGGCCGTCGCCTGGCAGTCCGCCCGATCGGTGGGATCACCGACGTTGGCGCACTTGCCGAGTGCGAGTCGATACTCGCTCGGTACGTCGAAATCGCACGACTGTTTCGCGAGTCGGGTGGTCTCGGAACAAACGTTGGCCTTCTTGGCCTTCTGCATGCCTGGGCTACTCGCTACGGCGGTCGCGGCGATTGTCGTCGCCGACCACGCCAGAAAGCCGACAGCGCCGGCCAGCACGGCAACCAATGAAACAGATTGCGCGGAGACATGGATCTTCATGACTGGACCTCCGTCGTTGATTGCTCGATCGAGGGGCCGCCTCGATGTGGCGGCATTGCGGTCCGGTGCCGATTCTACTCGCCACATCCCTTGGACGGCGGCTGCACGGAAAAACAGTCGTTCAAGCCGTCTGCCCTTCCGCGCGAGCCTTTACGGCCGACACGTGCGATTGATTTTGCCGGCTGCAGCCGTCTAACAAGGGTAGGGTCTTCCGCAATTCCCACAGCGCGCCGGAATGGTGACGCAGGACGCGCAAGGCACCACGGTCGGGGTCAAGACGATTCTTCGTGCGTCGAAACTGACGATGTGACTCGAATCGCTCGCGATGAATCCGTGGCAGGCTCCAATCGTCGCCGACGACGGGCCCATCGACTCCGGGCGAGAACAGCCTGATGCCGAGATCTCCCGCCGGCGACCGCTCGTCGTCATGCCGCTGCCGTTCGATACCTGCGTAGCGGCAGCGGCGCGACAAGCTCGTCGCTCGGTGCGCGACCGACTATCTGCTCGTGCTGGACGATGATCAGTCGGTCGCGGATGACAGCAGCATCGAAGGACGGAAGTCCGACGATGACTGCGACCGACATGTCGGGCCCGAGACCAGTCGGCCCGGTCCGCCGTCACGCTTCAGTCGAGTCGTGAGCGACATCCGGCGCCCGTTCCGGAACGCAGCCTGACGAGCGCTTGGTCATCCCTGCACGGATTCGGTCGCAATGCGCTGCCGAGCGTCGAATTCGGACGGCCGCTTCGGTGCCAGTAGATCGCATGCGCGCGAGGCCGCCGCTGGCAAGTCTTCCACTTTGAGGGAATGCCCGCTGTTCCAGCGGCGCTCGGGCCAATCCGGGAGAATCCCGTCGCCGGCCGATGATTACTTAGATTCACTTAGAAGTTCCAGCGGGAACGTCCCTGGAACGTCGACGACGAACGGCGGTGGTGCAGACCCTCACCCGCACTGCGTGCGACCTCTCCCGCAAGCGGGAGAGGTGAAAAGCCCTCACCCGGGCCATCGCCCGACCTCTCCCGCAAGCGGGAGAGGCAAAAAGAAACCCGGCCGGAGCCGGGTTTCGTCGGTCGAGCTCAGTGTGCCCGGCCTCGCGGCATCAGAACGGCAGGCCGTGCGTAGCCGAACCCATGCACATCAGCATCGGGATCGACAGCACGAAGTTCGTGCGCGACGCCAGCATCGCGGTCTTGCGCGCCGCGGCCTTTTCCTCGTCGGTGGCCGAACGAGACCGAGGATCTTCTTCTGGTTCGGCCAGATCAGCACCCACACGTTGAACAGCATGATCGTGCCGAGCCACGCGCCGATGCCGATGATCAGCTGGTAGTAGTTGAACGGATCGCTGCCCATGCCGAGCGTGAAGGCGCCGACCAGGTTGCCCGAGCGCGCGAGGTACCAGAAGCCGGTCACCCAGGTGGCGACGGCGCCCCAACGGAACCACAGCAGCGCGCGCGGTGCGATGTACTTGCTGACGCCCGCGCCGCCGGGGCCGCCCTTGTCGGCCGCTGCCGCGGCGAGGCCCGGGAATCTGCACGAGGTTGAAGTAGTACAGCAGGCCGATCCAGGTGATGCCCGACAGGATGTGGAACCAGCGAGCCAGCCCCAGTTCGTGGAACGCCGTCGGTGCAATCAGCAGGGTCAATATGACCGCCAGCACGAAACCCGTGGTGATTGCGCCGCGAACCGTATTGAGTGGGTTCATGTCCTTGGATCCTCCAGTCGTGAAAATTCTTGTGTTGACGGGGAGTTAGGCCATTCCCCGGGACTCGGCGAAGGGTTTGAAGAATAGGCGACGCGCCCCCATAATTCAACGCCTTGCCCAAGGCCGATGAGGCATCATGACCCTGGCCGGACCGACTTCTCCCTGCATGAACATCTGCGTGCTCGACGCGAACCGGGTCTGCACCGGCTGCGGGCGCACGCTCGACGAGATCGCGCGCTGGGGGCGGATGAGCGCCGGGGAGCAGTGGGCGGTGATCGCGCGCCTCGAGCGGCCGCGGCCCGCGAGCGAGCCGCTCGCCGCGTTGCCCGTGACGGGCTGAAGCGACGACATTGAAACTTGCTGTGGCCGCTTGCGGCCAGGGGTGGACGATGGACGTGACGCAGAGAATCCAGGAACAACTCAAGACGAACCCGGTCGTGCTGTACATGAAGGGCACACCGGACTTTCCGCAGTGCGGCTTTTCCGCGTCCGCGGTGCGCACGCTCGAAGCGTGCGGCGCCAAGTTCGCCTACGTGAACATCTTCGAGGATCCCGAGCTGCGCGAGGCGCTGAAGAAGTATTCGAACTGGCCGACGTATCCGCAACTGTACGTCGGCGGCGAGCTGCTTGGCGGCGCCGACATCATCACCGAGATGTACCAGAAGGGCGAGCTGCAGCAGATGTTGACCGAGGCTGGCGCCACAGCGTGAGCTCGAGGGCGCCGTGACATCGTCGGCTAACGATCGGCGTACTTGAGCGAGACGTCGGTCGCGTGGCGCAGCGCCTGCGCCGTTTCCTTGAAGCGTTGCGGATACTCGCGGGCCAGCCGCTCCGCGATTTCAGCCAATGAGGCGCCTTGCGCGATGGACTCGAGGACGGCCAGGTCCGCGCGTCCCGCCTCGCCGAGCGCTGGCCGGTAATCGGGTCGCGACCGTTCCAGGTCTTCCTTGAGGATGGGCCTGCTCGCGAAGCTGGACTGCACGAAGTTCGCCTTGGACCGGCCCGCGGCGTCCTCGATCCGGGTGTTCCAGCGCAGGATGTATTCGCCGGCGACGAGGTTGGCGGCGAACGCGCCGCGAATGACGTCGCCCTCGACGACGTTGACCGGGCGCTCCAGCGGGAAGAACGCGCGTCCGTAGACGAGTTCCGGCAAGGTCGGTGCATTGGAAAATCCGAGGCCCTCGGCCGTCTCGCCGTCGAACCAGACGTAATAACCGTGCAGGACGCCCGCGCGTGACGCGGTCCAGCCGCAGTCGCCGGACGCGTTCGGCGATTCGCACTGGAGGTAATCGACCTGCGCCCAGATCTGCGGCCCGGCCAGGTAACGCTCCTCGGGGATCGCCGCGGTGTTGGCACGCCACCATTGGTTGGCAACGTATCGCCGGCCTGCCGAGAGGTCGATGCCTGCCGCATTGCGCTCCCAGGGACAGACGACATCCGCGTACTCGGCCTCGGCCTCGGCCGGCACGGCAAAGACGACATCGCGGCGCGGAATCATCACACCACCGGGCTTCAGGTGGCGGGCCCGGGCATCGATCAGCGAAGTCAGGTTGCCGGTATAGAAGGGCAGGGTGCCGTGCAGGTCGCCGATGATGACGTCCACGGCTTCCGGCAGCTCGATCGCGGTCGAGAGGCCCCGCAGCCAGGCAACCCGCTCGCCGCCGGCCTGCAGTCGCGCGCTCGCTCGGCCGATCTCGATGGCGTCATCGGGTTCCACGGCATACACGCGCGCGGCGCCGAGTTGGCAGGCCAGCAACGCGAAGTAGCCAGGGCCCGTGCCGATTTCGAGCACGGTCATTCCCGGCACGACCGCGCGGCGCAGGGCATCGACGAACGGTGCAGTGCGCGCGTCGTCGGCAATCATGCGTCCGTAGTCGTGCACCGAGTAACTGTCCTGGGGAGGCATGCGGCTCTCGCGTCGAGGTCAAGGAGGGGAGGGCCGACCGGCGATGCGGGCGAAGTGCTGCTCGATGCGAGACACCAGTGCCGCTGCGTGGCGGAAATCCCGCGGGAAGTCCAGCGCGAACGCCGGCACCCGCGTGACCACCTCGCCGGCCCGCGCGAGCAGGCGTCCGACGGCTGCGCTGTTCAGCACATCGAGCTGGAAGCTCTGTTCCATCAGGCGGATGCACGATGTCGCGGGCGCGAGCGGTTCGATCCTGACATCGTTACGCTCCGGTACCGATACTCCGAGAAAATATACGGCCGCAACTCGGCCAGCGGCAGCCTGTGACGTAGCGTCCGGCACGGCGACCCGTCGCTTGTCCGAATACGATGGCGCAGTTTCGGTCGCGTGCGGCGTTCGGGAAAAGCACGTCGAGACTGTCGGGCTTCAATCGCAAGCTTGGATAGGTCGCAAGCGCGCGCACGGCGTCCGGAGTCGGACGCAGCATCAGGCAATCGTCCGTCAGGATCGTCCGTCCGGCGCGCAGGAAAAGCCCGGCCAGCGTGGATTTCCCGCGGCCGCTCTCGCCCACGATCAGGGCGATGCCCTGCTCGAGCGCGATGCCGGCGGCATGCACGACCAGTTCGCCTCGCTGCGCGAGACAGCGCGGGAGCACCTGGTCCGCCAGCAGGTGGTCGAGAGTCTCCGGCGACATCGGGCGATGCGGTCGGACGTCGACGCGCGTTGCGTCGGCGGAAACGGCGAAGTCGCATTGCCTCGGGAATCGCAGCAGGTAGCCCGTTGGCGTCGTCGCCATGCCAATCACCACGCGCCCGTCGTCGTCCCGCCACTGGTGACGCCACGCGCGGACCGTCCTCGGCCGCGTCGACCGCAGTTTGCGAGTCACGATGAGGACGGGCGATGCTGCGCTCGCCGACGCCGGCGGCAGCAGCGAAAGCGGGGGCTTGGAGACGATCGGCAGGTCGCCGAACAGGTAGTCGACCATCACGGGAGTGGGCCGTCAGCAGCGACCCGTTTCACCGATCGAACCGTTCCGGTCGCGCGGCCTGGCTGCGCAAAGGGCCGTCAAGGCCCAACCGGCATCCGGCTCTCAGTGAAAGAGCCGCCCGTAGTCCACGCTGAGGTAACCATTGGCGTCGCAGCAGACGGCGTCCGGATACTTCTCGGCAACCTCGTCCGCCATCACCCCGACGTGGCGGCCCGTGCCGTACCACTCGGCGTACGGTGCCTTGTAGCGGTAGCGATAGATACCGAGCCCAAGCGGATGCTGGCCGACCTTGACGATGTCTTCCTTGACCCTCGGATCCGACATCATCATCGTCCGCATGAAGTTGTTGCCATCGAAATTCATGCCGCCCGTACCCCGGGTCACGCTGCGTAGACTGCCGAGGACTTCCAGTTTCGGAGCGCAATAAGGCAACCGCGGCCGCTCACGCGGATGCGATTCGATTGCCGGATCAGACTTGGCAGTGGTCATTTGACGCTCTCGGACGATCTATACACAAATTGTTGCAGGTTGGCGACCATAAGAAAAGGCCGGGCACCCGGGGAGGCCAAATCTGTGCTCCAGGTCAGCCTATCTGCAAATCCTCGCTGCGTCCCTGTTTTCATTGCGGTTTTCGGTGCTGGACCGAACAACCGACCGTAATCGACCATGAGGTAGCCGTCCGCACGGCGAGACACCGCGTCCGGATATCGCTCCGCAACCTCGTCGGCCATCACCCCGATATGGGGCCCTGAGCCGTACCTGTCCGCAAACTCGGCCCGGTAGCGGAACCGGTAGATGACGAGTCCCAGCGGATGCCGGTCGATCTCGACGATGTCGTCCGTCGCGCCGCGGTCCGACGTCACGGAGGCGTCAGGTTTGGGCTCAATCATGACCCTCACTTGCGAGAGAGGGGACTGCTTTTCGCACGCTGTGGCAACCTTGCAACGCCCAGGCCTGCCACTGCGGCCAACCCGCCAGTCGCGGATCGTCGCATTGCCGCAGCACCTTGAGGACGCAGTCCGCAGATACCCATTCCGAGAGGGCCGGAAGCGCCTGGGAAAGGCTATCGCGAATCTCCGCGGAACTCCATTGAAAGGCGACCAGGAAATCCGCCTTGGTCCTGCGTTCGAGCACCGATTCGGGGAGCAGGCCGGTCATCGCGCGCCGGTGCACGGCCTTGTCCGTCGCGCCTCGCGTGCGCAAGCCTTCCGGCGTCGCGAACGCGAATTCGATGATCTGCGTGCTCCACAAGGGCCGCCGGATTTCGAGACCCGCCCAGGCGCCGAGCCGCTCCTCCGTTTCCCTGGCCAGCAGCGAGTATGCGCTGCCGAGTTGCAGCAGATGCGAGCGTTGGCCGATCCGCAACACGTGTGAATCCGTGTGCGACTGCCGGGCCCGCTGTTGGCCGAGCCGTCGCCGCATGGATGCGGTCAACCATTCGTCATGTCCTCTCGATCGCCTCAGGAGAGCATGAACCATGTCCCTCAGCCCGGCCGGCAGAAGTGGGCCCAGTCCGTAACGAAGCAGCGACCAGCAGGCTTCCCCGACGCCGAAGTCGCGGCTGTCCAGTTGCAGCCGCTGCCGCAGTTCACGCCATTGCCGACCGGCAATGGCTTCGGCGTAATAGCTGGCATGGCCGTCCAGCCATTCGTCGCCCCCGGCACCGACCAGCAGGCAGTTGGCGCCGCGGCGTCGAGCCTCGAGCCGGATGCCGAGCCCCATCACTCCATTGGGATAGCCTGCCGGATACGCGTGCTGCTTCGCCCAGTCGTCGTACCAGGTCAACGGTTGCCGAGTCGGCGTGACCTCCGTGACAGCCTTGCAGACGTGGCGCGCCACGTCCTGTGCGTAATCCACCTCGTCGGCATCGCCCGCGCCGCGAAAATCCAGCGTGTAGCCGTGCACGTCAGGCGCCGGCCATTCGCCCCGTCGCTGCAGGTCGGCTGCGACCGCGAACACGGCCGAGGAGTCCAGCCCGCCGCTCACTTCACACGCAACCGGGCCGGACGATCGCCCCATCCTGCGGACCACGTCGAACAGCAGGCTGCGGTAGTAGTCCGCGAATTCCTCCGCGCTGCGGCAGGGCAACGACGTGTCGAGACGGGGTCGCCAGTACCGTGACTTGCCGAGACCTTCTGCCGACACCAGCAGTCGATGGGCCGGCGGCAGACGCTGGAGTCCCGCCCAGAAGGTGTCTTCGAGGCTCATCCACTCCTGCGCCAGGATCTCGGCGACGAAATCGAGATTCAGCCGCTTGTCGACCCAGGGCAGTGCGAGGAGGGCGCTAGCGTCGGATGCGAACGCGAATGTCGCGCCGTTCCAGCAATAGTGGAAGGGCTTGTTGCCGACCCGGTCGCGCGCGCAGAAGAGCGTTCTCGCGCGCTCGTCCCAGACAGCCAGGGCGAAATCGCCGTCGAGGTGGTCGGGCAGGTCGTTCTCCCACCGCTCGTAAGCGCGCAACACGAGTTCGCTGTCGGCGCGGGTGCGCAGGATCGCACCATGCCCGCGCAGTTCGCGCTCCAACTCCGCCGCATTGTCGATGCGACCGTCGAACACCAGTACCAGGCCGCGATCCGCGTCTGTGAGCGGCTGGCGTTCCTCGGCGGACTCTTGAGTGGTTCGCAGCAGGCAGTGCCCGAATGCTTCCGAGCCGTGTCGCCAATGCCCCCGGCCGTCCGGGCCCCGGAAGGCCATCCGCTCGGTCATGCGCTCGACCAGGCCGGCTTGCACCGGCATTCGGTCGAAGTGGATGATGCCGGCAGATGCCGCTCATGGCTCGAGGTTCGTGCTCGATCATGTTCGATGACACGTCCGAGCATAGCTTCCCTCCTTGCATCACGACAGCGACTCGATGATTTCCTGCCACGCATGATCGACAGTCTCTCAGGCGTCGAAGCCGATCTGCTTCGACTGTTGCGCGCACCGGCCGGGACCACGACCGACGAGCCACAGGGTTCGGACGTCGATGCGTTGGTCGCGGAAGCCGAGCGCCAGGGCGTCGCGGTCCTGCTGGCAACGCGACTCGCCGACTCACCGCAATCGCCGCTCCTCGAGCGGCTGCGCGCGTCGGCACGCGCACACGCCGCGTGGGAGATGGTTCACCGGAACGCGCTGCTGGACGCGCTGTCGTCGCTAGCTTCGGCCGGTCTCGAGCCCGTGCTGTTCAAGGGCACCGCCCTGGCTTACTCCGTGTATCCGAATCCGGTGCTGCGGACGCGGGGCGACACCGACTTGATCGTGCCGCCGCACGAGCGTGAGCGAGTCACCGCGGCGCTGTCGCGTGCCGGCTTCGTGCCCGAGACCGCCGTCGACAGCGGCCAGACCAGCTTCGTGAGAGTGGGGCCGGGTGCCGCGCATGGGCTCGACGTGCACTGGCAAGTCAACGATTCCGAAGTCCTGTCGGGACTCTTCCCCTACCAGGAACTGCGCGCCGAAGCCGTTCCGTTGCCGGCCCTTGCGCCTGACGCCCTCGCAGCCTCGCCGGTGCACGCCATGCTGCTCGCGTGCATGCATCGTGGCGCCCATCGTCACAACCCGTACTACGTATCCGACGAGCCGCACTTCGGTGGCAACAGGTTGATCTGGCTCTACGACCTGCATCTGCTGGCCGAATCCTTCAGTGAGCACGACTGGCAGTCGTTCATTGCCCGGGCCGAAGGCAAGGGATTGCTCGGTGCTTGCGCGGAAGGTCTCGTGCTGGCGCGCGAGCGTTTCTGCACCGAACTGCCGGATCACGTCTGGGCGGCATTGTTGCGCCCGCGAGTTCGCGAAGCCGCATCGGACTACCTGAACTCAGGTCCATGGACCCAGCAGTGGCTGGATTTTCGGGCGTTGCCTGGCACCCGTCGCAAGGCGAGATACCTGCGCAAGCTGGTGTTCCCGTCCGCCGCGTACATGCGCAGCAAGTACGCCGATGGGCAGGGGCAATGGTTGCCCTGGCTCTACGCGCGTCGAGCATTCGCCGGCACCTGGCGGCGGCTGCGCCGCCGCGAGTCGTGAAATCGACTGGAGGCTTGCTAACGCAGCGCGGGCGCGCCCGGCGACTTCGGCTGCAGCGGCAGATGTCTCAGCGGCTCCTGTGCCAGCGTGTGGCCGTCCAATTCGACCCAGGCATGGGCATCGAGTTCGCCGCCATCCTTGCGCACGCCAACCTGCAGCACCGCATCCAGCCCGCGCTGGCGTAACAAGGTCCGCACCAGCAGGCCTTGCGACAGGCAACGGGCCGCAAAGATGCCTCGCCGGCCGGCGATTGCGGCCAGCTGAGCAAGCCGCTCGGCCTGCTGCAGTTCGACACTCGACGGCGGGTGCGTAGCGTCTGGGCCGAATCGTCCGCGACAGCCACGACGCGGTCCGCTGCGCGCCGAAGCATCGCAGCGACAGTTCGACCGCTGGCAACCCGCACGCCAGTCCCAGCAGCCTTCGCTGATCCGCGCGGCTCAGTGCCCGCCATGCGGCAAGGTGCCCGGGCATGTCAGCTCACCACCACGAGACCCGCTTCGGCCATGCGTTCGACCAGGGCCAGCAGGTCGCGCTCGAGCACGTCTGGTTCGACTTCGTATTCGTCGATGAGGGCGTCGAAGGCGCGCTTCAAGCCAGCGTCTTCGTTCAGCAGGGTCCAGATCCGGGTGCCGACCGCATCGAGGCCGAAGTAGTTCTCGCTGGCAATTTTCAGCAGGACGGACTCGCCGCCGACGTCCTGGAACAGGACGTCGTCCGAGGGCTTGGCATGGTGTGATAGCGTAATGTTCATGCGTCGGACAGCGATAACGTGGGCCATGCCGGGCGTATCAGCGACACCTGCGCCGCGGCAGTTTAGCCCAACTCTCGTCGGCGGACGCCGTGATCGCCGGGCCGAGCCGTGACGTGAACGGCATCGGACGCGACCGGTGCAACGGTGCGGACCGGGCACGAGATCGCCTTCCTTGCGCGACTGCTGACGCCGTACCGCCGCGCGCTGGCAGCGGCCGTCACGCTGCTCCTGTGCGAGAGTCTCGTCATGCTGGCGATGCCATGGATCGCCGGCGAGGTTGCCGCGACGCTGCTGCACGGCGTGGTGCCGGATCGATTGCTACTGACGTGGCTGGCGCTGATCACCGTGCAGGCCGGCCTGGCCTTCGGCGAAGAACTGCTGCTCGGGAGCACCAGCGCGCGAGTGGTGGCGGATCTCGGGTCCCGCGTATACGACCACCTGCAGTCGCTGCCCTTGAGCTGGCACCAGGAACGCAAGCGTGGCGAGATCCTGGCGTTGCTGGTCAACGACGTCTGGCGGATCAACGGCTTCCTGACCGGGGTGCTGGCGCCGTTGCTTCCGCTGCTCGTGACCTGCGTCGGTGCGCTGGTCCTGCTGGTGCGCATCGAGCTGTGGGTCGGCCTGGCCGTCGCAGTCGGCGTGCCGCTGTTCACCGTGGTCGTCAAGCTGCTGACTCGCGAGTTGCGCCCGCTGGCGCAGGCGCACCTGCGCGAGGACGCAGTGAAATACGGCATGGCCGAGCAGGCGCTGGCGACGCTGCCGTTGATCAAGGCCTACACTCGCGAAGTCGAGGAATCGGCCCGATATTCCGCGCAGGGCGACAAGGTGCGAGCGCTCGAGGTCCGGCAGCTGCGGATCGAATCGATGCTTGCGCCCGCGGTGCGCTGGCTGGCCGCGACGGTGGTGCTCGGGCTGCTCTGGGTCGGAAGCCAGGGCGTCGCATCGGGAGCGATCACCGCCCCTGAGTTGGTCAGCCTGTTGCTCTACGGCATGCTGTTGACGCAACCGGTCAGTCAGCTGGCAGGGGTCTACGGTCAGGTGCAGCACGCGCGCGGGGCCGCGCAACGCCTGATGGCCGCGATGTCGGAGGCACCGGAACCGGACTCCGGCGAGCTCGAGCCCGCAGCCGTGAGTGGCTCGATCGCCTTCGAATCGGTGGCGTTTGCCTACCCCGGCCGGCCGCCCGTCTTCACCGATCTCGACCTGTCGATCCGTGCGGGCGAGACGGTCGCCATCACGGGTGCGAATGGCGCCGGCAAGACCACGATCGCGCACCTGTTGCTGCGATTCGCCGACCCGTCCGCCGGCCGGATCACGCTCGACGGCATCGACGTGCGCGAGTTCTCGCTCCGCGGCCTGCGGTCGCACATCGGGCTGGTCAGCCAGCACGTGCTGCTGCTCAACGCCACGGTTGCCGAGAACATCGGTTACGGTCGCTACGGAGCCGATCGCCAGCAGATCGAACGCGCGGCACGCGCGGCACACGCTCACGCGTTCATCGAACGGCTGCCGCAGGGCTACGACTCGCTGATCGGCGACGAGGGGTTGCGACTCTCGGGTGGGCAACGCCAGCGGATCAGCCTGGCCCGCGCGCTGCTGAAAGACCCGGCGATCCTGGTCCTGGACGAGGCCACGGCGATGTTCGATCCGGACGGCGAGCGGGGCTTCATCGCCGAGTGCCACGAACTGCTGCGTACGCGCACGGTCCTGCTGATCACCCATCGCCCGGCCAGCCTGGCGCTCGCGGATCGAGTGCTGCGGCTCGAAAGCGGTCGCCTGTTCGAAGTCGATCGATCGACGTAGCCACCCGCCGCCGTGCGGCGCCTATTCCTCGGCGCCGAGTCCCGGGTCGCCGGTCTCTTCCCGTTCGGCGAGCTGCGGAGCCCGTTCGAGGCCTTCCTCGTACATTTCCCGGAAGCGATTGCAGATCGTGCAGAACAGCGCGGCCGTGCGCTCGGCATCGTAAATTGCCGAGTGCGCCGCGGTGGTGTCCCAGGTCAGGCCGGCCGCCGTCACGGCGCGCGCCAGCACGGTCTGACCGTAGGCGACGCCGCCGAGCGTGGCGGTGTCGAAACTCGAGAACGGGTGAAACGGATTGCGCTTGATGTCGGCGCGCGCGACGGCGGCGTTCACGAAGCCGAGGTCGAACGACGCGTTGTGTCCTACCAGTACGGCACGGGTGCACTCGGCGTCGCGCACGGACTTGCGGATCTCGCGGAACAGTTGCGTCAGCGCTTCCTTCTCGGGCATCGCGGGACGCAACGGGTGGTGCGGGTCGATGCCGTTCACCGCCAGCGAGGCCGGGTCGAGGCGCGAGCCGTGGAACGGCTGGATGTGATAGCGAAATGTCGCGCCCGGCCGCAGCAGGCCCATCGGCGACATTTCGACGATGACGGCCGCGATCTCGAGCAGCGCGTCGGTGTTCGCGTTGAAGCCGCCGGTCTCGACGTCCACCACGACGGGCAGGAAGCCGCGAAAGCGGTTGACGATTCTCGGTTCGCCGAGCAGGTCGATCACGTGCGTTCCAGCCGCCAGTTCACCGTGGCCCCGGCGCGCATCGGCACGATTTCGTCGTCGCCAAACGCAATGCGCTGCGGCACCGTCCAGGGCTCACGCCGCAGCGTGATGGTCGCCCCGTTGCGGGGGCGGCCGTAGAAGTCCGGGCCGCGTTCCGAGGCGAACGCCTGCAGCCGGTCGAGGCGGCCGGCCTGTTCGAAAGCCTCCGCATAGAGTTCGATGGCCGCGTGCGCCGAAAAGATGCCGGCGCAGCCGCAAGCGGTTTCCTTGGCCTGCACAGCGTGCGGCGCGCTGTCGGTGCCGAGGAAGAATCGAGGGTCGTCGCCGGTTGCAGCGGCCAGCAGCGCCGCGCGATCGTGCTCGCGCTTCAGCACCGGCAGGCAATACAGGTGCGGACGAATGCCGCCCTCGAAAAGGGCGTTGCGATTGTGCAGCAGGTGCTGCGGCGTGACCGTCGCGGCGACGCCGGCGCGCGCCGACCGCACGAACTCGACGGCCGCACGCGTCGTGATGTGCTCGAAGACGACCTTGAGGTCCGGCACACGCTCCACGACGCGGTCGAGCACTCGGTCGATGAACACCTGCTCGCGGTCGAACACGTCGACCGCGGCGTCGGTGACTTCGCCGTGCACCTGCAGCACCAGGCCCGCCTCGGCCATGGCCTCGAGCGCGGGCCAGAGGTGCTCGATGTCCGTGACACCGGAATCCGAGTGCGTCGTTGCGCCGGCCGGATAGAGTTTGGCACCCACCACGAAGCCGCTGTCGCGCGCACGGCGGATTTCGTCGGCACGGGTGCGGTCCGTGAGGTACAGCGTCATCAGCGGCTCGAAACGCAAGCCGCGCGGCAGCGCGGCCAGGATCCGTGCACGGTATTCGCCGAGCGCGGCGGTCGTGGTCATCGGCGGCTTGAGATTCGGCATCACCACCGCGCGCGCGAAGCGCTCCGCGGTGTAGGGCAGGATCGCCGCCATGTGCGCGCCGTCGCGCAGGTGCAGGTGCCAGTCGTCGGGGCGGAGGATGCGCAATGCCTGGGTCAAGCGGTCGCCTTCGTCAGCTGTTCGTGGAGCCCGGCGGCGTCGCCGAGCAGATGACAGGCGTAGCGTACTCCGAAGCCCGTGAACTCGGTGGGGATGTGCGCCAGGCCGCCCTTGTGTTCCGACGCTGACAGGTCTACGTGCACCCACGGAATGCCGGGCGCGACGAAGCGGCTGAGAAAGCGCGCGGCGAGGATGTGGTCGCCCTTGTTGTCGAGCGTGCACTGCATGACGTCGGCGATCGGGCTCTCGAGTTCCGCGTCGAAATCCTCGTCGAGCGGGAAGCACCACACGCGCTCGCCGGATCGCCTGCCGGTCGCCTGCAGCCACTCGTGCAGCTGGGCGCGGTTCGTGAACGCTCCGCTGTAGCGCTCGGTCAGCGCCGCGACGCAGGCGCCGGTCAGCGTCGCGAAGTCGAGGACGAATTCCGGTTTCTCGCGCGAGGCGAGCACGAGCGTGTCGGCCAGCACCATGCGGCCCTCGGCGTCGCTGTGCACGACCTGGATGGTGACGCCGTTCATCGCGGTGACCACTTCCTGCGGCCGGTACGCGTCGGGCCCGATCTCATTCTCGGTGAGCGCCAGCCAGCAGTCGATGGTGTACGGCGCCGCCATCTTCGACAGCGAGAGCAGCGTGCCCACGGCCACGGCGCTGCCCTGCATGTCGCCGTGCATCTGGTACATGCTGCGATGGGGCTTGAGATTGATCCCGCCGGTGTCGAAACAGATGCCCTTGCCGACCAGCGCGAGGCGCCCGCGCGAGCGAGCGGGGCGGTAGGTCAGCCGCACGATGCCGGCGCCGGGGCGGGCGTTGGCGCGAGAGACGGCGAGGAACGCGCCGGCGCCGAGTCGTTGCAACGCGGCCTCGCCGTAGAACCGGAATCCCCAGCCCTGGCGCCGCGCGATCGCCTGCAACGCGCGGCGATAGCTCGCGCAGTGCAGTTCGTTCGGCGGACAGGCGGCGAGCCAGCGCGCGAGGTGGTTGCCGTCGGCGATCGCGGCGCTCTGCTCGAACGCGACCGACGGCTTGGCCGCGATGTCGATGCGGGCGAGATCGCATATTGGTTTGCGCTTGGACCTGAGGTCCGGCATCGGCGCCGCAGCCGCGAGCGCCGCGCTCAGCAAGTTCTCCAGCACCTCGATCCGTTCGTTGGCCGCGAATCCCGCCGCGTGCAGCTGCAGGCGGGCCACGCCGGGCTGCAAGGCCTCGCGTGCCAGCTTGCGCGCCAACTCCAGGCGCTCGAATGCCGAGGCGCCGGATTTGACGAAACCCACTACGGCCAGCGTCTGGCGACCGTTCGGCAGCCGTGAGACCAGCGTCGCATTCGGGTCGGCCTTGCGCACGGCCCGGTGCAGTGCGCCCCAAAGCGGAGCATGCGGCAGCTTGCGCAGCGCGGCGTCGATGCCGGAGCGTTCCAGGACGAAGATCGCGGCATCGGCGCGCGCCAGCGACGCTGCGCTGGGGGCCACGTCGCGGGCCGAAACCTTGAGCGACGATTCGGGTGGGAGGAGTTTCACGGTGTATTGCCTTGACCCTGTGAGGGCATGCACGGATCATTGCCGCAGATCTTGCGCTCCGCGCACCCTCGGTGCGGCGTCGGGCGCGGCGGCATGCTATCAGGGCAGGTCGGGCAAATCATTACCGCTGGGCGGGGCCACGCCGCGTGCTCCGGGCCGGGAGGACAGGAATGTTCGAAGTCTCGAAGATCGAGGATGCCGACCCGGGCGAAACCCGCGAGTGGCTGGAATCCATCGATTCGGTGCTGAAGGTCCACGGGGCCGAGCGCGCGCACTACCTGCTCGAGCGGCTGATCGACCACACGCGGCGTTCCGGCGCCTACCTGCCGTTCAAGCCGAACACCGCCTACGTCAACACGATTTCGACCGTCCAGGAGCAGGACTATCCGGGCGACCGTGCGCTCGAGCGGCGCATCAAGGCATACATCCGCTGGAACGCGATGGCGATGGTGGTGCAGGCCAACCGCCAGAGTTCGGAATATGGCGGGCACATCGCGTCGTACGCGTCCGCCGCGACCCTGTACGAGGTCGGTTTCAACCATTTCTGGCGTGCGCCGAGCGCGGCGCACCCGGGCGACATGGTGTTCATCCAGGGGCACTCGTCCCCGGGCATCTATGCGCGGGCCTATCTCGAAGGCCGCCTGACCGAAGACCACCTGCGGCGTTTCCGTGAGGAAGTCGGCGGCGGCGGCCTGTCGTCGTATCCGCATCCGTGGCTGATGCCGGAATTCTGGCAGTTCCCGACCGTGTCGATGGGACTCGGTCCGATGATGGCGATCTACCAGGCGCGCTTCAATCGCTACCTCGAGCATCGCGGCCTGGTGCCGACCAGCGATCGCAAGGTCTGGGCATTCCTCGGCGACGGCGAGATGGACGAGCCCGAGTCGCTCGGCGCGATCACGATGCCGGTGCGCGAGAAGCTCGACAACCTCGTCTTCGTCATCAACTGCAACCTGCAGCGGCTCGACGGCCCGGTGCGCGGCAACGGCAAGATCATCCAGGAGCTGGAAGCCGCGTTCCTCGGCGCCGGCTGGAACGTCATCAAGGTGATCTGGGGATCGCGCTGGGACCCGCTGCTGCAGCGCGACGAGAAAGGCCTGCTGCGCCGCCTGATGATGGAATGCGTCGACGGCGAGTACCAGAACTTCAAGGCGAAGGGCGGTGCGTACACGCGCGAGCACTTCTTCGGCAAGTACCCCGAGCTGAAGGAAATGGTCGCCAACATGTCGGACGACGACATCTGGAAGCTCAATCGCGGCGGCCACGATCCGCTCAAGGTCTTCAACGCCTACCAGGCGGCGATCGACCACAAGGGCCAGCCCACGGTGATCCTCGCGAAGACGATCAAGGGCTACGGGATGGGCAAGGCCGGCGAGGGCCTGAACATCACGCACCAGCAGAAGAAGCTCGACGACGACGCGCTCAAGGATTTCCGCGACCGCTTCAACATCCCGGTCTCCGACGAGGACATCGGCAGCGTGCCGTATTACCGCCCCGCCGAGGGCAGCGAGGAACTGAAGTACCTGCAGCAGCGGCGCAAGGCGCTCGGCGGCTACCTGCCGCAGCGCCGCACCAAGGCCGACGCGCTGACGGTGCCGCCGCTCGAGGCGTTCTCGGCATTGCTCGAGTCCTCGGGCGAGCGCGAGTTCTCGACGACCATGGCGCTGGTGCGCCTGCTCGGCGTGCTGCTGAAGGACAAGGAAGTCGGATCGCGCGTCGTGCCCATCGTGCCCGACGAGGCGCGCACGTTCGGCATGGAAGGACTGTTCCGTCAGATCGGCATCTACTCCTCGATGGGGCAGCTCTACACGCCGCAGGACGCCGACCAGCTGCTGTATTACCGTGAGGACAAGAAGGGCCAGATCCTCGAGGAGGGCATCAACGAAGGCGGCTCGATGTGCAGCTGGATCGCGGCCGGCACCGCCTACGCCAATCACGGCGTCAGCATGATCCCGTTCTACATCTACTACTCGATGTTCGGGTTCCAGCGCGTCGGCGACTTCATCTGGGCCGCGGGCGACATGCAGAGCCGCGGCTTCCTGATCGGCGGCACGGCGGGGCGCACCACGCTTGCGGGCGAAGGCCTGCAGCATCAGGACGGTCACAGCCAGCTCGTGGCCACCACGATCCCGAATTGCGTCGCCTACGACCCGACGTTCGCCTACGAGCTCGCCGTGATCGTGCAGGACGGGCTGCGCCGCATGTATGCCGAGCAGCAGAACGTCTTCTATTACATCACCTGCATGAACGAGAACTACACGCACCCGGCGCTGCCGCAGGGCGCGGAAGAGGGCATCCTCAAGGGGATGTACCTGCTGCGCGAAGGCGGCAAGGGCAAGGTGCGCGTGAACCTGTTCGGTTCGGGCACGATCCTGCGCGAAGTGCTCGAGGCGGCGGCCATCCTCGAGAAGGAATACGGCGTGCCGGCGGACATCTTCAGCGTGACGAGCTTCTCCGAGCTGCGCCGCGAGGCGCTCGACGCCGAGCGCTGGAACCTGCTGCATCCGGGCGAGCGGCCCCGCAAGCCTTATGTGCAGCAGTGCCTCGCCTCGCGCGCCGGCCCGTTCGTGGCGGCCACCGACTACATGCGCATCGTGCCGGACCAGGTTCGCCAGTGGGTGCCGGGCCGCTTCGTGGTGCTCGGCACGGACGGCTACGGCCGCAGCGATTCGCGCGCGGCGTTGCGCGGTTTTTTCGAAGTCGATCGCCGCTACGTCGTCGTGGCCGCGCTCAAGGCGCTGGCCGACGAGGGCAAGCTCGATGTCGCGACGGTGACGAGCGCGATCGAGCGGTTCGGGATCGACCCCGACAAGCCGAATCCCGTGACGGCCTGACGGAGCACGACGGTGGCCAGCCAGCTCATCGAAGTGCGGGTGCCCGATCTCGGCGATTACAAGGACGTCGAGGTCATCGACGTCGCCGTGAAGGCGGGCGACCCGGTCGCGCTCGAAGGGACGCTGATCACGCTCGAGACCGAGAAGGCGACGATGGACGTGCCCTCGACGACCGCGGGCGTCGTCAAGGAAATGAAGGTCCAGCGCGGCGCGTCGCGTGTCGAAGGGCGACCTGATCGCCCTGATCCTGTCGGCTGAGCCCTCACCCCAGCCCTCTCCCGCCAGGGCGGGCGAGGGGGCCGGATCACCTCTCCCGCCTGCGGGAGAGGTCGCACGCAGTGCGGGTGAGGGTCCGGCACCTCTCCCGCCTGCGGGAGAGGTCGCACGACGTGCGGGTGAGGGCCTTCGTCGACCCTCACCCCTCGCGGCATGCAGGCGCATCGCCGCTCGCGCTCTCCCGCTAAAGCGGGCGAGGGGGATGTCGGCTTCTCGCGGTCGCACGCGAGCCCGTCGATTCGCAAGCTCGCTCGCGAACTCGGCGTCGACCTGGTGCAGGTCGCGGGGACGGGTGCGAAAGGCCGCATCCTCGACGGCGACGTGAAGGCGTACGTCAAGCGACGCCTTGCCGCGCCGGCCGAAAGCGCCGGTGCCGCCCTGCCTCGCGTACCGGAAGTCGATTACGCGGCGTTCGGTCCGATCGAGCGGCGGCCGTTGAGCCGCATCCAGAAGATTTCCGGCCCCCGCCTGCATGCCAGCTGGGTGAACGTTCCGCACGTCACGCAGTTCGACGAAGCCGACATCACGGAAATGGAGGCCGCGCGGACGCGGCTCAAGGACGAAGCGACGGCGAAGGGCATCAAGCTCACGCCGCTCGCGTTCGTGATGCGCGCCTGCGTGCAGGCGCTGCAGAACTTCCCGGGCTTCTGCGCGTCGCTGGACACGGCAGCCGGCGAGATGATCCTCAAGAAGTACGTCCACATCGGATTCGCCGCCGACACGCCGAACGGGCTCGTGGTGCCCGTCGTCAAGGACGCCGACCGCAAGGATGTCTTCGAACTGGCACGCGACCTGGCGGTGCTGAGCGAGAAGGCGCGCGCCGGCAAGCTCGCGGCGACCGACATGCAGGGCGCATGCTTCACGATCTCGAGCCTCGGCGGCATCGGCGGCACGGCGTTCACGCCGATCATCAACGCGCCGGAGGTGGCGATCCTCGGCGTCTCGAAATCAGCATACAAGCCGGTCTACGAGCGCGGCGCGTTCGTACCGCGGCTGATGCTGCCGCTGTCGCTGTCCTACGACCACCGCGCCATCGACGGTGCGTCGGCCGTGCGATTCACCAGCTTCCTGGGCCAGGCGCTTGCGGACGTGCCGGGCCTGTTGCGGGCGATCCCGTAGCGCGGACCCGGAGGACAGTTTGAGCGGCAACGACAAGCAGCCGGGCGCCGGCGTCACGATCACGGTGCCGGATCTCGGCGAGTTCGCCGACGTCTCCGTCATCGACGTGCTGGTGACGCTCGGCGAGCGCATCGGCGTCGACACGCCGCTGATCACGCTCGAGACCGACAAGGCGACGATGGACGTGCCTTCGAGCCACGCCGGCGTGGTGGCGAGCCTGGCGGTGCGGAAGGGCGACAAGGTGTCCACCGGTACGCCCATCCTCACGCTGACCGGCGCCGCGCCGGCGGACGACCACACGACCACCGCCACCGCGCTGCGCGCCGTCGAACCGTTCGGCGGCGAACCCTACATCGACACGGTGCCGATCGAGCCGTACGTGCTCGACGCGAAGACGAGCGAGCTCGTGCCGACGACACCGGCCCCGACCCCGGCTTCGGCGCCCGCAGCCTCCGCTTCGGCACACGACTTCGACGTCGTGGTGCTCGGCGCCGGGCCCGGCGGCTATACGGCCGCGTTCCGCGCGGCCGATCTCGGCTTGAAAGTCGCGTTGATCGAGCGCGGGCCGACGCTGGGCGGCGTCTGCCTGAACGTCGGGTGCATTCCCTCGAAGGCGCTGCTGCACGCTGCGCGCGTCATCGAGGAAGCGCAGGCGATGTCCGCGCACGGCATCGCGTTCGGCGCGCCGACGATCGACGCAGGCAAGCTGCGGGACTGGAAGAACCAGGTCGTGGCGCGGCTGACCGGCGGGCTCACCGCGCTCGCCCGGCAGCGCAAGGTCGCAGTGATCACCGGAACGGCGAAGTTCGCGTCGGCGCACGCGCTGCACGTCGAGTCGGGCGGGTCGACGCGCACCGTCTCGTTCGCGCAATGCATCGTGGCCGCCGGCTCCGAATCGATGCGGTTGCCGGGGCTGCCCGACGATCCGCGCATCATCGACTCGACCGGCGCGCTCGAGCTCGACCTGCCGTCCAGGCTGCTGGTGGTCGGTGGCGGCATCATCGGCCTCGAGATGGCGACGGTCTACGACGCGCTCGGCGTCAAGGTGACGGTCGTCGAGCTGACCGACGGGTTGATGCCGGGTTGCGACCGCGACCTCGTGCGGCCGCTCGAAAAGCGCATCGCGGCGCGTTACGAGCGGATCCTGCTGAAGACGAAGATGACGGGCGTGCGGCCTGCGCCCGAAGGACTGGTCGTGAGCTTCGAGGGCGACAAGGCGCCCGCACCACAGGTATACGACAAGGTGCTGGTCGCGGTCGGGCGCACTCCCAACGGCCGGACCCTTGCCGCCGAGGCGGCCGGCCTCGCCGTCAACGAACGCGGCTACATCCCGGTCGACCGGCAGATGCGCACCAACGTGCCGCATATCTTCGCGATCGGCGACGTGGTCGGCCAACCGATGCTGGCCCACAAGGCGACGCACGAAGGCAAGGTCGCGGCCGAGGTGGCCGCCGGCCACAAGAGCTACTTCGACGCGCGGGTGATCCCGTCCGTCGCCTACACCGATCCGGAAGTGGCCTGGGTCGGCCTCACCGAGACGGACGCCAAGGCGCGAGGCGTCGCGTACGAAAAAGCGGTGTTCCCGTGGGCCGCGAGCGGCCGCTCGCTCGCGATCGGTCGTGACGAGGGTGTCACCAAGCTGCTGTTCGATCCGCAGACACGCCGCGTGATCGGCGGCGGCATCGTCGGAACCGGCGCCGGCGACCTGATCTCCGAGGTTGCGCTCGCCATCGAGATGGGCGCGGACGCGGCCGACATCGGCCTCACCATCCATCCGCATCCGACGCTGTCGGAGACGGTGGCGATGGCCGCGGAAGCTTTCGAAGGCACGCTGACGGACTTGTACCTCCCGAAGCGCAAACCGTCGCCGCCGAAGCCAGCGTGATCCGGCCCTGCCGCAAGAGCTTCGGAATCAGACGATGCACCCGAACCTGACTCGCGCGCTGCGGCTCTTCGGACTGCTCGAGACGGGCCGGCGCATCGAATTGCGGATGCGCATGCGGCAGGACCGTGCGCTGCCCGACGCGGTCATCATCGGCGCGCAGAAATGCGGCACGAGTTCGCTGCACAACTACCTGACGCAGCATCCCGGCGTGATCCCGCCGCTGCGCAAGGAGGTGCATTACTTCGACGTCAATTTCAAGCGCGGCGAATCCTGGTATCGCGCGCATTTCGGCCGGCAGGGCGAGCGTGGCCTCAATTTCGACGCGAGCCCGTACTATCTCTTCCACCCGCTGGTCGCCGAGCGCATGCACGCATTGCTGCCGCATGCGAAGCTCATCGTGCTGCTGCGCGACCCGGTCCGTCGCGCCTATTCGCAGTATTGGCACGAGCGCGACAAGAAGCGCGAGCGGCTCAGTTTCGAGGATGCGCTCGAGGCCGAGCCGGAGCGGGTGGACGCGGCGGATCGCAAACTGGCGAACGGCGAGATCGAAGCGAGCCGCGAGCACCAGATCCACAGCTACGTCGCGCGCGGCCGGTATGCCGACCAGCTCGAGCGCTGGCTGGCGCTGTATCCGCGCCAGCAGTTGCTGGCGTTGCGATTCGAGGACCTCGTCCAGGACCCGCTCGCCGTCCTGAACCGGACGCTCGCCTACGTCGGGCTGTCGCCGATGGCGGGCGCGCGGCTCGAGCCGCGCAACGCGCGCAAGTACCCGCCGATGAACCCGGAGACCGAGCAGAGCCTGCGCGAGACGTTCGCGCCCGCAAACCGCCGGCTCGAGGCGCTGCTCGGCGAACCGATGCGCTGGTGAGATCGCAAGGCGCCGCTCACAGGCGCCGCAGCGACTCCAGGTACGCCGCCTCGTCCGGCGCCAGGCCCGTCCGCTGGCTGCGCCACATGGCCTCGCCCAGGCACTCGATCATGCGGTGTTCGGCCTCGTGCACGTCGCCGGTGCGGCGTACGAGTTCGCGATGAATGCCGGCAATTCCGGCCGGTCGATTGGTTGCCACCTGCTCGCGGATCGCCAGGTGCAAACCCATGTGCAGGAACGGGTTCGACTGCCCGCCCTCGGGCGAGAAATCGCGCTGCAGCGCGTCCGCGCCGATTTCCACGACCGGTTGGTACTCGGGGTGCTGCTCGAGCACGCGCACGATCTGGTCCTCGAGCGGTTCGAGCGGCGACGACGCGCGATGCTTGCGCCACGCGTCGACGTACATGCGGCGCAGACCGTCGCGGCCCTGGTCGTGAAAAAAGGGCACGGAACCCTCACCCGACCTTTGGTCGACCTCTCCCGCCAGGGCGGGCGAGGCCGGACTCTTACGCCCTCTCCCGCCTGCGCGGGAGAGGGTTGGGGCGAGGGCGGAAGTCTTGTCCTTGTAGCCGCACAGGTCCGCGACCGGGCACGCCGGGCAATCGGGCTTGCGCGCCTTGCAGACGTAGCGGCCGTGCAGGATCAGCCAGTGGTGCGCGTTCCGCTTGAACTCGTCGGGCACCCGCTGCACCAGCTTGTCCTCGACTTCGCGCACGGTCTTGCCCGGCGCCAGGCCGAGTCGGTTCGCCACGCGGAAGATGTGGGTGTCGACGGCGATCGTCGGCTGCCCGAACGCGGTGTTCAGGATCACGTTCGCCGTCTTGCGGCCGACGCCCGGCAGCGCCTCGAGTGCGTCGCGGTCGCACGGCACTTCGCCCTCGTGTTCGTCGATCAGGATCCGGCACGTCGCGACGATGTTCTTCGCCTTGCCCTGGTAGAGGCCGATCGACTTCACGTAACCGGCCAGCCCGTCGACCCCGAGCGCGAGGATCGTCCGGGGCGTCCGCGCCACTTCGAACAGCCGTCGCGTCGCGAGGTTCACGCTCTTGTCCGTGGCCTGCGCCGAGAGGATCACCGCGACGAGCAATTCGAACGGCGTCGAGTATTCCAGTTCCGTCTTCGGTTGCGGATTGAGCCGCCGGAATCGTTCGAACAGTTCGATGCGCTGCCGTTCGTTCATCGCGTCAAACCTGCAGGCCGCGCCCGTGCCGCAGCGGCGCGGTTCTGCAACGCGACGGCCGCGGCGAGCGCCAGGCCGAGCAGCAGGAAGCCGCCGGCTGGCCGCTGTGCCAGCTGCGCGCCATCCGCGGGCAAGGCGCGGATCGCGGCGATCGCAAGCAGGGCCCCGAGCCCGGCCAGGCCGGCCGTGACCACGCGTGCGAGCAGGCCCTGGCCCGGTTGCGCCCAGGCGGACGTGTCGGTGCCGACGATCAGGATGCCGCCGGCGGCGAGCAGGGGCACGACGTGCCCGCCTGCGTCGTCGGATCCTGGCAGCCAGACCGTCAGGCAGCGCGCGGCGGCCGTGACCAGTCCTGCCACCAGCACGGCGAGCGCGGTTTGCCGCGAGTCGCGCGGCAGCCAGCGCCCGAGCGTCGCGGCCGCCAGGCCGCCGCCGCCGAGCACGGCGAACGCGGCCACGCCGATAGCCAGCGCGCCGGCCACCGACGTCCGCACGGCGAGCAACGGGCACAGCGCCAGCCACGCTACGGCTGCCGAGCGCCGCGCGACAGAAGCGTGATCGGCGGGTGTGGGTGGATTCATGGCGTCATTGTAGCGGGCGCGGCGAACAGCTCGTCGCGGTGCTGGGCGAAATACACGAGGCTGCCGGAGACGGCGCGCACGACGGCGCGCGGCGTGACCGTCGCTCCGGTGAACTGGTCGAACTCGCCGCCGTCCTTGCGCACTTTCCACCGCTCGAGCGGCGGATCGCCGAGCGCACGGCCCGCGAACCGGCGGATCCAGCTCGACCTGTCCGCGTCGATGGCGTCGCCGAGACCGGGCGTTTCGCGGTGGCGGAGCACGCGGACGCCGAGCACACGCCCGTCGGCGCGAACGGCCACCAGCAGCTCGATCGATCCGGCGTATCCGTCCGGAGCGACGGGCGCCATCACGATTGCCGCAGGCGCACCGTGCAGCCTCGCGCGATACACCGGTACGGGCTGCGTCGTGCCGAGCAAGTCGGGATCGACTGCGTAGGTTACGTCCGCGAGCAAGTCGTTGTCGTGCCTGAGTCCGCCGAGCACGGCGTCGAGCCGCGCGGCGCTTCTCGCACGTTCGTCGGCCGCAATGCGATCTCGCGTCGCGACCTGCGCCAGCAGCGCGATGCCCGCAGCCAGCATTGCGACCGCCGCCAGCGCGACCGCGGAGCGCAACGCGCGCCGCCTGGTTTCAGCGCCGTTCGTGGCCATGGATGCGTGGCACCGTGTAACGATCGATGAGGGGCACGGCGAGGTTCATCAGCAGCACCGCGAACGCCACGCCATCGGGATAGACGCCCCAGCGCCGGATGATCCAGACCAGCACGCCGATGCCGAAGCCATAGAACAGTCGGCCGCGATCGCTGGTCGCCGCGGAGACGGGATCGGTCGCGATGAAGAACGCGCCGAGCATCGTTGCGCCGGACATCGCCTGGAACAGCGGACCGGCTTCGACGCCCGGATCGATTCCGTGTGCGACGAGCGCGGGCACGAGCAGGCCCGCGAGGAACGCCGTCGGGATGTGCCAGCGCACGAGGCGGCGGGCAAGCAGGAACAAGCCGCCGGCGAGGGCCGCCGCGTTGATCCACTGGAAGCCGGCGGCGCCCATCGCGCCGAACGCAGCCTGGCTCATCACCTCCTGGATCGTGTACCGCTGGTCGAGACCGGTGCGCAGTGCGTCGAGCGCGGTGGCGCCGGTGTACGCGTCCCAGGGTGGCGTGATCCCGGACGGGCCGGCGTAGAACGCGTGGGTCGTCAAGGTTGCAAGTTCGCTCCAGCTGGGACCGCCCGCGCCTGTCGGCAACGGCCAGCGGGTCATCTCGGCTGGACAGGACACCAGCAGCGCCGCGTAGCCGACCATCGCGGGGTTGAACGGGTTCTGGCCGAGCCCGCCGAACGCGTGCTTGCCGAGCAGCACGGCCGCGGCGGTGCCGGCCGCGGTCAGCCACCACGGCAACAGCGGTGTCAGGCACATCGCGAGCAGGACGGCCGTGACGAGCACGCTGCCGTCGCGCAGGAAGGTCTCCGCCGCGCGTCCGCGCAGCCGCAGCGCCGCCGCCTCGCACAACAGCGCCGTCGGGCACGCGATGGCCAGTTGCAGCAGCAGGCCCGGTCCGAAGACGATGACGTGGGCGACCGCCGCCGGCAGCAGCGCGGCCAGTACCAGGAACATCACCCGCGGCACCGTGTATCCCGCGATCACGTGTGGGCCGGGGCCGGTGTCGAAGCGCATGGCGCTAGTTCCCGTGCTCGTCGAGACCGCGCGCCCGGCGACGCGCGTCGTCGAACGCCTGGCGCTCGGCTTGCGCAGCGGCAATCCGTCGCCGCTCGTGACGCTCGAAACGAATGCGGGCCTCGGCCGCCCGGCGGTGCTCGTCGTCACTCGAGCTCCGCCGTGCCTTCGCGACACGAAAGCGCTGCGTCAGCGGAATGTGGCTGGGGCAGACGTAATCGCAACAGCCGCACTCGATGCAGTCGAGCAGGCCGAGGCGTGCGAGAGACTCCGTGTCGTCGACGATCGCCGAGCGGTGCAGCTGCTGCGGCAACAGCCCGGCCGGACAGACCGATGCGCAGTCGCCGCAGCGTATGCAGGGGGCTTCGTCGCCTCGCGGCGCGAGGTCGCCGGCGGTGGCCGCAATCAGGCAATTCATCGCCTTCGTGAGCCCGGCCTCGTCGCTCGCCAGCGCGCGGCCCGTCAGCGTGCCGCCCGCGATCAGGCGCTCGGGTGCGCCGACGTAACCACCGTGCCGCGCGACCAGATCCGCAATGGGCGTGCCGATCCAGGCGTCGACGTTGCCGGGCTGCGCGACGCCGCTGCCGGTGATCGTGACGACGCGTCGCACGCAAGGCACGCCGGTGGCGGCGAAGTCCGCGACCGCGGCAGCCGTGCCGACGTTGTGGCACAGCAGTCCCGCATCCGACGGCAGGCGTCCGGACGGGACTTCGATTCCGGTGACGGTCGCCAGCAACTGGCGTTCGGCGCCGGCCGGATAGACGGGCGCAATCGTGCGAAGGTCGATGCGTTCGTCGCCGGCCGCGGCCAGCGCCCCGGCCAATGCGGCGATCGCTTCGGGCTTGTCGTCCTCGACGGCGAGGGTGCAGCGCGCAGCCCCTGTCGCCTGCAGCAGCAGGCGCGCGCCCTGCACGATCCGCGGCGCACGCGCTCGCATCAGCGCGTCGTCGCAGCAGATCCAGGGCTCGCACTCGGCGCCGTTCAGCACGAGGTGGCCCGCGCCGCGCGCGCGTGCCGCCGCGAGCTTGACGGCGGCCGGGAACGCGGCGCCGCCGAGTCCGACGATGCCGGAATTTGCGATCCGTGCGAGCAGGACCTCCGGCTCCATGCGTTCGGCGCCGTCGAGCGGTGCAATTTCCGGATCGCGCGAGTCGGAGCCGTCGTTCTCGATCGTGATGCAGAGGCCGTGGCCGACTTCCGACCCGTCCGGCCGCGGTTCGATCGCAAGCACCTTGCCGGCGACCGTCGCATGAACCGTGTTGCAGCGAGTCTCCGGATCGATCGCGATCGGTTGCCCGAACCGGACGCGCTCCCCCGCCGTCACCGACGCCAGGGCCGCGCGACCATTGCCCTGGTCCAGCGCGATGATCGCGATGGCCGGCGGCGCGGCACTCGCGAGCGGGGACTGCAGTGCCTGGCGCTTGTGTGGGGCAAGGGCCAGGCCGGCGGGAAAAGCAGGTGCGGCGCGCATCGGTTCGGCCTCAGGCGGCGCGATGACGCTGCGCTTCGAGCGCGGCGGCCCCGAGAGGGCGCAGTTCGATGCAGTCCACCGGGCACGGCGGAAGGCACAACTCGCAGCCCGTGCAATGGTCCGCGATCACCGTGTGGGCCAGTTTCTGCGCGCCGACGATCGCGTCGACCGGGCACGCCGGGATGCATCGCGCGCAACCGATGCACCGGTCATCGTCGATCCACGCAACCTGTCGCGGTTGCGCCGGGCCGACCGCCGGATCGAGCGGTCGCGGCTCGCGTTGCAGCAGCGCGGCGAGCGCGCGGATCGTCGCGTCGCCGCCCGGCGGGCAGCGGTTGATGTCCGCCTCGCCCGCGGCGATCGCCTCGGCGTAGGGACGACAGCCGGCGAACTGGCACCGTCCGCACTGCGTCTGCGGCAACAGCGCATCGATGCTTGCCGCATCCGCGGGCGCGCCACGCCGCCGTCCGTCGGCCGGCCAGGCGAGCAGGGCGCCGGCCACCGCCGCGAACGCACCGATTGCGACCAGCACGGTCAGCACGGGTGCGCGCTCATCGGGTGCCGAACCCGTCGAGGCCGACCAGGGCCAGCGCCATCAGGCCTGCCGTCACGAGCGCGATGGGCGCGCCGCGAAATGCCCGCGGCACGTCGCTCGATTCGATGCGCTCCAGCAGCAGTGTGAAGACCAGAAACGTCAGCGCGAATCCGCTGCCCGCCGCAGCGCCGAACGCGAGCGACGCGATCATCGAATTCATGGGCTGCAGCTCCGGCAGCGCCAGCGCGAGCAATGCGCCGTTGATCGTCACCAGCCAGGCGGTGTGATCCATCGTGTCGCGCCGAGCCGGCGTGAGAACTGACGGCAGTCGGTCGGCGGCCTGCGCCAACGCGCCGACCAGCAGCACCAGCACCAGCGCACGCAGCTCGCCCAGGGCGAACGGCACGAGCAGTGCGCGCCACGCAGCGTAGCCCAATCCCGAAGCGATCGTGACCACGCACAGCGTGGCGAAGCCGATGCGCAGCGCGGCGTCGATGCGGCGGCTCGGCGGAACGACGGCCCGCGAGCCGAGCACGCCCGCAAGGACGATGGTGTCGAGGACGCTCGCGCCGATCGCGAGCAGCAGCAGATCGGCCATGCTGCCCTCCTGCCGCGGTTACTTCACCTTCATGCCTGGTTCGGCGCCGCTGTCCGGCTCGACCAGGAAGATCTCTTTGCCGCCGGGACCCGCCGCCAGCACCATGCCTTCCGATACGCCGAAGCGCATCTTGCGCGGTGCCAGGTTCGCAACGACGACGACGTGGCGCCCGACGAGCGGTGCCGGCTCGTACGCGGACCGGATGCCGGCGAAGATCGTGCGTTTGCCGTCGTGGCCCAGGTCGACCGTGAGCTTGAGCAGCTTGTCCGCGCCGTCGACGAGTTCTGCCGCATCGACGCGGGCGATCCGCAGGTCGACCTTGCCGAATTCCTCGATCGAAATCGTGGGCGCCGGGTTGTCCGCGGCCGCGGCCGCCTGACTCGTCGCCACAGCGGGTTTCACGGCGGCAGCCGCGGCGGTCGGAGCAGTCGGGCCCGCCTGCGGGATGCCGGACGGCTTCAGGCTCTCGGAGGCCGACTCCAGCAGCGCCTTGACGGCCGCCGGGTCGACCCGCGTCGCGAGCGGCTCGTAAGCGTGGATGTGGACGCCGAGCAGCGGCCGGGCGGCGTCCGACCAGGACTGCGACGGCACTGCGAGGAATTTCTCCGCCGCGGCGGCGAGCTTTGGCATTACGGGCTTGAGGTACGTCGCGAGCACGCGGAACAGGTTGATGCCCTGTGTGCAGACCGCCTGCACCTCGGCGGCACGTGCCGGGTCCTTCGCCATCAGCCAGGGCTTGCGCTGGTCGATGTAGAAATTGGCGCGATCGGTCAAGCGCCATGATCTCGCGCACGGCTCCCGCGAGGTCGCGTTCCTCGTAGAGCGCGGCGATGCGCCCGCCGGCGGCTGCGAATTCGTCCTGCAGCGCGGGCTCGGCGAGGCGATCGGCAAGCCGACCGTCGGAGCCGCGCGTGATGAAGCCGGCGCAGCGGCTCGCGATGTTCACCAGCTTGCCGACGACGTCCGAATTCACCTTGGCCGTGAAGTCGTCGAGGCTGAGGTCGAGGTCCTCGACCCCGCTGCCGAGCCGCGACGCGTAGTAGTACCTGAGGTACTCGGCGGGCAGGTGATCGAGCCAGGCGCGCGCCGTGATCAGCGTGCCGCGCGACTTCGACATCTTCTGGCCGTTGACCGTGAGAAAGCCGTGCGCGAAGACCGACGTCGGCGGCCGGTAGCCGGCGCCGGCGAGCACCGCGGGCCAGAACAGCGTGTGGAAATAGACGATGTCCTTGCCGATGAAGTGGTACACCTCGGCGTCGCTGCCCGGATTCCAGTAGCGGTCGAAATCGCGGCCCGTGCGGCGGCAGTACTGCAGCAGGCTCGACAGGTACCCGATCGGCGCGTCGAGCCAGACGTAGAAATACTTGCCTTTCTCGCCGGGAATCTCGAATCCGAAGTAGGGCTCGTCGCGCGAAATGTCCCAGTCGCGCAGCCCGGCGTCGAACCATTCGGCGAGCTTGGAGGTCACCGCCTGCTGCAGCCGCCCGGAGCCGGTCCATTCGCGCAGCATCGGCTCGAAGTCGGCGAGCTTGAAGAACAGGTGCTCGGACTCGCGCTGCACGGGCGCGGTGCCGCTCACGACCGAGACCGGATCGAGCAGATCGGCCGGCGTATAGGTGGCGCCGCAGACTTCGCAGCTGTCGCCGTACTGGTCGAGCGCGCCGCACTTCGGGCAGGTGCCGCGCACGTAGCGATCGGGCAGGAACATCTTCGCCTGCTCGTCGTACGCCTGCACGATCGTCTCGCGCCGGATGTGGCCGGCGGCCGACAGCCGGCGGTAGATCTCGTAGGTGAGCTCGCGATTCTCGTCCGAGTGCGTGGTGTGGAAGTTGTCGTACGAGATGTCGAACTCGCCGAAGTCGCGCCGCTGCTCGACGCCGATCCGCTCGATCAGCTGCTCGGGCGTGATGCCTTCCTGGCGCGCCTTGAGCATGATCGGCGTGCCGTGCGCGTCGCTGGCCCAGATGAACAGGCAGTCGTGGCCGCGCATCCGCTGGAAGCGCACCCAGATGTCCGTCTGCACGTACTCGACGATGTGACCGAGGTGCGGGGCGCCGTTCGCGTAGGGCAGCGCGCTGGTGACGAGGATGGTTCTGGGCTGGGCGGCGGTCATGACGGGGCAGTTCGGCCGGGGAAAGGCCGTGAATTATGCCATGCGCCGGGCCCACCGGCCCGGATGCCCGGGGACCCGGTTCAGCCCATGTCCTTCAGGTGCTCGAACCGCGTCTTGTTGATGGCCTTCTCGTAGGCCGCGCGGCCGGAGATCACGCCCTTGTCGAGCAGTTCCTGGACCGCCGAGTCCATCGTGCGCATGCCGTGCGCGCCGCCGCTCTGCATCGTGTTCTCGAGCTGGTCGAGCTTGCCCTGGCGGATCAGGTTCGACACGGCCGGCGTGTTGATCAGGATCTCGAGCGCGGCGACGCGGCCGCGCTTGTCCGCCCGCTGGATCAGCTGCTGCGAGATCACGCCGCGCAGCGACGTCGAGAGCATCGTGCGCACGTGATTCTGCTTGTCGGCGGGAAAGGCGTTGACGATGCGATCGACCGTCGCCGCGGCGCCGTTGGTGTGCAGCGTGCCCATCACGAGGATGCCCATTTCCGCGGCCGTGACGGCGATGCTCATCGTCTCGAGGTCGCGCAATTCGCCGACCAGCACCACGTCCGGGTCCTCGCGCAGGGCCGAGTGCAGCGCCTCCGCGAAGCTCGGGCTGTGCACGCCGACTTCGCGCTGGCTCACGAGGCAGTTCTTGCGCGGGTGGACGAACTCGATCGGGTCCTCGATGGTGAGGATGTGGCCCTTCAACCGGGTGTTCAGGTCGTCGAGCATCGCCGCGAGCGACGTCGACTTGCCGGAGCCGGTCTTGCCGGTGACCAGGATCAGCCCGTTGTTGACCCGGCACAGGCTGCGCACGGCCTCGGGCATGTTCAGCTGCTCGAGCGTGAGCGCCTTGGACGGGATCGCGCGGAACACCGCGCCGAGGCCGGCGATGTGCCGGAACACGTTGACGCGAAAGCGCGAGACGCCCGGGATCATGTAGGCGAAGTCCGCGCCGTCCTTCTCCTCGAGCCTGCGCCGCGGCGCGGCGCGTCATGATCTCGTCGAGCATGGCCTTGACCTGGTCGGCCGAGAGCTTCGCCTGCCGCAGCGTCTGCAGCTCGCCGTAGAGCCGGATGCGGGGCGGGTCGCCGGCGACGAAGTGCAGGTCGGAGCCGTTCTTCTCGAGGACCTCGCGCAGGAATTCGTCGATGCGCTTCGGGGCGGCCGGCGGGGTTTCGTTGCCCGCAACCTGGACGGTGTCGGTGCTCACGTCACAAGCCCTGCGTCACGTCGGCCTTGAGCACCACGGTGCCGTCGGCGATGTAACGGGTGAACGGCCGCTTGTCGACCGCGTAGATGAATGCGTCCTCCGGGTCGATCTCGCGCAGCTGGATCGCGGCGAGCAGCGCCTGGTCCATGGTCTGCATGCCGAGTTCCTTGCCCGTCTGCAGCTGCGACGGGACCATGTGGGTCTGGTCGGTCGACATCAGCTTGCCGATCGCGCGGTTCATCACCATGACCTCGCAGACGGCCCGGCGGCCGCGCAGGTCGGGCGTGCGCACCAGCACCTGCGTCACGACGCCGAGCAGGCTCTGCGACAGGAAGCTCTTGGTCTGCTCGCGTTCCTCGGCGGGCAGCGCGTCCACCATGCGGTCGATGGTCTTCACGGCGCTCGTCGTGTGCAGCGTGCCGAGCACGAGGTGCCCGGTCTCGGCGGCGGTCATCGCCCAGCGCACCGTCTCCGCATCGCGCAATTCGCCGACCAGGATCACGTCCGGGTCCTCGCGCATGGCGGCGCGCACGCCCTCGGCGAACGAGGGCAGGTGCGTGTGCAGCTCGCGCTGGATCACCTGCGACTGCTTGCTGCGGTGGACGAACTCGATCGGGTCCTCGAGGCTGATGATGTTCAGCTTCCGGGTGCGATTCAGCAGGTCGATCATCGCGGCGAGCGTGGTCGACTTGCCGGTGCCGGTCGAGCCCGTGACCAGCACCATGCCCTGGTGGAAGTCGCAGAACTTCCGGACGATCGGCGGCAGGTTGAGCGAGTCGAGCGACGGCACCTCGGAGGGGATGGCGCGGAACACCGCGCCGACGCCGGTGTCCTTGTGGAACACGTTGACGCGGAAGCGCGCGCCGTCGTCCGAGACGTACGAGAAGTCGATGTCGTGGCCCTTGCGGAACGCCTCCTGGTGCGAGGGTTTCAGGATCTCGTTGACGTAGCTCTCGAGCTCCGCCTCCGCGAGATTGCGGAACTTGATCGGCATCAGGTCGCCGTTCATGCGCAGCATCGGCGGCACGCCGACGGCGAGGTGCACGTCCGAGCAGCCTTGCGAGGCGCCGAGCTTCAGGAATGCGTCGATGCGTGCCAAAGCGGGTGCCTCAGAGGTACTTTTCGAGCGCCGAGCGCATCTCGTCCATGGACTGGAAGCGGCGCGCCTTGTCGACGGCCATGGTCTTGCGTCACGATCTCCGACAGCCCCGGCGGAATCTGCGCGTTGACCTCGATCGGCGGCTTCGCCTTGCCCTGCACGTGCTGGTACATCACCGACATGTGGTCGCCGCGGTGGTACGGCGGCTCGCCGGTCAGCATCTCGTACAGGATGACGCCGAGGCTGTAGATGTCGGCGCGCTCGTCGACCTTCTTGCCGAGGATCTGCTCCGGCGCCATGTATTTCGGCGAGCCGATCACGTAGCCGGTCTTGGTGAGCTGCGTGTCGCCCTGGTGCTGCGCGGCCGCGACGCCGAAGTCCACGATCTTCAGCAGGCCCTCCTCGTTGATCAGCACGTTCGCCGGCTTCAGGTCGCGGTGGATGATGCCCTGCTGGTGCGCCACCGCCATGCCGGTCGCGATGTCGGTCGCGTAGCGCACGGCCTTGCCGAGCGGCATCGGCTTCTCGTTGACCTCGTTGCCGAGCGTGTGCGACGGGAAGTACTCCATCGAGATCGCGTAGTTGCCGCGGATGTACAGGAAGTCGTAGATGCGGATGACGTTGCGGTGCGTGATCTTGCGCGAGTAGCGCAGCTCGTGCACGAAGCGCTTCATCATCTCCTCGTCCTGCGAGACGTTCGGGTTCAGGAACTTGAGGATCAGCTGCTCGTCGACGACCTTGTCCTCCATCAGCAGCACGGTGCCGAAGGCGCCCTTGCCGATCTTCTGGACGTAACGTGTAGCGGCCCTCGAGCACGTCGCCCGGCTTGAGGGTGGAGATGTCGAGCCGCGGCGATTCGCGGCTCTGCTTCATGATGCCTTCGATGTCGGGCCGCTCGACCAGCAGCGTGCGCGCCGGTTCCGCCATCCGGGTGGCGCTGTCGCGCACGGCGCACGGCGCCGGAGGAGAAGCGCGCGTCGAGGTCCTCGACGGCGCGCAGCGCCGCGTGGCAGATCGTCGGGTCGTCGCCCTGGGCGCCGAGCACTTCGAGGCGCGCCCGCACGGTGTCGGCGTTGGCGTCGTCGACGAGGCGCGTGAGCGCCGTGATGGCCTCGAGGCGCACTTCCTTCGACGGGTGATCGAGCAGCGGCAGGAGCTTCGGGATCTGGGCAGTGTCGCCGAGCTTGCCGAGCGCGCGCACCACGGTCGGCAGCGAGCGCTCGTCGCCGGTGCGCGCAAGGTCCATCAGCGCGGGCAGGGCGCGCCGGCTGCCGATCTCGGCGAGCGCGTCGACCGCCCGCTCGCGCACCCACCAGTCCTTGTCGCGCGTGGCCTCGATCAGGAAGTCGACCGCGCGCTCGTCCTTGGTCTGGTTCAGGATCTCGATCGCCGCGCGGCGGATGTCCTCGTCCTGGTCGCGGATCAGCTCGAGCGAGGCCTCGATGACGCGCGGTCCGCCGATCTTCGCGAGCGCGTCGGCGGCGCGGCTGCGCACCCACCAGTCGTCGTCCTTGATCGACTGCAGCAGGTGCTTGATGTGCTGCGCCGTGCCGATCTCGTTCAGCACCTCGACCGCCGCGCGGCGGGCGCCTTCGTCCTCGTCCCGCAGCACCTGCGCCAGGTACTTGATGGTGTCCGGGTGGTTCGCGCGCACGACCGCGTCGATCGCCTTCTGCTGCGTCTCGACGTCCGGGTCGCGCAGCACCTCGCAGAGCAGGCCGACGTCGACGTTGCCCGGCAGGCGGGCGAGCGCGTTCAGCGACGGCCTGGCGGATGAACTTGTTCGTGTCCTTCAGCTGCGACTGCAGCGCCTTGGCGACGTCCGGGCGGTTGAATCGCGACAGGATGTTGATGATGTGGGTGCGGGCGATCGGATCCTTGCCTTCGAGCCGGCTGATCAGTTCGGGCACCAGCGTCTCGTCGGCGATCTCGCCGATGATGCGGAACATCGCCGCCTTCTCGGCCGGCTCCTGGTTGTAGGCGCGTTGCAGCAGGTCGCGCGCGTTGAGCCGCGCTTTCTGCGCCGCCATGATGCTGACGACCTGGCTCTTCGGCATCTGCGGGTGTTCGAGCAGTCCGTAGAGCAGGTTGGCCGGGTAGTTGCGGCCGGAGGAGAGCGCCCAGGTCACCGCGGCCACCGTGCGCTGGTTGCCGTCCACGAGTCCCTCCGCGACGAGCGGAAACGTGCGGGCGTCGAGCAGCGTCGACAGCACGCTCACGAAGCCGGCGGTTTCCTGCTTGTCGGCGCTCGCCAACGCGTCGATGACGCGCGGGATCGCGGACGCGCCGAGCCGCGCCAGTCTCTCCAGCGCCTTGACGTTGGCCGTGGGCCCGCCTTCCTCGGTCGCCTTGATCTCGGCGATGATTCGGTCGGCCCGCAGGTTCGTGATGAAACTCATGGACGATGCGTCATGCGGCTCGCTGGCGATGGAACCCTGCGGTCACGCCTGGTCACGGGTCTCGGTCGGGCCGTCGGGACGGCCTGGGCGGTGGATCGGCTGATTATGCCACGCGTCGGGGTCCGCTCCGGTTGCGATCCCCGCTCGTAGCCCGGCCCGCAGCACCGGCCGCGTTTCCGCTACAATCCCGCGCTCTACGGCGCATGCCGCCTCCCGCTGCCCATGGTCCAAAGATGACGGACGATCGCGTCGCCGCAGCCCGCCTCATTGCCGGGAATTATGTCGAACCCTACCTCGGGATACCTCTCGGCGACGCAAAAGCTGTGAAGTCGGTTCGGTTGGAGGCAGGGCAGCCGCGCGTCGAGGTCGAATTGGGGTTCCCGGCCGGCCGCTGGGCCCGACGCCTGGGCCGGGACCTCGAGTCGGTCCTGGCCGCGGACGCACGCGTCGGACCGGGCGCCCGGGTCGAGGTCGAGCTGGCGGGTCCTGCCGCATGCCGTGCAGGGACAGCTCCAGCCCCTGCCGGGCATCAGCAACGTGATCGCCGTGGCCTCGGGCAAGGGCGGCGTCGGCAAGTCCACGACGGCCGTGAATCTCGCGCTGGCGCTGGCGCTGGACGGCGCCCGGGTGGGCCTGCTGGATGCCGACATCTACGGGCCGAGCCAGCCGCGGATGATGGGCCTGCAGGGCGAGCGCCCCTCGAGCCAGGACGGCAAGCGCATCGAGCCGCTGGTCGCCCACGGCATCAAGGTGATGTCGATCGGCTTCCTGATCGAGGAAGAGCAGCCGATGGTCTGGCGCGGGCCGATGGTCACCCAGGCGCTGACGCAGCTGCTGGGCGACACGAACTGGGGCGACCTCGACTACCTGGTCGTCGACATGCCGCCCGGCACCGGCGACATCCAGCTCACGCTGTCGCAGCGCGTGCCGGTCAGCGGCGCGGTCATCGTGACGACGCCGCAGGACATCGCGCTGCTCGATGCCCGCAAGGGCCTCAGGATGTTCCAGAAGGTGGCGGTGCCGGTGCTCGGCATCGTCGAGAACATGAGCACGCACGTCTGCTCCAGGTGCGGCCACGAAGAGCCCATCTTCGGCAGCGGCGGCGGCGCCCGCATGGCCGAGCAGTACGGTGTCGCCTGCTCGGCTCGCTGCCGCTCGACATCCGCATCCGCGAGGAGACCGACGGCGGCCGGCCCGACCGTCGTCGCCGACCCGGACGGCCCCATCGGCCGCGCCTACCTGGAGATGGCGCGGCGCACCGCGGCCCGCCTGTCGCTGTCCGCTGCCGCCGGCACGGCCTTCCCCAAGATCACCGTCGAGGAATCCTGAGCGTGAGCATCAAGTCCGACCGCTGGATCCGCCGCATGGCCGAGGGCCACGGCATGATCGAGCCGTTCGAGCCCGGCCAGGTGCGCGTCGCCAACGGCCACCGCATCGTCTCCTACGGCACGTCGAGCTACGGCTACGACGTGCGCTGCGCCGCCGAGTTCAAGATCTTCACCAACATCAACTCGACGATCGTGGACCCGAAGGACTTCGATCGCGGCTCGTTCGTCGACTTCGGCGGCGAGGTCTGCATCATCCCGCCGAACTCGTTCGCGCTGGCGCGCACGGTCGAGTACTTCCGCATCCCGCGCAACGTGCTGACCGTCTGCCTCGGCAAGTCGACCTATGCGCGCTGCGGCATCATCGTCAACGTCACGCCGCTCGAGCCGGAGTGGGAAGGGCACGTGACGCTCGAGTTCTCGAACACCACGACGCTGCCCGCCAAGATCTACGCCAACGAGGGCGTGGCGCAGATGCTGTTCTTCGAGTCCGACGAGGTCTGCGAGACCTCGTACAAGGATCGCGGCGGCAAGTACATGGGGCAGAAGGGCGTCACGCTGCCGAAAGCGTGAGAGGCTATAGGCGATAGGCTACAGGCGATAGGTCGGATCGTACCGCCTCCGGTCCGAACCCACAGCCTGTAGCCTATCGCCTATCGCCTATCGCCTATCGCCTATCGCCTCTCCAGGCTCACGAGCTTCATCTGCACTTCCGGGCGAGCCCTTGCGGTACTGGATCGCCTGCACGGGCACGTAGCCGAGCGCAGGTGCGTGCCAGACCTTGGAGACCCGATCCGAGCCGGTGCGCTGGCTGGCCCAGACTTCCGCCTCCACCTGCCCGTACGGCGTCACGATCTGCTGCGTGCCTTCCATCCAGTAGCGGTAGTCGTGCAGGTTGTTGCCGGTCAGGATGCGAAAGCCTGTCGGCGAGCGGCCGTTCAGCCGCTCGACCATCATGGCGGCCTGCACGGACGCGGTATTCTGCGTGCCCGGCGTCACATCGACGGAGAACGGCTTGCTCTTGGACACGCCGGTGACGCGATTCACGGTCCAGTCGAACGTGTGGCGGACGTCGTGCGAGGTGTCCGCGGTCCCGTCATTGAAATCGAATGCGAGCGGTTGCACGCCGGAGGGCCCGATGTTCATCGTGCTGCGCTCGCGCGCGGCGGGGCTCACGGCGAGGCGGCCGAACAGGTTCGGAAAGGCCCTGGTCTCGTACAGCCACTGGCCGGCGACCGGGCCCGGCTTGAAGCTGGCTTCGATCTGTCCGCCGCTGAGGCCGCGATAGCTGACCTGATAGCGGGCGGAATAGGCCGTCATCTTCACCGGGACGGCGGCGGCTCCCGCCACGCGTTCGGGCCATGCGCCGCCGGCGAGCGCAAGCGCGATGCAGACGGCGATCCAGCGCTTAAGCCGGAACTGCCACATCGCCATGACGCGTGTCGAGGATGATCGGCGATGCGAGGCGGCGGCCGTCGAGCCAGGCGGCGCCGTCGTGATGTCGCAGCCGGCCGGCCGCGTACCAGCTCGATGCAGCGGGGATAGATGCGGTGCTCCTGCGCCAGCACGCGGGCGGCCAACGTCGCTTCGTCGTCACCTGGCAGCACCGGTACCCATGCCTGTAGGACCACGGGGCCGCCGTCGAGTTCGCGGGTGACGAAATGGACGCTCGCACCGTGTTCCCGTTCGCCGGCTTCCAGCGCGCGTCGATGCGTGTGCAGTCCGCGGTGACGCGGCAGCAGCGACGGGTGGATGTTCAGCAGCCGCCCGGCGAAGCGGTCCACGAAGGCCGCATCGAGTATGCGCATGAATCCGGCCAGCACGACCAGCCGCGGGCCGAAGCTGTCGACGAGGTCGGCGAGCGCGCGGTCGTAATCGGCGCGATCGGCGAATTGCTTCGGCTGCAGCACGGCCGTGCGCAGCCCCCGGGCCGCCGACCAGGCCAGTCCCCCGGCATCCGGCCGGTCACTGACGACCGCACGGATCTCGACAGGCAATTCGCCGGCGGCCGCCCGCTCTGCGATCGCCTGCAGATTGCTGCCGCGGCCCGAGATCAGCACGACGACCGGCAGTCGGGCGTCCGCCGTGCTCATTCGTGGATCACGACCTCGCGGTCGCCGCGGCGCACGTCGCCGATGACGGCCGCCGTTTCGCCGCACGCGCGCAGCAGCTTCACCGCCTGGTCCGCATCCGCGGACGGCACGCAGACCGTCATGCCGAGGCCGCAGTTGAACGCACGATACATTTCGTCGCGCTCGACGTTGCCGGCGCGTTGCAGCCAGTCGAACACCGGCTGGCGCGGCCACTTGCGCGCGTCGATGTGCACTTCGAGGCCCTTCGGCACGACGCGCGGAATGTTGCCCGTCGGCCCGCCCCCGGTGATGTGAGCGACACCGTGCACCGGCACGCGCGGCGATCAGTTTCAGCATGGACTTGACGTAGATGCGGGTCGGGGCGAGCAGCAGGTCGTACAGCGGCTGGCCGTCGAGCATCGTGCCGGGCCCGGCCTTGCTCATCGCGAGCAGCCGGCGGATCAGCGAATAGCCGTTCGAATGCGGCCCGGACGAGGCGAGGCCGATCACGGCGTCGCCGGCGCGCGTCCTGGTGCCGTCGATGATCAGGTCCTTTTCGACGAGGCCCACGCAGAAGCCCGCGAGATCGTAGTCGTCGCCTTCGTACATGCCGGGCATCTCCGCGGTCTCGCCGCCGACCAGCGCGCAGCCAGCCTGCACGCAGCCTTCGACGATGCCCTTGATCACGCGCTCGGCGGTGTCCACCTGCAGCTTGCCGGTGGCGTAGTAGTCGAGGAAGAACAACGGCTCGGCGCCCTGCACGACGACGTCGTTGGCGCACATGGCCACGAGGTCGATGCCGATCGTGTCGTGGCGGCCGGTCTCGATGGCGAGGCGCAGCTTGGTGCCGACGCCGTCGGTGCCGGAGACCATCACCGGGCGCCTGTAGCGATCGAGCGGCACCTCGACCAGCGCGCCGAAACCGCCGATGCCGCCCAGCACCTCCGGGCGCATCGAGCGCTTCACGGCGGGCTTGATGCGATCGACGAGCGCATCGCCGGCCTCGATGTCCACGCCGGCATCGCGATACGTGGTCGTTGGCTTGGTTTCGGCCATCGACAGCTCCCGCGGGGTGGACGCCCCGGGGTCTTGCTCGAGGCTGTGGTATTTTACACGCACGCCGCCGGCGCCGAAGTTCCGCGAAATCATGCCGAGTTTCCCAAGCATCGCTGGGGTCCTGCGACCCGTCGCCACCGCTGCGCGCTGCGTGCTCGTGGCGCTCGCACTGCTCCCCGCGCTGTCGGTCGCCGACGTGGCGCTCTACGAGGCTGCGGTGCCCCTGCACGGTCTGACCGAGGCCGACCGGGCGGCCGGATTCGGTGACGCGCTGCGCATCGCCGCGGTGCGTGCGTCGGGCCGGCGGGACGCGGCTGCGAACAAGGTGGTGGCCGCAGCGGCCGCCGACCCGTCGCGTTACGTCCAGCAGTACTCGACGACTCCCGACCGGATGCTGAAGGTCGGTTTCGACGGGCGCGGCGTCGAGCAGCTGCTGCAGCAGGCCGGCCTGCCGTTGTGGCCGGCGGAGCGTCCCATCACGCTGGTGCAGTTGTTCGTGCCGTCCGTGGCAGGCGGAACGCGGGCCGTGCTGGCCTCCGAGCGGCCGGTCGAGCGCGACCAGATCGAGCGCGCGGCGCAGGCCCGGGGCTTGCCGATTGCGTGGCCGCAGCAGGGCCTGGATCTCGACCAGGCCCGTGCCCGGGTGGCGGCGCCGGGGGCTGCCGCGCAAGCGGTGCTGCTCGGGGTCGTGAGCGGCGGACAGGGTGACTGGTCGTTCGGCCACGCGGACCTGCGCAACCAGGGGCGAGGCAACCCGCAGGCGGGCGTCGACCTGGCGGCCGACTCGCTCGCGGGCCGCTATGCTCCGGCGTCGACCCAGAATCTCAGCATGGTGCCCGCGTGCGTCGGCGGCGTGACGGAACTGCAGGGGTACGCCGGCCTGCTCGAATACCTGCAGACCTTGAGCCTCGTGCGCACCGTCGACGTCGAGGAACTGTCGAGCAAAGCCGTGTGCCTGCGACTGGCGGTGCGCGGCGATCTCGACCTGCTGCGGCGTATCGTCGCGTTCGATACACACCTGCAGCCTGGCGCGAAGGGCGCTTTGCCGGGGGCCGAGGGGATCGATTTCACCTGGCAGCCATGAACCTGCGCTTCCTGCCGAACCTGCTCTGCATCCTGCGGCTGATCCTCGTCTATCCCGTCGCACACGGGATCCTGCAGGGCCACTATCCGACGGTGCTGGCGCTCTTCGCGCTGGCCGCGTTCACCGACGGACTCGACGGCTTCCTCGCCAAGACCTTTGGCTGGACCAGCGAACTCGGCCGATACCTCGATCCGCTGGCCGACAAGGTGCTGCTCGTCACCGTGTTCGTCTGCCTGAGCATCGTCGGCCACGCGCCCTGGTGGCTGACGGCGCTGGTGCTGTTGCGCGACGTCGTGATCGCCGTCGGCGCGATCGCCTACCGGGCACTGATCGGACGCATGTACGGGCGGCCGACGATGCCGAGCAAGCTCAACACGGTTTGCCAGGTCGCATTCGCGCTGGTGGTCGTCGCGCAGGTCGCCTACGGGTGGCCGCCCGACTGGACGATCACTGCGGTCGGCGCGCTGACGCTCGTCTCGACGTTCGTCAGCGGGCTCGACTACGTGCTCATCTATTCGCGGCGCGCGGCCGAGGCCGTGCGCGAACGCCGCGCCGCCGCGGGCCGCTGAGCGTCGACCGTGCGCCAGTTGCCCCTGCGCGTGCGCCTGCGCGATTCCGCGCGCCTCGCAAGTTTCCTGCCGGGCCGCAATGCAGAAGTGTTCGCGTCGTTTTCGGGCGGCTGGCCGTCGTTGCCGCGCACGACGTGGCTGTGGGGGCGCGCGGGCACGGGCAAGAGCCACCTGTTGCAGGCCGCCTGCGCGGACGCAGGCGAGCGGGGCGGCGCCGCAGCCTACTTCGACCTGGCCGCGACAGAGGAACCCGCGGTGCTCGAGGGTTGCGAAACTTTCGATGTCGTCTGTCTCGACAACCTGGACGCAGTCGCGCGCAGCCCCCCGTGGAATGCCGCGATTTTCCGTCTCTACACGCTGCTGCAGGACGGTCGCGGCCGGCTGGTCGTGGCCAGCGCGTCGCCGCCGGCCAGCCTCGAGTTCGAGTTGCCCGACCTGCGCTCGCGGTTGCTGGCGGCCTCGGTGCACCAGCTGCACGAGCTCGACGAAGCCGGGCAGATCGCCGCGCTGCGTCTGCGCGCGGCGCGTCGCGGTCTCGACCTTGCGGAGGACGCGGCCGCGTACCTGGTGCACCGGCTGCCGCGCGATCTCCATTCGCTGTTCGCGGTGCTCGACCGGCTCGACGAGGCATCGCTCGCCGCGCAACGCCGCCTGACGATTCCCTTCCTGCGCGAGGCGCTCGAAGCCCGGCCCGCTCAGGACGGTTGATCGGCCGACCGAGGCGGGCGTGTGAGCCGCAGGCAAGCGACGAGGCTCACGAACAACGCGAGACTCGCGACGAGGATCGCGCCGGCCAGCACGCGCACCCGCGGGTTCGCGATCACTTCGGTCATGCCGTAGACGAAGTAGGGCGTCACGCAGAGCGTGGCCCAGGCATAGGTGCGGCGCCGGTGGCGGACGATGCCGGACAGCGGCAGCGCGAGCGGCGCGACCAGCGCCGCGGCGAGGATCAGGTTCTGCGGCCAGGTGCCGGTTCGCAGGGCGGCAATCGCCACGCACGCCGCGAGCAGCGCCATGTTGGCGAGCACCGCGCGGCGGGCCTGCAATGCGGCCGCCAGTGCAACCGGCGCCGACGACGTCATGATTTCGCGCGCATGGCCCGAGCGGCGGCCGCGAGTTCCGCGACGCGCCTGCCGAGCATGCGGGCGAGTTCCTTCTCGTCCTCGCTCAGCTTGGTCGCGCCGCCCTGCCAGCCACCGACGTGGCTGGCCCCGTAAGGCGAGCCGCCGGTGCGGGTCTTCGACAGCGCGTCGGCCGTGAACGGCAGCCCCACGACGTACATGCCGTGATGCAGCAGCGGAATCATCATGCTGAGCAGCGTGGATTCCTGTCCGCCGTGCTGCGTGGACGTCGACGTGAACACGCCCGCCGGCTTGCGGTCGAGCGCGCCGTTCAGCCACAGCGAACTCGTGCCGTCGAGGAAGTACTTGAGGGCCGCCGCCATGTTTCCGAAGCGGGTCGGGCTGCCGAGCAGCAGTCCGTCGCATTCACGAAGGTCGTCGTGGGACGCGTAGGGCGCGCCGGCCGGCGGTACGCCGGGTTCGGTCGCCTCGGTCACCGTCGACACGGCCGGGACGGTGCGCAGGCGCGCGCTGACGCCCTGGATTGATTCCACCCCGCGGACCACCTGGCGGGCGAGTTCCGCCGTCGCCCCGTGACGCGAGTAATAGAGCACCAGCACTTCGGTCATGAATCCTTCCAGGTCGTCGGCGACGCGCGTAAGTCCGCGTCAGGCCGGCGGATTCTAGGGCCCGCCGCCTTGACGGTACAGAGTGCAGTTGTTACGGTCCCCGGTCTACGCAGAGCGGATTCACCGAGTTGTCACGTTTCGCGAAGTCCTTGCTGCCGATGATCGCGTTGCTCGCCGCGGCGACGCTGTCGTCGTGCGCGGGCTATCCGGCGCAGCAGATGTACGATGCGCGGCAGGCCATCCGCGCGGCCGAGAAGGCTGGGGCGGCGCAGTACGCTCCGGAGCCGTACGCCGAGGCCCATGCGCATCTCAAGAGCGCCGAGAACAGCCTGCACAGCCGCGACTACCGGAGCGCGCGCGACGAAGCCGAGCAGGCGCGCGAGAAGGCCATGGAAGCCCGGCGCCAGGCCGAGACCGCCGCGCCGCCTGCCGCCAGGCCGTAATACGCGGTGCTCGAGCGCACTGCCGCGCATCTCGCCATGAGCCGACCGATCGCCCGCCGTTGCCACGTGTCCGGCCGGGTGCAGGGTGTATTTTTCCGCGCGTCGACGCGCGTGCGAGCACGAGAACTCGGCGTCGCCGGTTATGCGAAGAACCTGCCCGACGGCCGCGTCGAGGTGCTGGCCTGCGGCGAACCGTCAGCCGTCGTCCGGCTGTGCGAATGGTTGTGGAGCGGACCACCGGGCGCGAAGGTCACCGCGGTCGACGTCGAGGACGTGCCGATCGATGCGCTTGCGACGCTGCCCGCGGACTTCCACACCGCGTGAACCCTGGCCGGCGCTAGTGGTCGTAGCGCCAGCGCGAGACCAGCCGGTCGATCACCATGTCGGAGTAGGTAGGACGGCCGAGGCTGCCGTTGTAGCGCTGCAGCGCGCGCTGGTAGTTGCCGCGTTCCTTGCGCAGGTAGTAGCCGAGGATCGTCGTGCCCATCCGCACGTTGTCCGGGATGCGCACCAGCTGGTCGTTGGTCATGCCGAGTTGCTGCGGCCAGAACGGCATCACCTGCATCAATCCGACCGCGCCGGCCGATGACACGGCAAAGCGATCAAACCGGCTCTCCACGTCCATCACCGCGAGCACCAGCTCGGGCGGAATGTCGACGCGCTTCGCCTCGCAGTGGACGTTGTGCAGGATCTGCTCGCGCTCGGTCGTGTCCTTCACGTAGCGCGCCAGCCTGGGCTCCATCAGCGCGAACCAGACCGCGCGGTCGTACTTGTCTTCGAAGCACCGGGTCGGGCCGATCACCTCGGCGACCACGCCGCGCAGCTCCGGGTCCATCTGCCGGTCGGCAAGTGCGCGGCCGATCGGCAGCGCCGAGACGAGCGCGATGCAGGCGAGCGTGGTCGTGGCGCGCGGCATGCTTCGTTCAGCGGCCGGCGCCGCTCCTCGAACGCAGGTGGGTGACGATCGCGTCGACGGCCACCTCGGCCGCGTCGCCGTCGCGCCGGCGCTTGTACTCGAGCACGCCGCGCTCGAGACCTTTGTCGCCGATCACGATGCGGTGCGGAGTGCCGAGCAGCTCGTCGTCCGCGAACTTCACGCCCGGACGCGCGTCACGGTCGTCGAGCAGCACGTCGAAGCCCGCGGCGCCGAGCTCGGCGTACAGGCGCTCCGTGACCTCGCGGACGCGCTGGGACTTCTGCAGGTTGATCGGTATCAGCGACACGTGGAAGGGTGCGAGCGGTTCCGGCCAGATGATCCCGCGCTCATCGTGATTCTGTTCGATGGCCGCCGCCACGACGCGCGTCACACCAATGCCATAGCAGCCCATGGCCATGACCACGGACTGGCCCGCCTCGTTCAGCACCGCGGCGTTCATGGCCTGGCTGTACTTGCGGCCGAGCTGGAATATGTGACCGACCTCGATGCCGCGCGCGATTGCGAGCGTGCCCTGACCGGTGGGGCTCGGGTCGCCCGCCACGACGTTACGGATGTCGACGATTTGCGGCTCCGGCAAGTCGCGACCCCAGTTCACGCCGGTGAGGTGCACGTCGCGCTCGTTGCCGCCGCAGACGAAGTCGGCCAGGTGCGCCGCTGCGCGGTCGGCGTAGACCCGGATGCCCGCCGCGAGTCCCACCGGGCCGAGGTAACCCGGTTCGCAGCCCGTCGCCGCCCGCACCTGTTCCGCGCCTGCCATCCTGAGCGGCGAGAGCACCCCGGCCAGCTTCTGCGCCTTGACCGCGTTCAATTCGTGATCGCCGCGCACCAGCAGCGCCACCACACCGCCCTCGTGGCCTTCCACGAACAATGCCTTCAGCGTCTGCGACGCCGGGACCTGCAGAAACGCCGCAAGGTCCGCAATCGTCTTCGCGCCGGGCGTCGCGACTTTCTGCAGCTTGGCACCGGCCGCCGGCCGCGAACCTGCCGGTGCGAGCGCCTCGGCCATCTCGACATTGGCTGCGTAGTCGTCCCCGTCCGAGAACGCGATGGCGTCCTCGCCCGATTCGGCGAGCACGTGGAACTCCTGCGACGCGCTGCCGCCGATGCTGCCCGTGTCCGCGCGCACTGCACGGAACTTCAGCTGCATGCGCTCGAAGATCCGGCTGTACGCCTGGTACATCGCCTGGTAGCCCGACTCGAGCGACGCGTCGTCGAGGTGGAACGAGTACGCGTCCTTCATGGTGAATTCGCGCGCGCGCATCACGCCGAAGCGCGGGCGGATCTCGTCGCGGAACTTGGTCTGGATCTGGTAGAAGTTCACCGGCAGCTGGCGATAGCTCTTCAACTCGCGCCGCGCGATGTCGGTGATGACTTCCTCGTGCGTCGGGCCGTAGCAGTACTGCCGTTCGTGGCGGTCCTTCAGGCGCAGCAGTTCGGGCCCGAACTGGTCCCAGCGGCCCGACTCCTGCCACAGTTCGGCGGGCTGCAGCGTCGGCATCAGCACTTCGAGCGCTCCGGCGCGATTCATCTCCTCGCGGACGATGTTCTCGACCTTGCGCAGCACCTTGAGGCCGATCGGCAGCCATGTGTACAGGCCGCCGGCCAGGCGGCGAATCAGGCTGGCGCGCAGCATCAGCTGGTGGCTGACGACTTCGGCATCCGCCGGAACGTCGCGCAAGGTGTTGATCGGGTACGTAGAGAGTCGCATTTCGCGTCCGGAACGAGGGAAATTCAGCGGCGTATGTTAGCAGAGGGCCCCGGCACGCCCGCGCCGCCCCGACTTCGTCCGTTGTGCGCGGGGCTCGTGCTACCTATCATGGCCGCAACCAGGCCGGGCCACGGACTTCCATGACGACCGATCCTTCTCCAACGCCGGGGGCGCAGCCGCCGCGCCCGCGCAATCGCGGCGTGTACCTGCTGCCGAACCTCTTCACGACCGCGGCGATGTTTTCGGGCTTTTACGCGATCGTCGCGGCAACCGACGGCAACTTCGACCGCGCCGGCATCGCAATCTTCATCGCCATGGTCTTCGACGGCCTCGACGGGCGCATCGCCCGCTGGACGCACACCCAGAGCGAATTCGGCAAGGAGTACGACAGCCTCTCGGACATGGTGGCGTTCGGGCTGGCGCCGGCCGTCGTGGCCTACCAGTGGGGCGTGGCCCGAATCGCCGAGTACGGGCCGGTCTGGGGCCGGCTCGGGTGGCTGGCCACGTTCTTCTACGCCGCCTGCGCCGGCATCCGACTCGCGCGCTTCAACTCCCGCGCCGCCACCGCCGACAAGCGTTACTTCGAAGGCCTGCCGAGCCCGTCGGGCGCGGCATTGCTCGCGGGTTTCGTCTGGATGCTGAACGACATGCAGCGCGAAGGGCTCCGGGCGCTGATCCTCGCCTTCGCCGTGGCGTTCGTCGCCGGCGGCCTGATGGTGAGCCGTTTTCCCTACGTCAGCGGCAAGGATTTCAACTGGAACAAGCCGGTGCCCGTGGCCGCGCTGGTGCTGATCCCGCTCGGTTTCGTTCTGGTCGGATCGAGCCCGGCCGAGATGCTGTTCGGCCTCTTCGGCCTGTTCGCGGTCTCCGGTCCGGCGCTTTGGGCCTGGCATCGGCTGCGTCGTGGGCAGCGCCACGCGGCGAAGCGCTCCTGAAGGCGGACCCAGGCGATGCCTGCCCGGCAGCATTTCCCGTACCTCGAAGCGCTCGGCATCGACGTTTACGTGCGTCGCGTGGCCGGCGTCCCGCCCGTCACCGCGCCGGTGCCGGATGTCGTCGTGGCCGACGCTCCAATCCTCGGACCGGCCCGCACGTCGCCGGCCGAGGTTCAAGGACCGGCCGTCGCGGCTGGCATCGAGGCGACGCTCGACTGGGAGCCGCTGCGCGAACTCGTGTCGGCCTGCACGCGCTGCGAACTGCACGCGACGCGAACGCAGACCGTGTTCGGCGTCGGCTCGAAGCAGGCGCGATGGATGTTCATCGGCGAAGCGCCGGGTGCGGACGAGGACCGGCAAGGCGAACCGTTCGTCGGGCGTGCAGGCCAGCTGCTGACGTCGATGATCCAGGCAGCCGGGTTGCGTCGCGAGGACGTCTACATCGCCAACGTCCTCAAGTGCCGGCCGCCCGGCAATCGTGACCCGAAGCCGGCGGAGGCTGTCGCGTGTCGCGGGTACCTCGAGCGGCAGATCGAGCTGGTCGACCCGGCCTTGATCGTCGCGGTAGGACGCATCGCCGCGCAGAACCTGCTGGCGACCGAGACCCCGCTTGCCCGGTTGCGCGGACGTGTGCACGCGCTCGGCGCGCGTGGCCGGCCGGTGATCGTCACCTACCACCCGGCGTACCTGCTGCGCAGTCCCGGGGAGAAGCGCAAGGCCTGGCAGGACCTCGTGTTTGCGAAGCGGACGCTGGCGCAACTCGCCCGAGGCGAGCGGGTGGGCGCATGAGTGCCGCCAACTCGTTGAACGAGAGCGGCGCGCCGCGCCCGCGACTGGTGAAGTTCCGCGCCATGCTGCCGTCGGACGTGCCGGCGGTCGGGGCGCTGGAGCGCGCGTCGTACGCGTTCCCGTGGAGCGAAGGCATCTTCCGCGACTGCCTGCGCGTCGGCTACCTCTGTCGCGTCGCCGAACTCGAGGGCGACATCGTCAGCTATGGCATCGTGGCGATGGGCGCCGGCGAGGCGCATATCCTCAATCTCTGCGTCGCCGAGAGGTATCGCGGTCGCAGCGTCGGGCGGCAGATGCTGCTGCTGCTGCTCGAGCGCTCGCGGCAGGCCGGCATGGCCGAGGCGTTCCTCGAGGTGCGGCCCTCGAATCCGCTCGCGATCGCGTTGTATCAGTCGGTGGGTTTCGTGCAGGTCGGCCAGCGCAAGGGGTACTACCAGGCGCCCGACGGCCGCGAGGACGCCCTGGTCCTGAAGCTGGTGCTGGACGACGAGGTCCCGCCGGCCCCGAGGTCCTGACGGCGCCCGTTCCCGGCGGCGCGCCTGCTAGAATCGCGACCCTTCCCGCGAACACGTAGACGCTCGATGACATCCGCCCGCGACGAAGTGGCGCGACGCCGCACCTTCGCCATCATTTCCCACCCCGACGCCGGCAAGACCACGCTGACCGAGAAGCTGCTGCTGTTCGGCGGCGCGATCCAGCTGGCGGGCACCGTCAAGGGCCGCAAGGCGACACGCCATGCGACCTCCGACTGGATGCGCCTCGAGCAGCAGCGCGGCATCTCCGTGACCTCGAGCGTGATGCAGTTCCCGTACAAGGAACGCGTCGTCAACCTGCTCGACACTCCCGGCCACGAGGACTTCTCCGAGGACACCTACCGCACGCTGACGGCGGTCGACTCGGCGCTGATGGTCATCGACTGCGCGAAGGGCGTCGAGGAGCGCACGATCAAGCTGATGGACGTCTGCCGGCTGCGCGACACGCCGATCATGACCTTCATCAACAAGCTCGACCGCGAGGGCCGCGAGCCGACAGAGCTGCTCGACGAGATCGAGCGCGTGCTGAAGATCGCCTGCGCGCCGGTCACCTGGCCGATCGGCATGGGCCGCGACCTGGTCGGCATCTACCACCTGCTCGAAGATCGCATCTACGCCTACCAGGCGGGCGAGAAGGGGCGTGCGGGCACGAACGAAGTCATCGACGGGCTGATGAGCGACGCAGCCAGCGAGTTCCTCGGGGACCGCGCGGCGAGGTTTCGCGACGAGATCGAACTGGTGCGCGGCGCCTCGCATACGTTCTCGCTGGCCGAGTATCGCGCGGGCCGGCAGACGCCGGTGTTCTTCGGCTCCGCCATCAACAACTTCGGCGTGACCGAATTGCTCGCGGCATTCGTCGAGTACGCTCCCAGCCCGCTCGCGCGCGAGACGACGGTGCGCACGGTCGAGCCGGAGGAAGAGAAGCTCACCGGATTCGTATTCAAGATCCAGGCCAACATGGACCCGGGTCACCGCGACCGCATCGCTTTCATGCGCATCTGCTCGGGCCGGTACGCCAAGGGCATGCGCATGTTCCACGTGCGCCTCGGCAAGGAAGTGCGCGTCGGCGACGCGGTGACCTTTCTCGCCGCCGACCGGCAGCAGGCGGACGAGGCCTACGCCGGCGACATCATCGGCCTGCACAACCACGGCACCATCAACATCGGCGACACGTTCACCGAAGGCGAGAAGCTGATGTTCACCGGCATCCCGAACTTCGCGCCGGAGCTGTTCCGCCGCGTCGTGCTGCGCGATCCGCTGCGCATGAAGGCGCTGCAGAAGGGCCTCGACCAGCTGTGCGAGGAAGGCGCCACGCAGCTGTTCCGCCCGCTGCGCAACAACGACCTGATCCTCGGCGCCGTCGGCCAGCTGCAGTTCGACGTCGTGGCGTTCCGGCTTCAGGACGAATACGGCGTGCAGGCGAGCTGGGACGCGATCAACGTCTATACCGCGCGCTGGGTGTCCTGCCTGGACGCGAAGAAGCTCGAGGAATTCCGCAACAAGGCCTACGAGAATCTCGGCCTCGACCACGCCGGGGCGCTCGTCTACCTGGCCCCGTCGCGGGTCAACCTGCAGCTGACGCTGGAGCGCTGGCCGGACATCACGTTCCGCGAGACGCGCGAACACTTCGCGAGCGCGGCCTGAGCCGTGAACGCCGTCCTGCGTCGTCGTCCCGTCGTCGGCTGGGCCCTCTACGACTGGGCCAATTCGGCGTTCGCGACGACGGTGATGGCCGGGTTCTTCCCGGTCTTCTTCAAGCAATACTGGAACGCGGGCGTCGTCGCGACGGAGAGCACGCTCCGTCTCGGAATGATCAGCGGCGTCGCGAGTTTCGTCGTCGCGGTGATGGCGCCCGCGCTCGGCGCGATCGCGGATCGCAGCGGCGCGCGCGTGCGCATGATGATGTCGTTCACGGTGCTCGGGGCCGCCGCGACGGCCGGGCTCGTGTTCGTCGGGCAGGGACACTGGCTGTGGGCGGCCGCCTTGTACCTGGTGGCGTCGCTCGGCTTCTGGGGCGGCATCGTGTTCAACGATTCGCTGCTGCTGCACGTCGCGGAGCCCGACGAGTACGACCTCGTCTCCGGCTATGGGTACTCGCTCGGGTACCTCGGCGGCGGCCTCTTGTTCGCTTGCAACGTGCTGATGACCCTGCATCCGCAATGGTTCGGTTTGCCGGATGCGACGGCCGCCGTGCGGTGGTCGTTCGTGACGGTCGGCATCTGGTGGTTCGTTTTCGCGCTGCCGTGCGCGCTGTGGGTGCGGGAGACCGCGGGCACGGGCAAGCTGCCCTGGGGTCAGGCGGTGGGTCAAGGGCTGCATGAACTGCGGGCCACGTTGCATGAAGTCACGCGGTACCGGCCCGTCTTGTGGTTCCTCGCCGCCTATTTCCTCTACATCGACGGCGTGAACACGATCATCAAGATGGCCGTCGACTACGGCCTGTCGCTGGGTTTTCCCGCCGCAGGACTGGTCGCGGCGCTGCTCCTGACGCAGTTCGTCGCGTTCCCGGCGGCGCTCGCATTCGGCTGGCTCGGCAGCCGCATCGGCCCGCGCCGCGGCATCTTCCTCGCGCTGGCGGTGTATGCGGGCGCGACGTTCTACGCGTACACGATCGAGGATCCGCGCGATTTTTATACGCTCGCCGTGATCATCGGGCTCGTGCAAGGCGGCGTGCAGTCGTTGAGCCGCAGCTATTTCGGCCGGCTCGTGCCCGAGGGCAAGTCGTCGGAGTTCTTCGGCTTCTACAACATGATGGGCAAGGCATCCGCCATTGCCGGGCCGGTCCTGGTCGGGATCACCGCGGCCGTGACCGGCGACTCACGCACGTCGATCCTGTCGATCCTGCTGCTGTTCCTCGGGGGAGGGGCGCTGCTGATCGTCGCCTCGCGCTCGGAGCGCCGCGCCGGCGTCAGCGTGCATTGAGCCAGCGCGCCGGATCGACGCCGTAGAATTCCCTGCAGGAGCGCATAGAGCGGCGGATGGGCCGCCTCGAGTTCCGCCGGTCGTTCGTAGAAATCTTCGGTCGCGACGGCGAAGAACTCCGCCTCGTCCTCCGCCGCATAGGGATCGAGGAACGTGTCCTCGCCGCGATCGACTGCGGCCAGCAGCGCGTCGAATTCGTCGGCGAGTTCGTCAGCCCAATCGTCGATGCTGCGTACCCTCACCCGGCCGCCTGCGCGGCCGACCTCTCCCGCAGGCGGGAGAGGTGGGACCCTCACCCGAGCTGCGCCCGACCTCTCCCACTGCGGCGGGAGAGGTGGAAGACCGCGGCCTTCGGCTTCGAGGTAGTGCGCGAACTCGTGCAGCACCAGGTTGAAGCCATCGTCGCCCGCCTGCGAATCCGCGACGTCCTCCCACGAGAGCACGATGCGATGCGAGTCCCAGGCTTCGCCCGAGAGCACGCGGCGGCGGCGCGTCACGAGCCCGTCGTCGTCGTGAACTTCGTCTTCGACCCAGAACGCCGTGGGGTAGACGAGGACCGAGCGCAATTCGTCGTAGAGGCTGCCCGGCCGGCCGAGCAGCAGCAGGCACGCCTGCGCCGCGATGGTGGCGCGCATCGCGTCGCCGACCTCGAGGCCATTGCAGCCCGTGAACTGCTTTTCATCCAGAAACGCGAGGACGAGCCCGTCGTGTCGCCTGCGCAGGTCCGCCGGCAGTCGCGCGCGAGCTTTCACGCGCGCATCGACGACGGCCGCGAGTGCCGCCGGCAACGGCTGCGCGACGAGCGCGCGCCGCCGCCGTGCGCGCCGCAACGGCGGCAGCAGCACGGCCACGATGACGGCCAGCGCCGCCGCGGCAATCAACCCGGCGCCGAACACGCTCGCGTCAGCCGTAGGTCTTCTTCAGGCGCTCGACGAGCTTGACGTAGGACTCCATGGCCTTGGTGGAGTCCGTCCCCTTGAGCTTGGCCCAGGCGTCGTACTTGGCGCGATCGACGAACGAAAAGGCGCCGGGCCGGTCGCCGGTGACGTCGCCCTCGGTGGCCTGCTTGAATTGCGCGTACAGGCGCAACATGTCCTCGTCGTCCGGGCGCTTCGCCAGCTTCTGCACGTCCTTGGCCGCCGTGTCGAACTTCTTCTTGAGCGCAGCATCCGCCATAGCCTGTCACCCCTGGGTTGGCCGTCGCGAGAGCATAACCGACCGCGGCTCACGGTCGCAGCGCGTTCACCAGGAATTTGAGCCGCTGCAGGTCGTCGGGCCGGGGCCGCGGCCCGTAACGCAGCGCGGCATACGTCACGCGGATGTCCTGCAGCTGCGCGGCGAGATCGGGGCAAGCCCGGGCGGCCCGCTCGAGGAACACCACCGGGCTTTCGACCCGCCCCGGCTCGAGGCCGCGGCGGCGCAGGCGGCGCGCAACGACGCGGTGCAAGCGGGCGGGCCAATCCAGCGACGGACGTCGGAAGTGCCAGCCGAGGTAGATCGACAGCGTCACGAAGAATGCTGCCAGACTCGCGGTGAGCCCGAGTCCGAGCGCCCGCCAATCCGGGTCGTCGACGCCCAGGTGCTCGAGCAGGCCGAGCTGCGCATCGGCGTTGAACCGCACGACGCGCTCGTTCCAGAAATCGTTCACCGTGTCCCAGTTCAGCGCGACCTGCGCCCAGATCGCGTTCGACTCGCGCAGGCGGCCCGGTACCGGTTCGTCGGCCGCGACCGCGCCGAGCAGGCCGCGTTCGATGCGCTCCGGCGCCACAGCCGCAGTCGGGTCGACGCGCAGCCAGCCGCGCCCGTCGATCCAGACCTCGGACCAGGCGTGGGCGTCGGACTGCCGCACGATCAGGTAGCCGCCGTAGGGATTGAATTCGCCGCCCTGGTATCCGGTCACCACGCGGGCCGGAATGCCGGCCGCGCGCATCACGAGCGTGAATGCCGACGCGTAGTGCTCGCAGAATCCCTTGCGGGTCGAGAACAGGAATTCGTCCACGGCGTTGTCGGCGAGCCGTGGCGGCTGCATCGTGTAGACGAAAGGTTGTTCGCGGAACATCCGCAGCATGTCGCGTACCACGCCCTCGGGGCTCGCATTGCGCGCGGCCAGTTGCCGTCCGAGCGCGACCGAGCGCACATTGCCGTCGCGCGGCAACGACAGGTCCTTGTGGCGCAGCGACTCCGGCAGCGCGGCGCCCGCGGTGTAGGCCGGATACGACTTCAATCGATAGGCAACCACCTCGTTGATCGGCCGTGCCGCGAGCAGCGTGAAGTCGTATGCGCGGACCGCTTCGCGCCCGGGCCAGCTCGCGGGCATGTCGAGCGCCAGCACCCAGCGGCGCGCGTGCGGCTCGAGCGTGATCTGGTAGTCCGTCGCCGCGCCGCTGAACGTAATGGTCTGCTCCGGAAACGCCTGGGCCCGCGGCCGCCGCCAGCTGCGGCCGTCGAACTCGTGCAGCACCGGACCGCGCCAGTAGCGCTGCGCCGGCGGCGGCAGGTCGGTGAAGAAGCGGGCGCGGAATGCGACCGCGCCGGAGGCGCTCAGGTCGGAGACGTCGCCCGGCGTCATCTCGTCGCCGAGGCCGGTCCGCGCGGACTCGTTGACGTTGATGCCCCAGAACGGGCCGGGCAGGCGCGGGAACAGCAGGAACAGCAGGCAGGCCAGCGGAGCGGCCTGCAGCAGCAGCGCCAGCGTGCGCTTCGCGACCTCGCGCCAGGAGTCGCCGACGGTGCCGGCGTGCACGCGCATCAGCGCGGCGGTCGTGATCGCCGCGCTTGCCAGCAGCCACGGCAGTTGCAGCAGCTTCTGGTCGCGCAGCAGCGCGGCGTAGGCGAGGAAGTACGCGATGAAGACGAGCACGGTCAGGTCGCGCGCACCGCGCGTCTCGAGCAACTTGACGGCCGCCATCAGGACCAGCAGCGAGGTGCCGGCTTCGATGCCGTTCAGCGTGCGGTACGTGCCGAAGACCGCGACCGTTGCGACCAGCAAGGCGAGCAGCCGCAACCAGCGCGCCGGCATCGGCCAGCCGAGTACTGCGGCCGCCACGCGCCAGGCCATGACCGCGGCGAATTGCAAGGTCACCCAGGCCGGCATGTGCGTCGCGTGCGGCGCTGTCGCGACGGCGAGCGCCGCCAGCACCCAGCCCAGCCCGCGTATCGGGACAGCCCGCTCGCTCACGGGCGGCTGCCGGCGTCGAACAGCGCCAGCGCCGTGAGGCAATGCTGGCGATGGGTGGCGCCGAGGTTCGGCGCGATCACCTGGCCCGGCAGCCGCAGCCCGAATGCCTCGCCGCGCTCCTGCGCATCGAGTACCCAGCGGCACAACTGCGCGAGCCGGACTTCCGTATCCAGCCCTTCGAGGCTGTCCCAATCGAACACGTGCGAGACTACGTCGGTACCGGCATATTGTTTGGTGTGCAGTCCCTGTCCGCGCGCGTAGGCCTTCCACGCGACGCGACGCAGGGAATCGCCGGCCTGGAACGGCCGCAGCCCGGCGAAATCGGCGTCGCCTTGTGCCCGGTCCTGGGCGCCGCCGGTGTCGGTCTCGACGCCGGGAGGCATCCGGCCGCGCTCGGCGGGCCTCGGCCAGGCGATCGCCTGGTAGTCGCCGTGCAGAACCGCCCACGCCCGGAACAGGCCGAGCGGATGCGTTGTCGCCACGACCAGGCGTGGCAGCGGCACGCGGCCCCGGCGTTCGGCGGGACTCTGGATCAGCGCCTCGACCGATCCGGCGGCCGGTACGTCGACGACTGCGGGCGAGTCCCGCGCCACGGACAGCTCGACGCGCGGCCGTGGCGCGACGGCAGCATTCTCGAGCAGCAGCCGGAAGCCGACCTTCTGGCCGACGAAGGCGGACTCCGTCGCGAGCAGCCGCAGCGTGAGGCCGCGCAACGTGCCGTGACAGTGATGCATGGTGACGAGGCCGAGGCTGACCAGCAGGAAAGTGAGCCCGAGGCCGAGATTGTTGTTGTAGTTCATCCCGCCCAGCAGCATGGCGAACAGCATGCCGGCATAGGCGACGCCGAGCCGCGTCGGCAGGATGTAGACGCGGTTGCGGGTGAGTTCCACCGGATCGCGGTCCGGGCCCTGCCGCTGCAGGATCCAGTCCTGCACCCTCGACTGCGCCAGCGCGCGCAGATCAGCGAGGAGCTTGCGCATGGCCGTCCGCGCTACGGGACGGGCACCGCGTTCAGCACGAAGTCGCCGACCTGCCCGGCGTCGCGAAACCGCGATTCCTCGCGCGGAGCGAGACGATGGCCGACCACGGACGGCAACACGGCCTGCACGTCCTCCGGCAGGACTCCCGCGTGCGAGTGTATCAATGCCCACGCCTGCGCGGCGCGCAGCAGCGCGATCACCGCGCGCGGCGAGAGGCCGGCCTCGAATTCCGCGGCCTGACGCGTATAGCGGGCGATGGCCTGCACGAAATCGAGCAGCGCCTCGGACGCGTGCACCTGCGGCACCTCGCCCTGCAGTCGCAGCAGTTGCTGGGGCGTGAGCGCGGGTGCGAGCGAGGCGAGCAGGTCGCGGCGGTCGCGGCCGAGCAGCAACTGCCGTTCGAGCGCGGCCTCCGGATAGCCGATCTGGATGCGCATCAGGAAGCGGTCGAGTTGCGACTCCGGCAGCGGAAACGTGCCGACCTGGTAAACGGGATTCTGCGTCGCGATGACGAAGAACGGCTCGGTCATCGGGTACGTGTGGCCGTCCGCGGTGACCTGGTGTTCCTCCATCGCCTCGAGCAGCGCGCTCTGCGCCTTCGGCGTGGCCCGATTCACCTCGTCGGCCAGCACGAGCTGCGCGAATACCGGCCCGCGGTGGAAGCGGAACTGGCCGCTCTCCGGCTCGAAGATCGACACGCCGATGATGTCGGCCGGCAACAGGTCGCTGGTGAACTGGATGCGCTGGTAACTCAGGCCGAGCGTGCGCGCGAGCGCATGGGCGAGCGTGGTCTTGCCGACGCCCGGGATGTCCTCGATCAGCAGGTGCCCGCGCGCGAGCAGGCAGGCCAGGCACAGCCGGATCTGCGCTTCCTTGCCGAGGATGATGTCGTTCAGTCCGGCGACGGCGGCGTCGACGAGCGCCGGACTGGCCACTTCGCGAATCGGGCTCGTGCTGCTCACCGGCGATCCTCCTATTGCGGTGCGATCGCCGCCAGGCGCCGCAGCTGCTCGGACAGCTGCGCGAGCTGGCCGTCGAAATCGGTCACGCGCGCGCGCTCCTGCTCGACCACCTCGGCCGGCGCGTTGGCGACGAAACTGGCGTTGGCGAGCTTTGCGGCGCATTTGTCGCGATCCTGCTGCGTTCGCGCCCGGCGCTTCTCCAGGCGCGCCAGCTCGGCGGAGATGTCGTCGATCAGCCGCGCGAACGGGGCGAGCACGGTGCGACCGTCGACCATCGCGATCGCGCAGGGCGGCAAGTCCGATTCGGACGCGACCACGGTGACGGACTCGAGGTTGCCGACCCTGGCGATCGTGGCAGCGAGCGCGGCGATGGCCTCAAAGTCGCCTGCGCGATCGCTCCGCACGTAGACCGGTGTCGTGCGCGAATGCGGCACGTCCAGTTCGCCGCGGATCTGGCGGACGCCGAGCACGACGGCCTTCAGCGCCGCAACCTGCCGCTCGGCCTGCGCGTCGACCGGCCAGTCGGCCGGCTTCGGGTAGGGCTGCAGCATGATCGTCGGGCCGTCGACGCCGGCGAGCGGGGCAATCCTGAGCCAGATCTCCTCGGTGATGAACGGCATCAGCGGATGCAGCATCCGCAGCGATCCCTCGAGCACCTCGAGCAGCGTGCGGCGGGTGCCGCGCTTCAGCGCCGCGTCGGCATCGGGCGACTGCAACACCGGCTTGGCGAGCTCGAGGTACCAGTCGCAGAACTCGTACCAGACGAATTCGTACATCGCCTGCGCGGCGAGGTCGAAGCGGTAGGCCGCGAGGCTCTCGCGCACCTTGCCGACGGCGTGTCCGAGGCGGCCGCGGATCCAGCGGTCGGCGACGGAGTATCCGCACGGCCCCGACCGCAGGTCGGCGGCGTGCTCCTCGGTGTTCATCAGCACGTAGCGCGTGGCGTTCCACAGCTTGTTGCAGAAATTGCGGTAGCCCTCGACGCGGCCGAGGTCGAAGCGGATGTCGCGACCCATCGTCGCCAGTGCGGCGAAGGTGAAGCGCAGCGCGTCCGTGCCGAAGGCGGGGATTCCTTGCGGGAACTGCCTGCGCGTCGCCTTCTCGATGGCGTTCTTCATCTGCGGCTGCATCAGGCCCGACGTCCGTTTTGCGACCAGCGCCTCGAGATCGATGCCGTCGATCAGGTCGAGCGGGTCGATGATGTTGCCCTTCGACTTCGACATCTTGTTGCCGTGCTCGTCGCGAATCAGCCCGGTGATGTAGACCTCGCGGAACGGCACCTCGCCGGTGAACTTCAGCCCCATCATGATCATCCGGGCGACCCAGAAAAAGATGATGTCGAAGCCGGTGACCAGCACCGTCGTCGGGTAGAAGGCCTGCAGTTCCGGCGTCTGCTCGGGCCAGCCGAGCGTCGAGAATGGCCACAGCGCCGAGCTGAACCAGGTGTCGAGCACGTCCTCGTCACGCCGCAACGCGACGGCGCGGCCGTGCTTCTTCGCGGCCTGGGCCGCAGCATCGGCCTCGCTGCGCGCGACGAAGATGTTGCCCTCGTCGTCGTACCACGCGGGAATCCGGTGGCCCCACCAGAGCTGCCGGCTGATGCACCAGTCCTGGATGTTGCGCATCCACTGGAAGTACGTCTTCGCCCAGTTCTCCGGCACGAACCTGATGTGGCCGTTTTCGACCGCTGCGATCGCCGGGGCGGCGAGCGGCGCGATACGCACGTACCACTGGTCGGTCAGCCACGGCTCGAGCACCGCACCGCGAGCGATCCCCGCGCGGCACGGGCAACGTGTGCGGGTCCGTCTTCTCGAGCAGCCCGGCGGTCTCCAGGTCGGCGACGATGCGCTTGCGCGCCTCGAACCGATCGAGCCCGCGATAAGGCGCGGGCACCGCGTCATTCAGCGCCGCATCGGCGGTGAGCACGTTGATCATCGGCAGCGAGTGACGCTTGCCGATCTCGTAGTCGTTGAAGTCGTGCGCCGGCGTGATCTTCACGCAGCCGCTGCCAAAAGCCGGGTCGACGTAGTCGTCGGCGATGATCGGGATCAGGCGATCGGTCAGCGGCAGCCGGATCCGCCGCCCGACCAGGTGGCGGTAGCGCTCGTCGTCGGGATGCACGGCCACGGCCGTGTCGCCGAGCATGGTTTCCGGGCGCGTCGTCGCCACCACGGTGTACCCGCTGCCGTCCTCGAGCGGGTAGCGCAGGTGCCAGAGGCTGCCCGCCTCGGGTTCGGCAAGCACCTCGAGGTCCGACAACGCGGTGTGGAGCACCGGGTCCCAGTTCACGAGGCGCTGGCCGCGGTAGATCAGGTTCTCCTCGTGCAGCCGCACGAACACTTCCTGCACCGCTGCGGACAAGCCCGCGTCCATGGTGAAACGGTCGCGCGACCAGTCCACCGAGTCGCCGAGGCGGCGCATCTGGCGCGAGATCGTGCCGCCCGACTGTTCCTTCCACTCCCAGACGCGCGCGACGAACGCGTCGCGGCCCAGGTCGTGGCGCGTCCTGCCTTCGCCGGCGAGCTGGCGCTCGACGACCATCTGCGTCGCGATGCCCGCGTGGTCCGTGCCCGGCTGCCAGAGCGTGCGGTCGCCTTCCATCCGGTGATAGCGCGTGAGCGCGTCCATCAGCGTGTGCTGGAACGCGTGCCCCATGTGCAGCGTGCCGGTGACGTTCGGCGGCGGGATGGCGATCGAGAACGCCGCGCCCCGGCCGGCCGGCGCAAACCAGCCGGCGGCTTCCCAGGCCTCGTAGAGGCGCGTTTCGATGTCGCGGGGGGAGTAACTCTTGTCCATCGGCAGCCTCGCAATGCGAACCCCGAAGTATACCGGGACGCGCGCGCTGCCCTGGGCGTCAGTTGCTGCGCTGGGGGCCCCGGAAATGCTCGAGGATGACGCGGGACACGAGGGAAGGCAGTTCAGACTTGAGGCGATCGGACACCTGCTCGAGCAGCAGCGCCTCCATTTCCCGGCAGGCGTTGTGCACCAGTTCGTCGGCCTGCTCGTGAATCGTCGCCGTCAGGTGCGATTCGAGTTCCTCGAGGAAGGCGACGGTCGGGTCCGTGGTGGCCGAGGCGTTGCGATCGGTGTCCTCGACGACCTCGGTCAGCACCGGGATCGCATCGATGTGCTCGTTCATCGTCGCTCCGCGAGCCGTTCCGGTCGGCTCAAAGGTCCACTTTCCCGGGTTCGCAACCCGCGCTGCGATAGGTGCGCCAGCGCTGCCGTGCGCGCTGCTTGCTGTCCTCGTCGCCGCCCACCACTTCGCAGACGCGAGCGTAGCCGGAAACGTCGCCCGGCGCATCGGGGCCGAGGTTGATCAGCACGTCGCGGTGCGTGTCCGGAAACGCCGACACACCGATCAGCACCGGTGTCGCCGCCGCGAAGTCCGGTTCGGCGGGCCAGATTCCATGCGGCACGAAGCTGCGGTCGGCGAAGGTCCAGAGCAGGTCGTCCAGCTCGGCCGTTTCGGCGGGGCTCGCCGTGCGCACCGCGACCTTCAGCCCCTGCTCATAGGCTTTCTCGGCGAGCCGGCACACCGTCGTGAGTCGCGCGCGCGGTTCCGTCGCCGCAAGCAGGTAGAAGTCGACCTTCGGTGCGGCCATGCCGCCTCAGGCGCGATGGAGCAGGAAGTCGACGAGCAGCGGGACCGGCCTGCCGGTGCTGCCTTTCTGGCTGCCCGTCAGGTACGCCGTCCCGGCGATGTCGAGATGCGCCCAGCGCAACCCGTCCGTGAACTTGGCGAGGAAGCACGCCGCGGTGATGGCGCCGCCGTCGCGCCCGCAGGCGTTGGCGAAGTCCGCGAAGTTGCTCTTCAGCTGGTCGTGGTACTCCTCCGCAAGCGGCATCCGCCAGCAGCGGTCCTCGGAGCGGCGTCCCGCCTCCTCGAGTTCGTCGGCAAGGTCGTCGTCGTTGCTCATCACCGCGCTGATGTGCGCGCCGAGCGCGACGACGCAGGCGCCGGTCAGCGTCGCGACGTCGACCACCACCTCGGGCTTGAAGCGCCGCGAATAGGTCAGCGCGTCGCAGAGGATCAGCCGGCCTTCGGCGTCCGTGTTGATCACCTCGATGGTCTGGCCCGACATGCTGGTGACGATGTCTCCAGGCTTCGTCGCTCGACCGCTCGGCATGTTCTCGCAGGCCGGCACGAGGCCGACGACGTTCTTCTTCAGGCCGATCTCGGCTGCCGCCTTGACCGCGCCGAACACGCTCGCGGCGCCGGTCATGTCGAATTTCATCTCGTCCATGCCGGGCGGCTGCTTCAGCGAGATGCCGCCGCTGTCGAACGTCACGCCCTTGCCGACCAGCACGACCGGCGCCTCGCCCTTGCGTCCGCCCGAGTAGCGCAGCACGATCAGCTTCGCCGGCTCGTCGGTGCCCGCCGTGACGGACAGGAACGATCCCATCTTCAACCGTTTGAGCTCGCGCTCGTCGAGCACCTGGGCGCGCACCGACTTGTAGCGTTTCGCCAGCTCGCGAGCCTGCTGCGCCAGGTAGCCCGGCGTGCACACGTTCGCGGGCAAGTTGGCGAGGTCGCGGGTCAGGGCCGTGCCCGCAGCGATGCCCAGGCCGTGGGCGAGGCCGCGCTCGGCGTCGGCCTTGTGGTCGCGATCGGGGACCGCGTGGCCGAAGGACTTCAGGCGAGGTTCGGATCGATCGCGCTTGCTGCGGATCGCTGGCACGCGGTACAGCGAGAGCCCGACCGCCTCGGCGGCGAGCCGCGCGCGGTAGTACGCGTCGGTGGTCGCGATGGTGTCGAGGCCGAGGTAGCTGACGGCATCGCGGGCGCCGGTCCTCGCGACGGCCGCGAGCGCGACGGCCAGGGCCTTCTTGTACCGCTTGCGGTTGTAGCCTTCCTTCTTGCCGAGCCCGATGACCAGCACCCGCTCGGCGGGGCCGCGTTCGGCGTCGATCAGGGCAACCTCCGCGGCGCGGCCCTTGAAGTCGCCCCGCTTCAGCAGCCGGGCAATCCGGCCCCCGAGAGCGGAGTCGAGCTGCGCCGCGGCGCCGCCGGGCGCGGCTCCTTCGTGCAGCCCGACGATGGCGCAATCGGTCTTCTGGCGCGCGGCCGAACCGGTGACGATGAATGAACGCATCGATGTACCTGCTGGTCGTAGTACGGCGGGCCGGCCGCGCGGCCGTTGTATTCAGCGTGCCGCATCGCCCGTTACACTTGCGGCACGCGACCGGAATGCCCGCACCCGTGTCGGGGCGATCCGTGCCGCGCGAGCGCCGCAGTCTACCGTTTCCCGCCTGGAGCCGCGACCCTTGCTGACCCGCCTCGACCGTTACCTGCTGCGCGAAGTCACCCTGACTTTCGTCGCGGTCACGGGCGTGCTGCTGGTGGTGCTGCTGTCGAATCAATTCGCCCGCGTGCTCGGGCAGGCGGCCCAGAACGACTTTTCGGGCAACGTGGTGCTGACGCTGATCGGGCTGACGACGCTGCAGCAGCTCACGGTGCTGGTGCCGATCGGCCTGTTCCTCGGCATCGTGCTGGCGCTCGGCAGGCTCTACCACGAGAGCGAAATGACTGCGATGGCAGCCTGCGGGGTCGGCACCGCGAGCATCTACCGGCCGATCCTGCTGCTCACGCTGCTGGTCGTCGCCTTCCTCGCCGTGCTGTCGTACCGGATCGTGCCGCACGCGTGGGTGCGTTCGCAGGAACTGCGCGCCGAAGCGATGCGAGCGGCGCAATTCGGGGCCCTCGAGCCGGGCCGCTTCCGCAACTTCCTCGGCGGCGACGCGGTGTTCTATGCCGAGCGCGTGAACGAGTCCGGCGAGCTGTTCGGCGTGTTCGTGGAAAGGCGCGTCGCCGACAAGCTCGAGATCGCGGTGGCAGAACGCGCCGTCCAGCGCGGAGCCGGCCAGGCCGACCAGGTATTCGTGCTGTTCGACGGCCGACGCTATGAAGGCACGCCCGGCACGCGCAACTGGCGTGTCGTCGAGTTCAAGGAACACGGTATCCCGATCCGGATGCCGGACCTCAAGGTCCGCAAGGACAAGCCGGAGCTCAAGTCCACGGCCGCGTTGCTGAAGTCGGACGTGCCGATGGACGAGGCCGAACTGGCCTGGCGCACGGCGGTGCCCGTGATGGCCTTCGTCCTGATGGTGCTGGCCGTGCCCTTGTCCAAGCTGCGGCCGCGCCAGGGGCGTTTTGCCCGCGTCGGCCTCGCCGTGCTGGCGTACTTCCTGTACTCGAACCTGCTGTCGGCGGTGCGCATCTGGATCCAGAAGGACGCGCCCGGCGGCCAGTTCGGCCTGTCGTGGGTGCACTTGATCCCGCTTGCAATCGCCGTCTGGCTGTTGTGGCGCGACGAGCGGCTCGTCACGCTCAGCTGGCCGTGGACGCGGCGCGCGGCGGCGGGCGCGAAATGAGCGTCCTCGGCAATTACATCGTCCGCACCGTGCTCGCGTACACGGGGCTCGTCACGCTCGTGCTGACCGCGCTCGGCGCGCTGTTCCTCTTCATCGGCCAGCAGAACGACATCGGCGTCGGCAGCTACACCGCCAGCCAGGCGATGGCGTTCGTCGCGCTCAACCTGCCGGCGTACCTCGTGCAGTTGCTGCCGGTGGCCGCGTTGATCGGCGCGCTGCTGGGGCTCGGCAACCTTGCCCGCGGCAGCGAACTGGTGGTGATGCGCGCGTCCGGCATCACCACCGCGCAGTTCTGCCGCTGGCTCGGCGCGGCCGGCATCCTGCTCGCCGCGACGATGCTGCTCGTCGGGGAATTCGTCGCGCCGCCGCTCGGCAAGTACGCGCGCCAGATGAAAGCCTTCAGCAAGTTCAGCGAATTCAGCTTTGCGGGCAGCGGCGGAACCTGGGTGCGCGACGGCGACACCATCATCAGCTTCGACCAGCAGTCGTCGAGCGCGAGCTACGGCGGCGTGCAGGTGTTTCGCTTCGGCGCGGGCCGCAAGCTGCTCAGCGTCGGGCGCGCGGATACCGCGAGCGTGGGCGAGGACAATCTCTGGCAGCTGCAGAATTTCGCGGTGACGCTGTTCACGGGCGCGGGTACCGATGCGACCAGGAAGCCCAGCGAAGAAGTGCGGTCGACGTTGTCGCCGGAATTCCTCGGCCTCGCGGTGGTCGAGCCGGATTCGATGGGGCTGCGCGACCTCGTCGCGTATGCCGATCATCTCCGGCGCAACGACCTCGACCCGACACGGTTCGACATCGCGTTCTGGGCGCGCGTGGCGCGGCTCGTTGCGCTCGCGCTTGCGGTGATCCTCGCGCTGCCGTTCGCGCTCGGTCCGATGCGCTCGTCCGGGCAGGGCGCGCGCACGGTCATCGGCATCATGATCGGTGCCGGCTTCATGCTGCTGAGCCAGACGCTGGAGAGTGGCGGGCAGTTGATCGGCGTGCCGCCCTGGCTGGTCGGCTGGTCCCCGACCTTCGGCCTTGCGGCGTTGACGGGCGTGCTGCTCTGGCGCACGCGCTGAGTCGTGGCCCGGCCTATTTCGGCAGGCGCACGATGCGCGTGTGCGAAAGGCGGTCGTGCCAGGTCTTCCTGTCGCGATCCACCAGCATCCACAGGAAGCCCAGCCCGGCCGGCAGCCACGAGAGCGCCGCGGCGGCGAGCCGCACCGCGCTGTCCCGCCAGGTGAGCAACGCGCCATCGTCGCGTTCGGCCTTGATGCGCCAGGCGGCCATGCCGAGCGTCTGGCCGCTCCGAGTCCAGAAGAGGCCGAAGAACCCGAGCGTCAACGCGATCAGCAGCGCGCGGTAGATCCATTCGAGTAGCGGGTGCGTGTCGCCGCGAATGGCTTCCCCGCCGGTCGCGACGAGCGCGATACCCGTGGCGAGCATCAACAATGCCGCCAGCAACAGCGCGTCGTAGAGCATGGCGCCGAGCCGGCGCAACAGGTTGGCAGGCGGATTCACGCTTGCTCCCGGTGGGTCATCGGAGCCGTCGGCGTGCAGGCGAGGGAGCGCATGGGCCCGGCAAGCTAAACCAAAGCCGCGCCCGCGTCACGGATTGTTAGAATTCCGGCATCCATGCCGAACATCGTCGAGCAAGCCACGCGGCGCGTGTGGGACCTGCCGGTGCGCCTCACGCACTGGCTGCTGGTCGTGTGCGTCGCCGGATCGTGGGCGACGCACTATGCGGGCGCGGCATGGTTCACGTGGCACGCGCGCTGCGGCTATACGGTGCTGGTGCTGGTGGTCTTTCGCATCGTCTGGGGCTTCGTCGGCACGCGCCACGCTCGATTTGCGACCTTCGTGCGCGGGCCGCGCACGATTGCCCGATTCATCCGCGGCGGGGGCGACGATCGCGCCGTGGGCCACAATCCGCTCGGCGCCTTGAGCGTGCTCGCGATACTGGCGTCATTGCTGCTCCAGGCGGCGACCGGCCTGTTCGCCAACGACGAGATCGCGGCCAGTGGACCGTTCTACGGCTGGATCGCGCCCGCGACGAGCCACCGCATCACGTCGTGGCATCACGTGAACTCGGATGCGTTGCTGGCGCTGCTGGCGCTGCACGTCGTCGCCGTGCTCTGGTACACGCTTCGTGCGTGCCGAGCCCATCGTGACGGCAATGATCACCGGGAAACGCCCCGCGTCCGAGGTACGGCCGGAAGACGCAGTCGACGCGTCGCGCGGCTGGCTCGCCGCGGCGATCGTCGCCGTGCTGGCCGGCCTGCTGGCGCTCGCGATTCGCGCCGCGCCCGTGGCCGTGATCAGCCTCTATTGAAGGCGCGGCGCGCTCACTCGGCCCGGTATTTCTCGTGGCAGGCCTTGCAGGCGTTCGCCGTGTCGAAGAACGCGGCCTTCGACTTGTCGAAATCGCCGTCCTTCGCGACCGACGCGAGGGTCGCGCTGCGATCGATGAGATCCTTCAGCTTGGCGTCGAAGTCGGCGCGGTTCGACCACATCCCGGGCTTCAGCTTCGAGTTTGCGACGCCCTGCGATTCGGGGGGATACGCCTCGGTCAGCAGCGGCGTCAGTGCGGCGACATGATCGGCGCGCCTGGAGAACTCGGCCGCGTCGTAGGGGGCCTTGCCTTGCGCCACGGCGCTCATCCGGCCGAAGTTCCACACGATCACCTGGTACACGCGACTTGCGGTACGTCAGCGCCTGCTCGCCTTTCGACGGCGGCGGGGACTCGGCCATCGCGGTCGACGCGAACATCGTGGAGGCGAGCAGCAGCGGGGCGGCGAGCCGGGCCAGGCGGGACAGTGACATCGGGAACGCTCCTTGGGCGTGGCGGACGCGGAGCGGTGGAAACTAACGCATGTGCGGCCGCCGTGTCACCGAGTGCGGTGCGCCGTGACCGGATCAGGCCGCGGGCTGGCGGGCCTTGCGTTCGATCAGTTCGCGATGGGCGCGCAGGATCCGCGCAATTTCGGCTTCGGTCGGACGATCGGCAAGCCGGGCGATCGATGGCGCGAGCGCCGGCCATTCGCGGCCCCAGCCGAGGAAGCGCACGGCATCGGCAACCACGGTCGCGACGACCTTGTCCGGCAGCGCCGGGGTCGACGACCGGGGCGGTGCGGCCGCCGACCGGCCGGGCGCAGCGTTGCGCCCCTGCGCCGCCGCGGATCGGGTAGCGGGACGCGGCGCGGTCTTTTCGTCGGCCTGCCGCACTCGCGGGCGGCGCACCGTGGCGGACGCCGACGTGTTCGGTTTGCGGACGGCGAGCGGAATGAAGCGTTCGATGTGGTCGGAGCCGAGAAGGTTGGTGAGCAGGCTCATCAGTTCGAGCGACTCGGCATAGGTCTTGTCGCCGGCGCGCTCGCGCGCTTCGAGCTGACGTCGCATCTCGTCAACCCGGGTGCGGGCGATTTCGACCACCAACTTGGTCGGCCGCTGGTGCTTGGGCCAGTCCTGCACCTTCGCGTACGCAGCGTCGTCGAGCGCCAGGTAACGCGCATGCAGCGCGACGCTGGCCTGCCAGCGATCGAGCAATTCCGCGACCCGTTTGTACGCTGCGTTCATCTCACCCACGACTTCGCACCCTTGGGCGCGAGTCTAGCCTCCCGGCGCGGATTCCCATGCCGTTGCCGGCGTACGAGATTGCAGGACTGCGACGCTTTTCTCAGTGCTGGACCCGGTGGACAGACGCTGGACGAGCTTTGACAGGGGCTTGCTTTCGTTTTCCATATATGAGACAAAACATACCATATATGGCAACTCGGCGCACAGCAACCCATCCTGACGGCCTGCCGGATCTGGCTCCGGCCGGTGGCGCGCTGGGTGCTGCGCTCAGGCGTGACCTGGAGGGAATTCGCCGAGCTGTCGCGCAACGTGTTCGTTGCTGTTGCGAGCGACGAATTCGGCATCCGTGGCCGACCCGCCAACGTGTCGCGCGTGGCATTGCTGACCGGACTCGCGCGGCGCGACGTGCGCCGCGAGCGCCTGGCGGCCGACGCTCCGCTGCCGCAGACTGAGGCAGCACTCAACCACGCGAGTCGCGTGCTCTGCGGCTGGCACCACGACGCCGAGTACCTCGACGAGCACGGACGGCCGCTCCCATTGCCCGCGGGCGGCGCCGGCGTTTCGTTCGCGAGCCTGCTGAGGCGATACGCCGGCGACATTCCGGCCACCGCGCTGGTCAAGGAACTGCTGCAGTCGCGCTCGATCGAGCGCGTTCGCGACGAGTACCGCGTGCTGCGACGCTACTACGTGCCGCGCCCGATGGATCGGCGTTCCGTCGAGCGCGCCGGCAACGTGCTGGCGGATGTCGTCGCCACCGTCGAACACAATCTGTCGCGCCAGTCCGACGAACCGGCGCGCTTCGAGAGCCGTGTACAGAACCGCCACGTCGATCCCCGGCACTTGCCGGCCTTTGGTGCGTTTCTCGAGCGCGAGGGCCAGGGGTTCCTGGATCGCGTGGACGAGTGGCTGGCCTCACACGAAGTGCCCGCAGCGCAGGCGCCCGACGCGCCGCGCCTCCGTCTCGGTGTCGGGGTCTACGCCATCAACGAATTCAACATCGGAGACGAGTCGTGACGAAGCGAAGCCGCGCCGCGGCAATTCGACACTCGGCATGCGCGGTCTGCGATGCGGCCCGGCCGCCGATCGGCTAACCTCCCGCTCGCATGGCCAGCACCGGCGCATTCAACACGGCAAGCCGCTCCGGCTCCGGCGGCACCGCGTCCGGTTCCGCTCAGGGCTATGGCGTGCCGCTCGTCGTCGCCGTGACCGGTCACCGCGACCTGCTGCCGTCGGAGATTCCGGCGATCCGCGGCGTGGTGCGGCGCTTCCTGTGCAGCCTGCGCGACGCGTACCCCGGGCGCATCGTCGCGGTCATGTCGCCGCTCGCCGAAGGTGCCGACCGCATCGTCGCCGAGGAGGCGATCACGCTGCGCCTGCCGCTGCACGTGCCGTTGCCGATGCCGCGCGACCTGTACGTCAGCGACTTCGCGACGCGGGAATCCGTCGCGCATTTCGACGCGTTGTGCGCCGCCGCCGTCGAGGTGTACGAGTTGCCGCTGGTGGCGGGCAACACGGTTGCACTGATCGGCGAGCAGGGGCCCGGACGCGCACGGCAATATGCGCAGGCCGGCGTCTTCCTGTGCGCACACTGCCACGTCCTGCTCGCGCTCTGGGACGGCAAGGTGTCGGACCAGCTCGGGGGGACGAGCCAGGTCGTGCGTTTCCACCATCACGACGTGATGCCCGGTTATACGCCGGCGTCCACCGCCGGGCGCCTGACGCTCGCGGACGACGAAAGCGACCTCGTCTACCACATCGCCTGCTCGCGCGACCGCCCGGAAGGCGGCCCGGCACCCGGCCTGCGGCCGCTCGAGACCTGCTGGTATACGGCCGACGCGACTGAACCCCGCACACGCGACATGCCGCTGCGACATCGCCAGGTGTTCGCGCGCGCCAACGAATTCAGTTCCGACGCGCACAAGTACACGGGCGAGATCCGAGCCGGTTCCTATCCGCTGCTGGACGACGAGCAGGCGGCACGCCTGCCGCCGGGGCTGCGCGACATCAACCAGGTGTTCTGCGCGGCGGACTGGCTCGCGATTCACTTCCAGAAGCGGGTGATGGCCGTGTTGCGCGTGACGCACGGCTGCGCGCTGGTGACCGGCCTGGCGTACGTGTCGTACGCGGACTTCGTGTCCAACCGGATCCTGCTGTTGATGGCGCTTGCGCCGATGGTCGTCGCCTATTGCATCAGCTGGGTCGCCAACCACGGGTCCTGGCATCGCAAGTACCTGGACTACCGGACGCTGGCCGAAGGGCTGCGCGTGCAGTTCTATTGGGCGGCGGCCGGCGTCACGAGCGGCAACGTCAGCAAGTTTGCCCACGACAACTTCCTGCAGGCGCAGGATCCCGACCTCGGCTGGATCCGCAACGTGATGCGGGTCGCCGGCACCGAATGCGACGTCCGGGCGAGCCGCGATCCGCTCGGCGTGCAGTTCGCCGTCGAGCGAGTGGATCGGCGACGACAAGTCGGGCCAGCTCGGGTACTACCGCCGCAAGATCGCCGAGCGGCTGGCCAGGCACATGACGACGCGGAGCGTCATCCGGCTCGGCCTGTGGGCCACGGCGATCGGCTTCAGCGCCTTGCTTGCCGTGGGCGACTGGATCCCGGACGGCGTGCAGAACCCGGTCACGTACCTGATGGGCTGCATCCTGCTGCTGGTCGGCGTGCGCCAGTCGTACGCGAAGAGCACGGCCGAGTCGGAGTTGATCAAGCAGTACGAGTTCATGCACCGTATCTTCCGCAACGCCCGCGCGAAGCACGACGTCGCCGAGAGCGACGACGAACGGCGGCGGTTGCTGAAGATCCTCGGCGACGCGGCGCTCGAGGAGCACGCGGAGTGGATCCTGATGCACCGCGAGCGGGCGATCGACCAGAACGAAGCCGTGCGCCTCGGCTGAGCACACATGGACGAGCAGTACAAGTACCGGGCATTCATCAGCTACAGCCACGCCGACGAGCAGTGGGCGTCGTGGCTGCACCGGGCGCTCGAGACCTACCGTGTGCCGAAGCACCTGGTCGGGCGCGACACCGAGTACGGCCCGGTGCCGGAGCGCTTCGCGCCGGTGTTTCGCGACCGCGACGAACTCGCCACGGCCACCAGCCTCGGCGACACGCTGACGCGCGCGCTGCAGCAGTCCGCATTCCAGATCGTCATCTGCTCGCCAAAGGCCGCCGCGTCGAAGTGGGTCAACGAGGAAATCCTCACCTTCAAGCGACTGGGGCGTGAGCACCGCATCTTCGCGCTGATCGTCGGCGGCGAGCCGGGCGCGTCGGCCAACCCGGCGACGGCCGACCAGGAGTGCTTCCCGAACGCGCTCATCCACAAGGTGGGGGACGATGGCCGGCTCACGTCGGAGAAGAGCGAGCCGATCGCCGCCGACGCGCGCCCGGGCAAGGACGCGAAGCTCGACGTCAAGCTGAAGCTGCTCGCCGGCATGCTCGGCGTCGGCCTCGACGAACTGAAGCAGCGCGAGGCGCACCGGCGCCAGATGCGGATGATGTGGCTCGTCACGCGCGTCGGTGACCGGCATGGCGGTGACCTCGACGCTGGCCGGCATGGCCTTGCTGGCGCGAAACGAAGCGGAGCGGCAACGCGTGCGCGCCGAGTCCGAAGCCGAGACGGCGCGGCAGACCACGGACTTTCTGGTCGGCCTGTTCGCCGTCTCCGACCCGAACGAGGCGCTCGGCAACTCCATCACCGCGCGCGAGATTCTCGACAAGGGCGCGAAGAGGATCGAGACGGAACTGCTCACGCAGCCTGGCATCCAGGCGACGCTGATGGAGACGATGGGAACGGTCTACACGAGCCTGGCACTCTACCCGCCGGCGGCGTCGCTTCTGGAAAGCGCACTGCAGAAGCGCCGGGAACTCTATGGCGACGACAGCCTCGAAGTCGCAAGATCGGCCGAAAAACTCGGCGGCGTCCTGACGCTGACCGCCGAGTACGACAGGGCGGAGTCGATGTACCGCAAGGCGCTGACGCTGCGCCAGAAGCTGCTCGGGCCCGAGCACGTCGACATCGCACGCAGTCTGTACCAGCTTGGCGACCTCCTCGGGCGCAAGGGCGAGTACGAAGCCGCCGAGCCGTTGTTGCGCCAGGCGCTGGCCATGCAGCGCAAGCTGCTGGGGCCGAGCACGGTCGAGGTGGCCAAGAGCATGGAAGGCCTGGCGATGAATCTCTATAACCAGGGCAAGTACGACGAGGCGCTGCCGGCCATGCGCCTCGCGGTTTCGCTGCAGAGAAGTCTGCATCCGACGCCGCACACGGACCTCGCCGAAGCATTGAACAATCTCGGCCTGGTGCTGGACGACATGGGCCAGTACCACGAATCCGAACTGCTCTACCGGGAAGCCTTGAAGATGAAGCGCTTCCTGCTCGGCGACGCGCACACCGAGATCGCGCTCGGTCTCAACAACATCGCGTCCACGCTCTCCGATCAGAAGAAGTACGACGAAGCGGAGGCCATGTACCGCGAGGCCATCGCCATGCAGCGCAAGCTGCTCGGCGACGACCACCCGGACGTGGCGGCTGCGCTGAACAACCTGGCGTTCGTGCTGCACGACAAGGGCGACACCGATGGCGCACTCGCCATGATGCGCGAGTCGCTCGAGATCTTCCGGCGTACCGTGGGCCCGGAACACCCGTCGGTGGCCCGTGTCATGGGCAACATCGCGATGTGGGAGATGGCGGACGGCGATTACGCTTTGGCGGAACCGTTGCTGCGCAGCGCGCTGCAACTGCGCCGGAAACTGCTGGGCAACCAGCACACGGACGTCGCCGGCAGCCTGACATTGCTCGCGAGCCTGCTCATCGATACCGGGCGATACGAGGAGGCGCGGTCGGCTGCGGCAGAAGCCCGGGCGATCTGCTTGCCGGCCCTCGGGCCCAGACACTGGCGCACGGCGGCGGCCGAAAGCGCCGAGGGGGCGGCGCTTGGCCGGCCTCGGACGGACGGCGGAGGCCGAGCCGCTGTTGGCCGACGGTCTTGCGGCGCTGCGCGCCGATTCGGGCGCGCTGCCGTTCTTCGTCGACAATGCGGCCCGATGGAATGCCGACATTCCGAAGGATGCCGGCGAACCCGCAGGGAAAGTCCAAGTCCGGGGACGATGCTGCAGAGCACGAACAGTCGGTAAGGCGGGCAAGGGCTCAGGGTATGCGAGCCTGCCGGCAATCGGGCGCAGGACTGTGCACTCTGGTTACATAATCCAGTATTTCGGTTCGTGTGTCCGCAACACGAATCGTGATAGTGTTCTCATTCCAGCGCACATGCGCTCACTCGGCCGCCTCATCGTCTTGGGTCAGGCCGTTCCGTAGTCGTGACGCTCGAAGCGTTCACCATAAAAAGAACAGTTCGCGCCGGGGAATTCTGGGGTTCGGGCGCTGAATGGGAGGGATCGTGAACACGAAAGTACGAGTTCTTGCGAGTCTCATATCGATGCTTGCGGCCGGGTCGGCCTCGGCAGCCGTCGAGTGCGTCGGCGTGGCTGGCGGCAATTTGGTGAACGCAGCGACCAATCCGGACACCGGCCACTATTTTGAGGTCTATCGGGCCGACGCCATCGACTGGGCCACGGCCAACGGCAACGCCGCAGGGCGCTCGTGTGGCGGCTCGGCCGGTCATCTCGCAACCATCACGTCGTCCGGCGAGGAAGCGTTCGTCGACAAGTTTCGACACGACTCCCTGGCTCTCGGTCTGGCCCAGCCTCAGGTGTGGGTTGGCGGTCTACAGAGCGACGGCGGTTGGCGTTGGGTCAACAACGAGGGTCCCTTCCCCTCGGTGAATACGGAACCGGCTTACGCCAATTGGGCTGCTGGCGAGCCCAACAACTCCGGTGGCGTCGAGAATCACCTGACGCTCGGCCGGTACGATTCCGGCGATCCCTGGGTCGACGGAGGCTGGAACGATGAAGGCATCGCTCCGGATTTGATTGGCGGATACATCGTCGAGTATGACGTCCCGCGTCCGGCGGCATGCACAGGCGCGACTTGCGAGACGATCAACGGCCAGTTCCTGGTCTTCCCGCCCGGATCGTTCCAGCCCGGCGACACGATCAAGTTCAATGCGTTCGAATTCTCGGACCCTCGCGTCGCCACGGCGAAGTGCGGCATCGACCCGCTGACGCTGTTCAGTGATCCGAACGACGGCAAGCCGGAACTGCGCATTCCGGCGTACCTGTGCGGTTCGCCCAAGTTCGTCGTCGTCGCGGTCGACGCGAGTGAACTCGAAATCCTCAACGGCACCGTATTCGTCGAGAACCAGACCGACGTGGTCCTGCCGGACAACCTGTATCGCTGCCATGACCCGATCGTGCAGAACTTCCCCACGCAGGGCGATCCGCAGTTCGAGGACGTGGTCGTGTGGCAGACCACCGATCCGACAGGCATGCCCGAGAACGCCAGCGGGGTGGGTCAGTTCGCCGGCGCGGCGGGCGAGTTCACGAGTTCCTGCGGCAGTTCCCAGGCGAAGATCAAGGGCGCTTCCTACTACGTGGTCGGCCTGCACATCGACTTCGGGCCCGGGTATGACGTGGGCCTCGAACACGGCGGGGAACCACGATCGTTTCGTCGCGCTGACCCGCTACAAGCTCACGTTGCTGCAGCAGTCGGTTGCCGCAGCGAGGATGGCCGGCGCACTGAGGCCCGCGGTCTCCGTGGTCATGGAGGCGCTGGTTGCGCTTGCGATCTACCGGCTCGACCACGGCAATTCGGCGGGCGCGTTGATCCAGGTCAGGCAGTTCCTCGCCCTGGTCAATGCAGCCAGGTACACGCAGATACCCGGCCAGAACTACAACGGCGAGCACCTGATGCGTGGCACCAACATCGAGTTCATGCTCAGGGTGAAGGTCATTCCTTACGGACCGTGAGCGAGTGACCTTGAGACAGGACGAAGCCCGTGGCTCCCACCACGGGCTTTCTCGTTCCTGGGCAGGCCTCGGCTGATGCCTCACCGCGCAGCGGTAGCGATCAATCGGGCGTAGAACTCCGTGATGCGCCGGAGGTTGTCGAGCGTCATGTGCTCGTTGGTGCCGTGGATCATCTCGAAGTCTTTGAGCGATGCCACGATCGGCTGGAAGCGGTAAATGTCCTTCGCGATGCCGACCATCGAGCGGCTGTCGGTCGTCGCCGTGACCAGGGCCGGCGCGACGGGTGTGCGGCCGGAGTCCGACGCGAGAGTCGCGATCAGCCGGTACGCGTCGGACGTTGCGGACGAGATCGGCGGCGGATCGTAGGCATTGCCTTCCCATCCGAGTTCGACACCCAGGCCGGCCGTCGCGTCCTTCGCACGTTGCATCACCTCGTCGGTCGTATTGCCCGGCGCGATGCGGTAGTTGATCCACGCTGTCGCATCCTGCGGCAGCACGTTTTCCTTCGGGCTGCCCCGCAGCATGGTGGGCGCGATCGTCGTGTGCAGCGAAGCGGCGCCCACCGGCGTGGCGGCCAGCTTCCGGATCAGCAACGGCCTGAACAGCCATTCGTTGGCGACCGCCACGCGCACGGCCGGGCTCGCGGACGGCGCAAGTGCGCGCACCATGTCGGCTGGCGCGCCCGCGAAACGCAGCGGGAACGGATTCGACGTGACGGCGAGGATCGCTTTCGCCAGCACTTCGACGCCGGTCTGCGGCGGCGGAGCCGACGAGTGGCCGCCCTTGGCCGGCGCCGTGATGCGCAGCGTGGCGTAGCCCTTTTCGGCGATGCCGACCAGCGCAACCGGCCGGCCGAGCAGCGGGAAGTCGGACACGACGGCGAGACCCTCGTCGAGCACGAACTCGGCCTGCACGCCCTGGGACTTCAACGGCGCGGCTGCCGCCCGCGCACCGCTGCCGCCGGCTTCTTCATCGTGTCCGCTGACGAGGATGATCGTGCGTCGTGGCTTGAAACCCTGTGCGGCGAGCGCATCGACCGCCTCGAACAGTCCGACGAGCGAGCCCTTGTCGTCGACCGAGCCGCGTCCCCAGACTGCGCCGTCTGCGATCGCGCCGTCGAACGGCGGATGCTTCCAGTCGTGTTCGGTGCCGGGCGTAACCGGCACTACGTCGTGATGGGCGAGCAGCACGACGGCCGGCAACGCAGGATCGCTGCCGGGCCAGGTGTAGACGAGCGTGTGGCCGCCCACCACTTCCCGCGACATCGCCGAGTGCGCCGCCGGGTAGGTCGCCTCCAGCCATGCGTGAAACCGGTCCCATTCCGACCAGTCGTTGTCGCTTGCGACTCTGGTGGCTGACCGTCCGGATCTGCACCGCTTCGGACAGATGCTGTGCGGCGCGTGCGAGATCGATCGGCACCAGCGCCGCGAGTGCGACGGACTGCGCGTTGCCGGCGCCCGGAGGCGAGTAGGCGGCCGTTCGCACCGCGACGATTGCGGCGACGAGCACCAGTGTGCCCAGCACGACGAACAGGATTCGGCGCAATGCGTTCATGGGCTTTCCTCGCAAGGTTTCCGCGACTGCGGCCGGCAAAACCGTGCCGCTTCGACGGCCCAGTTTACAGGCGCGCTCGCCAGCACGTTTTACTTAAGGCCTTGGCGGCACGAGGCGAGCAAGCGACCGGAGCGGGCGCGGCAATGCGCGCGGTATTATCCGCGGCGACAAGGGCGACTGGGAGCGTGCGTGCGGCAGATCATGTTGATCGTTGGCCTGGCAGCGGGGGTGGCGGGTTGCGTCGACGTCACCACGGCCACCGGTCCGGACGGGAAGCCCAACTTCACCATCGATTGCGACGGCGAGTCGTCGGGATGCTTTTCAAAGGCCGGCGATCTTTGCCCCGGCGGTTATTTCCTCATCGACCGCAGGAATGGTTCGACGGAAATGCCGCACACGGCGGGTGTCGTCGCCACGCCCCACACGCGCATCGTAATCGAATGCAAGTAATGCGCGGATCCGCGCGCGATCCTGGGCCCTGAGGCAGACGCAAACTGCCGAGAATTGGGTCGGGGGCGAGCCGACGTCGGCGGAACGTCATCGCTGGCCAGACGAGTCATCGGCACGGTTGGGCTGCAATGCGCTCGTACACCAGGACGCCATGATCGGTGACTGCATTTTGAATCTGCTCGACGGCGATGGGTTCGAAATGAATCTCCAGACCCGTCGCCTCCGAAAGCTCGGTTGTCCATGACTCGCGCAGGATTCGGAAATTTTCCTGGGCTGCAATCGACGGCAGCGATTCGATTTCGAACGCAATGTCGAGGTCGCTGCGCGGCGATTGGTCCTGTCGGGCGCGACTGCCAAAGAACCACAGTCTCACGATCGGCTGCTGCGATTGCGCCCACCGGCCGACTTGATCGGCGACCAGCTTCAAGTCTCCAGTCAAGTGTGTGTTGCCCATGTGCACAGTATAACGACTGATTGGCAACCGACCGGCGCGAACGCCGCGCACTGGCGGGTCGACAACCGGCGACGCGCGGCGTCGAATCGCACTGAGACGCAGGCCCATGCGGTGGGGTGCCCCACGCCAAATTCACCGGCCAATGTGTCCAGGCGCACAGACGCCGGTCGACGGAACCGTGATGCTCGTCGCGTCAGGCGGAACCCCCCGTCCGGCTGCCTACGCCACAAGTGTGCGTCTTTCACGGAGCCTGACCATGCCCGAGACTGGAAATGGTCCCACCGTGGGCGACGGCGGGGGCAAGGCTGCTGGCATCACCGAAGTGCGGCGCGAGGAAGCGTTGCTCAAGACGGGGGCCCTGCAGAACGCGATCCTCACGAGCGCCAATTTCTCGATCATCGCCACCGACGAGAAAGGCATCATCCAGCTGTTCAACGTCGGCGCCGAGCGCATGCTGGGCTACCGGGCCGCCGAAGTCGTGAACAGGATCCGGCCGAGTGACATCCACGATCCGGAGGAAGTGACGGCCCGCGCGCAGGCGCTGAGCCTCGAACTCGACACCACCATCACGCCGGGCTTCGAGGCGCTGGCATTCAAGGCGTCGCGCGGGATCGAGGACATCTACGAGCTGACCTATATCTGCAAGGACGGCAGCCGCTTTCCGGCCATCGTGTCGATCACGGCGCTGCGCGACGACTACGACGACATGATCGGCTACCTGTTGATCGGCACCGACAATTCCGTGCGCAAGCAGGTGGAGATGGAACTGCACAAGGCCATGTCCATCGCCGAAAGGGCCAACCTCGCGAAATCCGACTTCCTTTCCAGCATGAGCCACGAGCTGCGCACGCCGCTCGGTGCGATCCTCGGTTTCGCCCAGCTCATCGAATCCGGCTCTCCGCAGCCGACGCCCGCACAGAAGCGCAGCGTCGATCAGATTCTCAAGGCCGGCTGGTACCTGCTGGACCTGATCAACGAAGTCCTCGATCTCTCGTTGATCGAGTCCGGCAAGCTGTCGCTGTCTCCAGAGCCCGTGTCGCTGGCCGACGTCATGCTCGAATGCCAGACGATGGTCGAGCCGCAGGCCCAGGGACGCAGCATCCGTGTAAGTTTCCCGCGGCTGGAGACGCCGTACTTCGTCAAAGCCGACCGGACGCGAGTCAAGCAGGTCCTGATCAACCTGCTTTCCAACGCGATCAAGTACAACAAGGCGGGCGGAACCGTCGTGGTGGCCTGCGTCGTCAGCACGCCGGGACGGGTTCGCATCCGTGTCGAGGACACTGGCGACGGCTTGTCCGCCGCAGACATTGCCCAACTGTTCCAGCCGTTCAATCGACTCGGACGCGAGGCGACTGCGGAGGAAGGCACGGGCATCGGTCTGGTGGTGAGCAAGCGCCTGGTCGAGCTGATGGGGGGCGTCATCGGCGTGGAAAGCACGGTCGGCACGGGCAGTGTGTTCTGGATCGAGCTGAACCTGACGACTGAGTCGCAACCTTCCGCCGTCGAAACCAGCGACGCGGCGCTTGCCCGGGCACAGAGTCCGGTCCACGCGCAGCTACGCACGTTGCTTTATGTCGAGGACAACCCGGCCAATCTGATGCTGGTGGAGGATCTCATCGCGCGCCGGCCCGATATCCGCCTGCTGACCGCGAAGGACGGCAACCGTGGCATCGAGATTGCCCGCACCTCGCTGCCGGACGTCATCCTGATGGACATCAATCTGCCCGGTATCAGTGGCATCCAGGCGCTGGGCGTGCTCGCTGCAGATCCTGCAACCGCCCACATCCCGGTGGTTGCGCTCAGTGCCAATGCGGTGCCGCGCGACATCGAGAGAGGCCTGGACGCCGGCTTCTTCCGTTATCTCACCAAACCCATCAAGGTCAACGAGTTCATGCACACGCTGGACGTAGCGCTGAAGTTTGCGGAATCGCAATCGGCGCGCGCCGGCCGGGCAGAGTCATCGTGATGGGCGGCGCCGTCGATACGCTCAGCGCCCGCATCCTGATCGTCGACGATCAGGAAGCCAACGTGCAGTTGCTCGAGCGTGTGCTGGGCGAGGCCGGCTACACCTGCGTTGCCACGACGATGGACCCGTATGAGGTCTGCGCATTGCATCGCAAGAACCGCTACGACCTGATCTTGCTCGATCTGCAGATGCCCGGCATGGATGGATTCGCCGTGATGGCTGGCCTCGAGACCAGCGACGCCGACACCTACCTGCCGGTCATCGTGCTCACGGCGCAGCCGGGTCACAAGCTGCGCGCGTTGCAGGCCGGCGCCAAGGATTTCATCAGCAAGCCGTTCGATCTGATCGAAGTCAAGACCCGCATCCACAACATGCTTGAGGTACGGCTGCTTTACAAGAAACTCGAGGACTACGCCAGGGTGCTCGAGCAGACGGTGCAGGAACGGACCGCCGAACTGCGCGAGAGCGAAGCGCGCTTTCGGAGCCTGACCGAACTGGCCTCGGACTGGTACTGGGAGCAGGACGAGACCGGGCGTTTCACCAGGGTTTCGGGCCCGGTCCTGGATATGCTCGGCATCCGGGTCGAGCCGCTCGTGGGCGAAGCGTGCGATGCACGGAATGAACGGCTGGAACGAGGAAGAGCGAACGCTACTGCAGGCACGGATCGCCGAGCGGCAACCATTCATCGATTTCGCCATCAGCCGAGTCAACGCCGACGGCTCGCAACAGCAGTACCGGGTGAGCGGGGAACCGATGTTCAGCCGATCCTGCCGCTTCGTCGGATATCGCGGCATCGGCGTGGAAACCACGGCAAGGAAATAGCGCGCAAGCCCTCGGCGCGTCGCCATGCCCGCACTCCACAGTCATGATCAGAACCATCTGCTCGGCAATCTGCCCGCGGAGGACCTGGGGCTGTTTGCCGCGCATCTGGAACTCGTCACGCTGCCGCTCGGCGAAATGCTTTACGAGCCCGGCGGGCAGCTGCAGTACGCTTATTTCCCCACCACCGCCATCGTGTCGCTGCACTATGTGCTGGAGTCCGGCGCCACGGCGGAATCCGCGGGAGTGGGCAACGAGGGCGTAGTCGGCATTGCCCTCTTCATGGGCGGGGACACCACGTCAAGCTCGGCCGTGGTGCAGACCGGCGGTCACGCCTATCGGCTGGCGGGACGGCTGCTCAAGCAGGAGTTCGATCGCGCCGGTTTGTTGCAGCAATTGCTGCTGCGTTACACCCAGGCGCTGATCACGCAGACGTTCCAGACGGCGGCCTGCAACCGGCACCATTCGGTGGAGCAACAACTGTGCCGCTGGCTGCTGCTGATGCTCGATCGGGCCCCGTCGCGCGAGTTGATCATGACGCAGGAACTGGTCGCCAGCATGCTCGGCGTGCGCCGGGAAGGCATTACGGAGGCGGCCGGGAACCTGCAGCGCGCCGGTATCATCCGGTATCGGCGTGGCCACATCGCGGTGCTCGAGCGCTCAGGGCTGGAGACCCGCGTGTGCGAGTGCTACGCAGTGGTCAAGACGGAATTGGTCCGCCTGCTGTCCGACGTCAGCGGCCACCGCGCCACCACTCCGCGGAAAATGCACAGTCGCGGGCTCAGATGAACCCGGAACGCGACCTCACGCACCGGGACTCCAATCCGTTTCGATCGCCGCCATCTGCCTGACGCGATTCTTCTTGACGTCCTCCATGCCGTTCGCCGTGGACCCGGCCGGACATTCGATCCGGCCGCGCGTCTCGGGATAGCCGTATTTCTCGATCAAATACTTTCGGAATGAATCCTGGATCAGCGATTGCCCCATGTGCGACTTATCCTCGAACACGCGGCTGGCATAGAACAGCTTGCCGTTTGGCGTCGGCGACGCGATGCAGACGAAATACGTGTGTGTGGCCGTCGGTGGGGATGGCGATTCCTCTGCCGCGGCGCACATCGAGAGCAGCGTCAGTCCAATCAAAGCCCCTGACATGAGACGAATCACGACGCACACACTCCTGTCCTGACGCATATGCAGCGGGTCGCTGCTGTGGAACGAACGGCTAATACCCGTTTTCGGGATGCTTCGCAATTGCCGCGCTCGAACCCAGCCGGAGGCGACGGCTCCAAAGGCGCCTGCTCAAGACTGTGAATGGTGCGAATTATCCGGGATCCAGGTATGGACGCATCAGGTCGGTTACCCGGCAAACCTGCGCGTAGTGCCGGAGGTCACTCGTGGTCGCAAGCCCTTGGCGCCGGCTCCTGCGCAGGGCGTCGAGCGCCACGTCGAGCCCCACCTTGCTGCGGAACTTGAAGCAATCGGCCACGGTCTTGGCGACCGAATAGACGCGGATCGGCACGCCGTCGATGACATGTTGCTCGACACCCTCCGCCAGGGAGGCGCCGGAGAAGCGCACGACCTGCAGCTTGGGGTGCTCGCTCTTGGGGGCGCGTGCCTTGTTGGGGACCGCCAGCCAGATCGTGTCTGATGGCGACGTCGGGATCCTGTGAAACTGCAGGGCCGTAACGAGACAGAAGACGCCGCGCGAACTGCGGGCGGCCACTTCCGCCAACGGATGTTGACGGGACAGGGGCTGGTCGGGGAGAACGTACAAGCCACGGGCAGCCTGCTTGAGTCGACCGGCCCGAACCAGGCGCATCAGAGTGGCCCTAGGGATCTTTCTGGCAGTGAGATCGCGCGAACGTACGAGACCGCGCTCTTCGACGATGCGCAGGACCTGTGTGGCTTGAGTGTCAGAGGTCATGCAGGAATGTCGGTCGTCGTGCCACCAACGTAACCAGGACGGGCCATTTGTCTCCGCCGGGGCACTCGCGCCGGGCGCAGTGATTGGCGGCGGCCCAACTGGTGCTGAGCGGCGGCAGCGTCCACGTGATCGAGCCGTCGGTGGCGATGCGAGGGGCGCTGTTGCCGAGAACCGCGTCCCAGGCGCCGCCGGTGCCGACCGCCGCCGCGGACAGTTCAACGGTGCGCTCGACATTGCCCAGGTTCACCGCAACCAGCACGTCGCCCGAAGGATGGTGCTTGCGCATCACCAGCACTTTGTCGTCGCAGAAGACGGGCAAACGCGCACCCCGCGTGATGGCGGGCAGCTGCGAGCGCGCCTTCAGGATTTCCGCGACACGGCCGATCAGCCTGGTGTCGAGCGATTTCCAGGGCATCGGGATGCGCCCTGAGTCCGTGAAGCCGAGCATCGCGTGACCGCCACTGATGCCGGTTTCGGTGCCGTAGAAAATCGCCATCGGGCTCGACAGCGATGCCATGAATCCGAGCGCTGCCAGCAGCCGCTCGTGGCCGTGGTCGGAAGTCCAGGCGAGGAAGCGCGACATGTCGTGATTGTCGAGGAAATACACCGGGCGGCCCTGCACACCGTACAGCGCGCCCGTGTGCTGCAACCAGTACTCGAGCTCCGTGGCGCTGCCGGCACCACGCGCGAAGACCTCGGTCATGACCATCTGCATCGGGAAGCCGATCAGGCTGTCGAACTGGGGGCCGATGCCGGGTACCGGCGCGAAGTAGGTGGCGATGTCCTCGGCATTCGGCGCCGGCGCCGCGGCGTCGGACCACGCTTCGCCGAACAGGAAGGCGCCGGGTTTCGCCGCCTTCATCGTCCGATAGAAGTCGGCCCAGAAGTCGTGCGGCACGCCACGCACATAATCGAGCCGCAGGCCGTCGACATTGCCCTCCGTGAGCCAGAAGCGCCCGACGTCTTTCAGAAATTCACGGGTGCCGGCATCGTCGAAGTTCCAGTAGCGCCAGCCGGTGTTCCAGGATTCCCAGAGCTTCTCGGCTTCCTGCTGCGCTGCCGTGGATTTTGGCTTGAAGCCCTTCGGGTCCCCGTCGCGCCGCTCGTAGTTGCCCGAGGCGTGATTCAGCGGCAGGTCGAGGATCACGCGGATGCCGGCGGCGTGCAGTGCATCCACCGTCTTCCGGTAAAGCTGCAAAGCGGCCGCGTGATCGCGCGGTACGGAGACTGCATCCCCGACGCGGTAGTAGTTCATGACGTCGTAGCCGTGCGAGGTCTCAGCCGCGAACATGGGGCTCAGCCAGACCGCATTCACGCCGACGGACTTGAGGTACTCGACCTTGCTCAATACGCCCTGCAGGTCGCCGCCCGCGTAATTGGGATGCACCCAGCGCCGGAGGCCCGCGCGATCGTTGCCCGCGTCGCCGTTCGCGAAGACCTCGAGCATGATGTGGTAGATGGTCCAGTCGTTGAAGGGCGCGTCGGCCGACGAGTCCGGCGCCAGCCGCACCGCGAGAACAGCCCGCTTGCCGTCCACGACGACCAGTCGCGCCGGCGTGGCCGTGTCGGCAGTCGGGACCTCCCAGACGCTGCCGTCACCCTGGCCGTCCGCGACGCGGTGTGCCGTCACGATCTTGCCGTCCAGCTGGAATTCCGGCGATGCGATGCCGTTGATCGCAACCTGCCAACCGGTTGCTGTCGGCGTGGCGGAGGTGATGCGTGGTTCGGCCGCATGGCCGGGTGCGGCGAGCAGGGTCAACGCGCAGAGCGCGGCGCATGTCAGCACAGATGCAGGGTTGCGCATCCGCGGAAAGATACCCGGAAACGAGGCCGCCGCGTACGGAGTCAGGCGACACGTCGGTGCGATTCGATAGTCGGGTCTCGAGCCGCCTGCTTCCTCAAGGGCAGGCGTGGTTCGATGCGGCGAACCCAGGTCTCGCCCGTCTTGCCGATGCCGGCCTCGCGGCACTGTCGAGATTGGTTGACGCGCATGCGGCCGACACGGAGAGTTCGCCTGCGACCTCGGCCGTGGCGCAGGATCAAAGGCTCGTTGTGAACCGAAAGCTCGATTGTTCCATCCTCGACCTGGTGCCGGTCACCGAAGGCAGCGATGCACGCCGGGCATTCGCGAACATGATCGACCTGGCGCGGCTTGGCGAGCGGCTGGGATTCCGGCGCTACTGGCTCGCCGAACATCACAACATGCCGGGTATTGCGAGCGCGGCAACGGCTGTGCTGATCGGTCACGTGGCCGGCCAGACCGCGACGATTCGCGTCGGGTCGGGCGGCATCATGTTGCCGAACCACGCGCCGCTGCAGGTGGCCGAGCAGTTCGGCACGCTGGCATCGCTGTATCCGGGACGCATCGACCTCGGCCTGGGGCGCGCACCGGGCACCGACCAGGCGGCGACGCGCGCGCTGCGGCGGTACTACGAGGGGGCCGAGGGGTTTCCAAACGACGTGGTGGAGTTGCTGCAATATTTCGAGCCGGTTCAGGCCGGCCAGCTCGTCCGCGCGGTGCCCGGTGCGGGCGTCGAGGTGGAGGCGTGGATCCTCGGTTCGAGCCTGTTCGGGGCTCAACTGGCGGCGGGATTGGGCTTGCCGTACGCGTTCGCCTCGCACTTCGCGCCAGACTTGCTGGAGCCGGCACTCTCGATCTATCGCCAGACGTTTCGACCGTCGCCGCGCCTCGAGCGGCCGCACGTGATGCTGGCCTTGAACGTGGTCGTGGCGGACAGCGACCAGGAAGCGCGCCGTCTCTTCACGTCGCAACAGCTTGGGTTCATCAACCTGCGGCGTGGCCGGCCGGGTCTGGTGCCGCCGCCGGTCGACGACCTCGCGGCAGTGAGCACGCCGCAGGAGCGGATGGGGGTGGACCAGGCGCTGGCCTGCGCGGTGATCGGCGCGCCGGAGACGGTACGACGTGGCATCGCGGCGTTCGTCGAGCGGCATCGGCCGGACGAGCTGATGCTGACGGCGAACGTGTTCGACCATGCGGCGCGGCTGCGCTCGTTCGAGCGGGCGGCGGGTTTGCTGGGGCTGGGCGACCGACGCGTCCCGCCGGTCTAGCGCTGCTCCACGGCGAATGCGAGGCAGCCGCTGAGGATCTGTCGAAGTGTCTGCTGCAGAGGTAAGGCCGCGCCGCATCCCACGTCGGTGGCCAAGGGCCCGCTTCGTCGAGATACCCGCGCATCGCGAGTTCCATCTGAACGGCGTGGATACCATTTGCGGGATTGCCGTAGTGCCGCGTGATCCAGCCGCCGCGGAAGCGACCATTGACCACGTGGGCTCGCAGCCGGGCAGAGCGAGGCGATGCGGTCCGTCAGGGCCCGGGCGCAGCTCGCGCCGTCGAAGCTGCCGATGTTGAATAACGGCAGCTCGCCTTCAAACAACCGCGGGACGCGGCTGCGAATCGAATGGGCGTCGTAGACGACGATCGCGCGGTGGAGTGCGCGCAGGCGCGCGATTTGCGTCGCGAGGGCGTCGTGATACGGATCAAAGTAGCGGGACCGACGTCGGGCGATTTCGTCGTCACCTGGAACCTGTCCCGACCCGTAGAGCGGCGAACCCTCGAACGTCGTTTCCGGGCAGAGGCCGGTGGTCGCCTGGCCGGGGTAGAGCGATGCGCCCGAAGGATCGCGATTGACGTCGATCACCGTGCGCGAGATCCGGGTTCGCAACACGGTCGCGCCCAGGCCGGAAGCAAAGTCGTAGAGCCGGTCAACGTGAAAGTCCGTGTCGTGGCGCGCTCGTGACGGCGACAGCAGGCCGCCGACGTCGTCGGGAATGTCGGTGCCGGCATGCGGAATGCTGACGATCAAGGGGGCGTCGCCCGGTGTCACGTCGAGCCAGCCCGTCATGAGACCGCCCGCCATCGGGTGCGCGCGGCCATCGTCGCCAGGCGGGTATTGTTCCAGCGTCGATTGCAGCGAAGACCGGAGGCGCGAGTCATAATCGGCAGACTGTCATACGCATGTTGGCTGGTCCAGACACTTCCGAGTCGCGCTGCAAGGAGGCTGTCCGTGACGGCAATCTGGTCGGGAAAGGCGCTGCTGCCGTCGGGCTGGGCGAACCGCGTGCGGATCACCATCGCGAACGGAAGGATTGCCGCGATCGAGACCGAGGTCACGGCCGGCGCCGGCGACGAGCGGCACGGCGTCGCGTTACCCGGGCTCTGCCAACGTACACAGTCATGCTTTTCAGCGCGGCATGGCGGGCCTCGCCGAGCATCGTGGCGGCAGTGACGACAATTTCTGGAGCTGGCGGGAAGTGATGTACCGGTTCCTGGATCGCCTGAATCCGGACGACGTCGAAGCCATCTCCGCCATGGCCTTCAAGGAAATGCTCGAGACTGGATACACCCGCGTCGGCGAATTCCATTACCTGCACAACGGCGTCGATGGCCGGCCGTATCGCGACCCGGCTGAGCTGGCGGGCCGTGTCGTCGCGGCGGCAAGGTCCGTCGGCATCGGCCTGACGCTGCTGCCGGTCTTCTACGCACATTCGAATTTCGGAGGCCAACCGGCCAACCACGGGCAACGACGTTTCATCAACGACATCGACGGTTTCTCGCGGCTGCTCGCGGCCTGCCGACCGTTGCTGGCGGACGACGACGTACTCGGCATTGCGCCGCACAGCCTGCGCGCGGTCACCGAGAGTGAGCTGGCGGCGTTGATCACGATGCATCCGTCGGGGCCGATCCATATTCATGTGGCGGAACAGGCGAAGGAAGTTCGAGACAGCGTCGCGTTTTCGGGCGCGCGGCCGGTCGAATGGCTGCTGGCCCACGCCGACGTCGATGCGCGGTGGTGCCTGGTTCACGCAACGCACCTGACGGAGAGCGAGACCGATGCCATGGCCGCAAGCGGGGCGGTCGTCGGGCTCTGCCCGGTCACGGAGGCCAATCTGGGGGACGGGATATTTCCTGCCGTGCGCTTCCTCGGCAAGGACGGGCGCATTGCCACGGGCACGGATTCCAACATCCTGATCGACCCGGCCCAGGAGCTGCGCGCGCTCGAATACAGCCAGCGGCTGGCGCATCAGGCGCGCAACGTGCTGGCCAGTGCCGAGCATCCGTCGGTGGCGAGGCGACTGTTCGACGCAACACTGACCGGGGGCGCGCAGGCGCTCGGCGTCGAGCCAGGGCTCGTGGTCGGCAACTCTGCGGATATCGTCACACTGGACGCCGACAATCCGGACCTGCAGATGGCACACGGCGATCTGCCGCTGGATCACTGGGTGTTCGCCGCCCGCAACAACTGCATCGACGCCGTCTGGCGCCGCGGCCGCAAGCTGGTATCCGGCGGCCGACACCAGGACGCGCCGCTGATAACGGGACGGTATCGCAAGGTGCTCGAACGGATATTGGCGGCATGACGCTTTGTCGCGCGGCGTCGCGCCTTGCGCAGCGGACGGTTGGACACGGAAAGACGAGCGGCGATCTTGCCGGCGAGCGCCCGGTGAGTTCATCCTGAACTGGATGCCTTATCGACTGCTCGCGGATCTCATACTGATCCTGCACGCCGCGTTCGTGGCGTTCGTCATGCTGGGCGCCCTCCTGGTGTTGCGCCGGCCGCGCCTGGTCTGGATCCACCTGCCGGCGGTGCTGTGGGGCGCCGGCATCGAGTTCCTCGGCGGCATCTGCCCGCTGACACCGCTCGAGAATCACTGGCGTCGGTTGGCCGGCGAGCAGGGGTACCCGGGCGATTTCATCGAGCACTACGTCGCCGCCGTTCTCTATCCAGAAGGATTGACGCGTCGCATGCAAGTCGCGCTCGGTCTGCTCGTATTGGGATTCAATGTGTCGATTTACACCTGGGCCTGGCTGCGTGCGCGATCCGCCGGCCAGCGCGTCGAGTCGCGGCAACGGCGACTGAAGCCCTGACTCTGCTCCGGTGCCTCGGATGACTCGGCCCTCCGCCGCGGTCGCGGAGGAGGGCCCTTCGCCATTCAGTCATCGCACTCGTCATGGTGGTTGTAACGATAGTTGCCGTCCTGGCATGCGTCGTGGCCCGCTGGCCTGAATGACTGCTTGCTGTCCAGCGCTCTCAGCACCTCGACAATGTTCTGTCGCAGCGGATACGTGTCGTTGGTCAGCCAGCGACCGAGCAGATTCGCGTAGAAGGGGCTGCTCAACACGCCGCTCATGCCGCCCGGCAGCGCGGTGTCGCCATCGATTGAGCCCGGATACATGCCCGGTGTGCCGACGTAGCGTCGATTCGGGCCCGAACCGAACATGAACGAGTCCGTGCTGTCCGCGCGAGCGCCGTGCGACGACGCGTCCACCACGCCGAATCCGCCGTCCGTCGCCAGGCCTGCCAGATCCGGGAAGGACGGCGGGAACCCAAGCTGCGGGTTCGGGATGCTGAACGGCCCGCCGACCACCAGACCGTCGAAGGTGATCCGGTGCAGCCTGCCCCAGCGGTAGTCGGCCTGATTCGTCGAGCCGTGGAATGCGCCGGCAAAGGCTGGCCCGGCGAGCCTGTCCAGCGCGTCTTTCAGGCTCTTGAGCATGACGTAGTCGCGGCGCTGTTCGGGCTGCGCCAGTCCCGCCGCGGCGGCCCAGCCGAAGAAGTCGACCGTCGAGAGGCCGATGCCGTTGCGTTCGACGAGGTGACGCAGCGCCTTGACGGCTTCGGCCGAGCCGGGCGTCGGCACGCCCAGCTGCGTCAGCGTGAGGTCAACGCCGTTCGCAATGGCCTGTCCGCGCCACACCGAGTAGATCGTCGCGGCGATGCTGCGATCGATCTCGGGCTGCGAGGGCGTCGAGAACTCGCCGTCGACATCCACAGCGTCGTAGCCCGTCGCGACGCCGGTCGGCGTGGTGAAGTTCCACTGCTTGAGCCGGCCCACTGCTTCGGCGATTCGCGGGTCGGCGGCCAGCGCCTTGAGGGCGGCCGGCGCGGCCGGCGCGGCCGCATTCGCGAATGCGGCGACGATGTACGGCGTGAATACCTCTGCGTCGAGCAGCGTCACGTCGGCCTGGATCGCCTTCATGTCGTTGCGACCGACGGGGCCCTGCGCGAACTTCGCCTTGAGCGCCTCGGTGATGCGCCCGGCCCGCGTGCCGAAATCGAACGAATAGCCGAGGTAGTAGATGCCCTGGCCGCCGACGCGCAGCTGGTTGAGCGGGTCGTTGTCGAGGGTCGCGCCGGAGGTGTCGTTGTTGGCGTTCACCACGAAGCCGTTCTTCGGATTGACGGTTCGCGGCAACTCGGCTGCCGGCAGCGCGAGGTAGCCGCTGCCGTTGGTCGGGCCCGGGTTCGGGTCCTTGAGCCACTCGTTGCCACCCTGGCCGTTGCGGATGAACCAGGGCGGCGCGCCGTTGACGGTGTTCTGCTGCAGGTCTTCGCGCAGCGGCACCTCGCTGGTCGTGAAGTAACCGATGTTGCCGGCGATGTCGCCGTAGATGAAGTTCTGCGAGCCGACGTCGAAATACTGCAGCGCCGCCACGAAGTCGTTCAGGTTGCGGGCGCGGTTCAGCAGGCGGAACGTCTCGAGTTCACGCGTGCCGCTGAAACCGGTGTACTGCACGCTCAGCACCTGGCCGCCGCCCAGGTTGGCGATGATCGGGCCGTTGTTGCGACGGGGAATGGTCAGCACCACCGCTGGCACCGGGCCGCCCGCAGGAATGGTGACGAGGGTGTCCGGCCCGTTGGCCAGGCCGTCGAGAGCATTCGCCTTGAAGGACACCGGAATGGGGATGACGTTTTCCAGCTGCCCGAGATACAGGGACGAGAGTCCGCTCGGCGACGCAGGGTTCGGCACCAGCTGCTCGAGATAGGTGTCCGTGACGTCGAAGCCGGTGGTCGTCTCGCCCCAGGTCACGAATCTGTTCTGTCCGAGCACCACCCACGGCGTGCCGGCTACGCTGCTGCCGATCGCGTCGAGCCCGCTCCACGGGGCGCTGAGGTGAATCTGGTAGAAATTCGGCGGCAGGTCGAGGCTCAGGTGCGGATCGTTGGCTACGATCGGGCGTCCGTCCCTGGTGCGCGATCCCGCGACGGCCCATTCATTGCTGCCGATCTGCTGTTCGGTGCGCGTCAAGGTGTTCTTCAGAAAGGGGACCGCCTCGTAGCGGTTCCTCAGATTGCGCAACGAACGTAGCGCCGCCGCGTCGAGCGACACGCCTGACACGTTGGTCGTCACAGCCGGCGCCGATGTCGCGGCGGCCGACGACTTCAGCGCGGACGACGCGCTGGTCTTGCCGAGCCCGCCCAGGAACGGCGCCGTGCCGGTCGCGTCCGGAACGCTCGCTGCCTTGTCGAAGGGCGCCGAGCGGAAGACGTCGCCAAAGAACAGGGCCTGCGCCAACGGGGCCCCGAGCTTGGCGGCGTAGGTCTGGAAGTCCGACGTCGCGCCGGTGTCGAGGTCGAACGACAACTGGAAAGCGAGCGCCTTGCCGATGACCGCGCAGTCCAGAGCGGTCCAGGGCTGGAACTTCGTGATTTCCAGCGCCGCGTATTGCAGCGGCAGCGGGTTGCGCTTGACCCAGGCGTTGACGCCGTCGGCATACGCCTGCAGGCCCGCGCGCGTGGCCGCGGAATACGCCGCGAGAGATCGTTCTGCACCGCGCTTCAGGCCGATCGTGCGCAACTCGATGTCGCTGGCCAGCGCGCCGGTGCCGACCAGTTCGGCAAGAGTGCCGCTCGCCTGTCGGCGCAAGACGTCGAGTTGGAACAGCCGGTCCTGTGCCTGCACCCAGCCCTGCAGCAGCAGGGCATCGTGCTCGTCCACGGCATAGATGTGCGGCATGCCGTCGACATCACGCAGTATTCGCGCCGGAGCGTGCAGTTCCGACAGCGTGATGGCGCCGTTGTTGCCGTGCCCGGGCGGTCGGTAACCGCCTCCCGCATTGGCGACCGACATGATGAACAGCGTGCCGAGCAGTGTCAGGCGTGAGTAACGCATGAGTTTGTCCCCTTGAATCCCTGTTCTTGTGATGCCGTACAGGAAGGACGCTTTCGAGCCACTTATACGCCAGCTCTGGTCGGGCGAATATTGTGCAGCGCAATGCCGGAGATAGACGTCGGAGAGAGGTGCCGGCTTCCGCAAATACGGATTGACCGCGCTACAATTCGGGCCATTGTTCCAACGTTCAGGACGGATCGGGTTGCACGCCGCGGATGATGGCCGGCTTGCATGCCGCGGCGGTCGGACGGTGTGGCCGAATCGGGATCCACACGGACTGCAGGCGAAAGACTTTCACCGCAATGATGAACACGGGTCTGGTCGCAGGAGACGATCGTCATGCCGTATCGAATCCGGTGGGAAGGACACGGGGTCTACCGATGCTTCGTCGGCGTCATTACCCTGGCGGAGTTTCGCGACGCCACCCGGGAAATGCGCAGCGACGTGCGCTATGAGGGCATTCGCTACATCATTTCCGATTACCTGCAGGCCGAGCCGGGCCCGGAAGTGACCGAAAAGGACCTGAGGGCATACGCGGAATTCGAAAAGCTGCACTTCTACGACAGCCCGGATACCGTGCAGGCGATCGTCGCCACAGACCCGAAGACCGTGGCGTACGCACGGTACTACGAGTCGCTCGGCGTCTCGCCCTACTGTCTCGCAAACTTTACGACCGTCACCGAGGCGCGGCAATGGATTGCGAGCAATCCGCGGCTGCACCGGAGCCGACCTCCGCTGAGCGACGCGTCTGCTGCGACGGTGCGGCGCGGCTGACGAGACGCGACGGGGTCGTCACTGCGGACGAGTCGCGGTCGCGTCGAAGAGGGGGCAAGTCCATGGTCCTTGTCGTCGGCGCGACCGGCATGGCCGGCGCGGAGATCTGCCGCTTGTTGGCAGCGACTGGCCAACCAATTAAGGCCCTGGTACGCGGGACATCGGACCCCGACAGCGTTGCGAAGCTCAAGAGCCTCGGTGTCGTAATCATGCAGGGCGATCTGCGTGATCGTCTCTCGCTCGAGCTGGCTTGCGAGGGCGCCGACGCAGTCATCACCACGGCGTCATCCATGCCTGTTGCATACAGTCCGGATGAGAACACCCCGCAAGTGACGGACCAGGACGGCTGCCTGAGGCTGATCGACGTCGCGCGCGATGCCGGTGTTCGGCGTCTGGTGTACACATCCTTTCCGCCGATGCTCGGTGCATTCCCATTGCAGGATGCGAAGCGTGCTGTCGAAAAGCGCCTGCGGAACAGTGGCCTGACCTACACGATCCTGCAGCCGACGTTCTTCATGGAGGTCTGGCTCGGCCCGGCCGTGGGCTTCGACTATCCCAACGCCAAGGCTGTCATCTACGGAAAGGGCGACAACCCCATCAGCTGGATATCCTTCCTGGACGTCGCCCGATTCGCCGTTGCCAGCCTGGACAATCCGGGGGCTGACAACGCCACACTTGAACTGGGCGGGCCCGAAAGCATCACTCCTTCCGAAGTGGTCTGGACCTTCGAGAAAGCCGGCGGCAAGCCATTCGACGTGACCCGCGTCTCCATCGAGGCGTTGCAGGCACAGTTCGCAGCGGCAACCGATCCGATGCAGAAATCGCTTACGGGGCTGATGCTCAACTATGCCAGCGCCGGGCCAATCGACATGACCGCCGTGCTCAAGACATTCCCGCTGAAGTTGAGAACCGTGGCGGAACATGCGCAGAGCGTGATGACGTAGCGGTCATGGCGCAGCAATGCCGGGCCAAGCGATTGTCGACTCGCTCGGAGTGATCGGACCGTCAGCCGTTCCGAACCTTCGTTCGCCGGCGTGGCCCGGTCGGTTGCGGCGCGCCGTGTGGGGACTGCGTGGCGGCGCTCACCTCAGCCTCGGCCGCGAACCAGTCCTCTTGTTCGTAGCCACCCAGGAACCCCCGGCGCTCGGCGCGGAAATAGGCTGCCATGCGGACCCGCTCCTCGCGGTCGTCGTCCTTCGACGGTTGCGTCGGTGACGGAGGGACTTTGGCGGCCTTGTTCCGGACGGCGGTCTTCACCTTCGCGGGGGCCGGTTTGGCTGCGAGCTTGGTCACGTCCGGGGTGCGCGGCTTGCGCGCGGGTTTGCGAGTTTCCTGCATCTGCATCTCCTCAATCGGCAGCGCGGCAGCGTTATCACCGCGCGCATCTCGCAACAATCACCTGCAATTATGACATCCATGTGCACGACGATCCCGCGTAGTCCCCGCATACGTCACTCGCAGGCGAGGTAACGATGACGCGAGACGCAGCGATAGTCGGCGTACGCCCCCGGTCCAGTTCCTGACAGTGCGCCAGGGCTGTCCGCCGTCAACGTCGCGACCCGCGCCCCGCAATACGCAGCAGCAGTTCGTGCTGGACCTTCAGCACGATCAGGATGGGCAGGAAAATCAGGAATCGCATGGCTTGCCCTCCCAATTGCGTCAATCGAGCACCACCACCCAGGAGCCGACGCGACACTGGTTCCTGCCGACGTCCACTCGGGCGCCGCGGACACTGGCTGCAGGAAGGTGAAGCAATTCACATGCCACCCCGGGTCTCGACCGGAATTCGCAGCCGCATCAGAGAGTTGTATGCGCGCCGACCACCGTACGCCTGACTTGCTGCACCCGTGCGATACACAAGCGATCGGCTGCTGCCCGACCATGGTGCAACGGCAGCGTGCCTCGATCCCGCCTGAGCTCGAACGGCAACCTGGCCACGATGGCGCCGCATCCCCCCCCGTCAGTCTGGGCGCACGAACGGCCGGCTGAGGCCCGACTCAAGGCGGCAAGGATCCGCCATAAGTGTTCAAGTCAATGATCAGGTCGAATGAGGTGTCCGCTCCGACCCGGACTTTCGTGGTGGCGTGCGGAACGACCTGTATGGCAAGCTGCTCGCTCGCAGGGTTACAGGACCCGTCGCGACGAATACTGACGCCAACGATTCGCTCACCGGGATCGGCGTAGAGCGTTACCCGCTCCCCGGTGCGCAGTCCGGCCACATGCTGGTCGTCGAGTGAAATGTCGTAGGTGCACTCCATGCCCGCCAACCCCTTACCCCTGGTGACGACGATGGCGCCCGCCCCATCGCGAGGCGTGACTGCGGCGGCATTCGTGACGTCCACTGCGGGCTTCGCATCCCCTGAGGCGCTCGGAGGCGGCCTGACAACAAGGACAGGAACAGCAGGAGCACAGGCCGTGAACGACAGGCAAAGGATGCTCACGACGTAGCGCTTCATGATTGCCCCCGAGCCGCAACTTGCTGGGGAACATAGCACCGCGTCGGGTCATCGGGCGAGCCCGCAGCGGGCTAACGTGGGCGCCAGTTGTCGGCGCGCGCGCGACGCTGCGATACAGGTCAGAGGTCATCGGAAGTCGATTGTTCCGGCACTTCGGTCCATCGCCCGTCCCAGTCCTCGGCCGCGAATCGATTCGTGGATGGGAAGCCCGGCGGGCGTAGTTGCTCGAAGCGCCTGTCATACTCGACCAGCGTCGCGTAGCGCGGCTCACTCTCCGTCAGGCTTCCAGCCGCAAGACTTCCGTAAATCCGCAGCGTTGCCGAACTCGGCTGGTCGCTGTCTGTCACGACAAAGCGGCGTCTCGCGAAGAGGGCTGCGTGGATGATGACGTCGCCGGGCCCGGTCACAGCAGCGGGAGCCACCTCGATGTCTCCGTCGCAAACGAGTCCCAGGTAGTCGCCGGAATCCGGAATGATGCGTGGATCGTGCGCATACGTGAGGCTGCCTGCCAAGACGATCCTGTGCGGCGAATAGATGAGGATCTTGCCGGCGGCGACCCCTTTCACGTAAAGCGTTGCACCGCGCGCTGCAATGAAATAGACGGCTTGCTCGGACCGCTCATTTTGATACGTCGACGCGCCTGACTTGCGGTCGCGCCACGAATAGCTGCCATCGGCAAAGAACCTGACGTCGGTATCGTGCGCGAGTTCGTGTATGCGGGGGTTCAAATCTCGCAGGCCCCATTCCCAGGGACGTACTCGCCCAGACAGGGCGACGCGCTCAGCGCGCGTTTCAATGCCCTCCAGAAAGACGTCGGACCCGTGCCCGCGGCCGATCGACCGCATGTTGAAGCCGACTGCAGCAGTCGTCACCTTCCCGCGAGTTTCGGCGTCGCTTGCGAATCGTCCAGCACGTTGAACCGTGAATTGATGTGCATGCGACCGACGATCTCGTCGTCGTGCAGCTGCATCATGGGGTCCCAGTGATCGACAATCTGCGTGAAATAGGAGAAAGGCAGGCGCCTGAGCATGATTCGCGTCCGGAGTTGCCTGCCATGGCTTTCGGCGCTGACTTCAGCGATGACGCGATCCAGCTCGACGCCGTTCCTGGCCCGCTCCAGGACGAGCTCCGCGTTGTACTGCTCGCCGTCCTGATTCCACGTCACTTGCGCGCGAGGCGCATTCGTTGCTTTTTCGGCGAGGCGCTCGATGCGTTGCAGAAGCGTGGACGTCTGCGCCTGTGGCATCACAAACGTCGACAATGGATCGATGGCGCTGGTCAGAGACGTGTCATTCGGGGCCAGGACTTCAACCGACGGCGTATCGTCCACACCAATGGGTCGAGCATCGATGTCGGGGAGTGACACCGACGTCGGTTGACTGGTTTGGGCGACCGGTTGTTTGCGGACATGCGTCGCAGGAAGCGGCCGATCCAACGGGGTCAACTCGATTCCATCCCGGTGATCGGCGATGCGGGATTCGAGCATCACGACCTGTGTAATGGGCGTGTCGCCGTCATGGACGCCGTCCTGCCGACCGCCCGCGAATGCAATGAGAAGAAACAAGCCGAGATGCAGCGCGACGGACATGAGACCCGCCACGGCACGCGTCGAGACTCGCGATTCGAGACGCTTCAGGTGCGCCATCGAATTCCCCGATTGCTCCTCAAGCATTGTGCTTGCGCAACGGGAGCGTACTCCGTCTGCAATCGTCCGCCAGCCGTCAAGCAAGCGAACGGGAGCGAGCACGCAGGGACAGTCGTTCGAATGCTGACACGTGGCGCCTGGTCCGTGCGGCGGTGCAGCAAAGTCCGTACGGGCGACGCTGCGCATTGTCAGAGATTGCGTTACTCGGTCTTCCGAGGAAAATAGCGTCCGTGAAACGGAGTCCGACGCCGAGCACGCCGATATACGTCGCGAAGTGGAACGGCGGACAGGGGCGTGCGTGCCTCTGCCGTTGCTTGCGCTGGCCTTGCTCGCGATAGTGGTCAAGGCGCGGCGCAGCAGCCGGTTGCGGCGGTCTGGAAGGAGCGGGTGTTCGATTTTCCCTATCGCAGTTCCGTCGCCGTCTTTTCCTGCAGCGCACTGAAGGGTCGTGTTGCGATCGATCCTGCGTGCGCTCGGCGCGCGGCCCGATCTCAAGATAAGTCTCGCAAATTGCAACGAGACGAACGTCCTGCCTGGCGTTGGCGTGAATGATCCTGTGCCGGACGACGTGAGCCGGAATGCTCCGGAGTGGAGCATGGCAGCCCGCATCGGATCCTACGCTCAGGCGACGGACCGACCACCAGCAGTCCGTGGACGTGTATGTTCGCTTGTTCATGCCGATCGAAGTGACGCCCGAGGTGCTCGTCGAGTTGAAAAGAGACCGGTCACGCCGTGAGCTCATTTCGCACGTGACCGGCAACCCCGCTGCGAAATTCAATGATCCAATCGTGTTCGCGGCGCAGTGGCAATCCGTCACCCTGTCTCGCAAAACGATCGACCTCGACCCCGCAGAATGCGAACTGCTCGACCAGATGTCGGCGAACGACTTCGAGGCCTCGGCGTACGCGTGGTCCATAGGACTATAGCTGTGATCCCGATCGGGTCTCACATATCGCGCCACGGCTCGATGTGGAGGCTCTCCTCGTCGCACCGCCAGACAACAGCCATGCTCAGCAGTCGCCGGTGGCCGATGACGACAAGGCTGACTCAAGTGTTCCACCCGCTTCCGGTGACTGAGCCCGCTGAGCCCGCCACCGACAAGACGCAAGAGTGACTGGCGCACGAAAAAATTGCACTGGTCCGCAGCCGCGAGAAAGCGGCGATTTCTCACCAACCAGGCTTATTGTTGTAGCGCCGCCTTGACCTCGGCCCGTTCGAAGATCTTGATCAAGCGGTCCCGATAGGCGAGGTTTACCTGGTTGCCGTATGAATCGCTGCCTTTCGTATCCGCGACATCCCGCCCGGAGTCCTTAAGGTCCGCGAGCGTCGCACCCTGCGCGTCCAGGATGCGCAGGGCGTAGCCCCAGTCGAAATTGAAATCGCTGACCAGGCTCATGTTGATGCTGAAGTACCAGGTGTTCAGTGTCAGCACGATCACCCGCTCGATGCCATTGGCCGCGACCAGAGGAGCAATCTCCTGCTGCGCAGGGACGCTTGGGAATGCAACCGGGGTCATCCGCCAGCCTTCATCGTTGAGTCCGACGGCGATGCGCTGCTGCAGGTTCTGCGCCAGGGTCTGGTCCATCCTGGCCTTGTCCGTCGTCAACACCGGATAGACCTGCAGGTCCGCTGGGATACCGAACACCATGCGCGCCTTCCCGACGTAGGTGGGCGGCTTGCCTTCCGCAAGAACGTCCCGGGCGTCGATGACAGTGACGGTTACGGGTCGCGTGACTTTGTACGAAAGGTCGGGTGCCGTCTTACCTCGCCATTCGTGAGTCAAAATGTTCGCCCTCTGCCGTGCGTGAATTCCCAGTAGTTCGCCCTTATGGCTATTCCGCTGGCCTGCACAATTAGTTGCCCGAGTCCATCATTGTCTTCAGGCGGCCGCGCCTCAGTACCATCTATTGCAATTCGGACGCGCGCTCTACCCAGATCGATGCAGGTTTCGGCGCCGAAGCCCGGGAAAACGGTAGTCGTGGGTACCCCACCACGTCCTCTGAACGCAAAAGCCAATAGGCCCGCACGTTCGTGCTTCATCGTGGGAGGGGCACGTCTCACCCGCAGGGAGACATATCGAGTCCCATTAATGGCGGCTAAGAGCACGTGGCCGCCCTCCACTTCGCGGACGAGGGTGGTCTTGAGACTATCCGCCTCGAACATGGGTACGCTCCCTGCTGTTCTTGGTGTAGGCCTATCTTGTGCCGCGCAGGTTGCCCAATGGGGCAGGCCAATAGAGTTTTCGATCGTTTCCCTCAGAAATGCGCTGTGACGCCCGCCAACGGGGCGCGGCACGATCCTGGCCTGGATGACGACCTTCTCGACTTCGGCGAGCTAGGCCGCCTGGCGCGGTTGGTCCGGCAGGCGATTCAACACCTCAACTGAGTGGACATTCCCGAGGACGAGAGGGACTCCCGGATCGAGGAGATTGAGGCCGGATGTCGGGCGGCGGCTGACCCAGAGAGGGTGCCAAAACGGCCGCGTACTTCCGAACGGACGACGCCGCCCGAAAAGTTACCTAGTCGGAACTCTGCCTTTCGATTACGATTTTGTAAGTCATTGATTTAATGGCGCTCCCAGAGGGATTCGAACCCTCGTACCAGCCTTGAGAGGGCTGTGTCCTGGGCCTCTAGACGATGGGAGCAGCGCGCGGGACCGGCGGACTCACCGGACCCCTGAGAGGGCGCGTATTATACGCAGCCGTTTCCCACGGTCCAGCGGAAGCCTGTCCCTTTGCCCCCATACGAACACGACGCCGGCGCAGCCGATCTCGCCGGGCCTCCCCAGCCCGTCATCATCCCGCGCGGCGACCACAACATCTCGCGCGCCAACATCTCGCCGAGCGCGCTGAAGGTGCTCTACCGGCTGAAGGACGCGGGCTACCAGGGGTTCCTGGTCGGCGGCGCGGTGCGCGACCTGCTGCTCGGCCTGCAGCCCGAAGGACTTCGACATCGCGACCAACGCGCATCCCGAAGCAGTGCGCAAGATCTTCCGCAACTGCCGGCTGATCGGGCGCCGCTTCCATCTCGCGCACGTGCGCTTCGGACAGGAGATCATCGAGGTCGCCACGTTCCGCGCGGCGCACACCGAGGTCGACGAAGACCACGGTGTCGACGAAGTCGAGCATCGCGTGCTCGACGAGACCGGCCGCATCCTGCGCGACAACCTGTACGGCTCGATCGAAGAAGACGTGTGGCGCCGCGACTTCACGGCGAACGCGCTCTACTACAACATCGAGGACTTTTCGATCTGGGACTACGTCGGCGGCGTGCCGGACGCGCGCGATCGCGGTGCTGCGGATGATCGGCGATCCAGAGACGCGCTATCGCGAGGACCCGGTGCGCATGCTGCGCGCCGCGCGGTTCGCGGCCAAGCTCGGCTTCACGCTGCACCCGGGCACCGAAGCACCGCTGCACAAGCTCGCGTACATGCTCGACGCGATGCCGCCTGCGCGCCTGTTCGACGAGACGCTGAAGATGCTGCTCGCGGGGCATGCCTTCGACTCGTTCGAGACGCTGATGCGCCTCGGGCTGGCGCCGCACCTGTTCCCCGACGTGGCTGCGACGGTGCGCGATCACCTGACGTCGCCGCCGGTGCGTCTGCTCGAGCTCGGTCTCGCCGGCACCGACGAGCGCGTGCGCGCGGACAAGTCGGTGACGCCGATGTTCCTGTTCGCCGTGCTGCTGTGGCCGGCGATCCTCGCCGCCGCCGGCGCGCCGGAAGGTCCGATGCCGACCGATCCGCAGGTGCTGCTCAACGCGGTCGACGACGTGCTGTCGCGCCAGGTGCGCCGCGTCGCGATCCCGAAGCGCTTCTCGCTGCCGATGCGCGACCTGATCATGCTGCAGCCGCGATTCGAACGCCGTGCGGGTCGTCGCGCGCTGCGCATGCTCGAGCATCCGAAGTTCCGCGCGGCCTACGATTTCCTGCTGCTGCGCGCGGCAGCGGGCGAGGTCGATCCGGAGCTCGCCGAGTGGTGGACGCGATTGCAGCAGATGCCGGCCGACGATCGGATCGCCGAGGTCGAATCGCAGCCGAGGACCGCGCGAGGCCGCCCGCGCCGGGTCGTCGCCGTCGCCGGTCGCGCCGGGCGCCGTGCGCCCGCTGCCGTCGAATGACGGGCGTGGCGCGCGCTGCATGGCCACATTCGCGCACTGGACGCCGGCCTACGTGGCGCTCGGCAGCAACCTGGACGATCCGGCACGGCAGATTCTGCGCGCATTCGACGCGCTCGCGCGCGTTGCCGAAGACGCGCGCTCGTGCTGCGCTCGCCGCGCTATCGGTCGCGGCCGCTCGGCCCGGTCGATCAGCCGGATTTCGTCAATGCCGTCGCCGGTCTGCTGACGCAACTGGACCCGGTGCGCGATGCTGCGGCAGTTGAAATCGCTGGAATCGCGGCTCGGACGCAGCGCACCGGTCGTGCGCTGGGGGCCGCGCCGGATCGACCTCGACCTGCTGATGCACGGCGACACGAGCATCGACGATGCCGGAGCTCACGCTGCCGCACCCGGGTATCGCCGAGCGCGCATTCGTGCTCGTGCCGCTGGCGGACGTCGCGCGCGGCGGTCGTCGTGCCGGGGCGCGGACGGGTCGGCGTGCTGCTGGCCGGGGTCGATGCCGCGTCGCTCGAGCGAATCGACGCCATGAGTGCCACGACGCACAACGGCGACGAGGCACCGGCCGCAAGCGTCGCTACGCCGCACCGGTTCGTCGTGGTCGAGGGACCGATCGGCGTCGGCAAGACGAGCCTCGCGCGCCGTCTCGCGAAGAGCTTCGGCAGCGAGCTCGTGCTCGAGCAGGACGCCGAGAATCCGTTCCTCGAGCGCTTCTATCGCAATCCGCGCGCGGCCGCGTTCCAGACGCAGCTGTATTTCCTGTTCCAGCGCGCCCGCCAGATGCAGGACCTGCGGCAGGCCGACCTGTTCGAGCAGGTGCGCGTCGCCGACTACCTGCTCGACAAGGACCGGCTGTTCGCGCGACTCACGCTCGACGAGGAGGAATTCCGCCTCTACGAGCAGGTCTACGCGAAGCTGTCGATCGACGCGCCGGTGCCCGACCTGGTCGTCTACCTGCAGGCGCCCGTCGACGTGCTGCTCGAGCGCATCGCCCGGCGCGGCATCGCGTACGAGCAGGCCATCGAGCGGCGCTACCTGGAGCGTCTCGTCGAGGCCTACGCGCGATTCTTCCTCGAGTTCGAGGCGGCGCCGGTGCTGATGGTGAATGCCGCGGAGATCGATCCGGTCGGCAGCGACGACGACTACGGCGTGCTCCTCGCAGAAATCGTCCGCGTGCCGCAAGGGCCGGCACTATTTCAACCCGATGAAGAGCCTGCTCTAGCCGCAGCGTTGATGTTTGCCGGGCGGCTCGGTCATTCTTGCCGACACTCGAGTAGCGGTCCCATGTACACCCAACTGCAATTGCGCGATTCGACGCGCCCTCCGGTCAACGTCGCGACCCTGCGCCAGATGAAGGAGCAGGGCGAGAAGATCGCCTCGATCACCTGCTACGACGCCAGCTTACGCGGCGCTCTGCGATGCGGCCGGCGCCGACGTCGTGCTGGTCGGCGACTCGCTCGGCATGGTGATCCAGGGGCACGACACGACCGTGCCGGTCACGCTCGAGCACATCATCTATCACTGCAAGGCCGTCGCGAAGGGGCTGTTCCGGCCGTTCCTGATGGCCGACATGCCGTTCATGACCTACACCTCGCGCGAGAAGGCGCTGCAGAACGCGATGCGCCTGATGCAGGAAGGCGGCGCGAAGATGGTGAAGCTCGAAGGCGGGGCGGGCCAGGTGGAGATCGTCGAGTTCCTCGCGGGCCACGACATCGCCGTCTGCGCGCATCTCGGCCTCAGGCCGCAGTCGGTGCACAAGACCGGCGGGTTCCGCGTGCAGGGCCGCGAAGAGGCGGCGGCCGAGCAGATGAAGCGCGACGCGATTGCGCTGCAGAATGCGGGCGCCGACGTCGTGCTGCTCGAGTGCATCCCGTCGCATCTCGGCAAGGAGATCACCGCGGAGCTGCACGTGCCGGTCATCGGCATCGGCGCGGGTCCCGACACCGACGGCCAGATCCTCGTGCTCTACGACGTGCTCGACATCACGCCCGGGCGCAAGCCGCGATTCGTGCAGAACTTCATGTCGGGCCACGACAGCCCGGTGGCCGCGATCGAAAGCTACGTGAAGGCGGTGAAGTCGCGCGCCTACCCGGCGCCGGAACACTGCTTCTGACGTGGACGCGCGAACCGACACCGGACGCCCGATGCAGACGCTCACCCGCATCGCGGAACTTCGCGAGCTGGTGACCGGCTGGCGCCTGGCCCGGCAGAGCATCGCGTTCGTGCCGACGATGGGCAACCTGCATCTCGGCCACGCGAGCCTGATCGGCGCGGCGCACCTGCACGGCCGGCGCGTGGTCTCGAGCATCTTCGTCAATCCGCTGCAGTTCGGCCCGTCCGAGGACTTTGCGGCCTACCCGCGCACGCCCGACGACGATGCGGCGCTGCTCGCCGCAGCACGGCGTGGACGTGCTCTTCACGCCCACGGTCGACGAGATGTATCCGAACGGCAACTCGGTCGCCACGATCATCGACGTGCCGGATCTCACGCACATCCTCTGCGGCGTGTACCGGCCCGGGCATTTCCAGGGCGTCGCCACCGTCGTCGTGAAGCTGCTGTGCCTCGTGCAGCCGGACGTCGCGATCTTCGGCGAGAAGGACTACCAGCAGCTCACGGTGATCCGCCGCGTGGTCGAGGACCTCAACGTGCCGGTGAAGATCGTCGGCGCACCGACGGTGCGGGCCGAAGACGGCCTCGCGCTCAGCTCGCGCAATCGCTACCTGAGCGCCGAGGAGCGCGCGATCGCGCCGAGCCTGTACCGTGCGCTCGACCGCGCGCGCCGCCGGCTCGAGTCGCGGCGACATCGGACCTGGCGGGCATCGAAGCCGAAGGGCTGAAGGCGCTCGCCGACGCCGGCATCCGGCCGGACTACTTCGAAGTCCGCACCGCCGACCGGCTCGCACGCCCGGTGGGCGCCGATCTCAGTCTCGTCGTGCTGGCCGCCGGCCGCCTCGGCCGCGCGCGCCTGATCGACAACCTGCAGTGCCGCAGCCCGGCGCTGCTGGCGGCCAAAGCGTAGATCCTCTTTACCTCTCCTGCTTGCAGAAGAGGTCGCGCATCGCGCGGGTGAGGGTGTCTTACCTCTCCCGCTTGCGGGAGAGGTCGCGCATCGCGCGGGTGAGGGCGGTCGTCAGGCCGACGATGCGCCGCGTCCCTGTCGATGCAACGCCCATCCCACGTGCTCGCGGACGACCTCGCTCGAATGCTCGCGGCGGGACTCCAGCGCCGCGACGGTCTCGTGCGACCGCGGCGCATTGCCGAGTGCCACCGCGATGTTGCGCAGCCAGCGCTCGTAGCCGATGCGCCGGATGGCGCTGCCCGCCGTGCGCTCGGCGAATTCCGTCTCGGTCCAGCGGAACAGGTCGACCAGCGAACTCGAGTCCAGTCCGATGTCGCGGCTGGAAATCCGGCTCGGCCGTGACCTTGGCATAGCGGTTCCACGGGCAGACGAGCTGGCAGTCGTCGCAGCCGTAGATGCGATTGCCGAGCGGCGCGCGAAACTCCTCGGGGATCGGGCCGTCGAGTTCGATCGTCAGGTACGAAATGCAGCGGCGCGCGTCGAGCTGGTACGGCGCGACGATCGCGCGCGTGGGGCAGACGTCGATGCACGCGGTGCAGCTGCCGCAGTGCGCAGCTCACCGGCGCATCGACCGGCAGCGGCAGGTCGGTGAAGACCTCGCCGAGAAAGAACCACGAGCCGTCGTGCCGGTCGAGCAGGTTGGTGTGCTTGCCGATCCAGCCGAGGCCCGCGTCGCGCGCGAGCGCCTTCTCGAGCACCGGAGCGCTGTCGGTGAACGCACGATAGCCGGACGAACCGACCGTCGCGGCAAGGCGATCGGCCAGTCGCGCGAGCCTCGTGCGCAGCACCTTGTGATAGTCGCGGCCGAGCGCATAGCGCGAGACGTAGCCGAGTCGGCCGTCGGCGAGCACGGACTGCGGCTCGGTCGCGCCGGGCCAGTAGTCCATGCGCGCAGCGATCACGCGCAGCGTGCCGGGCACCAGTTCCGCGGGCCGGGAGCGCTTCGTGCCGTGACGCTGCATGTAGCCCATTTCGCCGTGCCGGCCCGCGGCCAGCCAGTCGAGCAGCCGTCGCTCGTCGTCGGGCAGCTCGACGGACGCGATGCCGACCTTCTGGAAGCCGAGTTCGCGGCCCCAGGTCTTGATCGACACGGCGAGTTCGGCCAGGTCCATGCACACTGCTTCGCTGCGGGAGGGCGGGGCCGGGGCAGTATAATGCGGGTCATGACGCCGCTGCCCTTTGGGATCTACACCGCGCAGCAGGTGCGCGACCTCGACCGGCGCGCAATCGACGGCTGCGGGATTCCCGGCTACGAACTGATGACGCGCGCGGGCCACGCCGCGCTCAATGCGCTGCGCGCGCTGTGGCCGGCCGCGCGCTCGATCTGCGTGCTCTGCGGGCCCGGCAACAACGGCGGCGACGGCTACGTGATCGCTCGCGTCGCGCGCGCGCAGGGTCTCAGAACCACGGTCGTTGCGCTGGCGGATCCCACGAGCCTGCGGGGTGACGCGCGTCACGCGTACGACGACTTCGCGGCGGCCGGCGGTCGCTGCGGAACCCTGGACTCCGCTGGCGCTCGACGCGGACGTGATCGTCGACGCGATCTTCGGCACGGGACTCGTGCGCGAGGTGACTGGGCAGCCGGCCGAGGTCATACGCGCAGTGAACGCGTCGCGCCGCCCGGTCGTCGCCGTCGACGTGCCGTCGGGCCTGCACGCCGACACCGGAGCCGTGCTCGGTGCCGCCGTGCGCGCTCACCTCACCGTGACCTTCATCGGACGCAAGCTTGGCTTCTATACCGGCCACGGGCAGGACCTGGTCGGTCATGTCGTGTGCGACGACCTCGGCGTGCCCGGGCGACACCTTCACGCACGTGCTCGCGGCCGCCGACCTGATCGACGAAGCGATCGTGCGCGCACGCCCTGCCGCGGCGACCACGCGCGGCGCACAAGGGCTCGCACGGTCACGTGCTGGTGATCGGCGGCGGCCCCGGCATGCCCGGCGCCGTGCGCCTCGCGGGCGAAGCGGCGCTGCGCGCGGGCGCCGGACTCGTAACGGTGGCCACGCATCGCGAGAACGCCGGCGCGCTGTCCGGGCGGCCTGAACTGATGGTGCGCGTGGTCGATTCGGCCGCGGACCTCGAGCCTGCGCTCGCACGTGCGACCGTCGTCGCGCTCGGGCCGGGGCTGGGACAGTCGGCCTGGTCGCAGGCGCTGCTCGGCGCAGCGCTCGCGGCTGGCACGCCGGCGATCGTCGACGCCGATGCGCTCAACCTGCTGGCCGCGCATCCGACTCGGCGCGACGACTGGGTGCTGACGCCACATCCGGGCGAGGCGGCGAGGATGCTGGGCATCGACGCAGCGGAGGTGCAGCGCGATCGGCTCGGCGCCGCCGCCGCCCTGCAACAGCGCTACGGCGGGACCGTGGTGCTGAAGGGCGCCGGTTCGATCGTGCAGGCTGGCGGCGCGAGACCCGCGATCTGCGATCGAGGCAATCCCGGCATGGCGGCGGCGGGCATGGGTGACGTCCTCACCGGCATCATCGCCGGCATCGCGGCGCAATGCGGCGATCTCGCAGTCGCGGCGCGCGCCGGCGTGTTCGTTCACGCCCAGGCCGGCGACCTGGCCGCGCGCAAGGGCGAGCGCGGCCTGCTGGCGGGCGACGTCGTCGACCAGGTGCGCGCGTGCGTCAACCCGGCCTGCGAGTAGTCCACGCGGCGACGGCCGACGACATGCGCGCAGTCGGCGCGCGGCTCGCGCGTGCGTTGCGCTCGGCGCCGCCGGAACAGGCCTTCGTCATCACGTTGTCCGGCGACCTCGGTGCGGGCAAGACGACGCTGGTCGGCGGCATGCTGTCGGCACTCGGCCATCCCGGGCCGGCGCGAAGTCCCACCTACACCCTCATCGAACCCTACCGGCTGGCGGGCCGTGAGGTCCTGCACTGCGACCTGTATCGGCTGCGGCATCCGGACGAGATCGAAGATCTCGGCCTGCGCGACCTCGCCGGGCCCGGATCGGTGCTGCTCGTCGAATGGCCGGAACGGGCCGCGGGCCGTTTCGGCGAGCCCGATGTCGCGCTGCGCCTCACCTATGAGGACGACGGGCGGGCCTGCGAGATGCGACGCAAGGACTTCAGCCGGGCAGTGTACTTGCGAGTCAGCTCTCAGGACAAACCTGATAAAGAGCATGTATCTTCATAATTTCATTGAAATATTGTGGCACGCGGCGGTACATTAGCGCCCATGTTCGTCGTCACGGGCCGATTCCTGCGCCAAGCGATCGCCTCGCTCGTCCTGTCGCTGCTCGCACAGGCCGCGAGTGGCGCGCCGTCGCGCGTCACCGATGTGCGCCTGTGGTCCGGACCCGAAGGCACGCGCCTCGTGCTCGAATTGTCGGGCCCGGTGAAGCACGAAGTGTTCACGCTGGACCATCCGGACCGCATCGTCGTCGACCTCGACAACGCCGAGCTTGCGATCCGCAAGGCCATGCCGGCCGGGCAGGGACCGGTGAAGTCCGTGCGTTCCGGGCCGCAGCCGGGCCACGGTCTGCGCTTCGTGCTCGACTTGTCTGCGCCGCAGACGCCGAAGAGTTTTGCGGTCGGTCCGGACGGCTCGGCAGGCGACCGCCTCGTCGTCGAACTGCCTGCGGCGCCGACCGCACCGCCGGTCGCGCCGACCGGAGACCAGGTGCTCGCGGCAGGCGCGGCGGCGTCGAGTCGTGCCGCGGCAGCTTCCACGCCGGCCGTGAAGGCCTTGGCCTCGAACGCCAAGGGCCGCGACCTCGTGATCGCCGTCGACGCCGGCCACGGCGGGCAGGATCCCGGCGCCATCGGTCGCGGCGGCACCCGTGAGAAGGATGTGACGCTCGCGATCGCCCGCCGGCTCGCCGCGGCGATCGACGCCGAAGACGGCATGCGCGCCGTGCTGATCCGCGACGGCGATTACTTCATCACGCTCGGCGGCCGCACGCGCAAGGCGCGGCAGCTCGGCGCGGACATGTTCGTGTCGGTCCACGCCGATTCGGTGCGCGACCGCGACGTGACCGGCTCCTCGGTGTACGTGCTGTCGCTGCGCGGCGCGAGCGACGAGGCCGCCAAGTGGCTGGCCGACAGCGAGAACGCGGCCGACCTCAAGGGCGGCGTGTCGCTCGACGACAAGAGCGACGTGCTCGCCTCGGTGCTGCTCGACGTCACGCAGAAGGAATCGGTCAGCGACAGCGTCGAAGCGGCCGACAGCGTGCTGAAGGCGCTGCGCGGCGTCGTCGCCGTGCACCGGCCCCGGGTGCAGCACGCCGGCTTCGTCGTGCTGAAGTCGCCGGACATCCCCTCGATGCTGGTCGAGACGGCATTCATCTCGAACGCGACCGACGAGCGCCGCCTGCGCGACACGGACCACCAGCAGCGCATCGCGGACGCCATCCGCACCGGCGTCCGCAACTACTGGTACGAGAACCCGCCGCCCGGCACGAAGCTGGCCTCGCTGGCCGCCAATCGCAGCGGCGGCGGCGCCGGCACGCCGCAGACGCTCGCCGAGCGCTAGCCCGGCCCCGGTCTTTGCTATCCTCGCGGCCCCACGCGAGGCGCCCGCCAGTCATGACCATCCGGGTTCTGCCCGAGCAGCTTGTGCACCAGATCGCGGCCGGCGAGGTCGTCGAGCGGCCTGCATCGATCGTGAAGGAACTGGTCGAGAACAGTCTCGATGCCGGGGCGCGCGCCATCGAGATCGAGATCGAGGAAGGCGGCGCCGGGTTGTGCCGCGTTCGCGACGACGGTTCGGGCATCCCCGCCGACGAGCTGGGGCTGGCGCTCGCGCGCCACGCGACCAGCAAGATCGGCGACATCGACGACCTCGAGGCGGTGCGCACGCTCGGGTTTCGCGGCGAGGCGCTGCCGAGCATCGCCTCGGTTTCGCGGATGCGCATGATCTCGCGGCCTGCCGCGGCCGACATGGCGCAGATGGTGGCCGCAGTGGACGGCGAGGTGACGGGTCCCGCGCCGCATCCGCATCCGCCCGGCACGACCGTCGAAGTCCGTGACCTGTTCTTCAACGTGCCGGCGCGCCGCAAGTTCCTGCGCTCGGAGCGGACCGAGCTGACGCAGATCGAGCGTCTCGTCGAGCGCCTTGCGCTCAGCCGCTTCGACGTCGGGTTCCGGCTGCAGTCGGCGCGGCGCACGCTCGCGGACTTTCCGCCGGCCCGTGACGAGCGGGCGCGCGACGCACGCGTGGCAGCCGTGCTCGGCGAGGACTTCATCCGCCACGCGCTGAAGCTCGATCATGAAGGCGCGGGCATGCGTCTCACCGGCTGGTTCTGCCTGCCGACCTATGCGCGCAGCCAGCCCGACCAGCAGCATTTCTTCCTCAACGGCCGGCCATTGCGCGACCGACTGATCGGCAGCGCGGTGCGCCTCGCCTATCGCGACGTGCTGTTCCACGGTCGGCACCCGGCCTACGTGCTGTACCTCGAAATGGATCCGCGCGCGCGTCGACGTGAACGCACATCCGCAGAAGCTCGAGGTGCGATTCAGGGAGCCCGGCCTGATCCACGATTTCCTGTTTCGAACGCTCGAGCGCGCGCTCGCCGAGACCCGGCCGGCGCAGACCGCGGCTCAGTCGATACCCGCGGCGCGCTTCGCGGTGCCCGCCGCGGATTCGACCATTGCGCCGCGCACCTCGGCGCTCGATTTCTACCGCGCGCTCGGATCGGGCGTGCGGGACGATGCGACGCCGCGTGACATTGCAGTGCCGACGGAGGACGGTGCGGGCGCGCAGCGCGCGGACGACGACGCAGCGGTGACGGCCGCCGAGGCGCCGCCATTGCCGGCGGGCGAACATCCGCTCGGGTATGCGATCGCGCAGTTGCACGGCGTGTACATCCTCGCGCAGGCGCAGGGCGGCCTGGTGCTCGTCGACATGCACGCCGCGCACGAACGCACCACGTACGAACGCCTGAAGGCAGCGATGTCCGGAGCGCGCATTGCCTCGCAGCCGATGCTGGTGCCCGTGGTGCTGAACGTGTCGACCGCCGATGCGGAGGAGGCCGAGTCGCACGTCGCGCTGTTCGACGAGCTGGGCATCGAGCTGACGCGCAGCGCCCCGACGCAACTGGTCGTGCGCTCACTGCCGGCGTTGCTGAGGTCGGTGGATGCGGGCGCGCTGGTGAAGGACATGCTCGCCGACCTGCGCGAGCAGGGCGCGGGCGGCGCGGCCCAGGCGCTCGAGCGCGCGCTCGGCACCATGGCGTGCCACCAGGCGGTTCGCGCGAATCGCCGGCTTTCGGTGCCGGAGATGAACGCGCTGTTGCGCGAAATGGAAACGACGGTCCGCAGCGACCAGTGCGTGCACGGGCGCCCGACCTGGTCGTTCATCAGCATGGACGACCTCGATCGCTTGTTCCTGCGCGGTCGATGACCGGAAGCGCCGTGCAACCGCTCGATGCGGTGCTGCTGATGGGCCCGACCTGCACAGGCAAGTCGGCGCTTTCGCTCGAGCTGGCCCGACGCTTCCCGATCGAGATCGTTTCGGTCGACTCCGCGCTCGTCTATCGAGGGTATGGACATCGGCACCTCGAAGCCGTCGCCGTCGCAACGCAGCAGCGTGCCTCACCACCTGATCGACGTCTGCGACCCTGCGGAGGCGTACTCGGCCGGCCGATTCCGCCGCGACGCCATGCGCCTGATCGCGGAGATCCGCGCACGCGGCCGGGTGCCGCTGCTCGTCGGCGGCACGATGCTGTATTTCCACGCGCTCACCAAGGGCATCGCGCCGCTGCCGGAAGCGGACCCGCAGCTGCGCGCTGCGATCGACGCCGAGGCACGCGCTGCGGGATGGCCCGCGCTGCATGGCGAATTGCAGCGGCTCGATCCCGAAGCCGCTGCCCGGATCCGGCCCTTTGATGCGCAACGGATCCAGCGTGCGCTCGAGGTGATCCGATTGACGGGTCGGAATTTGTCCGAACTGCAGAGGCACGCCGAGCCTTCGAGGCTGCGCACGGCGCGCTACTCGCTGTTGCCGTTCGAGCGGCCGCAGCTCTACGCCCGCATCGACACGCGCTTCGACGAGATGCTCGCCGCAGGCCTGCTGGACGAGGTGCGTGCGCTCTACGGCCGGGGCGATCTCCATCCGGACCTGCCGAGCATGAGGGCCGTCGGTTACCGCCAGATCTGGCAGCATCTCGAGGGCCGCTGCACGCTGCACGAGGCCGTCCTTGCGGCCAAGCAGGCGACGCGCAACCTCGCCAAGCGGCAACTCACGTGGTTGCGGGGCGACGAATCCGTGCAATGGCTGCGATCCCTTGAAGATCAGCAACTTGTCTCCATTGACGAGTCCGTGGGCGCAGCCGTGCCGGGTTAGGGCCGCAAAAGGCTGTGCTAGACTGAATCCGTTCTTGCTCCGTCCAGGTTTAGACGGGCGTTATTGCTGTCTCATGGATAGAGAGTCCGGCAGGAACGAACTGGAACCTAACAAAAAGGAGTCCCGAACATGGCAAAAGGCCAGTCCTTGCAGGACCCATTCCTGAACGCGCTCCGCAAGGAACGTATCCCCGTCTCGATCTACCTGGTCAACGGCATCAAGCTGCAGGGCCAGATCGACTCGTTCGACCAGTTCGTGGTCCTGCTGCGGAACAGCGTGAGCCAGATGGTCTACAAGCACGCCATCTCGACGGTGGTGCCCGCTCGCAACGTGCGGCTGACCGGTGAAGACGACGCGCCGGCTGCCGACGAGGCCTCGGCCCCCTGACGAAGGTGCGCGGCACCAAGGATGTCCTAATTGTTTGACCGGCCGGGTAGCGGCGAGCGCGCGATCCTGGTCTGCATCGGGTTCGGGCGCGCACCCGAGGCGGACCGCGTCGAGGAGTTCGTGCAACTGGCCGCGCTCGGCCGGCGCGACGGTCCTCGAGGTGGTCACGGCCACCCGCAAGTCGGCGGATCCCCGATTCCTGGTCGGCAGCGGCAAGGTCAAGGAGCTGCGCGAGCGCATCGTGGCCCTCGGCGCCGATCTGCTGGTGATCGATCGCCCGTTGAGCCCGAGCCAGGAGCGCAATCTCGAGAAGGAACTCGAATGCCGCGTGCTCGATCGCAGCGGCCTGATCCTCGACATCTTCGCGCAGCGCGCGCGCACCTTCGAAGGCAAGCTGCAGGTCGAACTCGCCCAGCTGCAGCACATGTCCACCCGGCTCGTGCGCGGGTGGACCCACCTCGAGCGGCAAAAGGGCGGCATCGGCCTGCGCGGCCCGGGCGAAACGCAGCTCGAGACCGACCGCCGGCTGATCGGCAAACGGATCAAGACGCTGAACGACCGCCTCGACAAGGTGCTCGTGCAGCGCGAGACGACGCGCCAGGAGCGCAAGCGGGCCGAGGTGCCGACCATCGCGCTCGTCGGCTACACCAACGCCGGCAAGTCGACGCTGTTCAACCGACTGACATCCGCCGGCGCCTACGCGGCCGACCAGCTGTTCGCGACACTCGATCCGACGGTGCGGCGGCTGCACCTGGCGCCCGGCCTCGAGACCGCGCTGGCCGATACCGTGGGTTTCGTCCGCGACCTGCCGCACGAGCTGGTCGCCGCGTTTCGCTCCACGTTGCAGGAAGCCCGCGAAGCCACGCTGCTGCTGCACGTCATCGACGCCTCCGACCCGGAGCGGACGGACCGCATCCGGCAGGTCAACGAAGTGCTGGAGTCGATCGACGCGCACGAGCTGCCGCAGATCGAGGTGTACAACAAGATCGACCGCACCGGCGACGAGCCGCGCGTCGACCGGGACGAGGACGGGCGTCCCGCACGCATCTGGCTCTCTGCGCACACGGGTGCGGGCGTGAACCTGTTGCACGCCGCACTGCACGAGGCGCTCGGCACCGAGCTGGTGCATTGCCTGTTGCGACTGCCGCCCAGCAAGGGCCGGGCCCGTGCGCGGCTGTTCGCCGCCGGCGCCGTCCTGGACCAGCGTCCCCTCGAGGACGGCTGGCTGGCGCTCGACGTCAGCCTGCGTCGCCTCGACCTCGAGCGAATCTGTCGGGAGGAAGGCGTCGAATTCCCAGCGGAAACCGCGCCTTGTGCCGCGGCAGAGCCGTTCCTACAATCCGACCGGCTCACTGCAGTGAGCTGAAATCCAGTCATCCGGAGCAAAGCATTCATGGCCTGGAACGAACCGGGCAGGAACCGCAATCCCTGGGGCAACCGCCCCAACCAGGGTCCCAACGACCTGGACGAGGCCCTGCGGAATCTGCAACGCAAGCTGTCGGCGATGTTCGGCGGTGGCAGTGGCGGCAACGGAGCCGGCGGTGACGGCGGCGGCAGCGCGGCGATGCGCGGCTTCGGCTTCGCGACGGTCGTGCTGGTGCTGCTTGCAATCTGGGCCTTGACCGGCATCTACAAGGTGGACGCGGCCGAGCGCGCCGTGGTCACTCGCTTCGGGCAATTCGCTCGCACCGCGGGTCCGGGCATCAACTTCCACCTGCCGTGGCCGATCGAGACGCGCCAGATCGTCAACATCGATTCGGTCGAGAGCTTTTCCGACCAGACGCGGATGCTGACCTCCGACGAGAACCTCGTCGACATCAACATCGCGGTGCAGTACCGCCGCGCCGAGCCCGTGCCGTTCGTATTCAACGTGCGCGAGCCGGAAGCCACGCTCGGCGAGGTCAGCGAAAGCGCGATTCGCGAAGTCGTGGGCCGCAGCACGCTCGATGCAGTGCTCGAGGCCGGGCGGCAGGAGATCACGGCCAGGACCAAGGACCTGATCCAGCGCACGCTCGATTCCTACAAGACCGGCATCGAAGTCACGTCGGTCAACCTGCAGGGCGTCAACGTGCCGGACCAGGTGGCGAGCTCGCAGCGCGACGCGATCAAGGCCCGCGAGGACAAGGAGCGCCTCGCGCTCGAGGCCCAGGCGTACTCGAACGACATCCTGCCGAAGGCGAAAGGCTCCGCGGCCCGCCAGATGGAGGACGCGAGCGCCTACAAGGCCCGCCTCGTCGCGGACGCCGAGGGCGAAGCCGCGCGCTTCACGAAGCTGCTCGAGAGCTACCAGCGCGCCCCGGGCGTGACGCGCCAGCGTCTCTATTACGAGACGATGGAAGAAGTGCTCGGCAACACGAACAAGGTGCTGGTCGACACCAAGGGCACCGGCAGCATGATCTACCTGCCGCTCGACAAGCTCACCGAGCAGCGCACCCGCACGCTGACGCTCGACGAGCAGCGCCAGATTCCGGCCACCGTGCCGGCCCGGCAACCGGCCGCGGACGCCACGCCGACGACCACGGTCGAAGCGACCCGCGAGCGGGGGTCACGCTGATGGCCAACCGTAGCATCCTGCCGCTGCTGTTCGTGGGATTCGCGATCCTGCTGTTCTCGATGTCGGCGTTCACGGTCCGCGAGACCGAGCTCGCGCTCAAGATGGAAATCGGCAAGATCGTGCGCGCGGACTACAAGCCGGGCCTGCACTTCCTGGTGCCGTTCCTGCACAACGTCAAGAAGTTCGACAAGCGCGTGCTGACGGAGGACTACCCGGCCGAGCAGTTCCTCACCAGCGAAGGGAAGATCCTCAAGATCAACTTCTTCGTGAAGTGGCGCATCAACGACGTCTCGAAGTACTACACCTCGACGTCGGGCGGCACCGAGGAAGTGGCCAACCGGCGCGTCGGCGAAATCGTCAAGGACGGCATCAAGAGCGTGATCGCGAAGCGGACGATCCAGCAGGTCGTCGCGGCCGAGCGCAGCGAATTCCTCGGCGAAGTGCTGAAGATCGCCGGCGTCAACGTCGGCAATCTCGGCATCGCGCTGGTCGACGTGCGCGTCAAGAGCATCGAGCTGCCGGAGGAAGTGAGCGAGTCGGTGTTCAACCGCATGCGCCAGGACTTCGCGCGCCAGGCCGCGCAGCTGCGCGCGGAAGGTTCGGCCGTGTCCGAGCAGACCCGGGCCGAGTCGGATCGCCAGCGCACCGAAATCCTCGCCGACGCCTACCGCCAGGCCGAGATCATCCGTGGCGAGGGCGACGCGCTCGCGGCGGACATCTATTCGCAGGCGTACGGCCGCAACCCGGAGTTCTATTCGTTCTTCCGGGGCATGCAGGCCTATCGCAAGTCGATCGGCAAGCAGGGCGACGTGCTGGTGATCGCGCCGGACGGCGAGTTCTTCAAGTACCTGAAGGATCCCGGGCACTGATCCGCCCGGACGCGCCGGCCGCACCGTAATGCAGTGGCACGATCTCTGGGCGGCATTCGCCCTCTACCTCGTGCTCGAGGGGCTGGTCCCGTTCGCCAATCCGGGCGGCATGCGGCGCGCGTTCGCGATGCTGTCCGGCCTCGACGACCGGACGTTGCGCATCGGCGGCCTGCTGAGCATGATCGCCGGGGCCCTGCTGCTGTTCGTGGTGCGCGGCGGCTCCTGAAGCATCCATCGTTCAACCCGTAGACACGCGCAGTAGACCTTCATGGCAACCAACCTCGTCGTCATCGGCGCCCAGTGGGGCGACGAAGGCAAAGGCAAGATCGTCGACCTCCTGACCGAGCGCGTCGCCGCGGTCGCACGCTTCCAGGGCGGACACAACGCAGGTCACACGCTGGTGATCGGCGGCCAGAAGACGGTGCTGTCGCTCATTCCGTCGGGCATCCTGCATCCGGGCGTGCGTTGCCTGATCGGCAACGGAGTCGTGGTGTCGCTCGAGGCGCTGTTCCGCGAGGCGGACGCGCTGGTGCAACGCGGCATCCCGGTGTACGAGCGGCTCGGCGTCAGTCCGAACTGCTCGCTGATCCTGCCGTCGCACATCGCGCTCGACCGGGCCCGGGAGCGCGCGCGCGGCGCCAACGCGATCGGCACGACCGGTCGCGGCATCGGGCCGGCCTACGAAGACAAGGTGGCGCGGCGCGCGGTGCGCGTGGCCGACCTGTTCCACCGCGATCGGCTGGCCGCACGGCTGGGCGAAATCCTCGACTATCACAACTTCGTGCTCAGCCGGTATTTCAGCGCGGAGGTCGTCGATTTCCAGCCGCTGCTCAACGAACTGGTCGCGCTCGCCGAGCGCGTTGCGCCGCTGGTCGTCGACGTCAGCGAGGCGCTGAAGGCCGAGATGCAGCGCGGCGGCAACATCATGTTCGAGGGCGCGCAGGGCGCGCTGCTCGACGTCGACGTCGGCACGTATCCGTTCGTCACCTCGTCGAACACGATTGCCGGCGAAGCGGCCGTCGGCACGGGCCTCGGCCCGCGCGACATCCACAAGGTGCTCGGCATCGTGAAGGCGTACACGACGCGCGTCGGCGCCGGGCCGTTCCCGACCGAGCTGTTCGACGAGACCGGCGAGCACCTCTCGCGCGTCGGCCACGAATTCGGCGCCGTCACCGGGCGGCCGCGCCGCTGCGGCTGGTTCGATGCAGTCGCGCTGCGCCGCGCCGTCCTGCACAACAGCATCTCGAGCCTCGGCGTCACGAAGCTCGACGTGCTCGACGGGCTCGACACGCTGAGCGTCTGCACCGGCTATCGCATCGACGGCGAAGTGCACGCCGGGCCGCCGCTGCTGCCGCACCGGTTCTCGGAATGCGTGCCGGTCTACGAGGAGCACCCGGGCTGGTCCGAAGCGACGGCCGGCATCACCGACTTCTCGAAGCTGCCGGCCAATGCCCGCAAGTACCTCGCCCGTCTCGAGGAGCTCGGCGAGGTCCCGATCGACATCGTGTCGACCGGTCCCGACCGCAACGAAACCATCGTGCTGCGCCATCCGTACGATTGAGCGCGGACCGCAGGTCTCCTGCCTATAGCCCATGCCCTAGCCTATAGCCCATAGCCTCTATTGCCATGAAACCCTACGAATCCCCCTGGATGGACGACGACCTGCGCATGTTGCGCGAGGCGATTTCCCGTTTCGTCGAGACCGAGATGCTTCCGCTCGACGCCAAGTGGCGCAAGCAGCACCACGTCGACAAGGAGACCTGGCGGAAGGCCGGCGCGGCGGGCTTCCTGCTCATGGACGTGCCGGCCGAGTACGGCGGCGGCGGCGGGGACTTCCGGCACGAGGCGCTGCTGTACGAGGAGACGTCCCGTCGCGGCATCTCGGGCTTCGGGCAGGGCGTGCACAGCATCGCCGCGCACTACGTGCTCAACCACGGCACCGAGGAGCAGAAGCAGCGCTTCCTGCCGCGCATGGCGAGCGGCCAGCTGATCGGGGCGATCGGCATGACCGAGCCGGGCGCGGGCTCCGACCTCAAGGCCATCCGCACGCGAGCGGTCCGCGACGGCGACGACTACGTCGTCAATGGTTCCAAGATCTTCATCACCAACGGCGGCTCGGCCGAGATCCTGATGCTGGTCGTGCGCACCGATCCCAACGATCGCAGTCGCGGCCTGTCGATCCTGATGGTCGAGACGACCGACCTGAAGGGCTACCGGGTCGGGCGCGTGCTCGAGAAAATGGGCATGCAGGCGCAGGACACGGCCGAGCTGTTCTTCGAAGACGTGCGCGTGCCGGTCGCCAACCTGCTCGGCGAGGAAGGCAAGGGCATGCACATGCTGATGGGCGACCTGCCGTACGAGCGCGTGCTGATCGCCCTCGGCGGCGTGGCGTCGATGGAAGGCGCCATCGAAGAGACGATCCGGTACGTCAACGAGCGCAAGATCTTCGGCCAGGCGGTCGCCGCGTACCAGAACACGAAGTTCAAGCTCGCCGAAGCGGCGACGCATGCGCGCATCGCACGGGTGTTCGTCGATCGTTGTGTCGAGCAGCTGGTGAAGGGCGAACTCGACACCGAGACCGCGGCGATGGCCAAGTGGTGGATCACCGACATGCAGCAGAAGGTGCTCGACGAGTGCCAGCAGCTGTTCGGCGGCTACGGCTACATGAACGAGTACGTGGTCTGCCGGATGTTCGCGGACGCGCGCGTGCAGCGCATTTACGGCGGCACGAACGAGGTGATGAAGGAACTGATCTCGCGCACGCTCTGATCTGCACCTCTCCCGCCCGCAGCGGGAGAGGTCGGCCGAAGGCCGGGCGAGGGTATTGAAGCCGCTCAAACCCCAGCAAAAACAGACGGTTGCGTGATTGAGTGCTAGACTGGCGAGCGCCGGTCATGTGGTGCCCAGGAGAGGACTCGAACCTCCACGGTGTTACCCGCTAGTACCTGAAACTAGTGCGTCTACCAATTCCGCCACCTGGGCACAGGTGTCCGCGTGGCCTGGTGGCCGCGCTGGAAGGTGGCGCAATTTACTGGCGGCCCCCCGGGCTGTCAACGAAGGAAGAATGAGAAGGCAAAGATCCAGGTCGCGCGCGGCGGCCCCCGGCAGCAACGGCGGCGCACGTGCGCGCGGCGCCAATCGGCCCGCGCCCAGCGCGGAATCGATCGTAATGGGCGTGCTGCGCAAGGCGGGCCGCCCGCTGCGCCTCGATGAGGTCGCCGAGGCGATCGGGCTCCCGAGCGACCAGAGTGAAGCGCAACTGCAGGCGTTGGTGAAGCGCGGCGAGGTCGTGCCGAACCGGCGCGGCCAATACTGCCTGCGCGAGCATCTGCCGGGTCTCGTCGTCGGCACGATCCAGGCGCATCGCAACGGCGACGGCCTGCTGCTGCCCGACGACGGGTCCGCGGCGGTGCACCTGTCCGGCCAGCAGATGCGCGAAGTCATGCACGGCGACCGAGTGGCGGTGCGCATCGAGGGCGCGCACTTCCGCGGCAAGGCGCAGGGCACGATCGTCGAGGTCCTCGAGCGCCGCACGAATGAAGTGGTCGGGCGCCTGCAGGTCGAATCCGGCGTGGCCTACCTGACACCCGACAATCCGCGCATGACGCACCGCGTGCTGGTGCCGGCAGGTGAACTGGCCGGTGCGCAGAGCGGGCAGGTGGTGATCGTCGCACTGACGCGCCAGCCGTCGCGCTCCGCCCAACCCGTCGGGCGCGTGACGCGTGTGCTCGGCGACCACGGCGCGCCGGGCATGGAAATCGACATCGCGATTCACTCTCATTCACTGCCGTCCGAGTTCCCGCAAGACGTGGTCGCCGAGGCCGAGGCGTTCGGCAGGCGCATCCCGCAGGACGCCATTGCCGGGCGCGAAGACCTGCGCGAAGTCGACCTCGTCACCATCGACGGCGAGGACGCGCGCGACTACGACGACGCGGTGTGGTGTGAGCGCAGCGGGACCGGCTGGCGCCTGATCGTCGCGATTGCCGACGTCGGTCACTACGTGCGACCCGGCAGCGCGCTCGACGTCGAGGCGAGGGAGCGCGGCACGTCCGTCTATTTCCCGAATCGTGTCCTGCCGATGCTGCCCGAGGCCCTCTCGAACGGCCTGTGCTCGCTGGTGCCGGACGAGGACCGGCTCTGCCTGTGCTGTGAGTTGCGGGTCAACGACACGGGGCGGATCACGAGGTCGCGGTTCTTCGAAGGCGTGATGCGCTCTGCGGCGCGGCTGACGTACCACGAAGTCGGCGCGTTCCTGGATCAACCGGGCAAGCACCATGGCGCAAGGCTCGAGCGTCTGCGCGAGCGGCTGCTCGCGCTCCACGGCGTGTACAAGGCGTTCACGCAGGCGCGCACCGGCCGCGGCGCGCTCGAACTCGACACGCCCGAGTTGAAGCTGAAGTTCGACGAGCAGGGCCGGGTCGCCGCGCTGGTCGAGAGCCCGCGCAACGACGCGCATCGCCTGATCGAGGAATGCATGATCGCGGCCAACGTCGCCGCCGCGCGCTTCCTCGACCGGAACAAGGTGCCGACCCTGTATCGGGTGCACGGCCTGCCCGAAATCGACCGCCTCGAGACCTTGCGGCAGTTCATGCGCGAGTTCGGCATCTGGTTGCCGCCGGCCGACGAGATCAAGCCCGAGCACCTGCGCGATCTGCTGCAGAAGATCGGCGATCGCCCGGACGCCGGGCTGATTTCCACCGCCGTCATCCGGTCGATGCCTCAAGCGGTTTACCAGCCCGGCAACATCGGCCATTTCGGCCTCGCGCTCGATCACTACGCGCATTTCACCTCGCCGATCCGCCGCTACCCGGACCTCGTCGTGCATCGCGGCATCCGGCAGGTGATACGGGAAGGCGATCCTCAGGACCTGATCGCGTGGCACGGCGCGTTCCCTGCGCTCGGGCAGGACTGCTCGTTCCGCGAGCGCCGCGCCGACGAGGCCACTCGCGGCGCCGTCTCGTGGCTCAAGTGCTACTACATGCAGGAGCGTGTCGGCGAGGAGTTCGACGGCATCGTCTCCGGCGTCGTGGACTTCGGGCTGTTCGTGCAGCTCGAGGGCCTGCAGGTCGACGGCCTGCTGCACGTTTCGGCACTCGGGCAGGACTACTTCACGCGCGACAGCAGCGGTTTCCGGCTCATTGGCCGCAGCTCGGGCCGGATCTTCAAACTCGGCGATCGGTTGCGCGTAAGGGTGACGAACGTGTCGCTGGACGATCGGCGGGTCGATTTCGAACTGGCGGGTGAAATGGCAGTCGAGCGGCGGCCGCGTCACCCGCGCGCCGACCGGCGGCGTCGCTGAGATGTCGCAGTCGATCGCGTACGGCATTCATTCGGTCCGCGTGATGCTGACGCGCACGCCGCAGCGCGTGCGGCGCGTGTTGCTTGCGTCTGGCCGCGAGGCGGGGCGGCTCGCAGAGATCCGTGAGCTCGCGCAGCGCGCCAGCGTGCAGGTCGGGGCCGCGGATGACGCGTTGCTCGACAAGCTGGCCGAGGGCGGTCGCCACCAGGGTGTCGTGGCCGAACTGCTGGCGAAAGCCGGCGATCCGGAAACGCAGTTGGAGGAAGCGCTCGAGGCCGCGCAGGGCGCACCTTTGCTGCTGGTGCTCGACGGCGTGCAGGATCCGCACAATCTCGGCGCCTGTCTGCGCAGTGCCGATGCGGCGGGCGTCGCCGCCGTGATCGCGCCGCGCGATCGCGCCGCCGGGCTCACGCCCGTCGTTCGCAAGGTGGCCGCTGGCGCGGCCGAGAGCGTGCCGTTCGTCTCGGTGGTGAATCTCGCGCGCACTCTGCGCGACCTGAAGGACCGCGGCATCTGGCTGATCGGCACGACGGACGACGCCGACAAGACGCTCTTCGAAGCCGACTTCACGGGCCCGACAGCACTCGTGATGGGCTCGGAAGGCGAGGGCATGCGCCGCCTGACCCGCGAGTCCTGCGACCAACTCGTCTCGATCCCGATGGCCGGTGCGGTCGAGAGCCTCAACGTCTCGGTCGCGACCGGTGTCGCGCTCTTCGAGGCCGTCCGGCAGCGGCGCGCCAAGCCGCGCTGAAATAGCCGCGGCAGCCACTCGCGCCAGCGCCCATCCGACCAACGGCAAGGCGCCTCGAGGCCCATGCCATGGTCAATCCGCCGGGCCCTCCGCGGCATGGACGCCGCGGCGGGAGCCCCCATGGATGGGTTCACGGCGTCCCGGCGGATTGATCTGGCGTGGGCCCCGGCGCCCGGCCGTTGGCTTCCTGGCCTGTAGGCGCCGCGCGCTCGCCTGATGCGGTCGAATTTGCGCGCCCAGGCATGGTCCGCTATCCTTGGCGGCCCCGTAGCGCCCCCCGAGGGTTGCGCGGAATCTGTAACTCCTTGCCGCACCGGCCAATCCGGGCGGCAAACCCGTAAGGAGCGATTGCATGCGTCATTACGAAATCGTGTTCCTGGTCCATCCGGATCAGAGCGAGCAAGTCCCCGCCATGATCGAGCGCTACCGCGGCATCATCACCGCGGGCGGCGGCGCGATTCACCGCCTCGAGGACTGGGGCCGCCGGCAGCTCGCGTATCCCATCAACAAGGTCCACAAGGCGCACTACGTGCTGATGAACATCGAGTGCGACAAGGCCGCGCTCGAAGAACTCACCGCGTCGTTCCGCTTCAGCGATGCCGTGATCCGCAACATGGTCGTCGCGATGTCGGAAGCCGTCACCGAGGCGTCGCCGATGGCGAAGGCCGCGGAAGAGGGCGGCCGTCCCGAGGAATCGACGCTGCCGGAAGCTACCGACGACGACCGCGGCGATCGAGGAGATCGTGGCGACCGTCGCGAGCGTTCCGCGGACTGATCCGGACCCCACACAAAATTTCATCGGGTGACCCATGGCACGTTTTTTCCGCCGCCGTAAATTCTGCAAGTTCACGGCCGAAGGCATCGAGCGCATCGATTACAAGGACCTGGCCACGCTCAAGGGCTACATCACCGAGACGGGCAAGATCGTCCCGAGCCGCATCACCGGCACGCGGTCGAACTACCAGCGCCAGTTGTCGCTCGCCATCAAGCGGGCCCGCTTCCTGGCGCTGCTCCCGTACACGGATCAGCACTGAGTTGACCGGGCGCCGCGCGGGTCGACCCGCCGGGGCGCCGTCATGAACCGGACGCTCGCCATCTGGCTCGCCGCCAATCCGGTCGGGGCCGTTCTCGTGACGGGCCTGCTGGGACTGTTGCCGCTGTTCGGCCTGGGCTTGCTGTTCTTCCTGCCGGGCGCGGTGCCCGGCCTCGTCACGCTGGTGCGTGGCGGCCGGGTGGGGTTGTCGGTGGCGCTCGGTGCGAGCGCGTTGCTGGCCGGGGCCATGTGGTTGCTGGGTCGCCCCGTCCCGGTCGGCTTGATCTATTCTGCGTGGGTGCTCGGGCCGCCGCTGGTGCTGGCCTGGCTGCTCTCGCAGACGCAGTCGCTGTCGCTGTGCCTGCAGGTGGCGACGCTCGTGGGTGTGGCGATGCTGGTGGTGTTGCACGTGGCCTTCGGAGACCCGCAGCAGTTCTGGTTGCCATTCGTGCGCGACATGGCGCACGAGATGCAGCGACAGGGACTGCCCTGGGACCTCGAGAAGGACGGGCTGGCGGAATTGCTGGCGCGGACGTTGTGGGGCTGGGTGACGGTGCTGACCGTGCTGCTCGCGATGTCCGCTCTGTTCCTGGCGCGCTGGTGGCAGTCGTTGCCGCTGAACGCCGGAAGCTTCGCCCGCGAATTCCAGTCGATCCGGCTCGGGGCCGTGCTGGGCGGCGCGGCGGCGCTGCGTGTTCGTCGCGTCGATGGCTGACGAACGTCGTGCTGCTCGACGACCTGACGCGCCTGTTCCTGGGCGCGCTGGTGCTCGTAGGGCTCGCGGCGGCGCATCGCATGGCGGCAGCGGGCCGGTTCAATTCCGGCTGGCTGTGGGCGATTTACGTGCTGCTGGTGCTGGTGGCGCCGGCGATGGTCGCGGTGCTCGCGGCCTGGGGTTTCGTGGACAACTGGGCTCGCTCGCGCGCCAACGCGACGCAGCCCGCCTGACGGACGCAAGAGTCAATCGAGGAAACAACGATGGAAGTCATCCTGCTGCAGAAGGTCGCCAACCTCGGCAACATCGGCGACAAGGTGAAGGTCAAGCCGGGCTACGGCCGCAATTTCCTGCTCCCGCAGGGCAAGGCGGCGCTGTGCACGGCGGCCAACCTGAAGAAGTTCGAGGAGCGTCGCGCCGAGCTCGAGAAGCTCGCCGCCGACGAGTTCGACAGCGCGAAGCTGCGCGCGGGACAGCTCGAAGGCTTCAAGCTCACGCTCGCCGCGAAGGCGGGCACCGAGGGCAAGCTGTTCGGCTCGGTCGGCACCGCCGACATCGCCGAGGCGGTCACCAAGGCGGGCATCCGTATCGAGCGCAGCGAAGTGCGCCTGCCGGGCGGGCCGATCCGCCTCATCGGCGAGCACCACGTGAAGCTGCACCTGCACACCGACATCGAGCTCGACCTGCCCGTCACGATCGTCGCCGAGGAATAGTCCTCGCGCGGGAGACGGCCGATGGAGCAGGAATCCGGCGGAGCGATTCGGCAGCGCCGCAAGGCGTCGAGCTTCGTCGGCGCCGATGACGCGCTGAGGGTTCCACCGCACTCGGTCGAAGCCGAGCAGGCCGTGCTCGGCGGCCTGCTGCTCGACAACAGCACCTGGGACACCGTGGCCGACCGGCTGCGCGCCGAGGACTTCTACCGGCGCGACCACCAGGTCATCTTCGAGGCGATCGCCGAGCTCTCGGCGCGCAGCGAGCCGAGCGACGCCGTCACGCTCGCCGAATACCTCTCCGCCAAGGGCCAGGCCGACGAATCGGGCGGTCTCGGCTATCTCGCGGGCCTCGCGCGGGACACGCCGACCGCAGCCAACATTCGCGCCTACGCGGACATCGTTCGCGAACGCTCGCTGCTGCGCCAGCTGATCCGCGTCAGCGGCGAGATGGCGGCGAGCGCCTACGACAGCGAGGGCCGCTCCGCCAGCGGATCTGGTCGACGAAGCCGAACGACGCGTGTTCGCAGATCGCGGAACAGGGCCGCCGCAGGGATCGGGCTTCGTACCGCTGCGCGACGTGCTCGGCGCCGCGATCGACCGGCTCGACCTGCTGCACCAGTCGCAGGGACAGCTGACCGGTATCAGCTCCGGCTACAACGAGCTCGACCGCATGACCGCCGGCCTGCAGCCCGGCGACCTCGTCATCGTCGCCGGCCGCCCGTCGATGGGCAAGACGACGCTTGCGCTCAACATCGCCGAGCACGCCGCGATCGCGCAGGGCAGGGCGGTCGCCGTGTTCTCGATGGAAATGTCGCGCGAGCAGCTGGCGTTCCGCATGATTTCCTCGATCGGCCGGGTCGACCAGGGCCACATGCGCACCGGCATGTTCGGCGACGAGGACTGGGCGCGCATCAACAGCGCCATCGCGCAGATGAAGACCGCGCCGCTCTACATCGACGACAGCGGCTCGCTCACGCCGACGGAAGTCCGCGCGCGCGCCCGCCGCCTCGCCCGCGAGCGCAAGGACGGGCTCGGCCTGATCGTCGTCGACTACCTGCAGCTGATGCAGGTGGCGGGCACCAAGGAGAACCGCGCGACGGAAATCTCGGAGATCTCGCGCTCGCTGAAGGCGCTGGCGAAGGAACTGAAGGTGCCGGTGATCGCGCTGTCGCAGCTCAACCGCAGCGTCGAGCAGCGCACCGACAAGAAGCCGGTGATGTCGGACCTGCGCGAGTGCGTAGTCGGCGACACGTTGGTCGTGTTAGCGGACGGTCGCCGCGTTCCGATCCGGGACCTGGTCGGTACCCGGCCGCGGGTGCTCGCGGTCGATGAAGAGCAGAAAGTCGTCGCAGCCGAATCGGATCTCGTCTGGTCGGTCGGGATCAAGCCTGTCAAGCGTGTCGTGCTCGCGAGCGGCCGCACATTGCGCGCCACTGGCAAGCACCGGGTCCTGACCGGCGAAGGCTGGCTGACCATCGACGAGATGGCGGTCGGTGCCCGCGTCGCGCTGGGTCGTCGGTTGCCGGTGGAGCCGTCGTCGGCTGGCTGGTCGGACGAGGAACTCATCCTGCTCGGGCACCTGGTGGGGGACGGCAGCTACCTGCGGCACCAGCCGCTGCGGTACACCACCGCATCCGAGGAAAACAGCCTTGCCGTTCGAGAAGCGGCCGAGGCGCTGGGCAGCACAGTGACCCGCTGTGCGGGTCGCGGCCTATGGCATCAACTGGTCATCGCGGGCAACGGCAATCGCTGGCATCCGGCGGGCGTCGGTGCCTGGTTGAAGAAGCTGGGCATCTTCGACCAACGTTCGCACGAGAAGCATCTGCCGGCCGAGGTCTTCGCACTGCCGAACGATCGCCTGGCTCTGCTGCTGCGGCATCTATGGGCGACGGACGGCTGCATTCACGTCCGGGTGAAGGGTCGCGGCAGTGATCGAGTGTACTTCGCCACGTGCAGCGAGCGACTCGCGCAGGATGTTGCGGCACTGCTGATGCGCTTCGGCATCATTGCGCGCATTCGGGCCGTGGCGCAGGGCCGTTCACGACCCGTGTACACCGTCGACGTGTCAGGTGCGGAACAGCAGCGGATCGTTCCTGTCGGAGATCGGTGTGTTCGGACCGCGTACGCGCCTGCGGAAAAGCTGGCCGTACGGCTCGAGCAAGTCGACGCGAATACCAACGTCGATACGCTGCCTGTCGAATGCTTCGATCGAGTTCGGCAGACCATGCGCGCGTCGGGAATCAGCATGCGACGCATGGCGACGATGCGAGGCACGTCGAACGGTGGCATGACCCACTTCCAGTTCTCGCCGAGTCGGCGAACGCTCGACAGCTATGCGAACCTGCTCGGCGACGCGATCCTGAAGCAATGGGCAAACTCGGATCTGTTCTGGGACCGGGTTGTCGGCATCGAACCGTCGGGCGAAGAAGAAGTATTCGATCTGACCGTGCCTGGCCCGTCGAGTTGGCTTGCGGATGGTGTTGCAGTGCACAATTCGGGAGCGATTGAGCAGGATGCAGATTTGATCATGCTCATTTACCGCGAGGAAGTGTACGAGCCCGACACGCCGCGCAAGGGCATCGCCGACATCATCATCGCGAAGCAGCGCAACGGCCCGACCGGCGAAGTGCACCTGACGTTCCTCGGCAAGTACACGCGCTTCGAAAACCTCGCGCACGGCGACTACGGCGGCTACGGCGACTGAGAGTCCGCGCCTTGGCGTCCCAGATCCGCTCCGTCATCGATACTGCGGCGTTGCGCCACAACCTCGCGCGTGGCACGCACGCGTGCCGCCGGCGCGCGCGTCATGGCGGTCATCAAGGCGAACGCCTACGGCCACGGGGTACTGCAGTCGGCGAAGGCGCTCGCCGAGGCCGACGGCTTCGCGGTCGCGCGGCTCGACGAAGGCCTTGCGCTCAGGACGGCCGGTCTGGCGAATCGCGTGCTGCTGCTCGAAGGCGTGTTCAGCGCCGAGCAGCTGGCGCTTGCGGCCCAGCAGCATTTCGAGCTGATGGTGCACAGCGAGCAACAGCTGGACCTCCTCGACGGATTCGCCGGCAGCGAGCCCATTCGCGCCTGGATCAAGGTCGACACCGGCATGAACCGGCTCGGCTTCCGGGTGGAGGATTTCGCGGCGGCTCACGCGCGGCTCGCGCGCAATCCGCGGATCGCTTCGCCGCCGGCCCTGGTCACGCACCTGGCGAACGCCGACGATCGCGACGATGCCAGGACGGCGCAGCAGGTCGAGCGGTTCGACGCGGTGACGCAGGGCCTGGCCGGGGCGCGCAGCATCGCGAATTCCGCGGGCCTGCTCGCGTGGCCCGCGACCCGCGGGGACTGGGTGCGCCCGGGCCTGATGCTGTACGGCCTCTCGCCGTTCCCGAGCGGCACCGGCCAGGAACTCGGGTTGCGGCCCGCGATGAGCCTGCAGACCGAGGTGATCGCGGTGAAGCCCGTGAGGACGGGCGAGACCGTCGGGTATGGCGGCGCCTGGCGGGCGCTGCGCGACACGCGCATCGCCGTCGTGGCGGCCGGCTACGGCGACGGCTATCCGCGCAGCACTGCGTCCGGAGCCCCGGTGCAGGTCAACGGGCGTTGCGCGCCGCTGGTCGGCCGCGTGTCGATGGACATGATCACGGTGGACGTGACCGACCTGCCGGTTGTGTCGGTCGGCGATCCGGTCGTGCTCTGGGGGCAAGGCGTGCCGGCCGAGGAAGTCGCCCGGTACGCCGGCACCATCGCCTACGAACTGATCTGCGGAGTGAGCCAGCGCGTGGCCAGCGAATTCCGCTAGTTCATGAAGAATCCCATCTTCACGCCGGCGAGCTGCACGACGTCGTTGTCGTGCAGGCGTCGCGCCTGAGGCCCGATCGGCGCACCGTTGACCAGCGGGAAGTCGCCTTCCGTGCCGCTTTCGACGTGCACGATGTAGTAGCCGTCGGCGCGGCGGGTGATCGCGGCCACCTGCACGCCCGGACGGCCGAGCGTCGTGAGCGTCTTGACCAGCTCGAGCTCGCGACCCGCGAACTGCCCCGAGAGCACCTGCAGCTTGGCCTTCGGCAGTGCGCCGTTCGCGAACGCCCCCTGCGTCGAGCCGACGGCCGACGGCGCGGCCGGGGCCGGCGGCAGGCGGTGGCGGATTCGGCACGTTCATGCGTGCGGCTTCGCGCGAGCTGATCACCATCGTCTTCTCGAACTCGTCGGCCGGCTCGTCGCCGTCGCTGTCGACGAAGCGCAGCGTGTGGTGGCCGACGGTGATGACGTCGTCGTCCTGCAGCGCGTGCTTCTTGATGATCTTGCCGTTGACGTACGTGCCGTTCGTGCTGTTCAGATCCTCCAGGAACGAGTCGTTGAGGATGTTGATCACCAGCGCGTGGTGGCCGCTGACCGCCGGGTTGTCGATCCGGATGTCGTTGTCCGGAAGACGTCCGACCGTGTAGCGCTCCTTGCTCATGTTGTATTCGGCGAGCACTTGCCCGTCGAGGCTGAGAACTAGCCTGGCCATGCGTTACGCGCTCCCTTAAGCGAACATTCCGAGCAGACGGTCGATCACCCGGCGCTGGGCGGGGAAGCTTTCCAGTACCCGCACCAGCACGATCGAGATGTTGTCCCGGCCCCCATTGTCGTTGCTGAGCAGCACCAACTGCTTAGCAAGCGTCTCAAGGTTAGCACCAAAGGTACTGATAGTTAACTGAATATCGTCGTCCTCGACCATGTCGGACAGCCCGTCCGAGCACAGCAGGTAGACGTCGTCCTTCAGCACCTCGGCCTCGGTGATCTCGACTTCGACCGTCGGGTTCGACGCCGAGGGCGCGGGTGACGTAGTTCTTGGCGGAGGCGCGCGCGGCCTCTTCGGGCGTGTAGAACCCGCGGGAGACCAGTTCCTGCAGCAGCGAGTGGTCCTGGGTCACCTGCTGCAGCTGGCCGTCGCGCATCCGGTACAGCCGTGAATCGCCGACGTGGGCGATCGTGAGTCTTGTCGTCGAAGAACAGCCCGGCCACCACCGTGGTGCCCATGCCCTCGCAGTTCGCCTGCGTCTTCGCCGTCTGGTGGATGATCTTGTTGGCGCGCTGGATTGCGTCGCGCAGCAGGATGCCGGGCCGGCCGAGGCCGCTTTCCTCGTCGCGGTGGCTGAGGTCCTCGCGGTCGACCGCTTCCTTGACGAGCCCCATCACCGTGCGCACCGTGATGCCGCTCGCCACTTCGCCCGCCTTGTAGCCGCCCATGCCGTCGGCGAGCACCACGAGGCCGATGTCCGCGTCCGTGCCGAACGTGTCCTCGTTGTGCTCGCGCACCCGGCCGGTGTCGGTAACGCCAACGCAGCGGAACTTGCCTTTGTGGCGCATGCCTGTCTCAGGTTCTCGCGGGTGAGTTGATGCTGCGGAGCGCAAGCGCGAAGGCGGCGCCGTTCGGGAACCGGTCGGCGGGGAGCTTGGCAAGAGCGCGGTCGAAGAACTCGTCGATTGACTCCGGCAGCGCCGGGTTGACCAGACGGGCGCGCGCGTGCGGCTCCTGCGCGATCTTCAGCATCAGTCCCGGCATCGAGTCGGCCCGGAATGGCAACTGCGCCGTCAGCAGCTGGTACAGCGTGACGCCCAGCGAAAACAGATCGGAGCTTCCAGTGACCACCCGGCCCTGCAGCTGCTCCGGCGACATGAACGACGGCGTGCCGAGCACGACACCGGTGCGCGTGCGATTGGAGTCGGTCAGCCGCGCGATGCCGAAGTCGGTGATCTTCAGCTCGCCGCTCGGCGGGTCGAACATCACGTTGGCCGGCTTGATGTCGCGGTGCACGACCTGGTTCTGGTGCGCGTAATGCAGCGCGTCGGCGAGCCGCGCCATCAGTTCGATCGCAATCGCCGGCGGCAGCAGCCTGGCCTCCTGCGTGTATTCGACGAGATGCGTGCCGCGCAGCAGTTCCATCGCGATGTACGCCGTGCCGCCGTCCTCGCCGGCATCGTAGATCGTCACGATGTGCGGGTGCGAGAGTCGCCCGGCCATCTCCGCTTCGCGGAAGAACTTCGTGCGCGCGTCCTCGAGTTCGTCCGCTTCGAACTCCTCGGCCAGCGGAATGGCCTTCAGCGCCACCTCGCGATTGATCATCGGGTCGCGCCCGCGGTAGACGACGCCCATCGCGCCCTTGCCGATCTCGCCGAGGAGCTGGTAGCGGCCGAGCTTCGGGGGCACGGGCACGTTCGTGCGCACCGGCCTGGGCTCGCGGGCCCCGGACGTGTCCAGCATGACGGTGTTGTCGGCGTTCAGACGCATGTGTGCGCCGAAGTATAGGGCGAGCGGCAGGTCGCCTGTGTAGCCTCCGTCACAGTCCGGGTGTCATAACGCGCACGTGCTAGCATCGGCGCACTCCCGGTTTCCCCGCACGAGGAGGGCCTAGATGGCCCGGCCCAAGACCAGCTACGTTTGCGGTTCCTGCGGCGCTCACACGCCACAATGGCAGGGCCAGTGTCCGGCGTGCCAGGCATGGAACACGCTCGAACTCGCGGTCGCAGTCTCGGGCTCGGTCGCGACCCGGCGGGCGGCGGCGAGCGGGCCGTCCAGCAAAACCGTGACGCAGGTCACGCAGGAGACGGACGTGCGCGCCCTGACCGGCATCGGCGAATTCGACCGCGTGCTCGGCGGCGGGCTGGTGGCCGGATCGGTGGTGCTGCTCGGCGGCGATCCCGGTATCGGCAAGTCGACGCTGCTGTTGCAGGCCGCCGACGCGCTCAGCCGCGACAGGCCGGTGCTCTACGTGTCCGGCGAGGAGTCGGTGCGGCAGGTGGCCTTGCGCGCGAAGCGCCTCGGCCTCGAGGCGACCACGTTGCGCCTCGCCGCGGAAACCCGCGTCGAAGGCATCCTCGACGAGGCCGCGGCGTCGCGCGCCCAGGTGCTGGTCATCGACTCGATCCAGACGATGCAGACCGAGCTCAGCGAGTCGTCGGCGGGGTCGGCGGTGCAGGTCCGCGAGTCGGCCGCCCAGCTCGTTCGATTCGCCAAGGCGAGCGGGGTGGCGGTGCTGCTGATCGGCCACGTCACCAAGGAAGGCCTGATCGCCGGCCCGCGGATCCTCGAGCACATGGTCGACACGGTCCTCTACTTCGAGAGCGATCCGGGCAGCCGGTACCGCGTGATCCGCGCGGTCAAGAATCGCTTCGGCGCCGCGAACGAAATCGGCGTGTTCGCGATGGCGGAGCAGGGGCTGCGCGAAGTGCGCAATCCCTCGGCGATCTTCCTCACGCGCCATCCGCAGCCGGTCGCGGGCACCGTCGTGACCGTGGTCCGCGAAGGGAGCCGCCCGCTGCTGGTCGAACTGCAGGCGCTGGTGGACGAGGCGCAGGGCATGAATCCCGCGCCGCGTCGCGGTCGGCTTCGAGGCCAGCCGTCTCGCGCTGCTGCTGGCCGTGCTGCACCGGCACGGCGGCGTGTCGACCTCGGGCAGCGACGTGTTCGTCAACGTCGTCGGCGGGGTGCGGATTGCCGAGACCTCGGCGGACCTGCCGGCCGTCCTCGCGACCTTGTCGAGCCTGCGCGACCGCCCGCTCGACCACGAGACGGTCGTCTTCGGTGAACTCGGACTCACGGGCGAGATCCGGCCGGTGCCGTTCGGCGAGGAGCGCCTGCGTGAGGCGGCGAAGCAGGGTTTCCGGCGCGCGCTGGTGCCGGAAGGCAACGCGCCGCGCAGGGCGATCGAGGGTCTCGAAGTGCACGGCGTGAGCCGCTTGCAGGACGCGCTGCAGTACGCGTTCTGACCGCCGCCGCTAGGCTGGCGATTTCGGGATCGACTTCAGGCGCACCGTCTTCACGGCGTTGTCGCTCGTCTGCAGGATCTCGAGCGAGTAGTCGTTGATGCGCAGGGCCGTGCCGGGCTCCGGGATCGTCTCGAGGTACTCGATGATCAGTCCGTTCAACGTGCGCGGGCCGGTCGTCGGCAGCGACCAGCCCATCTTGCGGTTCAGCGTCCGCACGCTCGCGGCTGCGCTTACGACGTAGCTGTCGCCCTTCTCCTTGTGGACGTCCTTGTGCAGCGACGACGGGATCGGAGGTGAATTCGCCCACGATCTCCTCCAGCAGGTCCTCGAGCGTGACGAGGCCCTGCACGTCGCCGTACTCGTCGACCACGAACGCGACGCGCCGGCGCTGCCGCTGGAATTGCAGCAGCTGCGTGTTGAGCGACGTGCCTTCGGGCACGTAGTAGGGCTCGCGCTCCTTCGCGAGCGCGACCAGCCGCTCGCGATCGAGCTCGTCGCGCGCCAGCAGGCGCGCCACCTTCTTCATGTGCAGGATGCCGATCAGGTTCTCGAGGTTGCCCTCGAAGCACGGGATGCGCGTGTGCCGGCTCTGCTGCACCGCCTCGAGCACGTCGTCCCATTCGTCGGAGACGTCGATGCCGGAGATCTCCGAGCGGGGCACCATGATGTCCTCGACGTTGACCTTCTCGAGGTCGAGGATGCTCATCAGCATGCGCTGGTGGCGGTGGGGGATGACGGTGCTGGCCTCGGCGAGCACCGTGCGCAGCTCGTCGGAGCTGAGCGACGTGCGGTTCACCTTCTCCTGCGAGACGCCGAGCAGGCGCAGCACGCCGTTCGCGATGAGGTTCGTGGCCCAGACGATCGGGTAGAGGATCTTCAGCAGCACCTGGTAGACGAGCGCCGACGGCAGCGCGAGCCGCTCCGGGTACAGGGCGCCGAAGGTCTTCGGGGCCACCTCGCCGAAGATGATCAGCACGACCGTGAACACGCCGACGCCGATGGCGGCGGTGCCTTCGCCGCCGACGTGCAGCGCGATCACCGTGACCAGCGCGGCTGCGGCCGAGTTCACGAAGTTGTTGCAGATCAGGATCATGCCGATCAGCTGGTCGGGGCGCTCGAGCAGCTTCTCGGCGGCGCGCGCGCTGGTGCTGCCTTCACGCGCGCGGTGGCGCAGCCGGTAGCGGTTGATGCTCATCAACGCCGTCTCGGTGCTCGAGAAGAACGCGGACAGCGCGACGCAGAGGACCAGGATGCCCAGCAGTGCGCTGACGGACAGGTCGAGCACGCGACTCAGCCCCAGTGCTTGCCGAGGATGTCCTCGAGGATGAGCTTGCTGCCGAAATACGACAGGCCGAGCAGCACGTAGCCGGCGAGCGTCCAGCGCAGCGCCTTGCGGCCGCGCCAGCCGAAACGCAGCCGGCCCAGCAGCAGAATGCCGAACACGACCCACGCGACCAGCGCCAGCACGACCTTGTGCACCAGGTGCTGCGCCAACAGGTTCTCGATGAAGAACGCGCCGCTCACCAGCGCCAGCGTCAGCATCGCGAAGCCGGCGAGGATGCTCTGGAACAGGCCGGATTCGAGCGACTCGATCGGCGTCAGGATCTTCAGCCAGCCGAGCGGCTGCCGGCTGCGCAGCCGGCGGTCGACGATGACCTGAGCGACGGCCAGCGCCATGCCGATCGTGAGGAACGCGAACGCGGTCGTCGCCATCGCGATGTGGAACGCGAGCTCCCAGCCGGGCCGACCGACGGAGAACTGGCGCGCGCCTTCGGAGAACGCGGCCTCCAGGACGGCGGCGATCGCGAGCAGCAACGCCGCCATGCCGCGAAAGCGCGGGCGCAGCGACATCAGGACCGCAATGATTGCGATCACGAAGCCGACCATGGCGGCCGTGTCGCCCGGCGACAGCGCGGCCGACGGCGCGATGCGCCGCTCCTGGGCCAGCGCGATCGCATGGACACAGGCGCCGACCGCGGCGATGGCCACCGCGGCGATGCGGCCGCCGCGACCCTGGTGGGAATCGGTGCGATAGACGGTCAACCCGAGCCACACGGCTCCGATCAGGTAACAGGCGACGGCAATCAGTGGCAGCGGCAAGTGCGGGGCCCGAGCGGTGACCTGGCGACATCCGGATGATGCCATGCCGCGGCCGACCTGAGGAGGCGAGCTTTTCTCTATAATTCGCCACCCTGCGCGGATTCATGCCGGCGCGACGGTCGAGGTTTCAACGTGTTCGACAAGCTTTCCACCCGCCTTGCCGCCGTCGTCGAGGGCCTGCGCGGCCGCGGCCGCCTCACCGAAGAGAACATCGGCGACACGTTGCGGCAGGTGCGGATGGCGCTGCTCGAGGCCGACGTGGCGCTGCCGGTGGTCAAGGACTTCATCGACGGCGTGAAGGCACGCGTCGTCGGCCAGGAAGTCCACAAGAGCCTGACGCCGGGCCAGGCGCTCATCAAGGTCATCCACGACGAACTCGTGCGCGTGATGGGCGAGGGCGTGCGTCCGCTCAATCTGCGCACGCAGCCGCCCGCCGTGATCCTGCTCGCCGGCCTGCAGGGTGCGGGCAAGACCACGACGGCTGCGAAGATCGCGCTGTGGCTGAAGGACCGCGAGCGCAAGCGCGTGCTGCTCGTTTCGACCGACGTCTACCGGCCCGCGGCGATGCTGCAGCTCGAGCGGCTCGGCCAGCAGCTCGGCATCGACGTAGCCTTCGCGGATGCCGGCGCAGGCGCCGGTGCACATCGCGACCGCCGCGCTGGACGCGGCGCGGCGCGGCGTCTACGACGTGCTGCTCGTCGACACCGCCGGCCGGCTGCACGTCGACGACGCGATGATGCAGGAGATTCGCGATCTCAGCGCGGCCGTGCAGCCGATCGAGACGCTGTTCGTCGTCGACAGCATGGCGGGCCAGGATGCCGTCAATGCCGCGCGCGCGTTCGGCGCGGCGCTCGACCTGACGGGCGTCGTGCTGACCAAGGCCGACGGCGACGCCCGGGGCGGCGCCGCGCTGTCGGTCCGCCACGTGACCGGGACGGCCGATCCTGTTCATGGGCGTCGGCGAGAAGCCAGACGCCCTGGAAGCATTCCAGCCCGACCGGATGGCCGCCCGCATCCTCGGCATGGGCGACGTGCTGTCGCTGGTCGAGCAGGTCACCCGCCAGGTGGACCGCGACGAGGCCGAGAAGCTGGCCCGCAAGGTGGCCAAGGGCAAGGACTTCGACATGGACGACCTGCTGGGCCAGTTGCGGCAGCTCGAGCAGATGGGGGGCATGGCGGCCCTGATGGACAAGCTGCCGGCCCAGCTGGCCGCGAAGGCTGGCCAGCTGCCCCAGGGCAAACGAGAAGGAAATCAAGCGCCAGATCGCCATCATCTGCTCGATGACCCCCAAGGAGCGCCGCTGGCCCAAGAACCTCGACGGCTCGCGCAAGCGGCGGATCGCGGCGGGCTCCGGCACCCACGTGGCCGAGATCAACCGGCTGCTGAAGAACTTCCTGCAGATGCAGAAAATGATGAAGGGCATGTCCGGCAAGGGCGGGATTCGGGGCATGCTGCGGTCGATGTCGGGCCGGATGCCGCCGGGGCTGCGCTGAGCCCCGGCACAAGCATTTCTTTTCCCTACGAATTTGGGTATAGTTCGCGGCTCTTTTTTGGCCGGGCGCGGCTCGTTCGCCCGCGGCCCCTACTGAGGCATTGGCACAAGATGGTGACGATCCGATTGACTCGCCGCGGCGGCAAGAAGGAACCCTTCTACCACGTGGTGGTGACCGACAGCCGGCGCCGCGGTGGCGGCACGCTCGAGCAGGTGGGTTTCTTCAACCCGGTGGCGCGCGGCGGCAGCGAAGAGCTGCGCCTCGACGTCGCGCGGGTGGACTACTGGGTCTCGGTCGGCGCGCAGCCGTCCGAGCGAGTGGCCCAGCTCGTCAAGAGCTACAAGAAGGCCCATCCGGTCGCGGCCGCGGCCTGATCGAGCCCGGGGCGCGCAATGACTGCGCGATCCGGTGACGGGCTGCCGCAGCCGATCGTGCTCGGCAAGGTTGGCGCGCCGCACGGGGTGCAGGGCTGGGTCAAGGTGTTTTCGTACACCGACCCGCCCGAGGGCATCACGAGCTACCCGTCGTGGGACGTGGCGCTCGGCAACGTGGTCCGGCGCATGACCGTGCTGGAGTCGAAGCGGGCTGGGCAGGCGCTGGCCGTGCGATTCGAAGGCATCGAGAGTCGGGAGGCAGCGCAGATGCTGTCGGGTGCGGAGGTACGGGTCGATCGTTCCGTGTTGCCCGAGCCCGAGGCGGGGACGTATTACTGGCATGATCTCGTCGGCCTCGCGGCGTTCAATCGCGAAGGCGCGCCGCTCGGTAGCGTCGCCGAGGTCATGGAAATGCCGGCACACCCGGTGCTGGTGCTGAAGGGCGATCGGGAACGCCTCGTGCCGCTGGTCCCCGACCGGCTGGTCGCGGTCGATCTCGAGGCGCGCAGGGTGACGGTGGACTGGCACGTCGACGACTGAGTCGCCGGCCGGCGCGGATCGGGAAGGTGGAGCAGGCGTGAAGATCGTGGTCGTCACGTTGTTCCCCGAGTTCGTCGAGCACGCGCTTCGGTTCGGCGTGCTGGGCCGGGCGCTCGAGCGCGGTGTGCTGTCGGTCGAGACGGTCAATCCGCGGCAGTTCGCCACGGACGTGCACAAGACGGTGGACGACCGGCCGTACGGCGGCGGCCCCGGGATGGTCCTGAAGGCCGAGCCGCTGCGGCTCGCGATGGAGGAGGCCGCGCGGCACGTGCCGGCGGCGCGCCGGGTGTACCTGGCGGCGGACGGCGCCCCGCTCACGCAGCGGAAGGTCGCGCGAGTTCGCCGCGCTGCCCGAGCTGGTGCTCGTGGCCGGACGGTACGAAGGCGTGGACGAGCGGTTCGTGGACGCGTGCATCGACGAGTCGGTCTCGGTCTGCGATGCGGTGCTGAGCGGCGGCGAACTGCCGGCGCTGGTGGTGATCGACGCGGTGGCGAGGCTGCTCCCGGGCACGCTCGGGGATGCCGAATCGGCCGTGCAGGAGTCGTTCGCGAGCGGGCTCCTCGACTGGCCGCACTACACGCGGCCGGAGGTCTGGGCCGGGCGCGAGGTGCCGGCCGTGCTGAGCGGCGGCAACCACGCCGTGATCGCCCGCTGGCGCCTGAAGCAGGCGCTGGGGCGGACGTGGCAGAGACGGCCCGACTTGCTGTCGGGCCGCGAATTGAGCATGGAGGAGCGCAGGCTCCTCGACGAATACCTGTCTGAGAAGGGTGAGTTATGACGAACATCATTGCCGCGCTCGAAGCCGAGCGCATGAAGCGCGAAGTGCCGGACTTCGGCCCGGGCGACACCGTCGTCGTCGAGGTCAAGGTCAAGGAAGGCGATCGCGAGCGCGTGCAGGCCTACGAGGGCGTGGTCATCGCCAAGAGCAACCGCGGCCTGAACTCGTCGTTCACCGTGCGCAAGATCTCGCACGGCGAAGGCGTGGAGCGCGTGTTCCAGACCTACAGCCCCGCGCTCGGCGCGATCACGGTGAAGCGCCGTGGCCACGTCCGCCGCGCCAAGCTGTACTACCTGCGCGAGCGCACCGGCAAGTCCGCGCGCATCGAAGAGAAGGTCTAACGCGGCTCCCGGGCGCGCGCGAATGTTGCGTGCCATCGGCAGGGTGCTGGCCTGGATCTGGAGCGGCCTCGACGGGCTGCGCAAGATCCTGCACCTGATCCTGCTGCTGCTGATCTTCGGGATCATCGGCTCGCTGTTCTCGCGCCCCAGTCCGTTCGTCCCGGACAAGGCGGCGCTCGTCATCGCGCCGCAGGGCCCGATCGTCGAGCAGTTCACCGGTGATCCGCTGCGAGCGCGCGCTCGAGCAGAGCATGCGGCGGCTGCCGTCCGAAACCCGCCTGCGCGACGTCGATCGACGCGATCGTCGCGGCCAGGGACGACAAGCGCATCAGTTCGCTGTACCTCGACCTGGGCGGCCTGACCGGCGGCGGCCTCGCCAAGCTCCAGGAGATTGCGGCCGCGGTCGACGACTTCCGCAAGAGCGGCAAGCCCGTCATTGCCTACGGCGATTTCTACGACCAGACCGCAGTACTTCCTCGCCGCGCACGCCGACGAGATCTACCTCGATCCGCAGGGCGTCGTCTACGTGGACGGCTATGCCAACTACGGGATGTTCATCAAGGACGCGCTCGACAAGCTCGCGGTCGACTGGAACGTGTTCCGCGTCGGCCAGTACAAGTCGGCCGTCGAGATGTTCACCCGCAACGACATGTCGCCCGCCGAGCGCGAGGAGAGCCTCGCCTGGCTGAACGTCGGTGTGGGGCACCTACAAGTCGGAGGTCGCGAAGGCGCGCGAGCTCGAACCGGAAGCGCTGCAGGCGTACGCGGACGACGCCGTCCCGAGCCCTGCGCAAGACGAACGGCGACCTCGCGAAGATGGCGCTCGACGCCGGTCTCGTCACCGCGCTCGAAGGCCGGTACCGGGCGGAGGAGCGGCTCGCGGCGATCACCGGCGAGGACGAGGACGCGCATTCCTACAAGGGCATCGACTTCGAGTCCTACCTCGCGAACGTCCGTTCGTCGGAGGCGCTCGAGAGCAAGCCGCGCGACAAGATCGTCGATGATCGTCGCCTCCGGCGACATCGTCCCGGGCGAGCAGCCGCCGGGCATGGTCGGGTCGGATACGCTCGCGCAGCAGCTCCGCGACGCGCGCTTCGACGAGGACGTGAAGGCGGTGGTGCTGCGCATCGACAGCCCGGGCGGCAGCGTGTTCGCGAGCGAGGTCATCCGCCGCGAGGTCGACGAATTGAAGAAGGCCGGCAAGCCCGTGGTGGCCTCGATGAGCAGCCTCGCGGCCTCGGGCGGCTACTACATCGCCGATGGACGCCGACCGCATCGTCGCGGGCCCGGCCACGTTGACCGGCTCGATCGGCATCTTCGCGATGTTCCCGACCTTCCAGCGGACGCTCGAGAAGGTGGGCGTGCACGTCGACGGCGTCGGCACCACGGCGCTCGCCGGCGAGTTCCGGCCCGACCGCGCGATGGGCGAGCCGACGCGCGAAATCCTGCAGCGGACGATCGAGCGCGGCTACCAGGATTTCGTCGAGCTCGTTGCGAAGGCGCGCAAGAAGGACGATCTGCCGCCATCGATGCGGTCGCGCAAGGCCGCGTGTGGTCGGGCGCCGACGCGCAGAAGCTCGGCCTCGTCGACGAGACTCGGCGGCTACCGGGACGCGATCAAGCTCGCCGCGAAGCTGGCCAAGCTTGGCAAGGACTACGAGGTGATCTACGACGACCGTGAGCCCGGTTTCGGCGAGGCGCTGGGCCTGCGAGTCCGCGCCGCGGTCGCGGCCGTGGTGGCGCCGCTGCTGCCGAAAGGCGCGCTGCCCGCGATGCCGCGGTCGCTGGCGCCCGTCGTGGCCGAGATGCAGCGCATCGAGCGCCTCGCCGATCCGCGCAACGTCTTCGCGTACTGCTTCGCCTGCAGCCCGGACTGATGCATGGATTGGCTGCTGCTGCTGAAGGCGGCCGTCCTCGGGGTCGTCGAGGGACTGACCGAGTTCCTGCCGGTGTCGAGCACCGGGCACCTGATCGTCGCCGCCTCGCTGCTGCGCTTCAATGACGAGCGGGGCAAGCTCTTCGAAATCGTCATCCAGTCCGGCGCCATACTGGCCGTAGTCTGGGAATTCCGGGCGCGCATCGTTTCGGTGCTCGCCGGGGCCACCCGCGATCGCGCCTCTCAACGCCTGCTCCTGAACATCGGCATCGCGTTCCTGCCACTCGCAGTGCTTGGACTGCTGTTCGGCAAGGCGCTCAAGGCGCACCTGTTCAACGCGCCCACCGTGGCGGCTGCGTTCATCATCGGTGGCTTCGTCATCCTGTGGGCCGAGCGACGCAATCACACGGTGCGCGTGACGACGATCGACCAGATGTCGGCGCTCGACGCGATGAAGGTCGGGCTGGCGCAGGCGCTTGCGCTGGTGCCCGGCACCAGCCGGTCGGGCGCGACGATCATCGGCGGCATGCTGTTCGGGCTGTCGCGGCAGGTGGCGACGGAGTTCACTTTCTACCTGGCCATCCCGACGCTGGGCCTCGCCTCCGTTTACTCGCTCTACAAGGAGCGGCACCTGCTGTCGATGGACGATCTCGGCCTGTGGATCGTCGGCATGGTCGCCGCGTTCGTGTCGGCGTTCGCCTGCGTGCGCTGGCTGCTGCGCTACGTCGCGACGCACACCTTCGTGCCGTTCGCCTGGTATCGCATCGCGTTCGGCCTGCTCGTGCTTGCCACCGCCTGGACCGGCTTCATCGACTGGGCCGGCTGACGTCGATCACCTCTCCCGCGCGCGGGAGAGGTCGCACACCGTGCGGGTGAGGGCTTCCCACCTCTCCCGCGTGCGGGAGAGGTCGCACACCGTGCGGGTGAGGGCACTACGCCGCAACGAATCCCTTCCAGCTGCGCATGTAATCGAGGAACGCGGGTCCGAGACCTTCGTTGCGGAGGTATTCCGCGGTGACCGGAAGAGACGGGGACTGGTAGCCCGGATCGGCCTGCACGCGGCGCGGAAAGTCGTGGCGCAGCACAGCCGCGCGCCCGATCGTCACGTAGTCTGCGCCGAGATCGAGGCAGCGCTGCGCGTCCGGCCCGCTCATGATCTTGCCCGCCACGCCGAGACGCACGTTGCCTCGACCGAATTCCGTGAAACATGAAAGCAGGCTGCGGCCCTGCAGCGAGACATCCATCGGTTCCTTGAACACGTCCCAGAGCGACAGGTCGATGTAATCGATGTCGGCCTCGCGTATCAGGCGCCGGGCGAGCTCGACGATCTCGCGTGTCTGCAGTGCGAAGCGCTCGGGCGACAGGCGCACGCCGATGCTGAAGTCCTTCCGGCACGTTCGGCGAATCCCTTGCGATGATGTCGAAGAGCAGACGCGAGCGATTCTCGAGCGAGCCGCCGTACCGGTCGCTGCGCCGGTTGAATTCGGGGCTGAGGAACGCGCACAGGATGTAGCCGTGCGCGCCGTGAATCTCGACACCGTCGAAGCCCGCGCGTTCCGCGCGCTGCGCCGCCGCGACGAAATCGCGGGCGAGCTGTTCGACCTCGGCGAGGCTCAGTTCGCGTGCGCCTGTCTCGGCGTCCGATGACGGGCTTACCGGTACCGTGCCGATCAAGGCGGCCGGCGAGCGCATGCCTGCGTGATGCAACTGCGACACGGCGAGGCTGCCGGCAGCCTTGATCGCCGACGCGAGCCGGGTGAGGCCCTCGAGGTGTAAGTCCGAGAAAATCCCGAGCTGTCCCGGGAACCCTTGGCCGATGGCCTGCACGTGCGACGCGCAGGTCATGGTGAGCCCGAACCCCCCGCGCGCCCGCATCGTCAGCCAGTGGAACTCGTCGTCCGAGAGACTGCCGTCGGCATGGCTCTGGCAGTTCGTCAGTGGAGCAAGCATGAAACGGTTGGCCATCGCCGGGCCGTGGCGGAACGTCAGCGGATCGAACAGGCGGGGCATGGATACTCGCTCGATGACGGGCGCAAGCCGTACTGCAGCCCGGTCGCGCGGACCGCGCGCAAGCTGCGGGACGCGGGGCAGCGATCAGTTTACGATCTGGTTCAACTCGCCCTTCTTGTATCGCTCGGCCATCTTGTCGAGCGGCTGCGGCTTGATCTTCGCGGCCTGGCCGGCGCAGCCGAACGCCTCGTACCGCAGCTTGCAGATGCCCTTCGCCGCGTTCTGCGCATCGGCGAGGAACTTGCGCGGGTCGAACTCGGACGGCTTCTCCGCCATGTGCTTGCGGATTGCGCCCGTCATGGCGAGACGGATGTCGGTGTCGATGTTGATCTTGCGCACGCCGTGCTGGATGCCCGTGACGATTTCCTCGACCGGCACCCCGTACGTTTCCTTCATCTGGCCGCCATGCTTGCGGATGACCTCGAGCCATTCCTGCGGCACGCTGGACGAGCCGTGCATCACGAGGTGCGTGTTCGGGATGCGCGCGTGGATTTCCTTGATGCGCTGGATGGCGAGAATGTCGCCCGTCGGCTTGCGCGTGAACTTGTAGGCGCCGTGCGAGGTGCCGATCGCGATGGCGAGCGCGTCGCACTGGGTCTTCTGCACGAAGTCCGCGGCCTGGTCCGGGTCCGTGAGCAGGTCCTCGCGGGTCATGTGGCCTTCGGCGCCGTGACCGTCTTCCTTGTCGGCCTTCATCGTCTCGAGCGAGCCGAGCACGCCGAGTTCGGCCTCGACGGTCACACCGATCGAGTGCGCGACGTCGACGACCTTGCGGGAGGTCTCGACGTTGTACTCGTACGAGGAAGGCGTCTTGCCGTCCTCCTTCAGCGAGCCGTCCATCATGACGCTCGAGAAGCCCGAGCGGATGGCCCCCATGCAGACCGCCGGCGACTGGCCGTGATCCTGGTGCATCACGACCGGGATGTGCGGATAGGCCTCGACGGCCGCCTGGATCAGGTGGCGCAGAAACGCCTCGCCGGCGTACTTCCGCGCGCCCGCGGAGCCCTGCATGATGACGGGGCTGCCGGTCTCGTCGGCGGCTTCCATGATGGCGCGCACCTGCTCGAGGTTGTTGACGTTGAAGGCGGGCAGGCCATAGCCGTTTTCGGCGGCGTGGTCGAGCAACTGGCGCATCGAGACGAGTGGCATGGGGAGCTTCCTGAAATTGTCGGGTGATGGCGCCGAAGGGGGCTTCCGCGCCAGCCGTGCAATCTACTATTCGCGGCCTCGCGGCGCATTAGCGATGTACGAAATGGCGTGCCGCTGACGGGCGGACCCGGCCGCCCGGCGTATCGGGCGCCGGTCGTGCGGTAGACTCGCGGCCACGTTCGCCATCCGGGAGCGCACATGAAGTCGTGGTTCCATCGCGTCGTGTTGTCCCGGCCCTGGGCGACGTTCCTCGTCATGGGGCTGGCGTTCTTCGTGTCCGGCCTCGGCACGGCGAACCTCTTTCTGCTGCTCAAGGCGAATGCCGAACTGCTGCGCGACTACGGCTGGCAGGCCGTGATGGACGGCGGTCTGCAGCAGCTCCTCGAGCTCGTCGTTACCGGCTACGCGAGCCTGATGTTTTTTCTCGTCTTCAAGGTCTGCGAGGACCGCCTGTCGAAGTCGATCGGCGCCAGGCCGGTCTCACCGGAACCGGGGGAGTCGCGCCGGGACCAGGCATAGGTCAGGCCGCCCAGTCCAGGATCACCTTGCCCGACTGGCCGCTGCGCATGATCTCGAAGCCCTCGCGGAATTCCGCGATCGGCAGCCGGTGCGTGATGACCGGCGTGATGTCGAGGCCGCTCTGCAGCATCGCCGCCATCTTGTACCAGGTCTCGAACATCTCGCGGCCGTAGATGCCCTTCAGCACCAGGCCCTTGAAGATCACGTCGTTCCAGTCGATCGCCGTGTCCCCGGGCGGGATCCCGAGCAGCGCCACGTTGCCGCCGTGGTGCATCGTGCGCAGCAGGTCGCGAAACGCGATCGGGTTGCCCGACATCTCGAGCCCGACGTCGAACCCCTCGACCATGCCGAGTTCCTTCATCGCGCCGTCGAGCGATTCGGTGCCGACGTTGATGGCCTTCGTGGCCCCCATCCTGCGGGCGAGATCGAGCCGGTAATCGTTGACGTCGGTGATGACGATGTGCCGCGCGCCCACGTGCCGCGCGATCGCGACGGCCATGATGCCGATCGGCCCGGCGCCGGTGATGAGCACGTCCTCGCCCACGAGGCTGAACGACAGCGCCGTGTGCGTGGCGTTGCCGAACGGATCGAGGATGGCCGCGATCTCGTCCGTGATCGCATCGGTGAGCTTGAACGCGTTGAACGCCGGGATCACCAGGTACTCGGCGAAGCAGCCCGGGCGGTTGACGCCGACGCCGACGGTATTGCGGCACAGGTGGCGGCGGCCGGCGCGGCAGTTCCGGCAGTAGCCGCAGGTGATGTGGCCTTCGCCGGAGACGCGATCGCCGACCGTGAAGCCCTGCACCTCGCTGCCCATCTCGACGATTTCGCCGACGTACTCGTGGCCGACGTGCATCGGCACGGGAATCGTCTTCTGCGCCCACTGGTCCCAGTTGTAGATGTGCATGTCGGTGCCGCAGATCGCGGTCTTGCGCACCTTGATCATCACGTCGTTGTGACCGACCTTCGGCTCGGGCACGTTCTCCATCCAGATGCCGGGCGCGCGCTGCGACTTCACCAGGGCCTTCATGTGAGCTTGCCTCCGAGGGGGGGTCGTTACTGGACGACGCCGAGTTCGCGGCCGACGGCCGCGAATGCGTCGATCGCCCGGTCGAGCTGGGCGCGGTCGTGGCCGGCGCACATCTGCGTGCGGATGCGCGCTTTGCCCATCGGCACGACCGGATAGGAAAAGCCGATCACGTACACGCCGCGCTCCAGCAGGCGCTCGGCGAATTTTCCGGCGAGCGCCGCGTCGCCGAGCATCACGGGAGCGATCGGGTGCTCGCCCGGAACGATGTCGAAGCCGGCTTCGCGCATCCGCGTGCGGAAGTGGCTGGTATTGTCCCGCAGGCGCTGGCGCAGCTCGTCGCCAGCCTCGACCAGGTCGAGCACGCGCAGCGTGGTGGCCGCGATCACCGGCGGGACGCTGTTCGAGAACAGGTAGGGGCGCGAACGCTGGCGCAGCCAGGCGACGATCTCCTTGCGGGCCGACGTGTAGCCGCCAGCGGCGCCGCCGAGCGCCTTGCCGAGCGTGCCGGTCAGGATGTCGATCCGGCCGAGCACGTCGCGGTACTCCGGCGTGCCGCGGCCGCCGCGGCCGACGAAACCCGTCGCGTGCGAATCGTCGACCATCACCAGCGCGCCGTAGCGGTCGGCGAGATCGCAGATGTCGTTCAGCCGCGCGATCACGCCGTCCATGGAGAACACGCCGTCGGTCGCGATCAGCTTCACCCGTGCGCCCGACGCTTCCTTCAGCCGGGCCTCGAGTTCGTCGAGGTCGTCGTTGGCGTAGCGCAGCCGCTGCGCCTTGCTGAGCCGGATGCCGTCGATGATGCTCGCGTGGTTCAACGCGTCGCTGATCACGGCATCCTGCTCGTCGAGCAGAGTCTCGAAGAGCCCGCCGTTGGCGTCGAAGCAGGAGGAGTAGAGGATCGTGTCCTCGGTGCCGAGGAACGCGCTGAGGCGGGCCTCGAGCTCCTTGTGCACGCTCTGCGTGCCGCAGATGAAGCGCACGGATGCCATGCCGTAGCCGTAGCGGTCGAGCGCCCGGTGTGCCGCCTCGCGGATCGAAGGATGGTTCGCGAGCGCGAGATAGTTGTTGGCGCAGAGGTTGATCAGCTCGCGGCCGTCGGCCAGCCGCACCATCGGCTGCTGGGGAGAGCCGATCACGCGCTCCGGCTTGTAGAGTCCAGACTTCCGCAACTCGTCGGTCTGGCGGGCGAGGCGGTCGAGGAAGGGTCGGTCCATGAGCGCAGTCTCCGTCGCAATCGGCGATTATAGGCGGCCTATAATCCCGGCGTGCCAATGCAGAAATTCGCTGGGGACCACGCGGGAGGCGTCACGGGCACGTCGCCAGCGGCCGGCCTGCGCATCGACAAGTGGTTGTGGTGCACTCGATTCTTCAAGACGCGCGGGCTCGCCCAGTCGGCGGTCGAAGGCGGGCACGCGCAGGTGAACGGGGAGAGGGTGAAGCCGTCGCGGCACGTGAAGATCGGCGACCGTGTCCGCATTACCCGCGAGCGGGAGCGATTCGAGGTCGAGGTGACCGGCATTCCGCGGCGCCGGGGCCCGGCTGGCGAGGCGCGGCTGCATTACGTCGAATCAGCCGAAAGCCTCGCCGCCCGCGAGCAGGCCAGGGAGTTCGACCGGCTGTCTGGCCCGGTGTCCGAGGGCCGGCCCGACAAGCGCGACCGTCGGGACCTGCTGCGCATCCGCAAGGGCCAGGATTGAGCCCGTTGCCGGCGTGAGATGTGACGGGCGTCCCGCTGACCGGCGCGCGACCCGGCTAAGTTGGCGCCAGGTGGTACGGGAGTCCGGGCATTGGCCGAACCAGACAGCAAGGACGACTGGGAAACGGCGACCCTGCGACGGGTCGCGAGCCGCGTTGAGTCGCTGATGTCGAAGCCAGCCTCCCAGGGCGCGTCGGGGTCGCTCGACGGTGCGGCGGTGGACGACGGCTTCGGTTGGGAGGAATCCGTGCTGCGACGGTTGCGCGCGCGGCTCTTCAGCGACGACCGCTCCGACTGAGCTCTCCCGCTTGCGGGGGAGACCGGCCTCCCGGCCGGGTGAGATCCTGCAGTCCGCATGCGACGGCTGCCGAGGCAATCCCGGTCCCGGTTCTCTTCCGCGCTCCATGTCGACCGCGCTTCGACGATGCCCCCGTTGGAATCGGGGCGTAACCGCCCGCGACGTTTCGCGAGACGAGTCGCCCCGATCACCGCTCTGCGCAAGGTCGCCGACGGTTCTCCCGATTCCTCCGCTCGTCGCAGCGCGCGTACGACCTGGAGCGCGGAAGAGAACCGGGACCGGGATTGCCTTGGCTTGCGCCTGCGGCACGCCCTCACCCGCGCTCGCGCGCGACCTCCCGCAGCGGGAGAGGTGAAGATCCCGCAAGCGGGAGAGGTGAAGATCCCGCAAGCGGGAGAGGTGAAGAGGCTACTTCACCAGGTCGTTGAGCTGGAAGATCGGCAGCAGCATCGCCAGCACGATCAGCAGCACCACGCCGCCCATCACGAGGATCATCAAGGGCCCGAGCAGGCCCACCACCGCCTGCAGCGTGGCGTCGAGCTCGCGTTCCTGGTGCTGCGCAGCCCGCTCGAGCATCGTGTCGAGTTCGCCGCTGGTTTCGCCGCTCGCGATCAGGTGAATCATCATCGGCGGGAAAAGCCGGCTGACGCCGAGCGAGCGCCCGATCGGCGCGCCTTCGCGGACACGCACGGCCGCCTCCGCCACCGCGGCTTTCATCGGCAGGTTCGTCACCACTTCGCCCGAGATGCGCAGCGCCTCGAGCACCGGCACCGTGCTCGCCGTGAGCGTGCTCAACGTGCGGGCGAATCGCGCCGTGTTGCTGCCGCGCACGACCTTGCCGACCAGCGGCAACGACAGCAGGAACCGGTGCCAGCGCGCGCGGTTCGCCTCGACCTTGAGCCAGCGGTTGAACAGCCAGCCGGCGGCGGCGAGCGCGATGACGAGGAAGATCCCGTACCTGCGCATGAAGTCGCTGCCGGAGATCAGGATCTGCGTGAGGATCGGCAGCTGCGCTTCGCTGTTTCGGTACACCTCGACGACTTTCGGAACGACCGAAACCAGCAGGAAGAACACGATCGTGATGCAGACGCCGAACAGCAGCACCGGGTAGAGCATCGCGCCCAGCGTCTTGCTGCGCAGTTGCTGCCGGTTCTCGGTGTAGTCGGCGAGCCGCTCGAGGACCGCGTCCAGGTGGCCGGTCTGCTCGCTCGCGGCGATGGTCGCCCGGTAGATCTCGGGGAACGAAGTCGGGAACTCCGCGAGTCCGTCGGCCAGCGTGTGGCCTTCCATGACCTTCGAGCGCACACCGAGCATGATGTTGCGGATGCGCGGCTTGTCGGTCTGCTGCGAGACCGCGAGCAGGGATTCCTCGAGCGGCAGCGACGATTTCACCAGCGTCGCGAGCTGGCGCGTGATCAGCGACAGGTCGAGCGCGCTCAGTCCCCGCTGGAGCTTGAACGGCGTCCGCCCGGCGCTGCGCTCGGCTTCCTGCTCGACCACCTCGGCGACCGAGACCGGCAGCAGGTTCTGGTCGCGCAGTTGCTGACGGATCTGGCGTGGCGTGTCGCCTTCCAGGACGCCTTTGCGCTCGCGACCGGCAGGATCGACCGCGACGTACTCGAAAGCTCCCATGTTGCTGCGTCAGTCCTCGCGCGTGACCTTGAGGACTTCCTCGATGGTCGTGATGCCGGCCAGCACCTTGGTGCGCCCGTCGTCCCGGATGCCGGGCGTGCGAGTGCGCACGTACCGCTCCAGTTCGAGCTCGGAGGCGCCGTCGTGGATCATCGTGCGCACGTGCTCGTCGATCAGCACGAGTTCGTAGATGCCCGTGCGGCCGCGGTAGCCGCCCGTCGGGTCGCGCGGATTCGGCCGGTAGAGGGTGGGCGAGGGTGCGTCGTCGGGCAGGTTCAGCAGCCGGCGCTCGTATTCGCCTGCGGTGTAGGCCTCGCGCGTGGCCGGGTTCAGCACGCGCACGAGGCGCTGTGCGACGACGCCGACGAGGCTCGACGACAGCAGGAACGGCTCGATACCCATGTCGCGCAGTCGCGTGACCGCGCCGACGGCAGTGTTCGTGTGCAGGGTCGACAGCACGAGGTGACCGGTCAACGACGCCTGCACGGCGATCTGCGCGGTCTCGAGGTCGCGGATTTCGCCGACCATCACCACGTCCGGGTCCTGGCGCAGGATGGCGCGCAGGCCGCGCGCGAACGTCATCTCGACGCGGGTGTTCACCTGCGTCTGGCCGATGCCGTCGATGTAGTACTCGATCGGATCCTCGACCGTCATGATGTTGCGCGTGCGGTCGTTGACCCGGTCGAGCGCCGCGTACAGCGTCGTCGTCTTGCCGGAGCCGGTGGGGCCGGTCACGAGCAGGATGCCGTTCGGCTTGTGGATGATCTCGTCGATCAGGCTCTGCGTCACCGGGTCCATGCCGAGCGATTGCAGGTCGAGGCGGCCCGCCTGCTTGTCGAGCAGGCGCAGCACGACGCGCTCGCCGTGCCCGGCGGGAATCGTCGAGACGCGGACGTCGACCGCGCGGCCGGCGATGCGCAGCGAGATGCGGCCGTCCTGCGGCAGGCGCTTTTCCGCGATGTCGAGCCGCGACATGACCTTGATGCGCGAGACGATCAGCGGCGCCACCGCGCGCTTCGTCTGCAGCACTTCGCGCAGCACGCCGTCGACCCGGAAGCGGATCACCAGCCGGTTCTCGAACGGCTCGACGTGGATGTCCGAGGCGCTTTCCTTCACCGCCTGCGTGAGCAGCGCGTTGATCAGGCGGATGACGGGCGCCTCGTCCTCGCTCTCGAGCAGGTCGGACGGCTCCGGGATGTCCTGCGCGAGGTTGTTGAGGTCGGTCTCTTCCTCGAGGCCGCCCATCGCGTCCATCGTCGTGCCCGACCCGGCCTCATACACCTCGCGCAGCAAGGACTCGAAGCGATCCGCGTCCGCGCGCTCCACGTGCAGCGAGCGGCGCAGGTGCCGGCGCACTTCAGCGAGCGCCAGCGGCGAGGCGCCGTCGCGCACGACGATGTAGGCCGCATCGTCCTTGACGTCGCGGACGAGCACGCCGTGGCGTTTCGCAAACGCGAACGGCAGCGGGCGCAACGGATCGCTGACGCGACCCGCGGCCGCGAGGATCGCTTCGTCCGTCGCGGCCGTGCTCACGGCGTCGTGCCTGGATTCGGCGTCGGCGTGCCGAAGGGAGCCGTCGGCGGCGGCGCGGCGGGCGGCGGCGCCTGGGGAGGCGTCTGGGGGGGCGCCTGGTCGGCGGCTGGGCCGGTGCCGGCTGCGGGCTGGCCGTGTTCGAATTGGAGATCTCGGCGCGCTCGGCGGGCGTCGTGCCCGGCGGCGCCGCGTCACGGGCCGGGTTCAGCAATTCCTGCGGCACGAGCTGCTCGAGCGCCGGCAGCGTGGGCTGGTGCTCGCCCCACATCAGCGGCACCCGGCCGTCGTGCTGTTCGACCTGTTGCTTGCGCACGTAGTTGTACTTGGCGTTCGACTCGATCGCCGCGTCGACGCCGCTGCGCAGGATGCGCGGGCGGATGAAGACCATCAGGTTCGTCTTCACCTTGTTGACGCTGCGCGTCTTGAACAGCTCGCCGATCACCGGGATCGAGCCGAGGAACGGCACCTGCGAATTGCTCTCGCGCACTTCGTCGGAGATCAGCCCGCCGAGCACGATGATGCCGCCGTTCTCCACCATCACCTTGGTCGAGATCGTGCGCTTGTTCGTGATCAGGTCCGTGCTGCTCACCTGCTGCGAGCTCGCCGCGATGCTCGAGGCCTCCTGCGAGATCTTCAGCAGCACCGAGTCGCCTTCGTTGATCTGCGGCGTGATCTTGAGGATGTTGCCCACTTCCTCGCGCTGCACCGTCGTGAACGGGTTGACCGTGCCCGTGCCGCCGCCGACGCCGGTGTTGGTGTACTGGCCGGTGATGAACGGGACCTCCTGCGCGATCTTGATCTCCGCCTCTTCGTTGTCGAGCGTCACGATCGACGGCGTGGCGATGATGTTGGTGTTGCCCACGCCGCCGATGGCGCGGATCAACGCGGCCCAGCTGAAGCCGCTCTCGACGATCTGGCCGACGCCGAGCGTCAGGCCGCTCGGCAGCGACGTGACGCTGCCGGGATTCAGCACGCCCTGCAGGATCTGGCCGATGCCGGTGCCTTGCACCGGCTGGACGAACCCGCCGGCTGGCAGCAGGTTGCCGTTCTCGTCGCGGTCTCCGATGATCCAGTTCACGCCGAGGTCCATCGACTTGTCGATGGACATTTCGACCAGGATCGCCTCGACCAGCACCTGCGCGCGGCGGATGTCGAGCCGGTCGACGATCGTCATGACCGAGCGCATCACCTTCGGCGGGGCCGTCACGACGAGCGCATTGGTCTGCGGTTCGGCCCAGATGGTGACGCTCTTGTCGCCGCCACCGCCGCCGGCCGCTGCCGGGGCAGCAACGGCGCCGCCGCCCGCGGCCACCGCGGCCGCGGCGATGCCCTGGATCTGCTCGCGCAGCTTCTGGCGAAATCTTCTCGGCGTCCGCGTATCGCAGGTAGCGCACCTGCGTGTCGCCGCCCGCTTCGAGCGGCGTGTCGAGGTGCGTGATCGAGCGCCTTCAGGCGCAGGCGCTGCGAGGTCTCGCCGCTCACGAGCACGCTGTTGGTGCGCTCATCCGCGACGACCTTGGCCTGCGGCATGCCGCCGCCCTCGGCGCCGGCGCTCGCGTTGAGGCTGTTCACGATGCGCACCACTTCGGCCGCGCTCGCGTGCTGCATCGGGATGACGTCGATCGCCTCGTCACCGGTCTGGTCGATGCGCTGGATGATCCGCACCATGCGCGACACGTTCGACGCGCGGTCCGAAATGATCAGCATGTTCGACGAGGGGTAGGCGGCGAGGTGGCCGTACTGCGGGATCAGCGGCCGCAGGATCGGCACGAGCTGCGCCGCGCTGACGTTCTTGACCGCGATGACCTGCGTCACGATCTCGTCCGACGTCGAGCTGACGCGGGAGGGCAGGTCGATGGACGGCAGCTGGCGCGCGTTCGCGTCCGGGATGATCTTGATCACGTCGCCCGAGGGCACGGCCACGAAGCCGTGCACCTGCAGGATCGACAGGAACGCCTCGTAGAACGCGTCCGGCGACATCGGCGTCGAGGAGAGCATCGTCACCTGGGCCTTGACGCGCGGGTCGACGATGAAGTTCTTGCCGGTCACCGCGCTCACGGCCTCGATGATCTGGCCGAGATCCGCGTCCTTGTAATTCGGGGTGATGGCCCCCTGTGCCTGGGACTGCGCGGCGACATCGTGCGGCAGCGCGAGTCCGACCAGCGCCGTCAGCGCGAAGCTGGCGGCGGCGAGGGCGACCCGGTTGAACAGCTTGGGCTTCATCGTCACTCCGAAGGATCCTGGGCGGGCATGCTCGGGACTTCCGACACCGGGATGGTCTCGGGCATGGCGGCGGCCGCGGCGGCGTCCGCGGCGACCTGGGCGTTGTTGATGCTGATCTGGGTACTCTGGCCGTTGCGCTCGACCGTCACCGTGACGTCGGTCGCGCTGTTCATCGACTGCAGGATTTCCATGCCGCGGCCCGGGTCGTCGAGCGGCGTCCCGTTGATGGCGGTGACGAGGTCGCCCGGCATCAGGCCGAGCTTCGTGAACTGCTGCCGGTTGCGGCCCGGGTAGACCCGGTACCCGCGCTGCTGGCCGTTCGCGAAGACCGGCTGCGGCCGCAGGATCTCGGTGATGGCCGCCGGATTCTCGGTGGCGAGCTGGCGCAGATGCTCGCCGAGCAGCGCGTCGGGCGCGGGGCCACTCGCGGCGACGGGGCGTCCGGGCCCGCCCTGGTATTGCTTCGGCAGCAACAGCGCCTCGAGCTTGCCGCCGCGGTCGAGGATCGCGCGATCCGGGTAGACCGAGTGCAGCTTGGTGCCGCCGGTGATGGTCTTGCCGACGGCGTAGACCTTTGCCGACGCGGCGTTCTCGCCGATGATGGCGTAGCCTCGGCCCGGGTCGGCTTCGGCGATCGTCCCGACCAGCACCAGGCTCATCTGCGTGGCGGCGACCGAATTCGGGTCGGTTTCGCCGGCGCCGGGCGCGGTCGCCGCGCCGAACAGGTGGGCGTTGATGATGGCCTGCACGTCCACCGCTCGCGTCGCAGGCGTCGGCGCGGCCGCCGCCGGTCCGGCTTCGGGCCGGCCAGACCGTGGCTCCGGTCGAGCAGCGCCCAGCCGAGCTGGACCAGTTGCCAGGCCAGCAGCACGACCAGCGCCGGCCGAAACCAGCCAGGGCAGGGTCTTGACCCACCCGTCGGATCGGGCCCCATCTGCGACCGAGGCTAGGTTGCTCAGGCTCTTCGGAAACTGCATCGGGGCTCGTGTAAGTGTCCGTCCGGCAAGGCGGTTCTACCCAGGTTCGGCCGGGGTGGCGGCATCATACGGACTTGGGCGACACCGCCTCAAGGTCGTTGCGCAAATTGCGGATGGGTAAGCTTGTCAGGGGCAGGTGACGGCCCTATATAGGGGCGGAGGCAGGGCAGGCGGCAGATGAGCGAGGAACATCCACAACATAACCATGGCCTGATCGTCGAGGAGGCGCTGCCGCAGACCAAGCGGCCGCCCCTCTACCAGGTCGTGCTGCTGAACGACGATTACACCCCGATGGAGTTCGTCGTCGACGTGCTGGAGCACATTTTCGGCATGGACCGCACGACTGCGACCCGTGTCATGCTCGAGGTGCACACCCGTGGCAAGGGCGTCTGCGGGGTGTATACATTCGAGATCGCGGAGACCAAGGTCGCGCAGGTCACCACCTACGCCCGGCAGCAGCAGCACCCCCTCCTGTGCACGATGGAAGAGGCCTGAACACGTGTTGAGCAGCGAACTCGAGATCTGCCTGAACGAGGCCTTCCAGGGGGCCCGTGACGCGCGCCACGAATTCATGACGGTCGAGCACCTGCTGCTCGCGATCATCGATACGCCCGAAGGTGCGCGAGATCCTCCGTGCCTGCGGCGCCGACGCCGCGCGCCTGCGCAAGGAACTGAAGGAATTCGTCGACCAGACGACGCCGCGCCTGAAGCAGGACGACGACCGCGAGGTGCAGCCGACGCTGGGTTTCCAGCGGGTGCTGCAGCGCGCCGTCTTCCACGTGCAGTCGAGCGGCAAGAAGGAAGTCTCGGTCGCCAACGTGCTGGTCGCCATCTTCAGCGAGAAGCACAGCCACGCGGTCTACCTGCTCGGCCTGCAGGACATCTCGCGCCTCGACGTCGTCAACTTCATCTCGCACGGGCTCGCCAAGCCCGGCGACGAGCGCGAGCGGCCGAGCGACGAGGCCACGCCGCAGCCGGAGGGCGAGCGCGACGCCGAGGGCGGCTCGGCGCTCGACAAGTACGCCACCAACCTGAACAAGCTCGCGGAGCAGGGCCGCATCGATCCGCTGATCGGCCGCCAGCTCGAGATCGAGCGCACGGTCGAGATCCTCTGCCGCCGGCGCAAGAACAACCCGCTCTACGTCGGCGAGGCCGGCGTCGGCAAGACCGCGCTGGTCGAAGGCCTCGCGCGCCTGATCGTCGAGGGCAAGGTGCCCGACGTGCTGGCCGACAGCGTCGTGTTCTCGCTCGACCTCGGCTCGCTGATCGCCGGCACCAAGTATCGCGGCGACTTCGAGAAGCGCCTGAAGGGCGTGCTCGCCGAGATCAAGAAGCAGCCCGGCGCGATCCTGTTCATCGACGAGATCCACACCGTCATCGGCGCCGGCGCGGCGTCGGGCGGCGTCATGGACGCGTCGAACCTGATCAAGCCGGCGCTCGCCAACGGCGAGCTGCGCTGCATCGGTTCGACCACCTACCAGGAGTACCGCGGCATCTTCGAGAAGGACCACGCGCTGACGCGCCGCTTCCAGAAGATCGACATCGTCGAGCCGACGGTGCCCGAAACGATCGAGATCCTGCGCGGCCTCAGGCCCAAGTTCGAGGAGCACCACGGCATCCGCTACGCCGACGAGTCGCTGACGGCCGCCGCGGAACTGTCGGCCCGCCACATCAACGACCGCCACCTGCCGGACAAGGCCATCGACGTCATCGACGAGGCCGGCGCGCGCCTGCGCCTGAGGCCGCCGGAGGCCCGCGAGGAGACGGTCACCGTCGCGCACATCGAGGACGTCGTCGCGCGCATCGCGCGCATCCCGCCGAAGACGGTCTCCAGCAGCGACCGCGACGTGCTGCGCAACCTCGAGCGCAACCTGAAGCTCGTCATCTTCGGTCAGGACAAGGCGATCGAGACGCTGGCGTCGTCGATCAAGATGTCGCGCTCGGGCCTGGGCGACCAGCACAAGCCGGTGGGCTCGTTCCTGTTCGCCGGTCCGACCGGCGTCGGCAAGACCGAGGTGACGCGCCAGCTCGCGCTGACGCTCGGCGTCGAGCTGATCCGCTTCGACATGTCCGAGTACATGGAGCGGCACACGGTGTCGCGGCTGATCGGCGCGCCGCCGGGCTACGTCGGTTTCGACCAGGGCGGGCTGCTCACCGAGGCGATCACCAAGCACCCGCACTGCGTGCTGCTGCTCGACGAGATCGAGAAGGCGCACCCGGACGTGTTCAACCTGCTGCTGCAGGTCATGGACCACGGCACGCTGACCGACAACAACGGCCGCAAGGCGGATTTCCGCCACGTCGTGATCGTGATGACGACCAACGCCGGCGCCTCGGAGATGAGCCGCGCGTCGATCGGCTTCGTCGCGCAGGACCACGCGACCGACGGCATGGAAGCCATCAAGCGGCTGTTCGCGCCGGAGTTCCGCAACCGCCTCGACGCGATCGTCCAGTTCGAGTCGCTCGACGAGCGGACGATCGAGCGTGTCGTCGACAAGCTGCTGGTCGAGGTCGAGGCGCAGCTCGAGCAGAAGGGCGTCGCGCTGCACATCGACGACGAAGCGCGCCAGTGGATCGCGAAGCGCGGCTACGATCCGAAGATGGGCGCGCGGCCGATGGCGCGCATCATCCAGGAGCACATCAAGCGGCCGCTGGCCGAGGAGTTGCTGTTCGGCCGGCTGCAGAAGGGCGGCCACGCCTTCGTCAGCGTGGGGCCGGACGATCAGCTCAAGGTCGAGGCGCGCTCGGCGGAGGAGCCCGCGCTGCTCGAATAGGCTCTCCGGCTCGCGGTCTCACCTCTCCCGCTTGCGGAGTGAGCGGTGACTCACCTCTCCCGCTTGCGGGAGAGGTCGCCGACAGGCGGGTGAGGGTTGTGAGCATGGCGTCCGTTCCGGGTTCTCTCCCCGCGAGCGGAAAGAAGACACGCTCGCGGGGAGAGAATCCCGAACGAACGCCTGACGCCGGGCGCCTGAGCGAGTCCTCGCCAGGGCGCGAGAACTCGCACGGCGCATGCAGCCCATGCGGTCGCACGACTCGATCCTGGTGCGACGTCGACGTGGCAGATGGAGAAATGAAAAAGGCCGGCGATGCCGGCCTTGTTCGTTGCGCGATTCGCGCGTCGCGGGCGATCAGCGGCCGCGGTAGACGATGCGGCCCTTGGTCAGATCGTACGGGCGTCATCTCGACGGTGACGGCGTCGCCCGTGAGGATGCGGATGTAGTTCTTGCGCATCTTGCCGGAGATGTGCGCGGTCACGAGGTGGCCGTTCTGCAACTGCACGCGGAACGTCGTGTTGGGCAGGGTTTCCACGACCTTGCCTTCCATCTGGATCGCATCTTCCTTCGACATGCACCCTCTCGACGGCCGGAGAAGCCGCGCGAATTCTGCATAAACGCTCCATCCATTGCAACGAGAACCGGCCGGCGAGCGCGCTAATTCCCGTTGCCCGGCGCGTGCGGTCCGGGCCAACCGGGCGCCGGTCGCAGGTCCGTGATGCACCGCTCGAGGTGCGCGACGAACTCGCGCCGGGGGATCGCGCGCGCGCCGAGGCTCTCGAGGTGCGGGCTGGCGATCTGGCAGTCGATCAGCTCGACGTTGCTCGCGCGCAACGCCTGGACCAGGCCGTGCAGCGCGACCTTCGACGCGTCGCGCTCCGTGCTGAACATCGACTCGCCGAAGAAGACCCGCCCGAGCGCGACGCCGTACAGGCCGCCGACCAGGCGCCCGTCGAGCCAGGTCTCGACGGAGTGGGCATGGCCGAGCGCGTGCAGGCGCGCGTACGCCGCGCGCATGTCGGGCGAGATCCAGGTGCCCTCCGGCCGCAGCGTGCCGTCGCCGCACAGGTTCGATCACGTCCGCGAACGCCCGGTCGACGTGACGCGTCGATAGCCCCGGTTGCGGATCGTCTTCGCAAGGCTGCGCGTCACGCTGAAGTTCGCCGGGGAACAGCACCGACGCGCGGATCGGGCGACCACCACAGGATCGGCTGTCCCTCCGAGTACCAGGGGAAGATGCCGCGCCGGTACGCCGCGAGCAGTCGCGCGGGCGAGAGGTCGCCGCCGACGCACAGCAGGCCGTCCGGCTCGTCGAGCGCGTCGGACGACCGGCGGGAACGCGTCCGGCGGATCGGTCGGGCGCAGCCACGGGATCACGCCGGCGTCGCCTCCGTCGCGGTGGAAGGGCAGGTGCGCGCGCGGCCGCGGCGATGTAGTCGTCGATGGCCGCGCGCTCGCGCTCGCAGGTAGCGGCCGATCGGCGTCGGCGAATCCCGGATGCGCCAGCCAGTGCGCGGAGCACGTGCGGCGTCGGCTCGAAGCCGCGCGCGATCTTGTGCTCGCCCTGCGTGCCGGGGTCGAAGCGTCTGCAGCCCGTGCTCGATGCAGTAGTCGATGCCCTGGTAGTAGCAGGCTTCGAAATGCAGGCGAGTCCTCGGCGCGCGCGGAACCCCAGTAGCGGCCGTACAGCGAGTCGACGCCGCGGAAGAAGATCGCGGCCGCCACCGGCGCGCCATCGCGTTCGCGCGAGCTTCACCATGATCGTGCCGGGCAGCAGGCGCGACACCAGCGCGCAGGAAGTCGACGCTCAGGTAGTGGTCGTTGCCGTGCCGCAGGAACGTGCGCTCCGAGAACCCGAACACCACGCGCCAGAGCGCGGCGTCCATCTCCTCGCCGCGCAGCGTGCGGAACTCGATGCCCGATTCGGCGACGCGGCGCCGTTCGCGCCGGGCCTTCTTGCGCTTGTCGGCGCGGAAGCGCGCGAGGAAATCGTCGAAATCGCGATAACCCGCGTTGCGCCACAGGAAGCGGCAGTCGTGCCGGCGCAGGAAGCCCGCGCGCTCCAGGGCGGCCTGGTCCTCGGCGGTCGTGAAATTGACGTGTGCGCCCGAGGCGCCGGTCGCGCGCGCCGACTCGATCAGCAGCTCCGCGAGCGAGTCGCGCAGCCCGTCGGCCTCGACGTCCGGGCGCACGAGCAGGCGGGGCCCGGTGACCGGCGTGAACGGGATGGCCGACAGCAGCTTCGGGTAGTACTCGAGTCCCGAGCGCGCGTACGCCCTGCGCCCAGCTCAAGTCGAAGATGAACTCGCCCCAGGAATGCGCCTTCAGGTACTGCGGCACGGCGGCGACGAGCGCGCCGCGCGCGTCGCGGATCGCCAGGTGGCGCGGCATCCAGCCGAGTCGCCGCCCGACGCAGCCGGTGCTCTCGAGCGACTCGAGAAAGGCGTGGCGCAGCGAACGGGTGGCCGGTCGGGTCGAGCGCATCCCACTCGGCGCGCGGCAGGTCCGCGATGCTGCCGGTGAGTTCCGCCTTCAACGGCATGGCCGAAGGCGGCGGCGGTCAGTGGCCCGGCTTGGCACCGGCGTCGAGCGTGTCGAGGTACTTGTCGGCGTCGAGCGCCGCCATGCAGCCGGTGCCGGCCGACGTGACCGCCTGCCGGTACACGTGGTCGGCCACGTCGCCGGCGGCGAACACGCCCGGGCACGCTGGTCGCAGTCGCGCCGCCCTGCAGGCCGCGTGCGCACGACGATGTAGCCGCCGTTCATGTCGAGCTGGCCCTCGAAGATCTGCGTGTTCGGCGTGTGGCCGACGGCGATGAACACGCCGGCGACCGCGACGTCCCGCTTGCCCGAGCCGTCGGTCGCGGCGACGCGCAGGCCGGTGACGCCCGTGTCGTCGCCGAGCACTTCGTCGACTTCGTGGTTCCAGACGATGTCGACGGCGCCGGCGCGCTGCCGCTCGAACAGGTGGTCCTGCAGGATCTTCTCCGAGCGCAGCTTGTCGCGGCGGTGCACCAGCGTGACGTGCGACGGCGATGTTCGACAGGTACAGCGCTTCCTCGACGGCGGTGTTGCCGCCGCCGACGACGGCGACGTTCTGGCCGCGGAAGAAGAAGCCGTCGCAGGTGGCGCAGGCGGACACGCCGCGGCCGCGGAAGCTCTGCTCCGATTCGAGGCCGAGGTAGCGCGCGCTCGCGCCGGTCGCGATGATCAGCGCGTCGCAGGTGTAGTCGCCGCGGTCGCCCTTCAGCAGCAACGGGCGGCGCTTGAAGTCCACCTCGTTGATGTGGTCGATCAGGATCTCGGTGTGGAAGCGCTCGGCGTGTTCGCGCATGCGCTCCATCAGCGCCGGGCCCGGTGAGGCCGTGCGGGTCGCCCGGCCAGTTGTCGACCTCGGTGGTCGTCATCAGCTGGCCGCCCTGCTCCATGCCGGTGATGAGCAGCGGGCTGCGATTGGCGCGGGCCGCGTAGACCGCCGCTGCATAGCCCGCCGGTCCGGAACCGAGGATGATCAGCCGGGAGTGACGGGGGGCGCTCATGTATACTTCCTTGCTCGTTTGCGCGCGACTTGCAGTCCGCGGCGCGGTTCAGGGCGCGGCATGGTAAGCAACTCCCTGCCCCGCGGCAAAGCACCCGCGGCCATGTCGCCATGCGCGCGCTTGCAGGCGCCCCGCAGCCGGTCGGCCGGAGCCCTGTCCAACGGCGTGTAATCCTCGTAGACTCATGGGCTTACGGCAAAGTATTGAGCTTTCAGGTGATCTCTGGTGGCTAGACTCGAGCAGAAGCGCGCGGCCGGCGGCGCACAGGCGGCCAACGTTGCGCGAGGCTTGCGCGAAAGCGCGCTGTGGATCTTCGGCGCACTGGCGCTGATCCTGTTCGTCGCGCTGATCAGCTACGACCGCGCCGACCCTTCGTTCACCTCGACGGGACAACCGGGACCGGTCGACGAACCTGATCGGTCCGTTCGGCGCGTGGCTCTCCGACCTGTTCTTCGTGCTGTTCGGCGCGCCCGGCCTACCTGTTCCCGATCATGCTCGGTATCGCGGGCTGGAATCTCTTCCAGGGGCGCCGCAATCCGGAGCCCGTCGATCGCCGCACGTCGACGCTGCGCGGCCTCGGTTTCGTGCTGGCGCTCGCGAGCAGCTGCGGACTGGCGACGCTGCATTTCTCGGGCGGCTCGTTCCCGAACACCGCGGGCGGCCTGCTCGGCACGCTGGCCGGCGACGGCCTTGCCCAGCGCCATGAGCTTCCTCGGCGCCACGCTGCTGCTGCTCGCCGTCTGGCTCGCCTCGGTGTCGCTCTGCACCGGCATCTCCTGGCTCGACGTGATGGACCGGATCGGTCGCGGCGTGCTGCTCGCGATTTCGTGGCTGCGGGACCGGCTGTCGGCCGCGCGCGACGCGAAGGCCGGACGCGAGGTGAAGCAGGCGCGACAGGAAGTCGTGCGCGAAGAACAGAAGAAGGTCGCGGACCGCAAGCCGCCGCGGATCGAGGCGCCGGCGCCGAAGGTCGAGAAGAGCGAGCGCGTCGAGAAGGAAAAGCAGGTCCCGATGTTCGAGAAGCCGGGCGCCACGTCGCTGCCGGCGCTGTCGCTGCTCGACGACGCGCCGGCCGCGGCACGGCGGCTATTCGGCCGAGGCGCTCGAGGCGATGTCGCGCCTCGTGGAACTGAAGCTGCGCGATTTCGGCGTCGAGGCCGAGGTCGTCGAGGTGCACCCGGGCCCGGTGATCACGCGCTTCGAGCTGCGGCCGGCGCCGGGCGTGAAGGTCGCGCAGATCTCGAACCTCGCGAAGGACCTGGCGCGCGCGCTCTCCGCCGTGAGCGTGCGCGTCGTCGAGATCATTCCCGGCAAGTCCACGATGGGCATCGAGATCCCGAACGAGACGCGCGAGATCGTCACGCTCGGCGAAATCATCAAGTCCAAGGCCTACGACGACATGTCGTCGCCGCTCGCGCTGGTGCTCGGCAAGGACATCGGCGGCAACCCGATCGTCGCGGACCTCGCCCGCATGCCGCACCTGCTGGTCGGCGGCACCACCGGCTCCGGCAAGTCGACGGCCATCAACGCGATGGTGCTGTCGCTGCTGTACAAGGCGACGCCCGAGCACGTGCGGCTGATCATGGTCGACCCGAAGATGCTGGAGCTCTCGGTCTACGAGGGCATCCCGCACCTGTACGCGCCGGTCGTCACCGACATGAAGCAGGCGGCGAACGCGCTGCGCTGGTGCGTCGCGGAAATGGAGCGCCGCTACCAGTTGATGGCCGCGGCCGGCGTGCGCAACCTCGCCGGCTTCAACCGCAAGGTGAAGGATCTCGCCGACGCCGGCACGCCGATGCGCGATCCGCTCGAGATGAAGCGGCTGCCGCCGGGCGGCGATCCGGACACCGTGCCTTTCCTCGAAGCCGCTGCCGTACGTCGTCGTGATCGTCGACGAACTCGCCGACATGATGATGATCGTCGGCAAGAAGGTGGAGGAACTCATCGCGCGCCTCGCGCAGAAGGCGCGCGCCTCGGGCATCCACCTGATCCTCGCCACGCAGCGGCCGTCGGTCGACGTGATCACGGGCCTGATCAAGGCCAACATCCCGACGCGCATCGCGTTCCAGGTGTCGGCCAAGGTGGATTCGCGCACCATCCTCGACCAGAGCGGCGCCGAGAGCCTGCTCGGCCACGGCGACATGCTGTTCCTGCAGCCCGGCACCTCGATACCGGTGCGCGTGCACGGCGCGTTCGTGTCGGACCAGGAAGTGCACCGGGTCGTCGGCTCGCTGCGCACGATGAGCCCGCCGGTCTACCTCGACGACATCCTCGACGGCCCGTCCGCGCCGATCCCCGGCCTGTCCGGCGAGGCCGGCGGCGAAGGCGAGGAGGGCGGCGATCCCGAACAGGATCCGCTCTACGACGAAGCCGTCCGCATCGTCACCGAGAGCCGCAAGGCGTCGATTTCCGGCGTGCAGCGCCGGCTGAAGATCGGCTACAACCGCGCGGCACGGATGATCGAGGCGATGGAAGCCGTGGGCCTCGTCGGTCCGCTGCAGTCGAACGGCAGCCGCGAAGTGCTTGCGCCGCCGCCCCCCGACGCCGATTGACCCCGTGGCGGGCACCCCCAGCATGCTGCGACGATCCGGGTTGCTGTGCGCGCTGTTGATGGCTGCATGGCCGGCGCACGCGGCTGACGACTCGCTGGCGCGTGTCGAGGCCTTCCTCGGCTCGCTGAAGACGATTGCGGCCGACTTCGAGCAGATCGTCCGCGACAACAAGGGCCAGATCACCAACCACGCCTCGGGCAGGCTCACGCTCTCGCGGCCTGATCGGTTTCGCTGGGATTACCGCGAACCTTACCTGCAGACCATCGTCGCCGACGGCAGCAAGCTCTGGCTGTACGACGCCGACCTCGAGCAGGTGACGGTCAGGCCGCTCGAGCAGGGGCTGGGCTCGACGCCCGCGATGCTGCTGTCCGGCTCGGGCAAGGCGAGCGACGCGTTCACCGGCGGGCCCGTGCAGCAGCGCGGCGCGCTCGCCTGGTGCACGTTGCAGCCGACCCAGCAAGGGTCGGATTTCGAGCGCGTCAGCCTGGCCTTCGACGCCAAAGGCGAACTGGCCGCGATGGAACTCGTCGACAAGCTCGGCCAGGCGACCTCCATCGAGTTCCGCGGTCTCGTGCGCAACGGCAAGGTCGACGATTCGGCTTTCCGGTTCGTGCCGCCGAAGGGCGCGGACGTGATCGGCAACGCAGGCCGCTGACACGACGCGATGCTCGAACTGCGCCTGCGCGGGCTGTGGCTGACGGCGAGCGTCGTGCTCGTCTCGATCGTCGTCTGGGGCAGTCTGCAGACGTCCGTGAACGTTCCGGTGCCGGGCGAATTCGACAAGGTCGAGCACCTCGGCACGTACGGGTTCCTGACCGTCTGGTTCACTGGCCTCTACCCGCGCCGGCGGGATGCGATCATCGTGCTGGCGCTGCTCGGACTCGGACTGTCGATGGAGATCGGCCAGTACCTGATGGGCATGGGACGCGACGCCGATCCGGTCGACATGCTCGCGAACGCGGTGGGCGTGGCGCTGGGTCTTGGCATCGCGCGAACCGTCACCGGCGGATGGGCGGCGAGGGTCGAATCTTGGCTGAACCCGAACTGAATTTTTCCTCGGGCGCCGCGTCGGCGTGGCGCCCGCTCGCCGACCGCATGCGGCCGGCGAGTCTCGACGATTTCGTCGGCCAGTCGCACCTGCTGGCCCCGGGCAAGCCGCTGCGCCGTCTGCTCGAAGGCCGCACGCTGCACTCGATGCTGCTCTGGGGGCCGCCTGGCACCGGCAAGACCACGCTCGCGCGCCTCGTCGCGAGGACCTGCGACGCGGAATTCGTCGCGCTCTCCGCCGTGATGGCCGGAGTGAAGGACGTGCGAGCCGCGGTGGAGCAGGCCCAGGATCGGCGTCGCTCCAGCGGCCGCCGAACGGTGCTGTTCCTCGACGAAGTGCATCGTTTCAACAAATCGCAGCAGGACGCATTCCTGCCGTACGTCGAGGACGGCACGGTCTGCTTCATCGGCGCCACGACGGAAAATCCGTCGTTCGAGATCAACGGCGCGCTGCTGTCGAGGGCCCGCGTCTACGTGCTGCGTTCATTGACGGTGGACGACGTGCAGCAGGTGCTGCGCCGGGCGCTGGCTCGCGAGTTTTCCGCGGAGGGCGAGGCCGTGGCGACGGACGACGAAGCGCTGCTGACGATCGCGCGGGCGGCGGACGGCGACGCGCGACGCGCGCTCAACCTGCTCGAAGTCGCGGCCGACCTCGCGCGAGCCGGCGACGGGCGCATCACCGACGAGATCGCCGGCGAGGTGTCGGCCGGCGGCTACCGGCGTTTCGACAAGAAGGGCGAACAGTTCTACGACCAGATCTCGGCGCTGCACAAATCGGTGCGCGGATCGGATCCGGACGCGGCACTGTACTGGCTGTGCCGGATGCTCGACGGCGGCTGTGACCCGCGCTACGTGGCGCGCCGCGTCCTGCGCATGGCATCCGAAGACATCGGCAATGCGGATCCGCGCGCCCTGACCCTGGCGCTCGAGGCTTGCGAGGTCTACGAGCGTCTCGGCAGCCCCGAGGGCGAACTGGCGATTGCCCAGGCGGTGGTGTTCATGGCCTGCGTGGCGAAGAGCAATGCGGTCTACACGGCGTTCGGGGCGGCCATGGCCGATGCGCAGGCCCTCGGGACGCTCGACGTGCCGCTGCGCCTGCGCAATGCGCCGACCGGCCTCATGAAAGGCCTCGGTTACGGCAAGGGCTACCGTTACGCGCACGACGAGCCGGGCGCCGTGGCGCAGGGCGAGAAGTATTTCCCGGACGACATGGCGCCGGCCCGTTACTACGAGCCCGTGCCACGCGGACTCGAGATCAAGATCGCGGAAGCCCTCGCCCGGATTCGCGCGAAACCCAAAGGCGAATGAGCGTCATGGCCGGCTTCGGCCAGGCGAGAATGACCTCGCGCCGAGGGCGGCTGCACGTCGCTTCTCGTACAATTCGCCCCAGGATCCCCGACCTCGCGTTCCAAGGACTGCAGCACAAATGCTCGACAACCGACTTCTCCGTGCCGATCCTGCAGCGGTTGCCGCCAACCTTGTGCGCCGCGGCTTCAAGCTCGACGTCGAGCGCTTCCGTGCGCTGGAGGAACGTCGCAAGGCCGCGCAGGTCGCGGCCGACGAAGTGCGGGCGGCTCGCAATGCCCATGCCAGGACCGTCGGCAAGGCCAAGGCGCAGGGCCAGGACATTGCCGCGCTGATCGCCGAAGGCGACGCGCACGCCCGCAGGCTCGAGAGTCTCGAAAAGGAGCTCGCCGCGGTGCAGGCGGAGTTCGACGAACTGAGCCTGAGCCTGCCCAACATGCTGCACGAAAGCGTGCCGGACGGCCGGGACGAAAATGCGAACGTGGAGGTCCGTCGCTGGGGCACGCCGCGCGTGTTCGAGTTCACGCCGCTCGATCACGTGGCCGTGGGCGAGCAGCTCGCGATGATGGATTTCGCGGCGGCCGGCCGCATTTCCGGGGCGCGATTCGTGGTCCTGAAGGCCGGCGTCGCGCGCATGCACCGCGCATTGATCCAGTACATGCTCGACCTGCATACCGGGCAGCACGGTTACACGGAAATCTACGCGCCGTACCTGGTGTCCCGACAGGCACTGGTCGGCACCGGGCAGTTGCCGAAGTTCGAGGCGGACCTGTTTCGGGTCGTCGGCGGCGAGGCGGAGTACTTCCTGATCCCGACGGCCGAAGTGCCGGTCACGAATCTCGCGCGCGAGGCGATCCACGAAGCGGACACGTTGCCGCAGCGATTCGTGGCGCATACGCCGTGTTTCCGCTCCGAGGCAGGCTCGTACGGCAAGGACACGCGCGGCATGATCCGCCAGCACCAGTTCGAGAAAGTCGAACTCGTGCAGATCGTGCCGCCCGAGCAGTCGTACGCGGCGCTCGAGGAGCTCACGGGACACGCGGAGGAAGTGCTGCAGGGCTTGAACCTGCCGTATCGCGTCGTCGCGCTCTGCGCCGGCGACGTCGGCTTCGGCAGCGCCAAGACGTACGATCTGGAGGTCTGGTTGCCCGGCCAGCAGAAGTACCGCGAGATCTCGTCGTGCAGCAATTGCGAGGCATTCCAGGCCCGGCGCATGCAGGCGCGCTGGCGCAATCCGGCGACCGGCAAGCCGGAGGCCGTGCACACCCTCAATGGCTCGGGCGTCGCCGTCGGCCGCGCCCTCGTGGCGGTGCTCGAGAACTATCAGCAGGGCGACGGCAGCGTCGTCGTACCGGAGGCGCTGCGCAGGTACATGGGCGGCGCCGAGTCCATTCGCGTATGACGCGCCGAGCCGGGCGGGGACGATTGCATCGGCCATGCGGGCCGTTTGTAATCGCGCCTGGGAGTTTCCTGCAGCGGTGGGGTGGCCGAGCGGTTGATGGCAGCAGTCTTGAAAACTGCCGAAGGTGAAAGCCTTCCGTGGGTTCGAATCCCACCCCCACCGCCAATTTAGTTATTAATATCAAGTAGCTTGAGCAGATCGCGCATGCAGGAAGGCTCCTAACGTCGTCGTTGGGATCGTCCGCTTCGGGTAGTCGGCTCAGTGGTCGACGCAACTGTCGAAAGCGGCCCCACGATTCTCTAGGTCCCAGCACTGCCGATCCACCCGGCAGCCCACGGTCTGATGCGGATCGACATCGGCGGAGCCACGATCCGGACGATGCAATGACCGGTGAGCATGTTGCCTTGGTCGCGGGAGTCGGCCAATGACTCCGCGTACGCACCGGCGAATTCTGGAACTCGCGGCTGAGATCGTCGGCGCGATTGCGGTCGGCGTGTTGGTCTATCGCTGGCTGACATGGTGACGGACGAGGTCCGCATCGAGCTGGCCGCCTTGATCGTCCGTGCGGCGGCGATCGAGGCGCAGCGTCAGCAGGCCTGGGGCGCCTTCAACACAGAACATGAGCGGTGGCTCGCGGTTGAACTGCACCGCCTGTACGAACGCTACGTGGCGCTCGAGCGGCGATGTGCCAAGCGACGTGGTCGTGTTCTCCCGTCTGTAATCACCACGTACGCCGCGACCACCGCGGCGAGGTAAGCGATGACCGTCAGGACTTGCGCCAGGTTCATCGTGCTTTCCCCATCACTTGGCGCGATTACCGGCCGCTTCCCGCGTCGGTACGTCCTTCGATGGCGTAGGTTCGGCACCCGATCGGGCCAGTGCCATCAAGAAGACGCCGGCGAAACCTCCGACGAATAGCGTTTCCAGCAACCATGCAATCGTCAAGCGTGTGTCCGGGCGAACCCGTTGGTCGGGACCGATGGGTCAATCCAGATAGTCCTCACCTCGGAGATCAGCAAACAGTCCGCAACTTGGCGTGTCGATTCTGTGACGCGCCGCACACTCTCGCCGCAGAGCGTGCGAACAGCCGCGACGCGCGGGCATCCCGGCCATCGACGGCGCCGCCTAAGCCTCGGTCGGCGCGCTAGTCACGCCCAGGACATGCGGACGGTCGAGCGTGCCTGATGTGAAGGCGTCTTATTGCGTACCGCCGTGACTCGGGGCCGGCGGCGCAATCCATCCGGTCGCCGTTCGTGCCGGCATTGGCGGCCGCGCTTGCAGCTGCCCGCGCTGTCCACATTCACGGCATCGCACAGCAAGCGGCAAGCGTCGATCGCTCAGACCCTGGCTTACCATCCTTTCGAGCGGCAACACGCGACAGCGGTCGCAGTGCAGGCAGTAGGCGTGCAGTTCGTGCTGATGTTCATGCAAGCCGCCGATCGTGCCGAGGTCGATCATTCAGGCATCGTAGCGCGGGTAAGGATCACAGGGCGCGCACCGAAACCGGTGCATCGCGTCGGAGCGGCATTTCATGTGCGTGGCACGCGATCGGCGGCCAATCGAATCAAAGCAGTCCGCTTGCAACGGCTCCCCCTACCGGGCGTCGATGCGGGGGTCTAAAGTGAAGCCCTCTGTCGGCCGATCACGATGGTGACAAGGAGGGAGCAAATGAAATTCCTCATCTTGTGGCGTTTCGAGATCGCAGGCCTGCGGGCGGAGATGGTCCAGGCGATCGCCCGAACGCCGGATTATGCTCCGCCGGTCTCGTCAAGCAGGGCAAGCTCATCGCCCGGTACCACATCGTCGGGCGACATGGCGGAGCGTGGATCTATGACGTGACGTCGAACGAGGAACTCGAACGACTCCTCGCCATGTCGCCGGTCTACATCGTCGCGCACTATGAAGTCCTGCCGCTCGCCGACATGGAGACTCCCGCGGCCGTGCCGCGGCCCCATGATCGGCAGGCGTGGATCGCGGAGATCGAGGCCGCGTTCGAGCGTGCGAGGGCAGCCGGTACAGTTGCACTCGGGTTGCAATGCCGGCCGAGTCCCTGCAATTCATAGGCAAGGCAATCCACTACTGATTCGGGGGGATTAGGCGTTTGCGCGCATGCGTTGCGCGTGTGAGAGAGTCTTGAGATTTGAACACCGCCGAAGGTGAAAGCCTTCCGTGGATTCGAATCCCACCCCCACCGCTAGGAATACACGCGCGTATGGACGGCCGTTGCGCGTATATGCCTGGCACGACCGGCTGAGATCGCCCGGCTTCTGGCAGGTCACTGGCTTTCAAGCACCAGCACCCAGTCACCAACTCCGTTGCGTTGCTGCCGGTCGGCGTGAAGTCCGTGAGCCACTGGCGGCGAACGGCGAACCAGCGATGGGCGCGTACGTGCCGCTCGTCGGGTCGTACCAGCGTGCCCGCACGTTCGGTCCGCTCAGCTGCGCCAGGTTGACGGTCAAGGCGCGCACCGAGGGCGTATAGAGAATCGCGAACGCACCGGTGCTGGCCTTGGCCGCGACCGCGCGCGAGCTGCCCGAGCCGGTGCCCGCCGTCAGGAGCGCATTGCCGGTGTCGGGGACCAGGGTCCACCAGGCGAGTGAATCGAAAAGAGTCCGCAAGTAGGCCAGGCTCGCCGCAGCCGGGTCGTTCATCGCCGCTTGCCAGCCCGCCGGGAAGTACCACAGCGGATCGTTGCCGTACAGGTGGCCCATGCCACCCGACAGCACGGTCTGGTAGGCCTGCGATCGCGCGATCAGCTCACCGAAGCCCGTTCGCCCTCGTAGCGAGCCTCGACCAGGAAGAACGGCATCGTCGAGCGGCCGTATTCCAGGAACGCGTTGGCGACGACGGTGGTTTCGTCGGTATAGATCGTGTTGACGTTGAGCCAGGGCTCGGAGGTGCCGAGGAAGGCGAGTGCGGAGGTGCCCCTGGATCCATGGAACGTCTGCAGCGCGTTCGGCGTGACGTCGCGGATGCCGTTGGCCACCGCGCGCAGCAGCACCTTCTCCGGAGGATTGTAGTCGCCGCCCTCGACCCAGAGGATGTTGTCGTACGCCTTGAAGCGATTTGCGACGTATTGGCCGTATGCGCGCAGCTTGGCCTCGCCGTTCGCCACCATCTCCTGGTACCAGCCCTCACCGCCGCCGCCCATGTAGGCCGGCGTGATCAGCACCAGGATGCCTTTCGACTTCGCTTTGGCAATCACGTACTCGGCGTGCGCGAAATAGGCCTCGTTCGGCGTCGAGAAATCGCCCGGGGTGGTGAAGGGCGCAGCACCGTACACATTGTTCGGCGGGTTCGATGAAAACTGGTGTTCCATCAGTTCGACGAGGATCGTGTTGAATCCCTTGAGTCGCCGGTTCTCCAGGTACGACGTCCACATCCTCGCGCTTGAGCTGGGCAATCAGGTCCCAGGGCGTGTCGCCGTTCATGAAGAAAGGCTGGCCCGCGGCATCGACCAAGTAGCGCTTGCCGGCTTCGACGTGCAGCGGGAAGGCCGGACCGGCGACGGCGCCGACCGTGACGGTGATGCTGTCGCTTGCGGTGCCGCCGGCGCCCGTGCAGGTGAGCGTGATAGGTGGTCGTCGCGGCCAGCGCGCCGGTCGACTGCGTGCCGCTGGTCGCCTTGGCGCCGCTCCAGCCGCCGGAGGCCGTGCAACTGGTTGCGTTGGTCGAGCTCCAGGTCAGCGTCGAAGAGGCGCCGCTTGCGACCGACGCTGATTTGCGGTCAGTGACCGTCGGCGCTGCTGCCGCCACCGTGACCGTTCGCTCTGGCTCGCTGTGCCGCCGGCGCCCGTGCAGGTGAGCGTGAACGTGGTCGTCGCGACCGCGCCGCTCGATGCGTGCCGCTCGTCGCCTTGCGCCGCTCCAGCCACCGGAGGCCGTGCAGCTCGCGTTGGTCGAGCTCCATGTCAGCGTGGAGGACGAGCCGCTTGCGACTGAAGCTGGACTCGCGGTCAGGGACACCGTCGGTGCCGCACGGTGACAGTTGCGCTCTGGCTGGCCGTGCCGCCGGCGCCCGTGCAACTGAGCGTGAACGTGGTCGTCGCCGACAGCGCGCCGCTCGACTGCGTGCCGCTCGTCGCCTTGGCGCCGCTCCAGCCGCCGGAGGCCGTGCAACTGCGTCGCGTTGGTCGAGCTCCACGTCAGCGTGGAGGACGAGCCGCTTGCGACCGACGTTGGATTCGCGGTCAGGGACACGGTCGGCGCTGCTGCCGCCACGGTGACAGTTGCGCTCTGGCTGGCCGTGCCGCCGGCGCCGGTGCAACTGAGCGTGAACGTGGTCGTCGCCGACAGCGCGCCACTCGACTGCGTGCCGCTCGTCGCCTTGGCGCCGCTCCAGCCGCCGGAGGCCGTGCAACTGCGTCGCGTTGGTCGAGCTCCATGTCAGCGTGGAGGATCCCGCCGCTTGCGACCGAAGCTGGACTCGCGGTCAGGGACACGGTCGGCGCTGCTGCCGCCACGGTCGACAGTTGCGCTCTGGCTGGCCGTGCCGCCGGCGCCTGTGCAACTGAGCGTGAACGTGGTCGTCGCCGACAGCGCGCCACTCGACTGCGTGCCGCTTTTCGCCTTGGCGCCGGACCAACCGCCACCGGCCGTGCAGCTGCTTGCGTACTTGCTCGACCAACTGATGGATGCGGATGCGCCCTTCGCGACCGACGCGGGAGCAACCCGGAAGTCAAGGTTCGGTGGAGGCACAAGGCCGCTCAGTGTAGGAGCGTCTGCCACTGGGGCGGGGGCCGCGGCCGGCTGCGCGATGGCAGGCAGCATCATGCCCAGCAAGGCGAGAATACACAGATAGCCCCGATTGCTCATGACGTCCTTTGGAAATGCGCAGCCGCGGAAGCGGATGCAAGGCGACCTGTATAGGCGCGGACCGCCGACCCGTCTGTTGCTTGGCGCACAGAGCGCCTGGCGCAGGGCAATGGCGACGTTCGGCGTCGGAAGCACGATCAGTTTGCAATGCTCGATGTGGATGCGAGCGACGGGAGGCCGCGAAAATTGCACTTGAGTTGCAACGTCGGCGGATCGCTCGCAATTCGTGTGCAAGGCTCTGCGTCGCGGATGCAGGGCGATCAGGCGTCAGTGTTCGGGTGTGACCTGCGCGCAAATGAGTCTTGAGACTTGAACGGGCCAAGGGCAAAAGCCTTGGGTGCGTTCGGGTCGCGCCCTCGCCGTCAGCGCAAATCGTCAGAGGGATGACATTCAGTTGTAGCGGCCTTAGCCAGGGGGCGGGTCCGGGCGAGGGCCCGCGCCGTGCGCCGGTTTTGCCTGTTCTTGTGCGTCGGCGTTCTTTACATACTGCGCCGCCGCAAGACTGCATCCAGTCCGCTGTCGAATGTGTAAGTGCCTGAGCCGACTACGCGCACCCGCGGCTGGCGTGGAAATTGCAGGCCCTGCAAGCCACAAAGAAGACGCACCGCGCGAAGAACAGGGGGCAGGGCGGTGATGACTACGATCGTGCGTCGTGGTGTCCTGGGGTCATTCCTGGGGCTGATCCTGGCGTCGTCTGCCGGCCTTGCGACCGCTGCACCCAACGTGACGGGTGCGTGGTCCGCCTGTCATTCCGTGGCCACTCATTCCGGTGCACATGGTGCTGATGCCGGATGGCCGCGTGCTCAGCTTCGGCACCAAGGCCGACGGCACGCAGACCGGCTACTTCATTTACGACGTGTGGGACCCCGCAGGCGGGCTCAGCGGTGGCCACTCCACGGTCGCCAACCTGACCGGAACCGATATCTTCTGCAGTTCCACGCTGGTGTTGCCCCAGGGCGGCAACGTGTTCATCGCCGGTGGCGACAACTGGACCGGCACGGGCACCACCAACACGCGGCAACAACAACAGCAATCTCTTCGACTACACCAGCAGCCCGGTCACCAGCGGCTCGCTCACGCGCCAGGGCAACATGAACCGCGCGCGATGGTATTCGAGCTCCATCGCGCTGCTGAGCGGCGAGGTCTACACGCAGGGTGGTTCGGGCGGCACGGATTACCCGGAGGTCCGAGCGACCGACGGCACCTTCCGGCTGCTGACCGGTGCGGGTACGGGTTCCCTCGACTTCATGTACCCGCGCAACTTCATTGCGCCGGACGGCCGTGTGTTCGGCTACGACAGCAACGGCAAGATGTACTACGTCAACACTGCCGGCACGGGCTCGATCACCAACGTGGGCCAGTTCAGCGGGCCCACCGGCAGCGACGCGAGCGCGGCCATGTTCCGGCCGGGTCGCATCCTGCAATTCGGCGGCAACTCCAACGGCGCCGTCGTCATCGACATCACGGGCGGCGCGCCGGTGGTGACCGCCGACCGGCTCCATGTCGTCGCAGCGCCGACTGGTCAATGCCACGATACTCGCCGGACGGCAAGGTGCTGGCCACCGGCGGCAGTCCGGTCTGGAACGACATGACCAACGCCAGTTACACCGCCGAGATCTGGGATCCGAGCACCGGCACCTGGACCGTCGGCGCCCGCGGCGAGCCGCGCGCGGCTGTACCACTCGACGTCCGTGCTGATGCCGGACGCCAGCGTGCTGGTCGCGGGCGGCGGCGCGCCCGGTCCGCAGAACAACACCAACTTCGAGGTCTACTATCCGCCGTACCTGTACGACGCATCCGGTGAGCTCGCGTCCCGCCCGGCCATCGACTCGGCTCCGTCGGTCATCGACATCGGCCAGACGTTCTCCGTCGATTTCACCTCGGGCCCAGGCATCGGCCGGGTGGTCATGATCAAGACCGCGGCCGTGACGCACAGCTTCAACATGGAGCAGCGCTTCATCGAGCTGACGTTCACGGGCCAGCGGCAACCGGTTGATGGTGCAGTCGCCAACCCGCGCAGCCGATGCGCCGCCGGGCTTCTACATGCTGTTCGTACTCGACAGCGCGGGCGTGCCGTCGATCGCCCGCATCGTGAAGGTCAATGTCGCGACGGTGCCCAATCCAGCGGTGACGCCAGTGCTCGCCGATCCCGGCAACCAGGCGGGCCTCGTTGGCGCGCCGGTGTCCCTGCAGCTGTCCGCCTCGGATCCGAACGGCGACGTCCTCGGCTTCGGCGCCAGCGGCTTGCCCGCGGGATTGTCGTTGAACGGGACCACGGGTCTGATTTCCGGGCGCCGCGACGGTGCCCGGTGTCTACAACGTCGTGGTGGCGGCGAGCGACGGCGTCAACAACGACGTCAAGAGCTTCGTCTGGACCATTACCGTGGCCGGGGCGTTGACGATCAATCCGATGCCGTCGCCGGCCGCCGCAGCTCGCCGGCGCAGCCGGTGACCTTTGCGGTCAGCGTGACGGGTGGCTCGAATGTCCGGTACCAGTGGGACTTCGACGACGGCACGCCGCCAGACCGACTTGTCCTCGGAGCCGACGCATCACGCACAGTTTCGCGAGGCCGGGCATCTACTACGTGACGGTCACCGCGATCGACGACAGCGGGTTGCCGCAGACGAAGACCGTGGTGCAGACGGTGCACCTGCCGCTCTCGGCGAATCGTCCGGCCGTGTCGTCCAACATCGCCTTCGAGGACCGGGCCGGCGCCAACGACCGCCTGTGGGTGGTCAACCAGGACAACGACTCGGTCAGCGTCTTCGACGCCGTGACCAACGCGAAACTGGCGGAGATCACCGTGGGCACCGCGCCGCGTACCCTGGCCATCGCGCCGAACGGCGAGATCTGGGTGACCAACAAGCAGAGCGCGACCATCAGCGTCATCAACCCGTCCACGCTCGCCGTCACGCGCACGCTCGGCCTGCCGTTCGCGTCGCAGCCGTTCGGCATCGCGATGGCGCCCACGGGCGGGTTCGCCTACGTGGCGCTGGAGGCTTCGGGCAAGCTGCTGAAAATGGATGTGGCCGGTTACACGCAGGCGGGCAGTGTCGACGTCGGCGCGAACCCGCGGCATGTGTCGGTCGACAGCGGCGGCAAGCCGGGTCTACGTCTCGAGATTCATCACACCGGCCCAGCCGGGGGAGAGCACCGCGGTCGTGCAGACGTCGGCTGGCGGCGTGCCAACCGGCGGCCAGGTTGTCGTCGTCGACGCAGCGTCACTGGTGCCGCAGCAAACCATCGTGCTGCGCCACAGCGACAAGCCGGATGCCGAGAACCAGGGCCGCGGCGTGCCGAACTACCTCGGCGCCACCGCTCTGTCGCCGGACGGCCAGTCCGCATGGGTGCCTTCGAAGCAGGACAATATCCAGCGGGGCATGTTGCGCGATGGCCGCGGCCTGGACTTCCAGAGCACGGTGCGCGCCATCGGTTCGCGCATCGACCTCGCGGGCGGCACCGAGGACTACGCGGCGCGCCTCGATTTCGACAACTCCGGCGTCGCGAGTGCCGCCGCTGTTCGACCAGTCGGGCGTGTACATGTTCGTCGCACTGGAGTCGAGCCGCCAGGTCGCGATCGTCAGCGCGTACGACGACTGGCAGATCTTCCGCATCGACGTGGGTCGCGCGCCGCAAGGCCTGGCGCTGTCGGCCGACGGTCGGACGCTCTACGTCAGCAACTTCATGGATCGGACCGTCAGCGTGTTCGACCTCACGTCGCTGCTGGTGGACGGCGCGATCGACGTGCCGCTGCGCGCGACGCTCGCGGCCGTCGGCGCCGAGAAGCTGAGCGCCACCGTGCTGAAGGGCAAGCAGCTCTTCTACGATGCGAAGGACACGCGGCTCGCGCGCGATGCCTACATCAGCTGCGCGTCGTGCCACAACGATGGCGGCCACGACGGCCGGGTCTGGGACCTGACCGGCTTCGGCGAGGGGCTGCGCAACACCATCGATCTGCGCGGTCGCGCCGCCACGGCGCAGGGCTTCCTGCACTGGAGCAACAACTTCGACGAGGTGCAGGACTTCGAGGGCCAGATCCGCAATCTCGCCGGCGGCAGCGGGCTGATGACCGACGCGCAGTTCAACACCGGCACGCGCAGCCAGCCTCTCGGCGACTGCCAAGGCGGGCGTGAGCAGCGACCTGGACGCCCTGGCGGCCTACGTCGCCTCGCTCAACACGTTCGCGTCCAGCCCGTGGCGCAACTCGGATGGCAGCCTCAGCGCCGCGGCCACCGCGGGACGCGCCGTATTCACCGCCAGGAACTGCGCGGGCTGCCACGGCGGCACGGCCTTCACCAACAGCGGCGTCAACAATCCGCAGAACATCGGCACGCTGAAAGCGAGCAGCGGTTCCCGCCTGGGTGGCGCGTTGACCGGGATCGACATTCCGACGCTGCGCGACGTCTGGGCTACCGCGCCCTACCTGCACGACGGTTCGGCGTCGACGCTGAGCGACGCAATCCGGGCTCACAACAACGTCACCGTCTCGGGCACGGACCTGCCGAATCTCGTCGCATACGTCCAGGAGATCGGCGGACAGGAGATCTCGGCGCCGACGAGCACGCAGAATTCCGGCAAGGGGCTGGTGGGTCAGTATTTCAACAACATGACCTTGACGGGTACCGTCGTTCTGCAGCGCACCGAGGCCGTGAACTTCAACTGGGGCAACGCATCTCCCGGCACCGGTGTGAACAAGGACAAGTTCTCGGTGCGATGGACCGGCACCGTGGAAGCCTCATCGACCGGCAACTTCCAGTTCCAGACCAATTCGGACGACGGCGTGCGCCTGTGGATCAACGGGGTCCAGGTCATCAACAACTGGACCAACCACGCCGCATCGACGAACAACAGCGCGACGATTGCGCTGACCGGCGGCACGCGCTACACGATCAAGATGGAGTTCTACGAGAATGGCGGCCAGGCCGTGGCCCAGCTCCGCTGGAAGACGCCCGGCACGACATCCTACGTGGCGATCCCGGCGAGCCGCCTGTACACGAACTGACTGGTTGGCCGGTTTGGCGTCAGACGCGACGTTGCTGCGCAATGGCTCTCATGAGGGCGTCATGATGGCCATCCGTGTGCCGGTGTCGACGCTGCTGGTTTGCCTGGTGATGTTGCCCGGAGCCGCGCGCACTGCAAGCCCGCCGTCGCCGTTTCCTGCGCTGGAGCGGGTGACGGTGATTGCCGCGCCGAAGGCGATCGCGGATTTCGAACTGACGGACCACAACGGACGACCTCGCAACTTTGCGAGCCTGCGCGGCGCGCCGACGCTCGTCTTCTTCGGGTTCACCCACTGCCCGGACGTCTGTCCGGCCGCCCTGACGAAACTGAAGCTGCTGCATGAGTCGAGTGGCGGAGCCCTGCAGAGCGGCCCGGGTGGTCATGATCAGCGTGGACGGCGAGCGGGACACTCCCGCGGTCATGAAGAAGTACCTCGCGTCCTTTTCCCCCGACTTCATCGGCCTCACCGGCAATCCTCGTGCCGTGGCCAACATCGCGGCGCGCTTCACCGCGGTGGCGTTCAAAGACCAACCGGATGCGATGGGCAACTACGGGTACTTCCACTCCAGCCAGGTCTTCCTGGTGGACAAGGCCGGACGGCTGCGCGCGTCGTTCTCCGACGCTTCCGTCGCCGACATGGCGACGGTTACCCGGCTGGTGCTCGACGAGAAGGGCAGTTGAGCCGCGCGACCTGACGTGCTCCGGGAGCCGCAAAGCGTTCCGGGCCATTGCACAGCCTACTGCGCGAGGTGCCAGAGCCAGCCGGTGTGGAGCTGCGCGCGCAGCAGCAGGCCGAAGATCAGCTGCACGCTCGCGCCTAGCGATACGGCGATGAAGCTGCTCGTCGGCCAGGGCTCGTGAGCATGCCAGCGCAGGTAGGCGAGGCAGAACAGCGAGTTGCCGATCACGTTGCCGAAGAGCAGCACGGCCAGCATCAGGCCTGCGATCCACAGCACGACCACCACCGGGCGGCCGGACGCATGGGCCTAGACGAGCCGGCGGCGTCCCAGCCGGCCCCGGCCCGAGTTCGCGAAACTCGATGACCGAGTTGCAGGACCACCAGCGCAAACGTGATGGCGAGGACGAGGCGGGGAATCCAGCCCGCGATCCGGCTCAGCGATATGGACATCGCGAGCAGCGTCGCGACCGCGAGCGCGACGACCACGGTGTCCCAGCTGCGGCGCAGGAAGCGCAGCGGTGTCGCGCGCGGCGTCACGCGATCAGCGCCTCGCGCTGCGCGCGGATTTCCCGCAGCTTCGTCAGCAGTGCCGGCAGGAACATGTTGAGCACGATCAGCGCGAGCAGCACCAGCACCACCGGCCGCGACCAGAAGTCGATGCGCCCAGGGTCTGCAGGCGCAGCGTGAGGTGCAGGTTGGTCTCGAACAGCGGCGCCAGCGACATCGCGATCACCATGGGCACGCGGTGCCAGCGGTGGCGCTTCATCATGAAGCCGACGAGCCCGAAGGCCACCGCGCAGACGGCGTCCGCAGCGAGGCCGCGGTACTGCGCCGACGCCCAGCATTGCGAGCGTGCAGGATCACCGGCACGAGGCGCGACGTACGCAGCGTGCTGAGCCTGGCCATCGGTGTGACCAGCGACAGGCCGAGCAGCGAGGTGAGCCAGTTCGACAGGAACAGCGACCAGATCAGCACGAACACGAGCACGAGGTTGTTCGACAGCAGTTCGCGCCCGGATTGAGCCCGTGCAACGTCAGCACGCCGAGCAGCATCGCCGTCCCGGTACCTCCCGGGATGCCGAGCGCCAGCGTCGGCACCAGCGCGCCGCCGTCCTTGGCGTCGGCGGCGGCTTCTGGCGCCAGCACACCACGGATGTCGCCCTTGCCGACACCGCGACCGGTCACGCGCGGTCTGACTGGCGTGTCCGTACGCCACGAAGCCGGCCACCGACCCGCCGATGCCGGGGATGGCGCCGACAAGTACGCCGATGACGGACGAACGCACCAGCAACCCGAAATGCCGGAAGACACTGCGCACGCCTTCTGTGACGCTGCCGGTGAGGTCCTGCAGGCGTCGCTGGCCGGACAGCGTCTCGCGGCCACTCACCATGAGATCGATGACTTCGGCGAGCGCGAACAGGCCGAGCAGAACCGGCACGAGGCTGAGCCCGTCCTGCAGGTAGTCGATGCCGAACGTGAATCGAGGTTCGGCGGTCCGCGGATCGTGGCCGATGAACGCGAGTTGCAGCCCGAGCCCGGCGGCGATCAAACCCTTCACCAGCGAATTGCCCGTCAGCGCGGCCAGCGTCGTCAGGCCCCAGATTGCGAGCATCAGGTATTCGGCAGGACCGAGGGCCACCGCTGCCTGGCGCATGATCGGCAGCAGGCCGATGAGCACGGCGATTCCCAGCGTCGAGCCGAGAGCCGACGACGCGGCCGCGCAGCCGATGGCCGTCTTGGCCTGGCCCTGTTGCGTCATGGGATAGCCGTCGAGCAGGGTGACGGCGTTCGACGCCTTGCCCGGAATGTTGAAGAGGATCGCGGTGACCGATCCCATGAACGTGGCGCCGCCGACGAGCGCGCCGAAAACGAGCATGACCGGCAGCGAGTCCGAGGCAGATGGCATCGGAATCACCAGCGCCATCAGCGACGAACTGTTGAGCCCCGGTGTGGCTGAAAACATCATCGCCACGAGCGTCGCGGCGATCGGGTACACGATGTACGGCCAGGAGAAGACCAGTCGCAGGCCTTCGAGCGCGGCATCGATGATGGATGCGTCCGCGTCGTTGCAGCTGGGTCGTGCCGCTGTTACTGCCTGGCCCGTTGCATCGCCGCCTTCACCAGCGGCGCGAACTGCGCCACCGCACGGGTAGCGGTCGCGATGTCGGCGCGTGCTTCCGCGGCATTCGCCGGTTCGATGCTGAGCTTGGCGCGTGTCGCCGCTGCCTGGAAGCCCGGGCTCTCGAGCACCTTGCCGACCGCCGACTCGAGACAACGGCGCGTGTCGTCCGGCAGTCTGGCGGGCGCCACGATCAGTCGCCCTGCGTCGATCATCGCGGCGAGGGCTTCCGCCTGCTGCATCGCCTGCGCCCGGGTTCGGCCCGTCCCTTGGCCCGCCGTTGCGCCACACCCGTTTCCCCGTCTAGCACCGGAACGTTCACGAGGAGCGCTTCGTTCGGCCCGGGCCGGGCGCCTGGCCGCGTGCCGGCCAACTGCAGCAGCGGTCGCAACTCGCCGTCGGCGATCAAACGCTGCACGGAATCCAGGTTCTGCACCAGCAGGTCGACTTCACCTCGGATGGCGGCGAGCGCCCGTGCGGCGTTGCCGTCGTACCCGGTGACGAGTTCATAGTTCAGCCCGACGAGCGAAGCGACGACAGGCACGGTGAAGAAGCTGGCTGAACCCGCATCGCGCACGCCGATGATGATCGACCGCCTGGCCGACAGGCGCAGAAGGTCGTCGAGGCTGCGGACGCCGGAATTCTGCGCCGTCACCAGTACCGTTCGATTGCTGAGCAGCCGAGCGACGACCGTGAAATCGGTGGCCGGATCCGGCGCTTGCTGGTCGAGACGCGCCGCGAGCAGCCCGGCCGCATTGAGGATGCCGAGGGTCCTGCCGTCCGGTGCCGCATCCAGGACCGCGGCCGCGCCGATCAGCCCGCCGGCGCCCGGCCGGTTGTCGACGACGATCGTCGCGTGAAGTTCCTTCTCGAGGAACGGCTGCAGCAGGCGAGCGTATGCGTCGTAGCCGCCGGCGGGATTGTGCGGCACGATCAGCCGCATCGTGGACCCCGACAGCATCGCGCAGGAGGCGGGCGCGGCCGGCGCCGATTCGACCGCGATCAGCCAGCCGGCGAGGATCCACGCCAACGCGGCGGGCGTGACCGCGCTCCTGCGGGGATGGAAGAGCGACTCGCGCATGTTCAGAGCTGCAGGTCGAAGCCGACGCGCACGGCACGGCCCTCGCGTGGATCGCCGAGGCGTTGTTCGTAGTTCTCGTCCAGCAGGTTGGTGACCGCCATGTAGCCCGACAGCGTGTCGTTGAAGACCTTCGAGGCTTTCAGGTTCGCGACGAAGTAACTGTCCAGTTTCACGTAGACGTCATTGTCGTCGAGGTCGTGCAGGCCGGCGATGTAGATGCCGTTGGCGGAGCCGACGATCTGCCACGGGAAGCGGTAGCGCACCTCGGCCTGTGCGGTATGTTCCGGCCGGCTGCGCAACTGCCGGCTCTTGCCGTCTGGCAATGATTCGTCCGCCTTGACGTAGGTGTACGAGAGCCGGGTGTACAGCTGGTCCGAGACCCATCCGCCCGTGGAAGCCTCGACGCCGTCGATCGTGACTTTGGGCAGGTTCTGGTACGTCGACCGTCGGTCCGGACGCTCGATCAGTCCGTCGACGTCGCTGTGGAACACGGCGACGTCCGACTGGTAGCGCGACGTGTGCGCGAACGTGAACCCGATCTCGTAGTTTTCGGCCGTCTGCGGGTCGAGATCCGGATTGCCGTACCGGCGCCGGTACAGCTCGCGCAGCTTCGGAAAGCGCGTGCGCTGCGCGGCCGAAGCATGCAGGGCCAGCCGGTCGGTGGTCTGCCAGGCGACGGCCAGCTGCGGGTTGAATGCAGAGCTGGATCGATTCAGCAGCGTCTGGTCGAACAGGTTGTAGATGCCGCCCGCCGCCAGCGAAAGCGTCTTCGTGATCAGGAACTGGTCCTCGACCGCGGCGGTCCACGTGGTGATCTCGGCCCGGTTGCCGTCCTCGAGTTGACCTTCGCCCTCGAACACGTCCGATTGCCCCGCTGCATGCAGCACGATCGTGTTGTTCGGGTGCGTCTGCAGCGTCGAGTAGAGCTTCACACCGTACGAGTAGTCCTGCGTCTTCTCGACGTCGTCCACCAGCGTGTACGTGCCGTCGGTGTAGGTGGTCAGATCACTGTCGTAACTGTTGTAATACGCCTTCACGGCCAGCGGGATGGACGAGAGCCGATCCGACACGCCGACGGTCTGACGCCGCGAGCGAGTCAGCCGCTGGTAATCCGGATCCTCGACGCCGGCCGTCGGCGGCAGGCCCTTCTCCGCATCGGAGAGGTTGTAGAACAACGACAGGTGGCCGGCCGCGGTCTCCTGGGCGTCCAGTGAAAGGAAGACGCTGTCGCGACGGTAGTCGCTGTTGACCCGGTCGCCGGGCGGCTGATTGAGTTCGCCCCGGTAGTCGTCAGAGAGCGCGTAATCCTCCGCGCGATCGTGGCTGAGCGAGAGCAGGTAGCTCAGGTTGCCGTTGCCGGCGCCCGAACTGGCGCGCGCCAGCAGGCGATTGTCCGTGCCGACTTCGAACTCCCCGGCCAGCAGGCTCGCATCCGTGCCGTTGCGCGGCAGGATGTCGATCACGCCGCCCATGCCGTTCGTGCCGTAGATCACCGACGGCGCGGATTTCAACACCTTGATCCCGGCGACCTGCTCGGTCGCGATCTCGTTGAGGTCGATGGTGCCCTCGAAACCGGATGCGATCGGGATGCCGTCGAACAACACGAGCGTGTCGCGGTCCCGGTAGCCGCGGATCCATGCTCGTGAGTCGCCGGAGGTGCCGCCGTTCTGGACGTTGACGCCCGAGATCGGCGTCAGGCCCTCGCCGACGGTATGCGCGTTGTATGCATCGAGGTCTGCAACCGAAACGTCCCGCACGACCAGCGTCGGCGGAGCCTCGACGATCCGGGTGGCGGTCACGGTAATCGCCGGCAGCGGGAAGACGTCCGCCGCAAGGCTGGAGTCGGCCGGCAAGTCGCCGGCACGCACTACGTGACAGGTCAGGGCCGATACCAGCGACAGCGCGAGCGTCGAGCGCCAGCGCGGCATGTGCTTCGCCGCGAAGATCATGTTCGACATGGCCGTTGCCCCCCTTTGTCGGACCGGTTGCCGCCACCTCGCAACGGTCCGCTTTCGATTCATGAGGATCCGAGTCGCGGTTCACGCATTGCCGAACAACCGCCGGAAGCGCGTCGTGAAGAAGTCTGCGATGCGACGCAAGTGCGGCGCCGTCGTGCGCCTGAAACTGAATCTGAAGGCCTGCAGGCATGGCATCGGGTCGCTCAGCAGGTTGCCGATCTCCGGGCAGAGCACCCTGGGCCTGAAATTCAGGTAGTCCCTGGCATAGAGCCCGAACGTCGACCAGAAGCCCGGCTCGGTTCCCGGGTCCGAAGGCGGTCCGGCGCGGCCGCGGCCGAGCAACCGTTCCAGCGTCCGGAAGCACGAGTAGATCGACAGTGGATACAGGATGAAAAAGTCGTGGAACGGGTCGAGCAACATCACGCCGTCGCGGAAACGGTAGTCGCCGGAGGGTTGCTCACCGCGGGCCAGCTGCAGGCAGATCATCGGTTCGTTGACGCCGAGGCCGGTCCGCCACCAGAGGTGCTGGCCGAGTCGCGCGTTGATCTCCATGAGCTTCGGGATGCCGTCGCGCGGGTCGACCTTGGTCTGGATCGTGTACGCCACCCCACAGGCCGAGTTCGGCCAGCAGGGCGCACATCTCCTCGAGGTACGGGGCGGCCGATGCCGATATGGCCGTCTTGGTGGAGACGCGATACGTGCCCCAGTCGTACATGCGCGTGGCTCGGGGACTGAGCAGCGAGAGAATCCTGCCGCTGCGATCCACGGTCACGTAGTAATTCTGCCGCTGCAGGCCCCCGATGAATTCCTGCACGATCGGCATGCCGTACGCCTCGCTGACTTTCGCGACCGCGGCCTGGAGCTCGGAGGAATCCTTGACCAGGATCATGTTGAGCGCATGCGCGGTGAAGCGCGGCTTGACGAGCCAGGGCGGGCCGCTCTCGGCCAGGATCCGGCCGACGCCGTCCGCCGATTCGAGAACGTACGTGCAGGGGGCAGGGAAAGCCGGCGCGCTGTGCCGCCAGCATGGTCAGCCCCTTGTCCATCGGCACGCGGATGGTCTCGGCATCCGGCACCACCGTGACGACGCCCTGCTTCAGGAAGCGTTCCTTGTTCTTGGCGAAGACGTACACCTCGGGATCCAGCGACGGGAAGATGACGTCGATCTTCTCGAGCCGACAGATCTCCTCGATGCGCCGGACGTAGGATTCCTCGGCGTCGGTATTGGCGTCGTCGAGCCGGCCGGCCAGCCAGTCCCCGGCGAAGTAGGGGACGGGATGCTTCGCGTCGATGAAACGCGAGTGCGGCAACATGCCTTCGAAGCCCGTGTGATTCACGGAGTCCCCGCCCACGGTGATCACGACCTTCCGCGCGAACGGCCGCAGCGAACGCATGATCGTGTACGCTTGGATTTCCTGCGAATTCGTGATCAGAAGGTTCATTGCAGGTTCGCTCGCCCGGGGTGAGCATCACACATTTTCCGGCGAGCGCGTAGCCTACTATCCCAAGGCTTGTCCGGGCTTTGGGAGGGGAACCTCCCGGTTCGCATGAACAGGCGTCCGGTCCGTCATCAGCGTGGGGACACTGGCTGGCTTATGTCGAATCGCGGCGCGACACGTCGACGCGGCATGGATTTCGTGGAACTGGCGCGAAGTTGCTTCGAAGGGAGCCGCTTCAAGCTGGTGGCGGTGCTGCTGCTCGATGCGCTGCTGACCAGCATCACGGGTGTCGGGCTGCTGCTGATCCTGCCGCTCCTCGGGCTGCTCGGCCTCGCGCCGGGCGTGGCCGACAACTCCATCTGGCAGCGCTTGAACGCGGCGCTCGACCGCATGGGCCTCACGCTCACGCTCGAGACGGGGCTCGCGTTGTTCGCAACAGTGATCTGCGCTCGCGCGCTCCTCAACTGGCGGCGCGAAACCTGGCAGGTCGAAGTGGAGCAGACGTTCCAGACCTCGCTGCGTCATCGCTTGTACGAGACGCTCTCGCGCACGGAACTCTACTGGCTGCAGAAGCTCAGGACGTCCGAGTTCGTGCAGGCGACGCAGGGGGAGATCCGCCGGGTGCAGGACGCCGTCGACGTCCTTTTCCAGCTGGTTTCCACGGTGCTGCGGCTCGGCGTCTATTTCGTCGTCGCGCTGGTGTTGTCCCGCGAGATGACCCTGTTCGCATTCGTCTGCGGCGCCCTGGCGGTCCTGGCAATGCGGCCGCTGATCCGTCGCACGCACCTCCTCAGCCGGCAGCAACTGCGCGTGCGCTCGAGCATGATCAACAACCTGATCGAGCACATCCAGGGCCTGCGCACGGCGCGCTCGCTCGGCCTGACGGAGCGGTTCGTCGCGGATTATCGGGCTCGATCCAACCAGGCGGGTGAGGTCGCGGTGCAGCTGACCCGACTGTCCGCGCGCTCGTCGCTCGTGTTCGAGACCGTCGCGGCGGTGTTGCTGGCGGCCATGGTCTACGTCGGGCTCACGCGTTTTCACATCCATCCGGCGCGGTTCATCGTGCTGCTGCTGGTATTCATACGCCTGTTCCCGACGATCGGGCTGTTCCAGAACCAGTTGCAGCGATTCGTCGGGCTCGTCCCGAGCTTCCGCCACTATCTCGACCTGGTCGACGAGCTGAAGGAGCACGAGGAAAAGGCCGTCGTCGGCGACGGCCTGCCGAGGCTGAAGCTCGAGCATTCGCTCGAACTGCGGGACGTCACGTTCCGCTATCACCCGTCGCACGAGCCGGCCTTGCGCGCCGTCACGCTGCGGATCGAAAAGGGTGGGCTCACGGCGATCGGCGGGAATTCGGGCGCGGGCAAGAGCACGGTCGTGGACGTGGCGACCGGGCTGCTGCCGCCCGGCACGGGCAGCCTGCTGCTCGATGGTCGCCCGCTCGATGAGCGCGACCGCATTCGCTGGCGCCGCGAGACCGCGCTGGTGCCGCAGGAGAGCTTTCTGTTCAATGACTCGATCCGCGCCAACCTGCTCTGCGTGCGGCCGGCGGCCACCGAGCGGCAGCTGTGGGACGTGCTCGACGCGGTGAACGGCCGCTCCTTCGTCGAGGCGCGCCGCGGCGGGATCGACGGCAGGGTCGGCGAGCGCGGGGTTCTGCTGTCGGGCGGCGAGCGCCAGCGCATCTGCATCGCACGGGCGCTGCTGCGCGACCCGCAATTGCTGGTGCTCGACGAACCCACGAACAACCTGGACACGGCGAGCGTCGACGCGTTGCTCGACCTGCTCGAGCGCCTGAAGCAGACGACGAGCCTGCTGGTGGTGTCGCACGACCAGCGGGTCATGCAGCACGCCGATCGCCTTTACTGGATGGCGGACGGGACGCTGGTCACCGATTCCAGGACAAGCGTCGAATCCGTCCCGACGGAGCGATCGTCCGGCGCCGGATGAACGTCACTGCGCGCCGACGTGCGCATGCGCGAGCTCGCGTTGCCACTCGTCGCGGATCGGCGGCGCGTCGCGGTCGAGCTCGTCCCCGAAACGCAAGCCGAGGTTCTGGACGAGCGCGGGCGCGTTGAGTGCAAGGTGTCGCGACGGCTCGGCGCCGGTGTTGAAATGCTGGTGGTACCAGTACGTCGGCGGGACGAACAGCGTGCCCTTGCGCCAGTCGAACCGCTGGCGGTGCTGGACGTCGTCGCCGCGCCAGATCAACGAATAGCCTTTGCCGCCGAGGATCAGGATGAAGGCGTCGCTGCTGTGCCGGTGCGCCTTGAGGTGGCTGTGCGGCGGGATTTCGGACGCATGCAGGTCGAGTTGTGTGTTGCCCGCCATCGTCCATCGCGTCGTCGTCGCGCCCTCTCCGCGTTCGTCGTACGGGTACATCTTCGCCGTGCCGACGTCGGGGACGAAATTCGTGGCGCCGCGCCGGTCGCCGGCCGGACGGGCTTCGCGAAAGTAGTCGTCACGGCCGTCGAAGCGGTCGGCGAATTGGTAAGGGTTCTCCGTGACGAAAGACTCGCTGGCCATGGAGTTGATAATGAACGGAAAGCTCGTCACCGACAGCAAGCGGGCGGGTTCGTCGTCGTCGTTGAAATGCTGGTAGCGCACGTTGAGCGGGATCGCGACCAGGCTTCCCGCGCGCCAGTCGATCCTGAGCGGCTCGGCGCCGTCGCGGAAAAAGAGCGTGTGCCCGCTCCCGGAGAGGAAGTAGACGTCGGCCTCGAACAGGTGACGCGCGGGGTGGGTGCGGCCGTGCACACCCAGCTCCAGCAGGCGACCGTCGGTCAACTGGTAATCGGCTAAGCGCAGGTAGAGTCCATTGACTCCAACTCCGATCTCCGGCCACGCCTGCAGCGCAACCGTCCGCACATCCTGGATCACGAGCCCCTCAAAGACAGGGATCCGCTTTTTCGCCTGTGCGATCCACTGATCGTACGGGGTGTTGCGCGGGACGATGCGCGTTACCTGCGCCGCATGCTGGTTCGGGCTCGTGGGTGCCGACCATGCCCAGTAGGCACGGCGGATCTCGGGCAGGAACGCGGCCAGCATGGCTGCCGACAGCACGAATGCCAGCAGCAGCAGGAGAGCAAACCGGGCCGGCTTGAAACGCATCGGCAGGATCGCGGACGCAGGATGGACTGCCGATCCTCCCGAGGTCTTCGCAGACTGTCAAATTTGCGCCGTACAAGCGCGCTAGCCCGACGGCGGGGCCAGCCAACCGCATGCAGTGCGTTGCGGCATGGGCGGGCGCACCTGCAACCGGCCGCGCGCGCCGCAGCGCGCGCAACGTACGGCGAGCGGCAGGCGCCGGTCGCCGAGTCCCGACGCGATGAACCTCGCAAGCGGCAACGTCGACCACCGGTCGCAGCCGAGGCAATACGCGTGCAACTCGTGGCGGTGCGCGTGCAGGCCCGAAATCGTGCCGAGGTCGATCATCGTCGCAGGCTAGCGCCGGCCGAGGCTCAACAGCTGAGCCCGCCAGCAGCGGTCCGACTAGGGTCCGACGGGGACCGCGTCGAAAGCGATCGACAGGCGCGGCGCGTCGCCGGTGATCGGCGTCGTGCCGTGCCACATGTAGGATGGAAACAGCACCAGGCGGCCCGGCCGCGGCTGCACGAAGTGCTCGGCGCGGGCTCCCGGCACCGGGAAACGCGGTTCGCCGAACTTGATCCAGCCGCTGCGGACCGTTTCGTCGGAGACTTCCGGCGGCACGCTGACGTAATACGCCGAACTGATCCAGCCTTCGGGGTGCACGTGGTTCACGTGGTAGCCGCCGCGTCGCAGCCGCACGGACCAGCAGCCCGCCAGGCGTGTCGCGCCTCGATTGCGCGAGCGAAACGGATGCTGCGCGTCGTAGCCGATCGCTTCGCGGTAGGCCGCGATGGGTGGCGCGAGCGCGCGTACGAACGCCTGGATCACCGGCTCCGGATCGGCCAGCAGGCTGCGCGCCGTCTGCGTGCCGCCACGCAGGCTCTGGTCGAGCGGGTGGGCCTCGAGCCGATGCCGCGCTTCGAGCGCCGGAATCAACTCGGCATGGAATGCGCCGATGGTCGGCCAGCCCGGCGGCGGCTCGAGTTCGTACGGACGGACGAAGGCTTCGTAGTCGTAAAGACGACGGTACTCGTCACTGCCGAGCAGGCGCGCGGCCGTCGCCCGATACGCCAGCCACCCCTGGTGCAGCGGAGCGCGCCCCTGCTCGCGTTCGATGATCGGCCAGGCTTCGTCGGCCGCTCCCGACGACAGCAGGATCGACACGAGTCCATCGGCAATCGTCGGGTCGCCGGCGTCCCGGGCGCTCGCTTCGCGAGCGAACGCCAGCGCCTCGGGCACGCGATCCGATTCGTGCAGCACCGCGGCCAGCGCCATCAGCACCGGCGGCGTGCGACCCGCGGAATCCTGCAGCAGCGGTCGCAGCGCACGCTCGGCGCCGGCGCGGTCGCCGCCGCGTCTCAGTGTCTCGCCGTACGTGATGTGCAGGCGCAGGTCCCGCGGTCGCGCGATGGCGGCCTCGCGCAAGCTGCGGCCGAAATCCTCGTCCCCACGCATGTGTCGAAGCTTGGCCAGCTGCACGTGGCTCCGCACGTCGCCCGGCGCCGCTGCGGTCGCCTCCACGAAAGCGCGCTCGGCCTCGTCGAAGCGATACAGGTCGAACAGCGCCCGTCCGCGATTGAAAGCCAGCTCGGCGCCGCGGAGTCCCGCGGCCGCGGCGCGGTCGAGCTCGACCAGCGATTCCTCGGCGCGCTCGAGTTGCATGAGCACCGCGCCCAGGTTGTGGCGGGCCACGACGTCGTTCGGCGCAATGGCGAGCGCAGCCCGGTACGCAGCTTCCGCCTCCGGAAGGCGCCCCTGGCCGCGCAAGGCGACGCCGAGCGCCGTCGACGCATCGGCGTCCTTCGCATTCGACGCCAGGAGCCGGCGGGCTTCCGCCTCGGCCGGGGCGTACTGGCCGACCGCGTTGTAGAGGCCGGCAAGCCCCAGCCGCGCCGGGCGGAACGAGGGATCGGCGCCGATCGCCGCGCGAAATTCGGCTTCGGCGTCGCCGTGACGGCCCTGGGCGCGCAGCAGGTTCGCGAGATTGTGGCGAAAGTCCGCACGTCGCGGCGCAAGCTCGACGCTCGTGCGCAAGTATTGCTCGGCTGCGGTGAAGTCACCGGCCTGCTTGCGGGCGATGCCGAGCAGGTGCGTCACATCGGCGTCGCCAGGCCGTGCTCGCAGCAGGTCGCGGCACGCGGCTTCGGCGGCCGGGTGTTGGCCTCGACGCAGCAGGTCCTGCACCCGGGCGAGGTGGCTCGCGTTGCTCATGCGCGCAATCTAGCATCGCCGCGCGAACCGTGGCAGCCGCGCTTGCGCGTGCCGCGAGGCCTAGCTGCCGTAATACTTGCGCCAGGTCGGCAGCTTCTCGGGCCAGTCGGCGGCGACCGCGGTGTCGTACGCCCGGTTGCGCTTGCCGATGCCGGGACCGAACGCGTCGAGGTAGTCGGCCGTCGGCACGTAGTACATGAAAGCGAGCGAGCGACTGGCGAATTTCCAGCGGCCCTCGTGGCGCCGGTAGCCGTCGTCGTAGCGGATCGCCGCGAGCATCGGCTGCTGCTTGCGATTCATTTCGGCGTGCGCGAGCACGAAGCCGGACGCCCGATCGGGATCCGCGTCGTCGAAGGTGATGATGCGATCGTGCGTGAAGTGGTTGCTCGGGCCGAGCACCTGGAAGCGTCCGCGGAACATTTCCACGGCGGCCTCGCGACCCACGGTGTTCATCACGCCGTCGGCGGAACGCACGACGAAGTCCGGCGTGAACAAGGCGGGCATCGCATCCATGTCGCGGTTGTCCATCACGAGGCAGTATCGTGCGATCAACTCGGCGATGGCCTCGCGGTCTTCGAGGCGGCGGATGCGTCGTTCGAGTGCGGCAAGATCGGTCATGGTCGGGTCCTGTTGCGCTGCAGCACGGTTGGTCGCACGGCCGGTCGGCCGCTGACGGAAACTTTAGGGTGCGGGCGGGATAAAAAGAAACAGGACAGTCTGTTTTTTTCTGTTCACTCGACGTAATCTTCGGCCTGCGAGGGAAGTACACATGGCGAAAGCGAAACGTAGCAGTGCGAAGACGCGCGCCGGCAAGGCGCGTGCGAAGCCCGTCGTGGCCAAGCGCGGGCGGCCGGTGCCGGGCAAACGGCCGCTGGCCAAGGCGCGGCCCAAGGTGCGGGTTGCGTCGCACGCGGCTGCCGGCCAGCAGGCCTCGCGGCGGCGGGCGAACGCGACCTTCGAGCCCTACTCGGGGGAGGACCTGGCGCGCGCGCGAATTCACGTCACGACCATCGGCGACGTGCTGCTGACGGCGGCGGACCGTTATCCCGACACGCCGGCGCTCGTGTTCCCGGACCAATCGCTGACCTATGCCGAACTCGCACAACGAGCGTTGCGGCGCGCGCGCAGCCTGCAGGCGATGGGGGTCCGGCCGAGGGACCACGTCGGCATCCTGATGCACACCTGCGCGGAGTTCATGGAGATCCTGTTTGCCGCGGCATTCTGTGGCGCCGTCATCGTGCCGATCAACGCGCGCTACAAGGCGAGTGAACTCGCCTACGTCATCGAGAACGGCGACATCGTGACCGTGGTGACCACCGATGCGGTGGCCGACGCGGTGAACTTCGTCGAACGGCTCAACACGGCATTGCCGGAACTGCACCGGAACAAGCATCCGGAGTCGCTGAAGGTTGCCGCGGCGCCGAAGCTGCGCAACATCGTGCTGCTCGGCAGGTCACACGCCCCCGGTTTCGTCGGAGAAAAGGAGTTCATTGCAGCCGGCGAGGCGCGCGACGACCGGCAAGTGCACGAGACGCGGCTGCGCGTGCGCGTGCGCGACATCGGGTTGATGCTCTACACGTCCGGCACGACCGCCAATCCGAAGGGTTGCCTGATCACGCACGAAGCGATGGTGCGCAACAGCATCGCGCTCGGCCGGCATCGCTACCGGCTGACGCACGTCGACCGCATGTGGTCGCCGCTGCCGATGTTCCACATCGCGGCGGTGCTGCCCATGCTCGCCATCTTCGACGTGGGCGGCAGCTACCTGACGATGGGATTCTTCGATCCGGGCGTCGCGCTGCAGATGCTCGAGAAGCACAAGGTGACGGCGCTCTACCCGAGCTTCGTCACGATCATGCAGGGCCTGATCTACCATCCGACGTTCCCGGACACGGACCTGTCGCGCGTCAAGCTGATGAACAGCAATTTCGCGGTCCAGCCGCCGGGCGTGGCCGAACCGATCATGAAGGCGATGCCGCAGGCGCTGCAGGTCGGCAGCTTCGGCATGACGGAGGCGGCGGGCACCGTCTGCACGGGCGCGTGGGACGAGCCCGAGACGCAGCGCATCACGCGTCTCGGCCGGCCACTGCCGGGACTCGAGTTGCGCATCATCAATCCCGAGACTGGCGAGGACGTGAAGACCGGCCTGCGCGGCGAGGTGCTGGTGCGCGGTTACTCGCTGTTCGACGGGTATTACAAGGATGCGGAGAAGACGGCGCAGGCGCTCGATCACGATGGCTGGTTCCACACCGGCGATATCGGTTCACTGGACGACAACGGCACGGTGATGTTCCATGGCCGTTTCAAGGACATGCTGAAGGTCGGCGGCGAAAACGTCGCCGCGGCCGAAATCGAGGGGCTGCTCGGCCGCCACCACGCCGTGAAGCTCGCGCAGGTCGTCGGCGTGCCCGATGCGAAATACGTCGAGGTGCCGGCCGCCTTCGTCGAGCTGAAGCCCGGCGAGAAGGCGAGCGAAAAGGAGCTGATCGATTTCTGTCGCCGCGAGATCGCGAGCTTCAAGGTGCCGCGTCACGTGCGCTTCGTCACCGAGTGGCCGATGTCGAGCAGCAAGATCCAGAAGTTCCGGCTGCGCGTGGCCCTGCTCAAAGAACTGGGGCTGGAGTAGCTCATGGCCGCGCAATTCGGACCGGTCATGCAACTCGGGTTCGTCGTCCCCGACCTCGAGCACGCCATGCGTCATTGGCTGGACAAGGTTGGCATCGGCCCGTTCTTCGTGCTCGAGCACGTGAAGTTCGCGCAGGTGCTCCATCGCGGCAAGCCGACCGACATCGACATGTCGGTCGGACTGGCGCAATGGGGCGAAGTGCAGGTCGAGCTGATCCAGCAGTTCAACGACGCGCCGTCGATCTACACCGAATTCGCGGGCCGCCGGCAGGGCGGCTTGCAGCACCTCGGTGTGATGACGAACTCGGTGGCCGACGATCTCGCCCGGCTGAAGAAGGTCGGCATCGCAGCGGTGCAGCAAGGCCACACCGGCACGGGCATCCGCTTCGCGTACGTCGATACCGACGATCACCCGGGCGCCATGATCGAACTGATCGAAGCCGGGCCCGCGATCACGGGATTCTTCCAGCTCGTGCGCGACGCCGCGCAGGGCTGGGATGGCAACGAGCCGATCCGCCGGATGCGCTGAGCCCGGCAAATCGACGATATTCTTCGCAGAAGGTGATTGCGATGCGCAGGTCTTCCCTGGCCCTGGTCGTGCTGTCCTCGTTGCTCCTCGCGGGCGCGCCGTCGTCCTTCGCGGACAAGACCGCGGAAGAGGAGGCCGCTGAATTGGCCGCGTTCAAGGACGCGATGGTAGTCAAGGACAAGGACGCCAAGGTCGTCGACCGCGAGACTTTGCCCGGCGCCGACCACTACCGGCGCAACTGCGCGGTCTGCCACGAAGGCCAGGTCGCCAAGGCGCCGAGCAAGACCTTCCTGCAGATGATGCCGGTCGACGCGATCTACGCGGCGCTCACCGACGGCATCATGCGCCAGAAGGCCAAGTCACTCTCGCCCGGGCAGAAGCGCGAGCTGGCCGAGTACCTGGCCAGCGAGACCTTGGGCGGCGCCGCAACGGCCGAAGCACCGCGCTGCACCGGCGAGGCCGCGCGCTTCGATACGAACCGGGCGCCGCGCATCACCGGTTGGGGCTTCGATGCGTCGAACAGCCGCAACATCCCGGCGGACACGGCTGGCCTCGCCGCGGCCGACGTGCCGCGCCTCAAGCTCAAGTGGGCCTTCGCCTATCCAGGTGCGCTGCGCGCACGTTCCCAGCCGACGTTTGCGTTTGGCGCACTCTACGTCGGCAGCCAGAACGGCACCGTGTACGCGCTCGACGAAAAGACCGGCTGCGTGCGCTGGACATTCCGGGCGACGGCCGAGGTGCGCACGCCGGTCGTCATTGCACCCGCGAAAGCGGGCAGCGCCGAGCCGCCGCTCGCGTTCTTCGGCGATCTGATCGGGCGTGTCTATTCAGTCGATGCGCTCACCGGCGCATTGCGCTGGAAACTCAAGGCCGACGATCACCCGAGCGCGACGATCACGGGCTCGCCGGCCTACCACGCGGGCAAAGTGTACTTTCCGGTCTCGTCGCTGGAGGAAGCGACCGCCGACCCGACGTATGCGTGCTGCACGTTCCGGGGATCGGTCGTCGCGGTCGATGCGTCGACCGGCAAGGTGGCCTGGAAGACCTACACGATCGCCGGGAAGCCGCGCAAAGTCGGCAAGACCGAAACCGGCGTCGCCATGTTCGGGCCTTCGGGTTCGCCGATCTGGAGCCCGCTCACGCTCGACCCCAGGCGCGGCGTCGTGTACGCGACCACCGGCAACAACTACTCCACACCGGCCGAGAGTCACAGCGATGCCGTGCTCGCCTTCGATCTCGAGACGGGCAGGATCCGCTGGTCGCTGCAGTCCTTTGCAAACGACACCTGGAACGTCAGCTGCATGCTCGGCGGCACGAACTGCCCGAAGCCGACCGGCCCCGATTACGACATGGGTGCCGGAGTCATCCTCGCGAAGACGGCGTCGGGCCAGGAATTGCTGTTGGCCGGGCGCAAGGACGGCACGGCGCTCGCGATCGACCCGGACCAGCACGACAAGCTGCTGTGGCAGCGCCGCCTCGGCCGCGGCAGCGTACAGGGCGGCGTGCAGTGGGGCATGGCGGCGGACGGCACGCGGCTATACGTGCCCATCGCCGACATGGCGAACGATCGCGACGCCGCGGTGCGCACGGATCCGCCGCGCCCGGGCCTGTATGCGCTCGATCCGGTTACGGGCGAGCTGCTGTGGTCGGCCCCGGCCGAAGACCAGTGCCGGGGCGAGACCTACTGCGACCCGGGCGTCCTCGCCGCCGTCACCTCGATCCCTGGCGTCGTCTTCGGCGGTCACATGGACGGTCGCCTGCAGGCCTATGACTCGGCCTCGGGCCGGGTGGTCTGGCAATACGACACGCGCCAGGAGGTGCCGACCCTGTCCGGCGCCAAGGGCCACGGCGGATCGATGGGTAGCAACGGTCCCGTCGTGCACGACGGCGTGCTCTACGTCAATTCGGGCTACGGCATCTACTGGCACCTGCCGGGCAACGTGCTGCTCGCATTCTCGGTCGACGGCCGGTAGCCGTGCCGTGAGCGCACTCGGCACGCTGAAGCCGGTCCAGCTGGCCTATCACGTGCCGGATCCCGAGGCAGCGGCCGAGCGGTTCGCGCGCGAGTTCGGCTGGGGTCCGTTCTTCCTGATGGAGCACATCCCGCTCGAGCGCAGCCTGTATCGGGGCCGTCCGGAGCCGTTCGACCACAGTTCGGCCTACGGGCAGGCCGGCGACCTCATGGTCGAACTGATCACGCAGCACAACGAAGGACCCTCCGCGCTGCGGGACATGTACGGTCGTGACGAAACGGGCATGCACCACGTGGCATATTTCGTGCCGGACCTGCCCGCGGCGCTGGACGAATTTCGCAGTCGCGGCCTGGCCATCGCGCTGGATGCGCGCACGGCGACTGGCGTGGACTTCGCGATGGTCGACGTCGCCGCGTTGCTCGGGCACATGCTTGAATTCTACGAGTCCGGCGCAGACCTGCGGCGCTTTTACGCATACGTGCGCAAGTGCGCCGAGGGATGGGACGGCACGCGTCCACTGCGCCGGCTGCGCGGCTGATTTACCGAAAGAGGGACACGTCGATGGGACGACTGGATGGCAAGGTGGCGGTCATCGTGGGCGCTGCGGCGCCCGACAACATGGGCCAGGTGATGGCGCGGCTGTTCGCGCGCGAAGGTGCCCGCGTCGTCGTCGGCGGGCGCCACGAGGACGAACTGAAGAAGATCGCTGGCGAGGTGGGCGGCCGACACGCGCTCTGCGACATCACGAAGAAAGCCGAACTCGAGCATCTCTACCGGACGGCTTGCGACGCGTACGGCAAGGTCGACATCGCGGCGAACTGCACGGGCTGGGGCCTGATGGCGAAGTTGCTCGAGACGACCGAGGAGCAGATCGACAAGCTCACCGCGCTGCAGTTCAAGGGGCCGTATTTCTTCCTCCAGGTGTTCGTGGGCGGTATGGCCACGACGGGCGGCGGGTCGGTGATCCAGATCTCCTCCGCATCCGTCCACGCCCTGCTGTACAACCACGCGGCCTACATCGGCACCAAGGCGGGCAGCGAGGCGCTGGTGCGCTGCTTCGCGAACGAGTTCGGACCGAAAGGTGTGCGGGTCAATGCGATTGCGCCCGGATTGACCGGGACGCCGATGACCGATGCCGAAATGAAGCTGCCCGGGCTGCAGGAAGCGTTCCTGAAGGAATACCCGCTTGGCCGGATCGGCACCACGCAGGACGTCGCGGACGCGGCGCTGTGGCTCGCCGGGGATCAATGCTTCATGACCGGCCAGACGCTGCAGATCAACGGCGGCCTCACGCTGCGGCGCAACCCGTCGCCGCGGGACATCAGTGCCAGCATGCGCGAGAAGTCGGCCCAGGCCGGCAAGGGCGCATAATCGCGCCGCAAACCTGCGTCATTCGAGCACCGCCAGCCCATGATCATCGACGCCTGGGCCCAGCACCCGACCGAGCGCCACCTGGCGCACCCGATGTTCGAGTCGCTGCGTCGCTGGACGCGCGGTCAGTCGCAGGGCATGAGTGCCCCGGCCGGCGCCTGGCCGATCTCCCTGACGCTCGACGCGATGGACCGGGGCGGAGTCGACCGCAGCCTCATCAGCGCGTGGTGGGGCCCGCACGGCGCGCTGATATCGAACGACGAAGTCGCCGCATTCGTCCGCGAGTCCCGGGGACGCCTTCTCGGCGTCGGCTCCGTCGACCTGTCGCGGCCACGCGACGCGGTGCGCGAGGTGCGCCGCTGCATCCGTGAACTCGGGTTCAAGGCGATCCGGGTGCTGCCGTGGCTCTGGGAGATGCCGCCCACGCATCCGCGCTTCTATCCGATCTTCAATGAATGCTGCGACGTTGGCGTCCCGTTCTGCACCCAGGTCGGCCACACCGGGCCGCTGATGCCGTCCGAAGTCGGCAGGCCGATTCCTTACATTGACCAGGTCGCGCTCGACTTTCCCGAACTGGTGATCGTGTGCGGGCACATCGGCTATCCGTGGACGGAGGAGATGATTGCCGTAGCGACCAAGCACGCCAACGTATTCATCGACACGTCGGCCTACACGGTGAAACGCTATCCGCCGAACCTCGTGGCCTACCTGAAGGCGCACGGCCGCGAAAAGGTGCTGTTCGGGACGAACTGGCCGATGATCGCGCCGGCGAAGGCGCTCGAAGGGATAGATGAACTGATGCTCGACGAGGCAACCCGTGCGGCATTCCTCGCGGGGAATTCCGCGAGGGTGTTCCAGTTGGACGCCGCCTAGGCGTCCGTGAGTTTCCAATCGCGACGAACGCAAAAAAACCCGGCGCCGTCGAGGCGCCGGGCTTCGCTGGAAAAGAGTTACTTGATCTGTCCGCGAATCTCGCCGAGCCGGTAGTCGCCGGGTCCGGAATTCGGCGGGTCCATGCCGTCGTTGGTGTGCACGTTGACGTAAGCGTTGCCCGCCTTCAGTTCGTCGATGAAGTCGGACAGGTGGCTGCCCTGCATCGAGCCCATGAGGTCGGCGGCCGTGAACGTGCCTTCGCACAGCACGCCGTTGAACTCGCCCGTCTTCTGTGACTCGCCGTGCTTCGGGAACAACACCAATACCTCCGGCCCATTCGTCGACGCGGAACCGAGGTGCATGCTGGCCTGCGACGGGTTGCTGATGTCGTTCAGCGTGAGCTTGTAAGCAATGGACTTGCCGTCCGCGCTGACCGTCAGTTGCAGCGTTCCTTCCGCCTTGGTCTTGATCGGCTCCGGCACGGTCGCGGCGCCATTCAGCTTGGCGGTGAACGTCGGCTCCGCGGCCTGGAGCGAGAAGGCCGCCAGCGCGAAGGCAGCGGCGACCAGGGGAATCAGCGCGCGTCGAGTCGTGAACATGTTGGCTCCGAGTTGAGTCCGTTTCGTAGGCGTGAGGGCGTGGCAAGGCACGCCGCTGCAACTGAGTCTAGTTCACGCTCAGCGACCCGAATCCGGAATACGTAGTTTCGGAAGATCGATCGCGTGACCGCGCTTCAGGTCCCCAGTCTCTGCCGGAGTTCCGCGATCTGGCTGCGCCACTGCGCGACGACCGGGTCGGCGGCCGGATCGAAACCACGATCACGCAGTCGCCGCTTGCGGAACGCGAGCTCGTTCTGCGCGTTGACCAGCGCGGCGGACGCCTGCCGGTCGCGGCCGTCGATGCGACGGGTCCGGTACACGCGGTCCGACTGGATCGCCGCATACTCCTGCGGCGTGACGCAACGGCCGACCTCGTCGGCGAGTTCCTCGCCGATCACCTTGCGCTCGGCCTTGCCGCTGCGCCGGATGATCCAGGCCAGCAGCAGGGCGAACGGCAGGAAGACCACCACGTTCGAAATGCTGGCGGACACGAGCGCGTCGGTGAGTCCGACCGGCGGCGGCGGAGTGCTCGCGGTCGGCGGCGCCTCGCCCGCCTGCGCTGCGACCACGGCGAACAACAGCGGCAGCACGTTGTTCCAGGCATGGGCGAGCACCGCCAGCAGGTAGCCGGCCACCGGGGCCAGGTAACGGACGAGTCGCTTGCGCGTGACCCGCGCCAGGCCGAGCGCGGCGCCGAAGATTCCGGAGAACATCGCGTGGCCGGCAAGACCCAGCCACGCGTAACGGGAGCCGATCTGGAATCCGTACGACGCCTCGCCGTACTGCAGGAAGTTCTGCTGGACGTACAGGGCGGACTCGAACCAGTTGAAACCGGCGCCGACCAGCGCGCCGTAAATGAAGCCGTCGCGGACGTTGTCGAACTCCCCGCGCATCAGCCAGAACAGCAGCACGATGCCGAGTCCCTTGGTCGTCTCTTCGACCAGCGGTGCCGCGAGCGGTGCGCCAACCATCAGCGCCGCGTCGGGCCCGAGCATCTCCTTGAGCGCCGCGTTGTGCTCGAGCCACTCCCCGATGGCGAGAATGATCGCGGTGTTGGCCGGCAGCGCCAGAGTCGTGGCGATCAGGCCGCCCCACAGGAATGCCGCCGCGAACAGCCACGGCGACTCGCGCTCGCGCCGGTCGAGGTACCACAGGATGAGGACGGGGAGGAGGGCCAGCAGTGACGACAGGGCGAGCGCGGCGAGGAACACACGGGCGGCCTCGGGTCCCGGCCCGCCGACCACGGCGAGAATGATCACCGCCGCGAGCAACAGCAGGATGCAGAGCGTGATCGTGAACCGGCGGGCCACCTTAGGGCGGCGCAGCGGCGAGGCGAGTGCGATGGTCGCGGCGTCGTACACGGAGTCTCCCGGTTGGCCGGTCCGCGCCGGTCAGTGTGCCGAGCCCGCGCGCGGCCCCGCGTAGAGATCGATGATGCGCTCGATTGCGGCCTGGCAGACGCGGCAGAACGGCACGTCGTCGCGAGTGAACATCACGCAGTCCTGTTGCGGCCGGTAGTAGGCCTGGGCGTCGTAGTTGGCGCCCTGAAAGGCTCCAACCCGACTCGCGTGCACGGCGGCGCGGAACAGGCCGGTGGTGTAGGCCTGCTCCTCGCGAAACAGCGCATCCATGTCGCTTTCGGGACGTTGCTCCGCCCGGATCTGTTTGCGTCGGGCCTGGAAGTCGCGCTCGTGCGCTTCGAACTCGGCTTTGGGCCAGGGTGTCGGCAGCGGCGTGCTCGTCTCCATGAGTGCCAGCCACTTCACGTGCTCGCGATCGAGCAGCGCGGTGACGTTCGGTTCCCACGGTTCGACCACCTTCTGCGCCGGCGCATAGGCGACGGGTGACGTGTAGTACTCGTCGGCCAGTGCGGCGAAGTGGTGGCCGAATTCGTGCACGAACAGGTAGTCGGCCCACGCGCTGTCGACGGCGACCGTCGCAAACGCGCCGAAGATGCCGCCGCCCCCGTACGTGTTCCCGTTGGCGAGGATCTCCAGCATTTCATACGGTGCGCGGGACGCGACCTCGCGCAGTGCCCGATTGTCGAACGTGAGGACGTATCGCTCCGACCCGAACGCGTCGTAAGTGGCCCCGACCGGCGTGCGGTGGTGGATCCCGGTCGAGGGGCGCGAGATGCCCGATTCCGCGGACGGCGGGCAGAGGCCCCAGACGTTGAAATCGTCGCGCCTCGAGGCGTACGGCTCGTGACGGAACAAGGCGGCGATCATGCGCTGCGAATCCGCAAGGAACTTCCGTTCGCACTCCGCGGCGGTGTAGCCGTCGCCGAGCAGCAGCAGATCGACCTTGTCGGCCGGCTCGCCGTGTCGCTCAAGTGCAATCAGTTTCTGCGGCGGAGGCGGGGCGCGGTCGACGAACATGTCGGCCGGATCGACCGTGGTCGTCCAGACGGGCTGGAACGACTGCGAGTCATCGCGTTTCGAGACGGTGACCTGCACCTTTTCCGGCGGCGCGGGAAAGCGCAGCGATTCGTGGAACGTGCGAGAGGCGGCGGCGGCTTCGGCCGTCGTGACCCACTCGCCGTAGATCGAGGAAAATCCGCGGGCGTACAGCAGGCGTCCGTGCAGGTCCCGAACCTCGAAACGGTAGGAGCCGAGCTGGCCGTCGTCGAGTGTGCGGCTCATGTGGCCCGGCCATGGCAGGGGTTCGATCAGGACGCGGTCGACCGCGAAGATTTCCGCGCCGCGACCGCCGGTGTGGAAGTAATCGACTCGCATCGTGGCCGGTTGCGCGGCGCCGACGGCGGCCGGCGCACGGGCCAGCACGCCGACGACCAGCAGCAGGACGAGTGGGCGCGCCACGCTACTTGCGGCGCGCGGCCCGGGCACGCGCACTCGGCGCGACGCGGGCCGAGGTCGCTGTCTTGCGCACTGCCTTGCGGGCCCGCTTGCGGCCCGTCATCCGGGCCAGCGAGCGCTGCTCGCGCGCCTGGATGGTCGTCTCGACCTGACGCAACTGCGTCACGAAGAGCTGCGCGACTCGCGAGAGCGCGTTCTTGCGGGGATAGAACAGCCCGTAACTGAGGTGCATCCAGGGCGCTTCGAAACGGATCGGCGCCAGCCGCTCCGCGCGCACGTCGTTCTCGATCGCGGACCAGGGCGCAATGCCGACCGCGTCGCCGGCGAGCACGACGCTGCGGGCCACCGACCAGGAATCGACCATCAGGCCCGGTGTCAGGTCGCCGGTCTCGCGGTCGACCCGGGCATTCGCCATGGACTTCGCCACGTGAACGGCGATCCGCTGCGGCAAGCGCGGCGCCACCAGCGGAAACACCAGGATGGTCTCGAGCGAGGCGTCCTTGGCGGCGGCGAGGGGATGGCCCGCGCGCACGAAGAAGAACACGCGATGCTCGGCCACCGGCTCGATTGCAAGCCGGGTCGGATGTCGCTCGGCCGTGGTCGTGTCCGCGATCGCAAACTCGAGCCGGTTCGCGAGCACGTCCTTCGCCAGGTTCTCGAAATTGCCGAGCACCGAATGCACGCGCAGGCGGGAGTTCGCCGATGCCATGCGGCCGAGCGCCATGCCGAGCGGCAATTCGGCCGCAAACATGTCCGCGCCGAAATTCAGTTCGGGCGACTGCAGGCCGGCCAGTTCCTCGAGGTCGCGTGTCAGGTCGCGCGCCTGCGAGAAGATCCGGCTCGCGTGATCGATCATCAGCCGGCCCGCCTCGCCGGGCTTCAACGCCTTCGCGGCCGTGTCGACCAGCTTGAATCCGAGCGCCGATTCGAATGAGTCCACACGCTTGCGCAGGGCCTCGGGCGCGAGGCCCAGGGCCTTGGCCGCGCGCGCGAGGTCGCGGGCGGGGACGAGCGACAGGATGTCCAGCAGGCTGGGTGTCTTCACCATGCCGGCAAGCTAGCAGACGGCACGGCACCTGCACAGAGCCGGCGACGCGCGCGACGCGATGCGCCCCGGGCGGGCTTGCCGGTATGATGCCCGGATGACCTCCCGACTGCTGTCCCGACGCGACGTCGAGTTCCTGCTCTACGAGTGGCTCGACGTTCCGTCGCTGTGCGCGCGGGCCCGGTTCGCCGATCACAGCCGCGAAACCTTCGACGCCGCGCTCGACACGGCGGAACGGCTCGCGACCGAGCGGTTCCTGCCCCACCGGCGCAAGTCGGACACGCACGAACCCGAGTTCGACGGCGAACGGGTCACCGTCATCCCGGAGGTGCCGGAGGCCGTGCGGGCCTTTGCGGAGGCGGGTCTCCTGTCGGCGATCCACGACTACGAACTCGGCGGCATGCAGTTGCCGCACGTCGTCGACAAGGTGTGCTTCGTGTACTTCGCGGCCGCCAACGTCGCAACGTCGGCGTACTCGATGCTGACCGTCGGCAACGCCAACCTGCTGCTCGCGCACGGGTCGCCGGCGCAGATCGACGCCTTCGTGCGGCCGATGCTCGCCGGGCGTTACACCGGCACGATGTGCCTGTCCGAGCCGCAGGCCGGTTCGTCGCTCGCCGACGTCGCCACGCGGGCCGAGCCCGACGGCCAATCGCCGCTCGGCGGCCGCTATCGGCTGTTCGGCAACAAGATGTGGATCTCGGGCGGCGAGCACGAGATCGCCGAGAACATCGTGCACCTCGTGCTGGCCCGCATCCCGGGCGGCCCGCCCGGCGTGAAGGGCATTTCGCTGTTCATCGTGCCGCGCAGCCTGGTGTCGCCGGACGGCTCGGTCGGCGAGCGCAACGACGTGTCGCTGGCCGGACTCAACCACAAGATGGGATATCGGGGCACCGTCAACACGCTGCTCAACTTCGGCGAAGGCCGCCGCCGGCCGGAGGGTCGCGCGGGCGCCATCGGCTACCTGGTCGGCCAGCCGCACCAGGGCCTCGCGTACATGTTCCACATGATGAACGAGGCGCGCATCGCGCGTCGGTCTCGGCGCCGTGGCGCTCGGCTACGCGGGCTACCTCGAGTCGCTGGAGTACGCGCGCAACCGGCCGCAGGGCCGGCCGCTGGCCGCCAAGGATCCGGCGTCCGCGCAGGTGCCGATCATCGAGCACGCCGACGTGCGCCGCATGCTGCTGGCGCAGAAAGCCTATGCCGAGGGCGGTCTCGCGCTGGGGCTCTACTGCGCGCGGCTGGTGGACGAGGAGCGCACGGCAACCTCCACCGACGAGCGGGCCGAGGCGCACCTGCTGCTCGAGATCCTCACGCCGATCGCCAAGTCCTGGCCGTCGCAGTGGTGCCTGGCCGCCAACGACCTGGCCATCCAGGTGCACGGCGGTTACGGCTACACGCGTGACTATCCGGTCGAGCAGTTCTATCGCGACAACCGCCTCAATCCGATCCACGAGGGCACGCACGGGATCCAGGGACTCGACCTGCTCGGCCGCAAGGTGACGATGAACGGCGGCGCGCGTTTGCCGGCGCTCGGCCGCGCCGTTGCGCGCGAGCGTGGCCCGGGCGCGCGCGACCGGCGACGCGGACCTGGCCGCGCACGCGGGCGCGCTCGAGGAGGCCGTGGCGCGCATCGGTCGAACCACGCGGAACTGCACGGCGCCGGCGAACCGGCGCGTGCGCTCGCCAACGCGTCCGTCTATCTCGAGGCATTCGGTCACGCGGTCGTCGCCTGGATCTGGCTGGAGCAGGCCTGCGCGGCGCACGGCAAGTCGGGCGCCTTCTACGACGGCAAGCGGCAGGCCGCCCGGTATTTCTTCCGCTACGAACTGCCGCGCATCGGGCCGCAGCTCGACCTGCTGGCGAGCCTCGACGCGACGACCCTGGACATGCGGGACGACTGGTACTGAGGAGCCGATGACACGGTCGATCTTCATCACGGGCGCATCCGCCGGCATCGGCGAGGCGGTGGCGCTCGAATTCGCGAGGCGCGGCTATGCCGTCGCCATCGCGGCTCGTCGTCTCGACAAGTTGCAGGACCTGGCCGCGCGGCTCACGGCCGCCGGCGCCGCGCGTGTGCTGGCCGTCGAACTCGACGTCTCGGCGTACGTGACCGTCCAACCCGCGCTCGAGCAGGCTGCGACGGAATTCGGCCGCCTCGACATCGTCGTGGCCAACGCGGGCATCGCCGTCGTCACGCCGGTCGGCAAGGGACGTTTCGACCAGGTCCGGCGCACGCTCGAGATCAACCTGCTCGGCGCCATCGCGACCATCGAGGCCGCGATCCCGATCCTGCGCAAGCAGGGCGGCGGCCAGGTCGTCGCCATGACGTCGATGGCCGGATGGCGCGGCCTCGCCGGGTTCGGCGCCTACAGCGCGTCGAAGGGCGGGTTGCATCGCTACCTGCAGAGCCTGCGGGCCGAAGTGCATCGCGAGCCGATCGTCGTGACCGAGTTGTCGCCGGGCTACATCGATACGGAGATCAACCGCGGCCTCGGCAAGCGTCCGTTCGTGATACCGCTCGAGAAGGGCGGCGCGTTGATCGCGCGGATGATCGAACGCGAGGTCGGTTACCGCACCGTGCCCGTGCTGCCGTGGAGCCTGATCGGGCCATTGCTGAAGTTCGTGCCGACCGCGCTGCTCGCGCCGCCCGCGACACGCGGCCGCGGCGACGGCGGCGGAAAACGCCCTTGACGCGAACCGGGAGCCAGCCGACGATGACCGAGTCTGCTCCGACCACGCGGCCCGTTGCCGCCCAGCACGCATTCGACCTCGAGCGCTTCGCCGCATGGCTGCGTGATCATGTCCAGCCGGGGGTTGCGAGCGTCCAGGTCGAGCAATTCAAGGGCGGCCAATCGAACCCGACCTACCTCGTGACGGCCGGAGACAGGCGTTACGTTCTGCGCCGCAAGCCGCCGGGCAAGCTGCTGCCATCGGCGCACGCAGTCGACCGTGAGTATCGCGTCATCAGCGCGCTGGCGCAGACCGGCGTGCCGGTGCCGCGCACCTTCGCGTTGTGCGAGGACGACGCGGTCATCGGCACGGTCTTTTACCTGATGGATTACGTGCCCGGGCGCGTGTTCTGGGATCCGCTGCTGCCCGGCATGACCGCCGCCGAACGCCGCGCGACGCACGACGAACTCAATCGCGTGATCGCGACGCTGCATTGCGTCGACCCGGGGTCGGTCGGGCTCGGAGATTTCGGCAAGACGGGCGAGTACATCGCGCGCCAGGTCGGGCGCTGGAGCAAGCAGTACCTGGCGTCGGAGACCGAGAAGATCGAGGCGATGGACAACCTGATCGCCTGGCTGCCCGCCAACATTCCGGCCGGCGACGAGACCCGCATCGTCCACGGCGACTACCGCATCGACAACGTGATCTTCGATCCGCACGAGCCGCGCATCGTCGCCGTGCTCGACTGGGAACTGTCGACGCTTGGGCATCCGCTGGCCGATTTCGCCTACCACTGCATGGTCTGGCGCATCCCGCCCGGCGTGTTTCGCGGCCTGGCCGGGACCGACTTTGCGGCCGAAGGTATCCCGACCGAGCGCGAGTACGTAGAGGCGTATTGCCGGCGCACGGCGCGGGCGCCGATACCGGAACGGGACTGGGAGTATTACATCGCCTACAACCTGTTCCGTATCGCCGCGATCGCACAGGGCGTGATGGCCCGCGCGCTGCAGGGCAATGCCTCGAGCGCCGAGGCCCTGCAGACGGGCCGAGCCGCGCGCCCGCTCGCCGAGCTCGCCTGGAAACAGGTCGAGCAGCTCAAGCATTCCTGAGGAGAACACGATGGACTTTGCCTATTCGCCGAAAGTGCAGGACCTGCAGAAGCGCGTCAGCGCCTTCATGGACGAGCACATCTATCCGAACGAGGCGCGCTTCTTCGCCGAGGTGGCGGCGAACCGGGACAAAGGCAATGCCTGGGTCCCGACGAAAGTGATGGACGAACTCAAGTCCCGGGCGAAGTCCCAAGGGCTCTGGAACCTGTTCCTGCCCGAATCCGAGCGCGGAGCCGGGCTCACGAACCTCGAGTACGCACCCCTCTGCGAGATCATGGGCCGCTCGCACATTGCGCCCGAGGTGTTCAACTGCTCGGCGCCGGACACCGGCAACATGGAAGTGCTGGAGCGTTACGGCAACGAGGAACAGAAGCGCCGCTGGCTCGCGCCGCTGCTCGAGGGGACGATCCGCTCGGGCTTTGCGATGACCGAGCCGGCCGTCGCTTCGTCGGACGCGACGAACATTTCAGCGCGCATCGAGCGCGACGGCGACCACTACGTGATCAATGCCCGCAAGTGGTGGACCTCCGGCGCCGCGGACCCGCGCTGCAAGATCCTCATTTTCATGGGCAAGACCGATCCGCAGAACCCGAACCTTCACCGGCAGCAGTCGATGATCCTGGTGCCGATGGACACGCCGGGCGTGAAGGTCCACCGCCACGTAGCCGGTGTTCGGCTACCTCGACGAGCCGCACGGCCACCCCGAGCTCGATTTCTCCAACGTGCGCGTGCCGGTGTCGAATCTGCTGCTCGGTGAAGGCCGCGGCTTCGAAATCGCGCAGGGTCGCCTCGGCCCGGGCCGCATTCACCACTGCATGCGCCTGATCGGCCTCGCCGAGCGCGTGCTCGAGGAGATGTGCAAGCGCGCGACGACGCGCGTGGCATTCCACAAGACCCTCGCCGAGCAGGGCGTTTGGCGCGAGCGTATTGCCGACGCGCGCATGAAGATCGACCAGGCGCGATTCCTGGTGCTGCATGCCGCCTGGAAGATGGACACGGCCGGCAACAAGGTGGCGCAGAAGGAAATCGCGATGATCAAGGTCGTCGCGCCGATCGTGGCGTGCGAAGTGATCGACCAGGCGATCCAGTTGTTCGGCGGTGCCGGCGTGACGGACGACTTCGGGCTCGGCTGGGCCTACGCGATGTCGCGGACGCTGCGCATTGCCGATGGCCCGGACGAGGTCCATCGCAATCACGTGGCGAAACTCGAGCTGGCGCGCTACACGCAGCGCAAGCCCTGAGCCATGCCGGTCGCGGGACAGGTGGCCTTCGTCACCGGAGCCGGTCGCGGCATCGGCCGGGCCGTCGGCCGCGAATTCATGCGCCGTGGCGCCGCCGGGGTGATCGTCGCCGATCTCGACGGCGACCAGGCCGTGGCGACGGCGGCCGAACTTGGCGGCCTCGGCCTGCAGTGCGACGTGGCCGACGAGGCGTCGGTCCGGCGCGCGATCGCGGCAGCCGAAGCGCGCTACGGCCGCATCGACGTGCTGCTTTCGAACGCCGGCTTCGGCACGAAAGTTCTGGATCTCGACGACCCGCTGTCGACGCCCAACGAGACCTGGACCCGCATGTGGGAAGTGCACGTCATGGCGCACGTGTACGCCTGCCGCGCGGTGCTGCCCGGAATGCTCGGCCGCGGCAGCGGCTGCCTGGTCAACGTCGCCTCGGCGGCGGGATTGCTGAACCAGGTCGGCGACACGCCGTATTCCGCTACGAAGCACGCGGCCGTCGCGCTCGCCGAATCGCTGGCCATCAGCTATGCCGAACGGGGAATCCAGGTCGGCGTCGTCTGCCCGCAGTACGTCGCCACGGCGATCACGGGCCTCGACGAAGGGTTGGCGTCCGGGGCTTTGCCCGGGGTGCTGACCGTGGAGCAGGCGGCGGTCGCGATCGTCGACGGCATCGAGCAGCGGCGCTTCCTGATCCTGACGCACCCGGAGGTGCTCGGGTACTTCCAGAAAAAGGCCGCGGACTACGAGCGCTGGCTGGCCGGCATGCGCCGCATCCGGGAAGGCCTGCGGGGCGGCGGATTCCTGAAGGTCAAGACCTGATCCGCCGTGTCACGTGTCGCAGATTTCGCCTCGGGGCGGCCTGTCCGGACAAAGGTCTCGACGCGAGTCTAGTACGCAGTTACCGCTGAGCACCGGGCCGTTCGACGAGTGCTAGACTCGGGCCAGTTGCAGTCGGCAGTCAGCGAGGGGTTCTCGAGCACATGCGGCAGTTGCGCGGCGAAGATGCCCGGTTCGTCTATGCGGAGACGGGCCACGCCAATTCGAACATCACGCTGTTGTCGATCTACGACCCATCCACCGCCCCCGAGGGGCGGGTGCGGTTCAAGGGCCTGCTGAAGCACATCGAGAGCCGCCTGCACCTCTCGCCGATCTTCCGGCAGAAGCTGCTGCGGGTGCCGCTCGAACTCGACTTCCCGTACTGGATCGAAGACGAGGGTTTCGACCTCGAATACCACGTCCGCCACATCGCGCTGCCGAAGCCCGGCGACTGGCGCCAGTTCTGCATCCAGGCTTCGCGCATCCACGCGCGCCCGCTCGACATGTCGCGCCCGCTCTGGGAGCTGTACCTCGTCGAGGGGCTCGACGCCTTCCTCGACCTGCCGAAGGACAGCTTCGGCATCCTCGCCAAGGTGCATCACGCGGCGATCGACGTCCGTGGCGGTGCCGAGATCACGACGCTGCTGCACGACACGACGGCCGTGCCGCCACCACGCGATCCGCCCGAGCCCTGGTTCCCGGAATCGCCGCCCGGTGCGATCTCGTTGCTGGCGCGGGCCGCGCTGCACAACCTGATCCAGCCGCTGATGTTCGCCGCGCCGCTCACGCGCGCGCTGAAGAATATCGCCCCCGCCGTGCTCGGCTCGGTCAGCGACCTGTGGCTGCATCCGGAACGGCTGCCGATCACGCGCTTCAATTCCGAGGTGTCGCCGCACCGCGTGTTCGAGTCGCGACGCTTCCAGATCGACGAATTCAAGCTGATCCGCGAACTCGTGCCAGGCGCGACGATCAACGATGCGGTGCTGGCCGTGTGCGGCGGCGCGCTGCGCCGCTACCTGCTGACGCACGACGAGTTGCCGGGGCCGAGCCTGGTGTCGGTCGCGCCGGTGTCCATCCGCAGTGTGGACACGGTTGCGAACGGCGGCAATGGACACGGCCTGAGCTTGATGCGCGTGCCGCTCGGCACCGAGCTTGACGACCCCGTGCGGAGATTGCGTTCGATCCAGCGGCACACGGCGGCCGACGAGGACATCGAGCAGGCGGTCGGGGCGAAGGAACTCACGGACATCACGAAACATGCGCCTGCCGCGACGCTCGCCCTGTCGGCGCGGCTGCTGGCCGGTTCGTCGCTCGGCGTCGGGCAGCGCGCTCCGCTTGCAAGTTGCACGATCACCAACGTGCCCGGGCCGGCGATCCCGCTCTACCTCAACGGCGCGCGGATGACGTACTTCTCCGCGATCATGCCGATCTCGGACGGCATGGGCCTCGTGTTCTCGGTCACCAGCTACGACGGCAAGATCTTCATCTCGCCGACGTCGTGCCGCGAGCAGATCCCGGATCCCGAATATTTCGCGCAGTGCATCCGCGACAGCTTCCAGGAGTACCTGGCGCTTGCGTCGAAACCCGCGCGCGCGCGGCGCAAGGCCAAGCGCAAGTTCAAGCGTGGCGCAAAATCGAGCAAGACCGCCAAAGTGAAGAGTGCGGCGAGGATGCGCCGCAAGGCCGCTTGAAACGCGTCAGGCGGCAGCCGCAGCCGGCCCGAGGATGCCCGCGCAGCGCTGATAGATCGCGCCTGCCAGCCCGCGGGGCTTGAACGGCTGCCACGCGCCGTCCGGCTGCGACAGCCGGTCGCCCAGAATCCACATGACCGCCGGATTGAAGCCGAGGCCGATGTGGCTGCCCGGCACCCAGATGTTCTCGTGTTGCCCGTCGTCGGTGTCGATGCGCGCCGCTTCGGGGGGCACCACGCCATCCGTTTCCGAGTAGACGCACGTGGAGGGCATCGGCGGCGGCGCGCGCAGCACCTTGGCGCGCACGTTGGCGAGATGCGCCACCGGGCCCATCGGGTGCGCCAGGTAGCGGTAGATCATCTTCACCACCAGCGGCACGCGAAAATTGTCCACGGAAAAACGCATCGGGCTGCCGAGCGAAATCACCGTGCGCACGCACTCCGGCGCGCTGTGAGCCGCGTAGTAGCCGTAGACGCCACCGAGGCTCCACCCGACCACGCTCACCTTGCGCTTGTGCTTGTGATGCAGGAATCGAACCTTCTGCTCGAGCGCCTGCGAGAACTTCAGCTTGAACCCGGTATTCTGGCCGAGTCCCCAGGTTTCGACGTGGTAGCCCGCGCGACTTCAGGAACACGCTCAGTCCGATCAGCGTCGCGTCGCTGGCGGTGAAACCCGGCACCAGCAGGACGGGGTGCCCGTCGCCTCGCGGCGTGTGTTGCAGCAGCGGCAGGAACGCGGGCAGCAGCCCCATCTCGAGCAGCGCCCGGCCTTCGAGCAGCGTGTACAAGGTGCGCGGCGGCCTGCGCACTTTCGCGGGAAGAGGCTTTGGCATCCTGGTGTCTGCGCCCGGTTGCTCTAGTTGCACTGCAGCAATGGTAGCAGTGTTGCTCCGTTGCAGGGAGGTCGATCTCTAGGCAAGCTTGCGGCCTCTTTTTCGCGGCCGGTTTGGCCGATTTACGGAGTCAATCATGACGGAGCGCCCGATGCGTGGGGCCTGGTTCGCAATTTTCGGCTTGCTGCTGGCCGCGCTCGCCCCGGCCGCGGAGCGGTCGGCTGTTCCCGAGAAATATCAATGGGATATGTCGGCGCTCTACGCCGATGAAGCCGCCTGGGCGAGCGCCAAGCAAGCGCTTGCCAGGGACATCGCGGCGCTGCCGCAGTGGCAGGGCAAGCTCGGCGGGTCGGCGGCGTCGCTGCGGGACGGCATGAGCGCCTGGGAAGACGTCAGCCGGCGCGTCGATCGCCTCTATGCCTACGCCAGCCAGCTCTATGACCAGGACACCCGCGTCGCCCGCCACCAGCAGATGCAGCAGGAAGCCTCGCAGGTCTATGCCGACTTCCAGTCGGCGACGGCCTTCATGCGCCCCGAGATCCTCGCGATCGGCAAGCCGGCCATCGACCGCTACCTCGCCGAGCAGCCGTCGCTCGCGCCGTACCGGATGTACTTCGACGACATTCTGCGCGCCGCCCCGCACACGCTGACCGCCGGTGAGGAGAAGGTGTTCGCGCAGGCGAGCGTGATGGCGCAGGCCGGCGGCGACGTGCGCTCCGTGTTCACCAGCGCCGACCTGCCCTGGCCCGAGTTCACGCTCGCGAACGGCGAAAAAGTGCGCCTCGACGCGGCGGCCTTTACCAAGTATCGCGCCTCGCCGGACAAGGCGGAGCGCGACGGGGTGTTCAAGGCGTTTTTCGGCCGCTACGGCGAGTTCACCCGGACGCTCGCGACGACGCTGAATGCGCAAGTGCAGTCGCACGTGGTCGCGAAGAACGTGCGCAAGTTCGACAGCTCGCTCGACGCCGCGCTGTTCGACTTCAACATTCCGCGCTCCGTCTACACGCAGCTGCTCGCGGACGTGCATTCGAACCTGCCGACCCTGCACCGCTACCTGCGCCTGCGCCAGAAGATCATGGGCCTGCCGCAGCTCGGCTACGAGGACCTCTACGCGCCGATCGTGAAGAGCGTGGACCTGCAGTACACGCCGGAGCAGGCGCAGGCCCTGACGCTCGAGGCGTTCGCGCCGCTCGGCAAGACCTACGTCGACACGCTGCGCAAGGGTTACACCGAGCGCTGGGTGGACTTCATGCCGAACACGGGCAAGAGCCCGGGCGCGTACAGCAATACGGTCTACGGCGTGCACCCGTTCCAGCTGCTGAACTTCAACGGCGCGTGGGACGACGTGTCGACGCTCGCGCACGAGTCCGGCCACTCCATGCACTCGTACCTCTCGAGCACGAACCAGCCGTATGCGACCTCCGGCTATTCCACGTTCGTCGCGGAAGTCGCCTCGACGCTCAACGAGAACCTGCTGCTGCACCACATGCTCGACCAGACGAAGGACGACCGCACGCGGCTGTTCCTGCTCTCGAGCTACCTCGACAACATGCGCACGACGCTGTTCCGGCAGGTGCTGTTCGCCGAGTTCGAGCTGAAGATGCACGAGGCGGTGGAGCGGGGTGAACCGCTCACCGGCGAGTGGCTGAACAAGGAATACCTTGCGCTGCTGCGCCAGTACTACGGTCACGACCAGGGCGTCGTGAAGGTGGACGACGCCTACGGCGCGGAGTGGGCCTATATCCCGCACTTCTATCGCAACTTCTACGTCTACCAGTACGCGACCAGCATGATCGGCGGCATGTCCATCGCCGACGGCATCATCGGCAAGCCGGCCGTCAAGGCCGGCAAGTCGACCGCGAACCGCGATGCCTACCTGAAGATGCTGTCGTCGGGCTCGTCGAAGTACCCGATCGACCTGTTGAAGGACGCCGGTGTCGACATGACGACCTCGGCACCGTTCAATGCCGCCATCCGCGAGATGAACTCGATCATGGACGAGATCGAGCGCATCTACGCCAGGGGCAACGTCAAGTGAGCGAGTCGGGCGCGCGCACGGAGGCAGGTCGATCTATCGCGGCCTGACGCAACTCGGCGCCGCGACGGCGATTCCCTCGAGCCCGGATGCGGCGCTGCTGGAGCGGGTGCCCAATCCGCACCCGCGCAAGCTGTATCTGGCGCGGTTCGCGGCGCCGGAATTCACGTCGCTCTGTCCGATTACCGGCCAGCCCGACTTTGCGCACCTCGTCATCGACTATGTGCCCGGCAAGTGGCTGGTCGAGAGCAAGTCGCTCAAGCTCTACCTGACGAGCTTCCGTAACCACGGCGCGTTCCACGAGGACTGCACGCTTGCGATCGCGGAACGCCTCGTGTCGTTCCTGGCGCCGCGCTGGCTGAGGATCGGCGGCTACTGGTATCCGCGCGGCGGCATGCCGATCGACGTGTTCTGGCAGACCGGCCGCCCGCCGGCCGGCCTGTGGATTCCCGAGCAGGGAGTCGCGCCGTACCGCGGACGCGGCTGAATGCGGGACCGGTCGCAGGCGAATACGAATTCAAGAAGGGGAGAAGATGTCGTTACCCACGAAGTCTGGGCGGCGCGCGGCGCAGCTGCTGGTCGCCGCGGCGGTGACTTTCGGCGCGCAGTCAGCGGCTGCTGCGCCCGAGCCGAGTCCGGCCAAGCTGGCGGCGGTCGCGTCGGTCGATCGCCACGCGCGGGATCTCGAGGACCTCTCGGACAGGATCTGGGCCTATGCCGAGATCGCGCTGCACGAGCACAAGTCGGCGGCCGCGCTGGCGGACTACGCCGAGCAGCAGGGATTCAAGGTCGAACGCGGCGTCGCGGGCCTGCCGACCGCGTTCACGGCGACGTACGGTTCGGGGCGCCCGATCATCGGGATCCTCGGCGAGTACGACGCGTTGCCCGGAATTTCGCAGAAAGCCACCGCGGAGAAATCGCCGCTGGTCGAGGGCGCGGCCGGCCACGGCTGCGGTCACAACCTGTTCGGCGCCGCGAGCCTCGGCGCCGCGATCGCCATCAAGGAGCAGATCGCCGCCGGCAAGCTGAAGGGTACGGTCCGGTTCTACGGGACGCCGGCGGAAGAAGACGTCGGCGGAAAGATCTACATGGCGCGCGCCGGCCTGTTCGACGACCTCGACGCAGTACTCGCCTGGCACCCTGGCGACGAGACGGAAGCGGACATGGATTCCGGTCAGGCCATGGTCGACCTTGGCATCGAGTTCCACGGCAAGGCCGCCCACGCCGCCAGCGACCCGTGGAATGGCCGCAGCGCGGTCGACGCCGCGGAACTGTTCACGCACGGCGTGAACATGATGCGCGAGCACGTCAAGCCGACCTCGCGCATCCACTACGTGATCGTCAACGGCGGCGACGTGCCGAACGTCGTTCCGGAATACGCGAAGGTCTGGCTGTGGGCGCGCGACTGGAAGCGTGACGAGGTCGAGGGCCTGCTCGCGCGCATCCGCAAGATCGCGGACGGCGCGGCGACGATGACGGAAACCACGTCCGACGTTGACGGTGCAGGGCGGCTCGTGGGAGGTGCTGGTCAACGAGACCGGCGAGCGGCTGCTCGACGCGAACCTGCGCTGGCTCGGGCCGGCCGTCTACACCGAGCAGGAACAGGCCTTCGCGAAACAGATCCAGCGTGCGACCGGCGTCCCGGAAACCGGCATGTTCACCGGCATCAAGCCGCTCGAGGGGCAACAGCCGGAAGGCGGCTCGACCGACGTGGGCGACATCAGCTGGATCGCGCCGACGCTGCACGTCACGGTGGCCACTGCGCCCCACGGCGCGCCGTGGCATGCCTGGCCGGTCGTCGCGACGGGCGGGATGTCGATCGGCCACAAGGGGCTGGTGCGTGCGTCCAAGGTCCTGGCCGCGACGATGGTCGACCTCTACCAGCAACCGGCCACGCTGGCCGCGGTGCAGGCCGAATTCAAGGCGAAAAAGGGCAGCGTGAAATACAAGCCGTACGTGCCGGATGGCCCGCCGCCCCTGCCGAAGGACTGACGGGCTCCGCCGTCGGCTGATATCATCGCCAGCCTCCATGGTGGCTCGCGTCGGATCCCTCGCGACGGCCAGCCGTAAACCCCGCCAGGCCCGGAAGGGAGCAACGGTAGCGGCCACGCCGGGTGCCGGGGGTATTCTGGCGCGGGCCGCCTCCATCCAGCCTGCCCGGAGCTTCGCGATCTCCGCATGAGTTACCTCGTCCTCGCCCGCAAGTGGCGTCCCCGCTCGTTCGAAGAACTGGTCGGCCAGGAGCACGTCCGTCGCGCGCTGACGAACGCGCTCGATTCGGGCCGCATCCACCACGCCTTCCTGTTCACCGGCACCCGCGGCGTCGGCAAGACGACCATCGCGCGCATTTTTGCCAAATCACTGAACTGCGAGACGGGTGTCACCTCGAAGCCCTGCGGCGTATGCGCCGCCTGCCGGGACATCGATGCAGGCCGGTTCGTCGACCTGCTCGAAGTCGACGCGGCCTCGCGCACCAAGGTGGACGACACTCGCGACCTGCTCGACAACGTGCAGTACGCGCCGGCGCGCGGCCGCTACAAGGTCTACCTGATCGACGAAGTGCACATGCTCTCGACGCACTCGTTCAACGCGCTGCTGAAGACGCTCGAGGAGCCGCCGCCGCACGTGAAATTCCTGCTCGCGACGACCGATCCGCAGAAGCTGCCGGTCACGGTGCTGTCGCGCTGCCTGCAGTTCCACCTGCGCCGGTTGCCGTTGCAGCTGATCCAGGACCGGCTGGCGTACATCGCGCAGCAGGAGAAAGTGGAATTCGAGCCCGCCGCGCTGCGGGCGATCGCGCGCGCGGCCGAAGGCAGCATGCGCGATGCGCTCTCGCTGCTCGACCAGGTGCTGGCATTCGGCGGCGGCCGGGCCGTCGAATCCGAAGTGCGCTCGCTGCTCGGAACATTGGACCGCCGTCACGTCGAGGCGATCGTCAATGCGCTTGCGGCGAAGGACGGCAATGCACTGATGCAGGCGGTCGCGCAACTCGACGAGCGCGCGCCGGACTATCACCAGGCCCTCGGCGAACTGTCGGCGGCCATCCAGCGCATGGCGCTGCTGCAGGCATTGCCCGACCTGCCGGCGGGCGACAACGAAGAGGAAGACACGGCGCTTGCGGCGCTTTGCGGGCAATTCGCGCCCGAGGACCTGCAGTTGCTGTACCAGATCGCGATCAACGCGCGACGCGATCTCGACTATGCGCCGGACGCCCGCGCGGGATTCGAGATGGCGCTGTTGCGGATGCTGGCGTTCCAGCCGGCCGGCGCAGGCAGCGCGCCCCCGCCCGCTGCGGCCTCGAAGACCGCGGCGGCGCGTGGCGCCTCGCAGGTGCGCGCGACCGTCGCATCGGGTGCCGTGTCCACCATCAGTGAGTCCTGCGCGGCACGCGCGCCTGCAGCGGCTGCTGCGCCTGTCACGCGAGCCGCGCCTGCGGCCGACGACTGGTCGGCCATGATCGACGCGATGGGCCTGCAGGGCCCGACGCGGCAGCTTGCGGCGCATTGCGTCTGGGTCGGCCAGGTCGGCGACACCGTGAAGCTCCGTATCGACACGGAGAACACGCATTTCCGTCGCAAGCAGATGGAAGAGAAGCTGGTGGCGGCTCTGTCGCAGCACCTCGGGCGCACGATCCGCCTCGAGATTGCCGAGGGCGAACCGACGATCCTGACGCCGGCCAGGCACCAGGCGATCGCGGCCGACGACCGCCAGCGAGCCGCGGAGCAAGCCATCGAGACCGACCCGGCCGTGCTCGCGATGCGCGAAGTGTTCGGGGCGACCGTCAAGCCGGGCTCCGTCAAACCCCTCAACTGACATTCGAGAACTGTGGAGAGCAGACGATGATGAAAGGCGGCATCGGCAACATGATGAAGCAGGCCCAGGCGCTGCAGGCCAACATGCAGAAGGTGCAGGCCGAGATCGCAGCCATGGAAGTCGTCGGCGAATCCGGCGGCGGCATGGTCAAGGTGACGATGACCGGCAAGCACGAAGCCAAACGCGTGCAGATCGATCCAACCGTGCCGCTCGACGATCGCGAGATGATCGAAGACCTCGTGGCCGCCGCGATCAACGACGCGGCGCAGAAGGTCGACGCCGCCACGCAGCAGCGCATGTCGAGCGTCATGGGCGGCATCAACCTGCCGCCGGGCATGAAGCTGCCGTTCTGAGCCGATGCTGTATCCGCCTTCGCTGAGCCGGCTGATCGAGGCGCTGCGGTGCCTGCCGGGCGTCGGTCCGAAGTCCGCGCAACGGATGGCCTTCCACCTGCTCGAACGGGACCCGAACGGCGGCCGGGAAATTGCCGCGTCCATCGGGGGCGCCATCGAGAAGCTCGGGCACTGCCAGCGCTGCCGGATGTTCGCCGAGGGCGAGCTCTGCCCGGTCTGCGCATCGCACAGCCGCGATCGTTCGCTGCTTTGCGTGGTCGAATCGCCCGCCGACGTCGTCGCCATCGAGCAGTCGGGCGGCTATCGCGGCTGCTACTTCGTGTTGATGGGGCATCTCTCGCCGCTCGACGGCGTCGGTCCGTCGGAGATCGGCATCGATCCGTTCGAGAAGCTGCTCGGCGAGGGCGAGGTGCAGGAAGTGATCCTCGCGACCAATCCGACGGTCGAAGGGGAGGCGACGGCGCACTTCCTCGCGGATGTGGCCGCGCGATTCCAGTTGCGCGCATCGCGCATCGCCCACGGCGTGCCGGTTGGCGGCGAGTTCGAGTACGTCGACGGGGGCACGCTCGCGCACGCGCTGGCCGGGAGAACGCCGGCGACTTGAACCCTCACGGAGCCGGCAGGTCGACAAGGAGCGTTGCCCGATGAATGTCTCGAAGATCCGCCGTTGTGTAGCCGTGGGTGCGTTCCTGATTGCGAACGCGGCGGCCGTGATGGGCGCGGAACCGTCGGCCGACTTCGTGCCATTCGGAACCGCGACCGAGAAATGGAATCGCGGGCAACATGCGGAGGCGTTGCGAGATTTAGGCGTGCTCGCGCAAGCGGGCGATACCCGCTCGCAACTGCTGCTTGGATTGTCGCTTCTGGAAGGCAAGGACCTTCCCAAGGATGTGCCGCAGGGCTTTGCGTGGCTCCAGATCGCCGCGAGCGACTATGTGTATTCGTTCGGACGCACTGCAGTGGACATCGCGCGCAAGCAGAAGGCGATCATCGAGCCGCAGCTGTCGGGCGCCGACCTGATCCATGCGGACCGCATTGCCAGCGAATACCTCGAAACGGCCAGCAAGGATCTCGAGCGGCGCAAGGCAGTCGCGTCGTCCGTTCTCACGGGGCGGACCAACGATCCGGGCCTCGTGGTTGTTCCGGGTTGCGCGCTCGATCGCTCGATGGCCGTCTGTGCTGCCGCGCGCAAGTACCCGGATTGGTCGCACGCATGCACTGGCGACTTACCTACGCCGGACGTCGAGGCGACGTGGACCGGGCCCAATGCCTTCGTGACCCGACCGACCTATCCGCCTGAGGCTTTGCGAAAGGTCTGGGAGGGCGTGGTCGTATTCCAGATTCACGTCGATCGCAGCGGATACCCGTGCCGCATCGCGCTGCTGAGAGGCAGCGGCCAGGCCGCAATCGACGATGCTGTGCTCGAAGCGGTGCGGGGCTGGAGGCTTCAGCCGGCCACGAAAGGCGGACGACCCGTTGAAGCGTTGAACGTCGGGCGAGTCGAGTACCTGATCACGGATTACGCGTTGGGTAAGGAGTACGACTATCAGCGCGCCGGCAAGATCCTGTCGCAGTGAGGGGCGCGGCATGAAAAAGGCAAGGCTCTCGAGCAGTCGGGCGGCTATCGCAGATGCTACTTCGTGCTGATGGGGCATCTGCTCGCCGCTCGACGGCGCACTCCTGGCGGATGTGGCCGCGAGGTTTCAGTTGCGGGCATCGCGGATCGCCCACGGCGTGCCGGTCGGCGGCGAACTCCAATACGTCGACGGGGGCACGCTGGCGCATGCTGCTGGCGGGGAGAGCCCCGGCGACCTGATTGACTGTGTCCGCCGGATAACACGGAGAGTCATCCGTTGGAATTTCTCGCCAAGGCCCTCGTAGACTTGGCGTGGACCTCTGACGTCGCAGCGTCAGAGTACGGGGGCAATGTCTCCCTCCGGACGAGTCCAACTTTCTACTATTCACTGGGCGTGGGAGGTTGCGAACCCACAACTGCCACCCACGGGAACGTGTCGGGCGCCGGTTGCGCAAGCGCCAACCGGTACGTTGGCACTTGGACGTCAGCACAACACCAACACGCAGTTTTCGCGCTTCAGCGGACGCGCCAGCTTGATCGCCATCACGCCTCGCCGCCGGCACGCTGCACTAGAGCCGTGAATCGGTCCGCGCATCGCCGCGCAGGCTGCGCCGGAGACCCGTCATAGGCCCAGTGTGTCGCCGCGGTGCATCGGCGATTGCCGAAGGAGAGGTGCCTCGGAGTCACGACGACGCCGGAGGTGGAGGCGACGCAACGCGGCAAGGATGTGCGCGTCGTCCAGCCTGAGTACCCGGACGGCGCTCGACGAATCGGTTGGGAGGGGGCCGTCCCCGTGGCAATGCACGTTGACCGTAGCGGCTATGTCTGTCGCGCGGTCATCATGCAGTCGAGCGGCTACGACGCCATCGACGAGGCGGTTCTGGGCGCCGTTACGGCCTGGCGACTCATGCCCGCGCAAGCCATGGGGCAGCCGGTCAGTCGATTTACTACGTGAAGCTGGACATGATGCTTACGGACACCCAAAAGTGGCGGGCGACGCACGACGCCTACCTCGAGCTTCAGATGGCGGCTCTCCGTAGGTAGCCGATCCTCTCAGGATGGCTTCGAGGCGAGGAACAGCCAGGTCTCGACGACCGTGTCCGGATTGAGCGACATGCTCTCGATGCCCTGCTCGAGCAGCCAGCGCGCGAGGTCGGGATGGTCGGACGGACCCTGGCCGCAGATGCCGATGTACTTGCCGGCCTTGCGGCAGGCCTTGATCGCCATCGCCAGCATCGCCTTCACCGCGTCGTCGCGCTCGTCGAACAGGTGGGCGATGACCGCCGAGTCGCGATCGAGCCCGAGCGTGAGCTGGGTCATGTCGTTCGAGCCGATCGACATGCCGTCGAAGAACTGCAGGTAACGGTCGGCGAGCACGGCGTTGGTCGGCAGTTCGCACATCATGATGATCTTGAGTCCGTCCTCGCCGCGCTTCAGGCCGTTCTCGGCCATCAGCTCGACGACCTGTTCGGCTTCCTTCAGCGTGCGCACGAACGGCACCATCGCCCAGACGTTCTTCAGCCCCATCTCTTCGCGCACGCGCTTCAGTGCCCGGCATTCGAGCTCGAAGCAGGGGCGGAACGACTTGTCCACGTAACGCGATGCGCCGCGGAAGCCGAGCATCGGGTTCTCTTCCGACGGTTCGTACTGGCGTCCGCCGATCAGGTTGGCGTACTCGTTCGACTTGAAGTCGGAGAGGCGCACGATCACCGGCTCCGGCGCGAAGGCCGCGGCGATCGTGCCGATGCCTTCGCAGAGCTTGTCGACGTAGAACTCGACCGGATCGGAATAGCCCGCCATCTGCCGGCGGATCGTGTCCTTCAGGTCCGGGTCGAGCCCGTCGAAACCGAGCAGCGCCTTCGGGTGCACGCCGATCATCCGGTTGATGATGAACTCGAGCCGTGCGAGGCCGACGCCCCGGTTCGGGATGGCGGCGAAGTCGAACGCGCGGTCGGGATTGCCGACGTTCATCATGATCTTCACCGGGATCTGCGGCAGCGAGTCGAGCTCGATCTGCGTCTGTGCGAACTCGAGCTGGCCCTCGTAGATGTAGCCGGTATCGCCCTCGGCGCAGGAAACCGTGACCGGCTGGCCTTCCTTGATCGAACTGGTCGCATTGCCGCAGCCGACGACCGCCGGGATGCCGAGCTCGCGCGCGATGATCGCCGCGTGGCAGGTGCGTCCACCGCGATTGGTGACGATGGCCGAGGCGCGCTTCATCACCGGCTCCCAGTCCGGGTCGGTCATGTCGGCGACCAGCACGTCGCCGGTCTCGACGCGGGCCATTTCCTTGATGTCGCGGATGATGCGCGCCGGGCCCGGCGCCGATGCGCTGGCCGATGCTGCGGCCGGTCGCGAGCACCTTGCCCTTGGCCTTGAGCGTGTAGCGCTGCAGCGTGCGGCCGGCGCGGCTCTGCACGGTCTCCGGGCGGGCCTGCAGGATGTAGATCTTGCCCGTCTCGCCGTCCTTGCCCCACTCGATGTCCATCGGGCAGCCGTAGTGGTCCTCGATGGTCAGCGCCTGGCGCGACAATTCGAGGATGTCGGCGTCCGTGATGCAGAAGCGCATGCGATCCGCTTCCGGCACGTCCACGGTGACGACGCGCTTGCCTTCCTGGCCGGCGGGCGCGTAGGTCATCTTGATCGCCTTGGCGCCGAGCGTGCGCCGCAGGATCGGCTGGTGGCCGGAGCGCAGCGTCTTCTTGTAGACGTAGAACTCGTCGGGATTCACGGCGCCCTGCACGACGGTCTCGCCGAGGCCGTACGACGCCGTGATGAACACCACGTCGCGGAAGCCGGAGTCGGTGTCGAGCGTGAACATCACGCCGCTCGAGCCGACGTCGCTGCGCACCATGTACTGGACGCCGGCCGAGAGCGCGACCAGCGAGTGCTCGAAGCCCTGGTGGACGCGGTACGAGATCGCGCGATCGTTGAACAGCGACGCGAACACCTCGTGCACTGCCTTCACGACCGCGTCCTTGCCGCGCACGTTGAGCAGCGTCTCCTGCTGCCCGGCGAACGACGCCTCCGGGAGGTCTTCCGCGGTCGCCGACGAGCGCACGGCGACGGCGACGTCCGCGCGGCCGTCGCACATCCTGTCGTAGCCCTGGTCGATCTCCTGCTGCAGGCGCAGCGGGAAGGGCGTCGAGAGTATCCACTCGCGGATGCGGGCGCCGGTGATCGCGAGCTTCGCGACGTCGTCGACGTCGAGGCCGGCGAGTTCGCCCTTGATGCGGTCCGCCAGCCCTTCGTGAGCGAGGAAGTCACGGTACGCGTCCGCGGTCGTCGCGAAGCCGTCCGGCACGGTGACACCGAGCGCGGCGAGGTTGGCGATCATTTCGCCGAGCGAGGAGTTCTTGCCGCCCACGTCGGCCACGTCGTGCCGGCCGAGCTTGGCGAATGGCAGGGTGTACGGACGCACGTGCATTCCTCTTGCTACGTCAACCGCGGTAATGAAAGACTGCGCCCGGGGCACGCGACCGAGGAGTGACCGGGCCGATGAATCGCAGGACGGTTTTTTTCGTGTCGGACCAGACGGGCGTGACCGCGGAGACGATGGGGCACAGTCTGCTCACGCAATTCGAAGGCCTGGAATTCCGACAGGTGACTCTGCCATTTATCGCCACCGTTGACAAGGCAGAGGAAGCCGTCAGAAAGATCAACGCGACGGCCGCCGAGGACGGCTTCCGGCCGGTGGTGTTCAGCACGCTGGTCAAGGGCGACCTGCGCGCCGTCGTCAAGCGCAGCAACGGCCTGTTCCTCGATTTCTTCGACGCGTTTCTCGGTCGGCTCGAAGGCGAATTGCAGGTGAAGTCGTCGGAGCGTGCGGGCCGCGCGCACGGCATCGCGGACCAGGTGGTCTACAGCACGCGCATCGAGGCGACGAACTTCGCGCTGGCGGCCGACGACGGCTCGGTGTCGACGGATTATGCCCGCGCCGACGTCGTGCTGGTCGGTGTTTCCCGGTCCGGGAAGACCCCGACTTGCGTCTACATGGCGATGCAGTACGGCGTTTTCGCGGCCAACTACCCGTTCACGGAGGACGACTTCGAGAGCAAGCAACTGCCGGTCGCGCTGCGGCCGCATGCCGCGAAGCTGTTCGGCCTGACGATCGCGGCGGGTCGCCTGCAACAGATCCGCAACGAGCGGCGTCCCGGCAGCCGGTACGCGTCCGTCGCGCAATGCGAGTTCGAAGTGCGCAGCGCGGAGAACCTGCTGCACCGGCACGGCATCCCGATGATCGACACCACCGAGTGCTCCATCGAGGAAATTGCGAGCCGCATCATCGAACGCAAGGGCATCGAGCGCCGGCTGCGCCCCTAGGGTGTGTGCCGCGTCACGGATGCCCGAAAGTGCTGTGCTATAGTCGTTCCATGATCGCGGACACCCAGTGCGTCACGTCGTGGCGGGCGAGGCCGGTGAGCTTCGTCAGCCTGATGACGCTGTACGAAAGCAACTACATCCGGCTGCGCGCGCTGGCGGGCGACGTCCGCGGCGTCGCCGGTCGGCGCGTGTCGCGCGTCGAGGGCGACTGCGACCTGCATCTGGAGGCTCTCGAGCACTCGCCGTACACGTCGATCCTGAGGCTCACGTACTGGTTCGACGAGCCGACGGGCGCGATCGCCGATCCCGACCTCGAGGTTCGCGTCTATCACGATGCCCGGCTCGTCGAAGCGACGCATTGCGGCCGCTGGGTGCGCCATCCCGGGCTCGAGGCCATCCGCTCGCGCACCGGCTCGGCCCTGGGCGAACGCTGGCTCCGCAACATGCTGCTGAACAAGTGGCTCGACTACTGCATCGGAGCGCGGCCACCGCTTCCTCCCGGCGACGGCCACGTCGTCCGTCCTCGCAACGGATGCGCCGTCTGTCTGACACTCTGCGGCGGCTGGCCGATCGTCTGGCCGGCCGTGCGCCCTCGGTCGAGGACGAACGACTCGTCGCGCTGTTCCAGAACCGGGTCGAACTGAAGAAGGAACTGCACGAGCTCGACGACGAGCGCCACCGCCTGCTCGACCGCCTGAAGCTTCAGGAAGGCTCGACGATGCGGGTCCAGGAGCAGCTCGACGCGCTCGAGCAGTATCTCGGCCGGCCCGACGAAGGCTACAAGAGCCTCGTGTACTACCAGTTGCGGGCCGTCTGGCGCGCCGGCGCGCGCCGGCTCGATCAATTCGGGACCGAGCTCACGCGGCAGCAGAAGGACCGCGAGCGGAAGGCTCAGGTCGCCGAATTCGAGCGCCACAAGCGCTCGCGGGCCGGGGACGTCGAGCGGGAACTCGTCGAGGCCCGCATGCTGGCGGAACAGCTGCAGGCCGAGCAGACGCTCGCGCAGCAGCGGCTGCAGGATCTGCGCGGTTTCTGGAACTTCTTCCGCCGCCGCTCGCTCACCGAGCAGATCGACGCCCGCGCGCTGCGCGTCGAGGCGTCGCTCACGCAGGTGACCGACCTCGCCGACCGACTGCACGAAATCGCGAGCGAACCGCCGCCTGCTTTCGAGGGCCTCGGCACGGACGGCCGGCGGCTCGTCAATCTCGCGGTCATCGCCTATGCGGAATGGCTCTTCGAGCGATACGCGGCGGGCGGCCTCGCGTCGCTCGCCCGCGAGACGACATTGCGCCGCGTATTCGAGTCGAGCTACGGCGGTCGCGACGAATGCGTTGCGTTGATGCAGTCGACGAGTCGCGCCATCGTCGACCTCGACCAGATGCAGGACGATTTTGCCGACATCAAGACGCGCACGGACCGGATGCGGCGCACGGCCGCGTACCGCGGCGAGACGGACGTCATTCCGTTGCCGGACTCGATCGCCTCGACGGACGGGCCGAAGCGCGCCCGCCCGCTGCCGAACGTGCTGCTCGAAGAATACTGGGACGTCTACAAGGCGCTGGTGCGCTGACGTTCAACGCTCGGCCGCCACGACCGGCGCAACCGGCTCGTCCGCCGCAGGAGCGCGCCGCGCAAAGACGCGCTGCCGCCACGCGTTCAGGTCGTCGAACCAGACGTAGAACATCGGCACGATCAGCAGCGAGACGACCGCCGAGAACGAGAGGCCGCCCATGACGGCGCGCGCGAGCGGGTAGTAGGCCGGGCCTTCGCCGCCGCCGCCGATCTGCGCGTCGCCGATCGCGAGCGGCAACATGCCGAGCAAGGTCGTCAGCGTCGTCATCATGATCGGGCCGCAAGCGGTCACGGCCCGCCTGCAGGATCGCGTCGTGCCGCGACAGCCCCGCCTCCCGCAGGTCGATGACGTGCGCGATGAGCACGATGCCGATGTTGACCACCACGCCGATCAGCACCATGAAGCCGATCATGGCCATCATGGTGATCGTCGTTCCGGTGAGCGTCAGGAACCAGATCGACCCGACGATCGCGAACAGGATCGACGTGATGATCGAGAGCGGGTAGAGCGCCGATTCGAACAGCGAGGCCATGACGAGGAAGATCAGCACGACCGCGAGCAGGATGTTCTGCACCATCGTCTGCACGGCCTTGTCGTTCTCGTCGAGGCCGCGTCCGAACTTCCACGAGTATCCGGGCGGCAGCGGGTACGCGTTCAGGATGGGCTCGACGCGCTTGCGGGCGTCGTCCATCGTCGTGCCCTTGGCCATGTTCGCGTTCACCACGACGCTCGTCAGCCGGTTGACGCGCTGGATTTCGCGGTCGCTCGGGCGCACGATGAAGTCCGCGACCGCGCCGAGATCCGTGCGCGAGCCGTCCGCCAGCATCACCGGCACCTTGGCCAGGTCTTCGACGGACTGGCGGTCGGACTCCCGGAAGGCGAGCCGCATCGTCAGTTCGCGGTCGGTGGTGCGCAGCTCCGGCAGCTTGTCGCCGCGCATGGCGCCCGCGACCGTCAACGCGATCTGCTGCGTCGTCAGGCCGAGCTGCGACGCCCGGTCGCGATTCACGACCACCTGCACTTCCTGCTCGCCGGTGCCGGCCTCCGAGCGCACGGCCTCGAGGCCGGGCACGGACGACAGCCGGTGGGCGACGTCCTGCGAGATCTCCGCGAGGCGCTCCGTCGATTCGCCGGACAGCTGCACGCTGAACGACGTCGAGCCGGACGAGGCGTCGTCCCACTGGAACGACGGCTTGCCGATGATGATCTCCGGCATGTCCTCCACCACCAGACGCATCACTTCGGCGGCTGGCACCTTCGCGTCTTCCTTCGGCGTCAGGTAGAGGCGGGTGTAGGCATCGTCGTTCAGGTAGTACGAGTAGTACTTGTCGACGTCGAAGCGCTCCTTGTTCGCCTCGATGTAGGCCTCGATCCGGTTGACGGCCTGCTCGACGCGCTCCATCGGGTACGAGCCCTGCAGGTGGTAGGCGAGGCCGATGGTCCGGCTCGCCTCCTGCGGGAACGGGTCGACCTTCGCCAGCTTCAGCGCGAACAGCGGCACCGGCGAGACGACGATCAGCACCGTGATCAGCGCCATCCACTTGCCGTGCGACAGCGCCCAGTCGAGCGCCCGCGCGTAGCGAGCCTGCAGGCGCCCGAACCAGGACTCCGCGGCCACCTCCGGCGGTGGGGGCATGCGGGCGGCCAGCATCGGAATCAGCGTCTGCGCGACGACCAGCGACGCGAGCATCGCGACGACGATCGGCACCGCGACGTGCACCAGGAAGATCGACATCTGGTTCTTCTCGCCGAACACCAGCGGCAGGAACACGATGATCGTGGAGAACGTGCCGGCCAGCGTCGCCACGCCGACCTCCTTGACGCCGGCCAGCGTCGCCTCGAACGGGCGTCCGGGCATCATCTGGCGGTGACGGAAGATGCTCTCGGTGATCACCACCGAGTTGTCGACCAGCATGCCGATGGCGAGCAGCATGCCCATCATCGTCAGGATGTTGAGCGTGAAGCCGAGGAAGTACATCGCCGCGAGCGTCACGAGCAGCGAGGCGGGCACCGCCAGGCTGACGATCACGGTGGTGGGGAAGTGCCGCAGGAAGAACAGCAGCATGAAGAAGCTGAGCACGGCGCCGACCAGGCCGGCGTTGCGCAGCTCGCGCAGCGACTGGCGGATGCTGTCCGCCTCGTTGCCGACGACCAGGATCTTGATGCCCTGCAGCTGCGGCACCTTGCGGGCCTCGTCCACCGCGGCGATGACGCGGTCCGCCACGTCCACGACGTTGGCCTGCGTCGACTTGTAGACGTCGATGCCGACGGCCTTCTCGCCCGTCCATGTGCCGGCCGACCGTGAGGATGGGCGCTTCGAGGGACGACCTGCGCGAGGTCGCCGACCCTCACGCCGGGCATCACGATCAGCGAGCGGACGTCGTCCAGCGTGTTGAACTCGCCGATCGGGCGCACCGTGAAGCGCGAGCCGTTCTCGGTGATCTCGCCGGCGCTGACCGAGAAATTGCTCGACACGAGCAGCGCGCGCAGCTGCTGCACGTCGACGCCGTAGGCCGCGAGCCGTGTCGGATCGACCAGCACGCGCACCTCGCGCGGCTGCACGCCCTGCAGCTCGACGCGCGCGACGCCCTCGAGCCGCTCGATCGGGCGCTGCAGGTACTTCTCCAGCATCTCGTACTGGTCCGTGAGGTCGCGCTCCGAGGCGATGCGGATCACGACGGCGGCCTGGTCGGAGGCGTTGAACGCCTGGATCAGCAACCGGTCGGCGCCGGCCGGCAGCTGCGGACGGATCGAGTCGAGCTTGGTGCGCACGTCGAATGCGGCGGCGTCGGCGTCGCGGTCCCAGTTGAACTGGATGTTGAACTGGGCCTGGTCCGACTGCGCGCTGGCGCGGATCTCCTCGATGCCCGACAGCGTCGCGAGCGCCTCCTCGACGGGACGCACGATCTCGCGCTCGATTTCCTCGGGCGTCGACCCGGGGTAGGGAATCGTCACCTGCATGCCGGGGAAGGTGATGTCCGGCATGGCCTCGAGGCGCAGCAGCTTGGCGGAGATCACGCCGATCGCGAGCAGCGCGAGCGCGATCATCACCGTGGTGACCGGTCGTTCCAAGCGCCAGGCGCGTGTGTCGCATCGCGAGGTCCTCAGGTCGTGGCGTCGGCCGTCCGCGTGGTCGCGGCGTCCGGCGCGTGCGGGGCGAATTGCTTGCGGTCCATCACCGAGTACACCACCGGGATCACCAGCAGCGTGAGGAAAGTCGTGAGCAGCACGCCGCCGATCACGGTGATCGCCATCGGCGCGCGCACCTCGGCCCCTTCGCCGATGCCGAGCGCCATCGGCATCAGGCCGAGGATCGTGGTGAGCTTGGTGATCAGGATCGGCCGCAGGCGGATGCGGCCCGCCTGGACGATGGCCTCGTGCTTCGGCATGCCGCGCTCGCGGGCCTGGTTCACGGCCTCGATCAGCACGATCGACTGGTTCACGACGATGCCCGCCAGCATGATGAGGCCGATGTAGGCGACGACGTTCACCGTCGTGCCGGTCAGCCACAGCGCCCAGACCGCGCCGATCACCGCGAGCGGAATCGTCAGCAGGATCACGAACGGGTGGATCAGCGACTCGAACGTCGAGGCCATCACCAGGTAGACGAGGAAGATCGCCAGCACCAGCACGAACTGCAGCGAGCGGAACGAGTCCTTCATCTCTTCGCTCTGGCCCGAGAGGAAGGCGGTGGTGCCGATCGGCAGCTGCACTTCGGAGACGATTTCCCGCAGCGCCGTGATCGCGCTGCCGAGGTCGCCGTGCGCGAGGTTCGCCGACACGACGGCGACGCGCTCCTGGCCGTGGCGCCGCACCTCGGCCGGCCCGGTCGCGAGCTGCACGTCGGCGACGGCGCCGAGCGTGACCGGATAATCGGAGCCCGGATTGACGATGAGGTTGCGCACCTCCTCGATCGAGGCCGCGCGCGTGTCGACGCTGCGCACCAGCACGTCGATCTGCTTGTCGCGCAGCTTGTAGCGCGTGGCCACCTCGCCGCGCACGCTGTTGACGACGCGGTCGGCGATGTCGCGGACGACGAGGCCGAGCTGCGACGCCTTTTCCTGGTCGAACACGATCTGGATCTCGGGATTGCCGGCCTCGACGGTCGTCTTGACGTCGGCGAACCGCTCGTCCGCCATCATCTTCGCGCGGACCTGCTCGGCCGCCGCGCGCAGGCGGTCGAGGTCGTAGCCGGAGACCACCACTTCGAGCGGTGTCGACATGCTGAAGAGGGCGGGGCGGCTGAACCGGTACTGCACGCCCGGCAAGGTCTCGAGACTCTGGCGCATGCCGGCCATCGCAGTCTCTTCGTCGGTGCGGCGCGCGCCCTTCTGCAGCGTGATGCTCAGCTTGCCGGTGTTCTCGCCGGCGTCGACCGGATTGGCGTCGAGCCGGTTGCCCGTGCCGGCGACGGCGTAGGCGAGGTCGACGTTGCCGAGCTTCGCGCTCGCCACCTGCGCGGCCTGGACGGACTGGTCGGTCTTCTCGAGCGGCGTGCCCGGCGGCCAGGCGCAGGTCGACGTCGAACTGGCCCTGCGACATCTGCGGGATCAGCTCCGTGCCGAGGCGCGGCGCGATGACGAGAATCGTGAAGACGAACAGCGCCGCCGCCGAGCCGATGGTCCGGCCGGGATGTGCGAGCGCCCACGTGATTGCGCCCGGGTACTTGCGGTCGGCCCAGCCGTTCAGCGCCCGCGCGCCGCGCACGAACGGGCTCAACAGCAAGGCGAAGGTGCGGGACAGCCAGCCGTACGCCCGCCCAAGCGCCGCCGAGACCGCGGCCAGCGCGCGCTCGAACCGGTTCGGTGCATGTTCCTGTCTCGCCGCCGGCGGCTGCCTCGGCGCGACTCGACGTGCCGGCGGCGAGCATCGGGACCAGCGTGAGCGCGACGACCAGCGAGAACGCGAGTGCGAACGTCACCGTCAGCGACTGGTCCTTGAAGAGCTGGCCCGCGACGCCGGTGATGAACACCATCGGGAAGAACACCGCGACGGACGTCAGCGTGGCGGCCGTGACCGCCATGGCGACCTCGGCGGTGCCGCGTCGCGCGGCTTCGTGCCGCTCCTCGCCGTGTTCCTGGCGCCGTACGATGCTTTCGAGCACCACGACGGCATTGTCGACGAGCATGCCGACCGCGAGCGCGATGCCGCCCAGCGACATGATGTTCAGCGAGAGGTTGAACGCGTACATCAGCACGAACGTGCCGAGCACCGATACCGGGATGGCGATGCCGGCGATCAGCGTCGTGCGCGCATCGCGCAGGAACGCGTACAGCACCAGGATCGCGAGCAGACCGCCGATCAGCGCCGCGCTCTTGACCTCGCTGATGGCCGCCGCGATGAACGTCGACTGGTCGTACACGACCTTGATCGTGGTGCCGTCCGGCAGGTTCTTCTGGATCTCGTCGAGGCGCTTGCGGACACCGTCCGCAAGCTGCACGGTGTTCGCGTCGCCCTCCTTGTAGACCGCGAGCTCGATGGCCTCCTTGCCGTTGACGCGCGTGATGGCCTCGCGGTCCTTGTAGCCGCGGGTCACCGTCGCGACGTCCTTGAGGTAGATCGGGTGGCCGTCCTTCGTGGCGACGATCGCGTTCGCCATCTGCTCGATCGTGCCGAACTCGTTGAGCGTCCGGACCAGGAAGCGCTGCGTGCCCTGCTCGAGGCGGCCGCCCGACAGGTTGACGTTCTCCGCGCGGATGCGGCGCGTGATCGTGTCGATGCCGAGGCCGAGCTGCGCCAGCTTCTGCTGGTCCACGAACACCTGCACCTCGTCCTCGTAGCCGCCGCTGACCTTGACCGCGGCCGAGCCCTCGACGGCTTCGAGATCGGGCTTCAGGCGGTCCTCGGCGAGCCGGCGCAACGCCTTCAGGCGATCGACGCTGGCGGCGCTGTCCTTGCTGGCTTCGTCGAGGAAAGCGAGCCGCAGCACGGGCTCGCTCGAGGGGTCGAAGCGCAGCAGCAGCGGCCGCTTGGCCTCGAGCGGCAGTTGCAGCAGGTCGAGCTTCTCGCGGACGTCGATGCCCGCGAGGTCCATGTCGGTGCCCCAGACGAACTCGAGCGTGACGTCGGACTGGCCGGCGCGCGAGACCGAGCGCACCACGCGGACGTTGCGGATGATGCTGACCGCCTCCTCGACCGGACGGGACACGAGCGTCTCGACTTCGAGCGGCGCGGCGCCCGGCAACTCGGTGCGGATCGTGAGCGTGGGGTAGGAGAGGTCGGGCAGCAGGTTGAGCTTGAGGCGCGTCAGCGACACGACGCCGAACAGCGCGATCGCGACCGTGCACATGATGATCGTCACCCGGCGCCGGATCGCGAAATCGATCAGCTTTTCCATGTTTCTCCCCGAGATCGCGGGCGCGCGCGGCGAGCCCCAGGCCGTTACTTCGCGACCGCCTTGTCGTCGGCCGGGCTGCCCGCCGGCGCCTTGTCGTCCACGACCTTGACCGCCGTGCCGGTCTTGAGCCCGGCCTGGCCCACGACGACCACGCGCTCGTCGCCCTTGAGGCCCTGCAGCACCTCGATCCAGCCGTTGTTCGCGAGCCCGGTGGTGATCCTGCGCTGTTCGGCCTTGGCGCCGACCACGATGTAGACGGACTGCTCGCCGTCCGAATCGATGATGGCCGTGCGCGGCAGCTGCAGCGCGTTTTCGCGGCGCTCGTACGCGATGTTGACGCGCGCGAACATCCCCGGCTTCAGGTGACGCGTGGCGTCCGGCACCTCGACGCGGGCGCGGAACGTGCCGGACTGCGGGTCCACGGTCGGGCTGATCCGCGAGATGGTGCCGGTGAATTTCTCGCCGCCGAGCGCGTCGACCACGACCTCGGCCGGCTGCCCCGGCGCGAGCTTGCGGAACTCCTTCTCGGGCACGTGCACGTAGGCGAGCAGCGGATCGAGGTTGGTCACGTGGAACGTCGGATCGTTCGGCTTGATCGTGTTGCCGACCTTGATGTGGCGTGCGGAGACGACGCCCGGGATCGGCGCGCGGATTTCCGTGTAGCTCGAGTTCGAGGCGCGCGCTGTCGTAGGAGGCGCGCAACGCGTCGAGGTCGTACTTGGCGTTCTCGGCCGTGCCCTTGGCGACCAGGCCTTTGTCGGCGAGTTCGACCTGCCGCTTGTAGTCGCGCTCGAGCTTGCGCAGGTTCGCTTCTTTCTGCGCGACGTCGAGCCGCAGCCGGTCGCCGTCGAGCCGCGCGAGCACCTGGCCCTCGTGGACCGAGTCGCCTTCCTCGACGTAGATCTGGCGCACTTCGCCGCCGACCTTGGCCACGACCTCGGCTTCGTTGTTCGCCTCGATCGGCGCGGTGCCGGAGTAGACGGCGACCATCGCCGCACGCTTCAACGGCTGGACCTCGACCGGAACGGAGGTGGCCGCCGCATTCGGATCGTCTTTCTCCTTGGCCTTGCCGTCGTTGCAGCCCGTGGTGAGCAGCGTGACGGCAGCCGCCACGAGGGCGAACTGGGACGCCCGGAAGCGCAGAGCAAGGTGCGTTTGGGAGGTGGTCATCGGCATGGGCCCCGGAGATGCGGTCGTTATAGTTGCATCCTAGGGGCCTATAGTGTTGTAGTCAAGTACAACACCAGAGTTGGTCGCAGAAACTACACGGCTCGTCGCGCGACCTATTGCCCCGTTGCCGCCGCCGGCGCCTTGGCCAACAGGCTCGGCTCCAGCTTGGAGAGATCGGCCGTAATCTGCGCGGCCTCTCCGAGGATGGCGTCCGGCGGATCCTTGATGTCCGTGGCCGACTTGAGCGCCGGCTCGCCATGCGCCGCCCGCCGAGCGTTCTCGCGGGCCAGTTGTTCCTGCGTGCGCTGTTCCCGATCGGCCTTGCGCTTCGCCAGGTTCAGAGACACCGACTTTTCTTTGCGCATCGTCTCGAGCGAGGCGATTTCCGCGGCCGCGTACCGGAAGTCCGGGTCCGTGGCGACGCGTGCATCGTGCTCCTTCTGCAGCTCCGGCAGCACGGCGGCGAAACCGCCGTCGGGCTTGAACTCGGCGGTGCGGATGCGGTTCCACGGCAACGAGCCGTCCCGCGAACTCTCGCCGACCTCGTCCGGGCTGATCGCGGAGGGCAGCTGCAGGTCCGGCGCCACGCCGCGGTTCTGCGTGCTGTCGCCGGTGACGCGGTAATACATGCCGATCGTCACCGTCAGCTGGCCGTACCCCGGATCCTGGCCCATCGCGTAGCGATCGAGCGGGTAGAGGTTCTGCACGGAGCCCTTGCCGTAGGTCTGCTGGCCGATCACGAGGCCGCGGCCGTAGTCCTGCATCGCCGCCGCGAAGATCTCCGACGCCGATGCGCTGAAGCGATCGACGAGGATCGTGAGCGGGCCGTCGTAGGCGACGCCCTGGTCCTCGGACTCGAGCACTTCGACGCGGCCGCCCGTCTCGCGCAGTTGCACGACCGGGCCCTTCGGCACGAACAGGTTGACGAGGCCGATCGCCTCGGACAGGTGGCCGCCGCCGTTCTCGCGCAGGTCGAGCACGAGGCCGTCGACGCCGCCGTCCTTCTTGAGCTCGTCGATCAGCTTGCGCACGTCGCGCGTCGTGCTGCGGTAGTCCTTGTCGCCCGCGGCGCGCGCGTTGTAGTCCTGGTAGAACGAGGGCACGGTGATGACGCCGATGCGCATCTCCTTGCCGTCGCGCTGGACCTTGCGCAGCTCTTTCTTCGCGGCCTGCGCCTCGAGCGTGATCCTGGCGCGCGGCAGGGTGACGAGGTGTTCCTGGGCTCCGGGCGGCGCATTCGCCGGCTGGATCGTCAGGCGCACGAACGAGCCCTGCGGCCCGCGGATCAGCTGCACGACGTCGTCGAGGCGCCAGCCGACCACGTCCACCATCTCGCCGGACTTGTTCTGGCCCACGGCGAGGATGCGGTCATTGGTCTTCAGCTCGCCCGTGGTCTGCGCCGAGCCGCCCGGCAGGATGTCCATGACCGTCACGTAGTCGTCGATCATCTGCAGCGAGGCGCCGATGCCCTCGTAGGAGAGGCTCATCTGGATGCGGTATTCCTCGGAATTGCGCGGCGAGAAATAGCTCGAGTGCGGGTCGAACACGTGGGCGAACGCGTTCATGAAGTCCTCGAACACGTCGTCCGAGGTGACCTGCTCGGAGCGCTTGGCGACCCGCTCGTAGCGCTTCTGCAGGATGTCGCGGGCCTCCGGCCAGGTCTTGTCGGTGAGCATCAGCGACAGCGCGTCGTTCTTCACGCGCTTGCGCCACAGCTCGTCGAGCTCGGCGCGGTCCTTCGCCCAGGGCGCGTGCTCGCGGTCGAACTCGAAGCTTTCGTCGACGGTGAAATCCGGCTCTTTCTTCAGCAGATCGAGCGCGTAGGCCATGCGCTCGCGGTTGCGCTGCTGGAATCGGTTGAAGATCGCGAAAGCGGGATCGAGCTTGCCGGTGGTGATTGCGTCGTCGAGCTGATAGCGATACTTCTCGAACTCCGCGATGTCGGTCGTGACGAAGTAGCTGCGCGAGCCGTCGAGCGACTCGAGGTAGCGATCGAGGACCAGCGAGGACACCGGATCGTTGACCGGAGCCTGCCGGTAGTGCGAGCGCTCGAACATGCTGCTGACGAGCCGGGCGACCTTGGCCTGCCGTTCGGTCGGAGCGAACTGGGTAACCGCGGCGCTTGCGGCCGCGGTCGGGGCCTTGGCCGTGCCGAGCAGCAGCGTGCCCACTGCCAGGACGACCGTGGCCATCACGACGGCACCGGCCCGGCCCAGGCCGCGGCGTGCCGTGGCAACCTTTTCCGACTGACCTGACTGATACACTTGGAATGCGACCTCGAGGGCGATGTAACGAACTAGGCTAGAGTCACCCCGGGTCCCAATCAAGGGCCGGGCATCAAGAAATCGCGATAAGACCGTGCGACCACTGACCGTTCTGACAGGAATCGTCCTCGGCTCGTCCGTCGCGACCACTTTCGGGCTCGGCGCGACGCTGGTGGTCTTCCTGGTGCTGGCGGGCGAAGTGCCCGAATACCGGTCGGAATTGCCGCTCCTGGCACGCTATCTGGTCCTGTTCGTCGCTTTGACCGCGCTGGCGGGCGTCAGTTTCATCGGCCTGGCCCGCGAGCGCCCCTGGCGCCTCTGGGCGCAACTGGCCATGTGGGGCGCCCTCGTGGGCCTGGCGGCGTTGTACTGGTCCACCCGCGCCTGAGCAGCCGAACGGCCGGCCCAGGCCGGCCTCGCGGCGGCAGGGGTCGGGCCGGGCGCCGCCGTTCAGTGTGTCCTTGCGGCCACTCGCCACATGGCGGCGATGACCAGTGGGCCGAGCGCGAGCGACCAGGAGAACCAGCGCAAGTGTGCGAGGTCGCCGAAGTAGCCGGCCAGGAACGCGCCCGGTCCGCCCTTCGCGTACGGCCCGAGCACCATCGTGCCGGTGAAATACACCAGCAGCGGCAGGACGAACACCCCGACGAGCAGCGCGACCAGCAGCAAGGTGGCGTCGCGTTTCAAAGCCATGCCCGAATCCTGAGGGTAAGCCGAACGGACCGCAAGGGCCGCATTGGTTATGATCGGCGGCGATGCCCGTCCATCGTTTGGAACCGCGAACCATGCCGAAAGTCCGCACGGCCGTGATCGGCGTGGGGTATCTCGGGCGCTTCCACGCGCAGAAGTACGCGGTGCTGCCCGAGTCGCAGCTGGTCGCGGTCGTCGACGCCGACGCAACGGTGCGGGAGCGGGTTGCGGCGGAGGTGGGCACGCGCGCGGTGGCGGACTATCGCGAGATCCTCGGTCAGGTCGACGCGATCAGCATCGCGACGCCGACGCCGCTGCACTACCCGATCGCCCGGGAATGCCTCGAGCGCGGCGTGCACGTGCTGGTCGAAAAGCCGATCACCGAGACGCTCGAGCAGGCGCGCAGCCTGGTCGCGATCGCAGCGGCGTCCGGCCGCATCCTGCAGGTGGGCCACCTCGAGCGCTTCAACGCGGCCATCCTCGCGCTCGAAGGCACGCTCGGCCGGCCGCGATTCATCGAGTCGCACCGTCTCGCGCCGTTCAAGGAACGCGGCACCGACGTCAACGTCGTGCTCGACCTGATGATCCACGACATCGACCTGATCCAGAGCCTGGTCGGCGCGCCGATCGAATCGATCGACGCCGTCGGCGCGTCCGTGTTCTCCGCCGGCCTCGACATCGCCAACGCACGCATCCGGTACGCGAACGGTTGCGTCGCCAATACGACGGCCAGCCGGGTGAGCATGAAGATGGAGCGCAAGCTGCGCATGTTCCAGGACGACGCATACGTCTCGATCGACCTGCAGCAGAAGATCCTCACGATCGTGCGCAAGCCGCCCTCGGGGTCGGACATGCCGAAGGGGCAGGTCGTCATCGAGGAGCGGACCTACGAACAGGGCGACGCGCTGAAGCTGGAGATCGAAGCCTTCCTGCGCTCCATTCGCGAGGGCGCGCCCCCCGTCGTGACGGGCGAGGACGGCCTGCGCGCGCTCGAGACGGCCATCCGCATCACCGAAATGGTCCACAGCGGCGAGGCAGGCCGGCCATGAATCGGAGTTATTACTCGGGAAGCGACGCGCGGCGCGCCGGCACGATCGAGGAACTGCGGCGCGTCGCCATGAGGCGGTTGCCGCGCTTCGTCTTCGAATACCTCGAGGGCGGCGCGGAGGACGAAATCTCGTTGCGGCGCAATCGCGACGTCTTCGATCGCATCACCTGGCTGCCGCGCACGCTGGTCGGCCTCACGATGCCGGACATGACGACCGAGCTGTTCGGCGAATCGCTGCTGCTGCCGCTCGTGATCGCGCCCACCGGGTTCAACGGCATGCTCTGGCCGCAGGGCGATCTCGCGCTCGCCAAGGCGGCCTCGGCGGCCGGCATTCCGTTCACGCTCAGCACGGTCGCGAACTACGACGTCGTCAAGATGGGTCGCGAGCTGCCCGGCAGGATCTGGTTCCAGTTGTATCCGGTGAAGGACCAGAAGACGGCCGACCGTCTCGTCGATCGCGCCGCAGAGGGCGGCTGCACGCGGCTCGTCGTGACCAGCGACACGCCGGTGCTCGGCGCCCGCGAATGGGACCGCCGCAATTACCGGGAACCGATGAAGCTGAGCGTCTCGAGCCTGCTCGACGTGCTCGCGCACCCGCGCTGGCTGAAGCAGGTGATGATTCCGCACGGCGCGCCGGAATTCGCGAACCTCACCGAGTTCCTGCCGGCTGGCAGCCGCTCCGCGCTGCAGGGCGTGCGCTTCATGGGCACGCAGATCAACCCGTCGTTGTGCTGGGCCGACGTCGAGCGGTTGCGCAAGCGCTGGAGCGGGTCCCTGATCCTGAAAGGCATCCTCTGTGCCGAAGACGCGCGTCGCGCCGTCGACGCGGGCGTCGACGGCATCGTGGTGTCCAATCACGGCGGCCGCCAGCTCGACACCGCGGTGTCGGGAATCGAGATGCTGCCGGCGGTCCGGGCGGCGGTCGGCGACAAGCTGACGGTGCTGGTGGACGGCGGGTTCCGCCGGGGATCGGACGTGCTGAAGGCGCTCGCGCTCGGTGCGGACGGCGTGATGCTGGGCCGCGCGGCGCTGTACGGCCTCGGGGCCGGGGGCGAAGCGGGCGTGTCGCACGCGCTCGGCCTGCTGCGCATGGAAATGGAGCGCGTGCTGACGTTGCTCGGTTGCCGTTCGCTCGACGAACTCGGGCCTCACCTGATCCGCAGCTGAGGCCTCGAGCCTGTCAGCGTCTTGCGGGGCGGCGGGCGCGCGCCGCGTCCGGCTTCGCGTCCGCAGTCCAGGGCGCACCCGTGCGCTCTTCGATGTAGCGCCGGATCAGGCGCCTCACCACCTGCGACGGCGTGGCGTCTTCTTCGGCGCACAATCTCTCGAGGACCGCCTTTTTCCGCGGATCGATGAGGATCGTCAGCCGGGCCGTGCGTTCTTCGGATGCCAAGCGATCTCCGTGGCGGGGCGCCGGGATCATGATCTGATGATAATAAAACGCACACTAGAGTACACTTTAATGTGCGTGATATGAAGGACCTCCCGGAACCCGACTTCCCACCCCCGTGACGGCCATCCCCGACTCGCCGCTTGCTGCCTGCCTGGCGCTGCTCGGCGCGTGGCTGCTCATCGGTCTCGCCGGGCTGATTCGTCCAGGCAGCCTGCGATTCGTCGGCCGCACGTTGTTTCCGCTCGGGCGCCCTGTGCGGCGTGGCGCTCGCCGTCGTCGGCCTCTGGGGCATCGCCTCGCCGCCGGAGCAGGTCGTGCTGCTGATCGGCCTGCCGGACCTGCCCGCTCCACCTGCGGCTGCGACGCGCTCTCCAGCGTCTTCCTGTCGCTGCTCGGCGCGGCGTCGGCCGGCATTTCGCTCTTCGCGCGCCGGCTACTTCCGGCGCGGCCAGGGCACGCCGCCGGGCCTGCTGTGCCTGCAGTACCACCTGTTCCTCGCCAGCATGGGACTCGTGCTGCTCGCCGACGACGCCTACGCGTTCATGGTGGCCTGGGAGACGATGGCGCTGTCGTCCTATTTCCTGGTCACGACGCAGCACCGCATCCCGGAGATCCGCCGCGCCGGATTCCTCTACCTGCTGATCGCGCACGTCGGCGCGATCGCGATCCTGCTGTGCTTCGGCGTGATGCAGGGCGGCAGCTGGCAGTTCACGTTCGACGCGATGCGCGCGGCGCAGCTCGCGCCCGGCCTGGGCGGCGGTCGCGTTCCTGCTCGCGCTGTTCGGCTTCGGCGCCAAGGCCGGCCTGCGTGCCGCTGCACGTCTGGCTGCCCGAAGCGCATCCGGCGGCGCCGTCGCCGGTGTCGGCGCTGATGAGCGGCGTGATGCTGAAGACCGCGGTCTACGGCATGCTGCGCGTGACCTTCGACCTGCTCGGCGACCCGGCGTGGTGGTGGGGCCTCGTGCCGCTGCGCGCTCGGCCTGTTCACGCGCGCTCTACGGCGTCGTGTTCGCGGCCGTGCAGACCGACATGAAGCGGCTGCTCGCGTACTCGTCGATCGAGAACATCGGCATCATCTTCACCGGCATGGGTCTCGCGATCGTGTTCCTCGGCGTCGGCATGCCGGCGCCTCGGCGCGCTGGCGCTGATCGCCGTGCTCTACCACGCGGTCAATCACGCCTTCATGAAGAGCCTGCTGTTCCTCGGCACCGGCTCGGTGCTGCACGCGACGGGCGAGCGCAACCTCGGCCGGCTCGGCGGACTGATCCATCGCATGCCGTGGGTCGCGTGGCTCACGCTCGTCGGCGCGCTCGCGATCGCGGGCCTGCCGCCGCTGAACGGCTTCGTCTCCGAATGGCTGCTGCTGCAGGCGTTCCTGTTCGCGCACGAGGTGCCGCAGCCCTTCGTCAACATGCTGCTGCCGCTCGGCGCCGCGCTGCTCGCGCTGGCCGCGGCGCTGGCCGGCTACGTGATGGTCAAGTTCTTCGGCGTGATCTTCCTCGGTCAGCCGCGCGAGGCCGCGCTCGCGCGGGCGCACGATGCCGGCCGGCTCGAGCGGATCGGGCCTCGTGTGGCTCGCCGCCGGCTGCGTCGTGCTCGGCCTGCTTGCCGGCGCAGGTCGATCGCGCGGCTCGCCATCGTGGCCGCGGCAGCTGGGCCTGCCCGCGCTGGCCGATACCGCCGCGCCCTGGTGGATGCTCGTGCCGCTCGCGGGGCGCGACGCGTCCTACGCGCCGCTGGTGTTCCTGCTGGCGGTCGCCGCCGTCGTGGTGCTCGCGATCGTCGCTGGTGCGGCTGCTTCTACCACCGGCGCGTGCGGCGCGCGCCGCCCTGGGACTGCGGCTTCGCGCGGCTCGATGCGCGCATGCAGGACACGGCCGAGGGCTTCGGCCAGCCGATCCGCCACATCTTCCAGCCGTTCTTCGCGATGCACGCGCGAGCTGCCGACGCCGTTCGACCGCGCGCCGCGCTACTCGCGTGACGGTCGGCGACCGCATCTGGCAGCGCCTGCTACCAGCCGCTCGGCGCGCTCGTGCAGCGCGTCGCGCGACCGGTCGCCTGGCTGCAGCAGGGACGCATCGCCACCTACCTGCTCTACAGCTTCGTCACGCTGCGTCGTGCTGCTGGCGCTCGTGCTATGAACCCGCTGCACGTGCTGACACGCAGGTGCTCGAAGTGCGCGGCGGCGCTCGCGCGCGGCGCCGCTGTTCCTCGGCTGGGTCAACCAGTGCCGCGCCTGGCTGCAGAACCGCTCGCGCGCCGAGCGTGCTGCAGCCGTATCGCGGCATCCGCAAGCTCTTCCACAAGGATGCGGTGCTCGCGGAGAACGCGTCGTCGCTGTTCCGCATCGCGCCGTACGTCGTGTTCGGCACGATGGTGGTGCGCGGCGGCGATCATCCCGTCGATGGGCACGCGGCTGCCGTTCTCGAGCGCGGCCGACGCGATCGCGCTGGTCGGCCTGCTCGCGACGGCGCGCGTGTTCATGTCGCTCGCCGCGATGGACGTCGGCACGGCGTTCGGCACGCTCGGCGCGCGCCGCGAGATGATGGTCGGCTTCCTGGCCGAGCCGGCGCTGCTGATGGTGATCTTCGTCGCGTCGCTGATCTCCGGCGACGCACCGCGCTGCCGGCGATCTCCGAGCGCCTCGCGACGCAGGCGCTCGGCGCTGTATCCGAGCCTCGCGTTCACGGCCGTCGCGTTCACGCTGGTGCTGCTGGCCGAGAACGCGCGCATTCCCGGTCGACAATCCGGCGACGCACCTCGAGCTCACGATGATCCACGAGGCCATGCTGCTCGAGTACTCGGCGCGCCACCTGGCGCTGATGGAATGGGCCGCGGCGCTCAAGCTCTTCAACTACGCCTGCATCGGCTTCGCGCTGTTCGTGCCGTGGGGCGTCGGCGACGGGCGAGGCAGACCCGCGTGCGCTGCTGGCCGTCGATTCCGATCCTGGCGCTCAAGCTCGCTGTCGCGGGCGCCGGCCTGGCGCTCATCGAGACGCGTGTCGGCCAAGCTGCGCGTGTTCCGCGCGCCGGAGTTCCTCGCGACGGCCTTCCTGCTCGCGGTGCTCGGCCTGCTCGTGCACCTGCTGCTCGGAGCCTGACCGATGAGCGGCGTGCCGTTCGACCTGCAGCTCCTGAACGCGCTTGCGGCGCTGCTGCTGCTGCTGTCGTTCGCGATGCTGTCGCAGCGGCGCGTCGTCACGCTGGTGAACCTGCTCGCGCTGCAGGGCGCGCTGCTCTGCGCGGCGACGCTGCTGCTCGCCTGGCGCACCGGCCAGACGCACCTCTACCTGTCGGCGGCGCTGACGCTGGCGCTCAAGGTCGATCTTCCTGCCGTGGCTGCTGCACCGGCTGATCCGCCGGCTCGAGCGTCTACTGGGACACCGAGCCGCTGCTCAACATCGCGGGCACGATGCTGGTCGGCCTGCTGGTCGTGGTCTTCGCGTTCGGCCTCGCGCAGCCGATCGCCGCGCTCGCGAGCACGGCGACGCGCAGCGCCATCGGCATCGCGGTCGCGGTCGTGCTGCTCGCGTTCCTGACGATGATCACGCGGCGCAAGGCGATGTCGCAGGTGGTCGGCTTCCTGTCGATGGAGAACGGGCTGTTCTTCGGCGCGATGAGCGCGACCTACGGCATGCCGATGATCGTCGAGCTCGGCGTCGCGCTCGACGTGCTGGTGGCGATGCTGGTGCTCGGCGTGTTCTTCTTCCAGATCCGCGAGCAGTTCGACAGCCTCGACCTGCATCACCTCGAAGTCGCTGAAGGAGGAGACCTGACGTGGAGTTCGTGCTGCTGCTCGCGATTCCGCTGGCGGGCGCCGCGCTGCTCGGGCGTCTTCGGCGCGCGGCGCTGGGCGCCGCGAGCTGAACGTCGTGCGCGAGCCTCGCCACGTTGCTCGCCGCCTGCGCGCTGACGGCGCGCGTCATCGGCGAGGGCAACCTGATGCTCGCGCGCGAGCAGTTCTTCATCGATCCGTTCAACGTGTTCCTGGTCAGCGCTGACGGCGTTCGTCGGCTTCACGACCTCGCTGTTCTCGCGGCCGTACATGCGCATCGAGCTCGAGCACGGCCGCCTCACGCCGGGCCGCCTGCGGCTGTACCACAGCATGTACCAGCTGTTCATCGCGACGATGCTGGTCGCGCTCACGACCAACAACATGGGGCTGCTGTGGGTCGCGATGGAGGCGGCGACGCTCTCGACGGTGCTGCTCGTGACGCTGTATCGCACGCCGGCCAGCCTCGAGGCCGGCTGGAAGTACTTCATCCTCTGCGGCGTCGGCATCGCGCAGGCGCTGTTCGGCACGATCCTGCTGTACTTCGCGGCCGAGAAGGTGCTCGGCGGCGAGGGCGTCAACGCGCTGCTGTGGACGCACCTGGATGCCGTCAAGGGACAGCTCGAGCCCGCCGTGCTCGGCCTCGCGTTCGTCTTCCTGCTGGTCGGCTACGGCACGAAGGTCGGCCTGGCGCCGCTGCACAACTGGCTGCCCGACGCGCACGCGGAGGGCCCGACGCCGATCTCGGCGGTGCTCTCCGGGCTGCTGCTGAACGTCGCGATCTATGCGGTCGTGCGCTGCAAGGTGCTGGTCGAAGGGCTCGCTGCACTCCGCCCTGCCGTCGCGGATGCTGATGGGGTTCGGTCTGCTGTCGGTGGTGCTCGCCGCGTTCTTGCTCTGGCGGCAGCGCGACATCAAGCGGCTGTTCGCGTATTCGTCCATCGAGCACATGGGCATCATCACGTTCGCCTTCGGCATGGGCGGGCCGGTGGCGAACTTCGCCGCGCTGCTGCACATGACGGTGCATTCGCTGACCAAGTCGGCGATCTTCTTCGCCGTCGGCCACGCGGCCAGAAGGCCGGCTCGCAGCTCATGGACGAACATCCGCGGCCTCATCACGACCGAGCCCGACGATCGGCTGGGGGCTGATGCTCGGCTCGCTCGCGATCCTCGGCATGCCGCCGTTCGGCGTCTTCGCGAGCGAGTTCCTGATCCTCACGACGGCCATGCAGCAGCAGCCGTGGGCGACGCCGATCCTGCTGCTCGCGCTCGGCGTGGCATTCGCGGCCATCTTCGGCCGCGTGCAGCCGATGGTGTTCGGCGAAACCACGCTCAAGCGGCTGCCGCATTCGCCGGCGCTGCTGCCGGTGTTCGCGCACCTGGCCATCGTGCTGATGCTGGGGCTGTTCATCCCGCCGTACCTGGCCGACTGGTATCGGGCGGCGGCCAGCCTGATCGGAGGCCACTGAGATGACGTCGCGCCGCTGGTTCCAGCAGGCCGCGATCGTCGCGGGCGCCCCCGGCGTGCGCGGCTTGCTGGTCACGCGCGAGTCGTGGCGCCAGGCGGTCCAGGACCTGGCGGCCGGCGCGGCGCGACTGCTCGCGATCTGGGCCGAATCGGCAGCAGACGACGCACACTGCGTGCGCGCCGCGTTCGCCGTGGACACGCGGTGTCCTCGTGCTGACTCTGCCGGTCGCGGGTGCGCCGGGCTCGTATCCGGGCATCGAGGGCTTCTTTCCGGCGGCGGAGCGCATGCAGCGCGCGATTCGCGACCTGCACGGCCTGGCAGCGGCGGATCCCGACGCGCGCCCGTGGTTGCGCCACGCAGCGTGGCCGGTCGGCTTCCTGCCGCTCGTGCCGGGAACCTCGCCGGAGCGCGCGCAACCCGTTGCGGACGACTACGCGTTCGTGCGCGTCGAAGGCGAGGGCGTGCACGAAGTGCCCGTGGGTCCGGTGCACGCCGGCATCATCGAGCCGGGTCATTTCCGCTTCTCGATCGTCGGCGAAAAGGTGCTGCGGCTCGAAGAGCGGCTCGGCTACGTGCACAAGGGCATCGAGCGCCGATTCACGGAGTTGGGCCAGAGCGACGGGCACCGCCTGGCCGCGCGCGTCTCGGGCGACTCGGCCGTCGCCTACTCGTGGGCGTACTGCCAGGCGCTGGAAGGCGCCGCGGGCGCGACTGCGCCGCCGCGCGCGCGATTGGCTGCGGGCGCTCGCGCTCGAAAGCGAGCGCATCGCCAATCACCTCGGCGACCTGGGTGCGCTCGGCAACGACGCAGGTTTCGCGTTCGGCCTGGCGCAGTTCTCGCGCCTGAAGGAGACCTGGCTGCGGGCCCTCGCCACGCGCATTCGGCCAGCGCTACCTGCTCGACTTCGTCGTGCCAGGCGGCACGTCGGGGGATCTCGCCGAAGAGGCAGGGAGGTCGCTCGCGACGGCGGCCACCGACCTGGAGCGCGCAGCCAGCGGGTTGCGGGAAATCTACGACGAGCACGCCGGAGTCCGGGATCGATTCGTCGGTACCGGTGTGGTCTCACCGGAACTTGCGTCCCGTCTCGGGCTCACGGGACTCGCCGGACGTGCGAGCGGCCAGGCGTTCGACCTGCGCGTCGACCTGCCTTGCGCGCCGTATCGGGACCTGGCGCCGCGCAAGGCGGGCAGCCGGGACGGCGACGTGGCGGCGCGCGTCGCGGTGCGATTCGACGAGTTGTCCGAGTCGTGCCGGCTGGTCGCGGAGATCGCGCGGCGCCTGCCGCCCGGCCCCTGTATCGGCGAGCAGCGGATCGCCGGCGAGGACGCGTTCGGCATCGGGCTCGTCGAAGGCTGGCGCGGTCCGGTCATGGTGGCGCTGACGGCGGGCGCGGGCGGCTCGATCCGGCGCTGCCATCCGCACGATCCTTCCTGGCTCAACTGGCCGGTGCTCGAGCACGCCGTCATCGGCAACATCGTGCCGGACTTCCCGCTCATCAATAAGTCGTTCAACCTGTCGTACAGCGGACACGACCTCTGACCATGCTCAAGACGCTGCGGCAGATTCATCGCGTGGGCATCGCAACCGAACCGTGGCCGGACAGCGACGATGCGCTGCGCGTACGCGATGCGCTCCAGTCCCGGATCCGCGGGATCCTGGGACGCGCGCTCTGCATCCGGCAGGTGGACGCGGGGTCGTGCAACGGTTGCGAACTCGAGATTCATGCGCTGAACAATCCGATCTACAACATCGAGGGACTCGGCATCCGCTTCGTGGCGAGCCCGCGGCACGCGGACATGCTGCTCGTCACGGGGCCGGTGTCGGCCAGCATGGCGGTCGCGCTGCGCCGCACGTTCGACGCCACGCCGGATCCGAAACTGGTCGTGGCGATCGGCGACTGCGGTTGTACCGGCGGCATCTTCGGCGAGAGCTACGCGAGCTGTGGCCGGGTGTCGAACGTCATACCCGTGGACGTTGCCGTGCCCGGTTGCCCGCCGAGCCCGAATCGCATCCTGGCCGGAATCCTGACCGCGCTGTCGGATCGCAAGGCGTGACGACGCGAGACCTTTCGGCCCCTGCTCGGCCCGCGCGTCACGCTTCCCCGATGGACTCCAGCGCTTCGTGCACCTCGAGCCAGCGTTCCTCGTCGGCCGCGATCAGCGCCCCGAGCTCGCCGCAGCGACGGCTGGCGGCCTGGATGTCGGCCGCCGCGCCGCTCGAATAAAAAGCCGGATCCGCCAGTTTCCCTTCCAGCGCCTTCTTCTCCGCCTCGAGACGTGCCATGCGCGCTTCGATCTGCGCCGACTCCTTGACGAGCGGGCGACGCATGGCCAGGCGTCGTTGTCGCTCGGTGGCCGCCAATTCTCGACTGAGCCGGCGCTCCTCACGGTCCTGGCTCGTGGTGAGGCCGGCGCCGGCCGGCGCGCTTTCGCGGCGCGACGTGAGCCAGCGCAGGTAATCGTCGACATCCCCGTCGAAATTCACGGCACGCCCATCCGCGACCAGCAGGAAGCTGTCGCATACCGTCCTCAGCAGCGCGCGGTCGTGGGACACGAGCACCAGGCTGCCTTCGTAGCCGGCCAGCGCCCGCGTCAAGGCGTGGCGCATCTCCAGGTCGAGGTGGTTCGTCGGCTCGTCCAGCAGGAGCAGGTTGGGCCGGCGCCGCACCAGCAAGGCCAGCGCGAGCCGCGACTTCTCGCCACCCGAGAACGGCCCGACGGCCGCATCGGCCATGTCGCCACGGAAGTCGAACCCGCCGAGGTAATTGCGCAGGTCCTGCTCGCGCGCCGTCGGTTCATCGCGCGACAGGTGCCACAGCGGCGACTCTTCACCGCGCAGTTGCTCCACCTGGTGCTGGGCGAAGTAGCCGATCTCGAGCCCGTATCCCGCGACACGCCGGCCCGACAGCAACGCGTCGGTGCCTGCGAGCGCCTTGATCAGCGTCGACTTGCCCGCGCCGTTTGGACCGAGCAGGCCGAGGCGCGCTCCGGGGCGCAGCGCAAGGTCGCAGCGCTTCGAGCACGGCGCGGCCCGGGTAACCGACCGTCGCGTCGTCCAGCGCCAGCAGCGGATCGGGTGCGCGGTCCGGCTCCGGGAATTCGAAATCGAACGGCGCGTCGACGTGCGCGGCAGCGATGTGCTCCAGGCGATCCAGGGCCTTGAGGCGGCTCTGTGCCTGCCGCGCTTTCGACGCCTTGGCCCGGAACCGCTCCACGAACTGCGTCATGTGGGCGATTTCGCGCTGCTGCTTTTCGTACATCGCCTGTTGCACGGCAAGCCGTGCGGCACGCTGGTCCTCGAACGACGAATAGTTGCCCAGTGTAGAGCGTCAGCAAGCCGCGCTCCAGGTTCGCGACGTGCGTGACGGCAGCGTCGAGGAAATCCCGGTCGTGCGAGACGAGCAGCAGCGTGCCGCGGTAATTCGCGAGCCAGCGTTCCAGCCAGACCACGGCGTCGAGATCGAGGTGGTTGGTCGGCTCGTCGAGCAACATCAGGTCGGCGCGGCTCAGCAGCGCCTGCGCGAGATTGAGTCGCATCCGCCAGCCGCCCGAGAAGTCGGAAACGGGCCGTTCGAGATCGGTCGTCGCGAAGCCAAGCCCCGCCAGCAGGCCGGCCGCGCGTGCGCGGGCGGCGTAGCCGTCGATGCCCTCGAGGCGGGCGTGCAACTCTGCGAGCGCGTGTCCGTCGTGTGCGGCATCGGCCGCCGTCAGTGCCTGCTCGACCTGCCGAAGTTCGCTGTCCCCGTCGAGCACGAACTCGATGGCCGGCCTGCGCAAGGGGAGGGGTTTCCTGGGACACGGACGCGATGCGCCAGTCGCGCGGCACCTCGCAGTCGCCGGCCTCGGTGTGCAACTCGCCGCGCAGCAGCGCGAACAGGCTCGACTTGCCGCTGCCGTTGGCGCCGACCACGCCGACCCGCCAACCCGTATGGATCTGCAGCGAGGCATCTTCGATCAGGCGCCGGGAACCCCGGGCCAGGGTCATGTGTCGAAACTGGATCACACGGGGTTCGCAGCTCGGAGCGGAGGGCGCGCATTCTAGCCGCCCGCCGCGGGCCCGGAGGACTCCATGCGTCCGGGGCCGGAATCCGGCACAATTCGCAGCTCACATCGCCCGGCGCGCAGCCGGGCCCCTTGGAGTACCTGTCCAACATGTCGTCGAAGCGTTCCCTCGCCGCCGCCGCGGCGCGTCCGTTGCGTCTCCTGTCGTTCCTCACCCTGGCCGCCATGCCTCTTGCGGCGCTCGCCCAGACGACACCGGCCGTCTCCACGGTGGTCGCGTTCAGCGCGTCGACGCCAGTCGGCAATCTGGTCAAGGGTGCCGACGGCGCGCTTTACGGCGCGTCCGCGACCAGCACCTCGGTAACCGGCGGGCTCATCTTCCGGACGACGGTGGACGGCAGCTCGGTCACGACGCTCTACCAGCTGCGCGCCGACCAGGACGCCCAGACGCCCCAGGCAGGGCTGCTGCTCGCGAGCGACGGCAAGTTCTATGGCACGACGAAGTTTGGCAAGTCGGGCACGCTCGACACCACCGGCACCGTGTTCCGGCTCAACCAGGACGGTACCGGGTTCACGGTGCTGCACCGGTTCGCGCCCTTCACGGCGGCAAACCCGGCAGCGTCGCCGATCAACACCGATGGCGCGTACTCGTCAGCCGAACTGATCGAAGGCAGTGACGGCTTCCTGTACGGCATCACTGGCAGCGGGGGCCCGAACGGCACCGGTGCGATCTTCAAGATCGCCAAGGACGGCACGGGCTTCCAGGTACTGCATACCTTTTCCGCCATCACGACCAACAAAGTGGCCAAGGTGGTGAAGTCGGGTTCCGCCACGGCGGGGGCGGGGACCACGGTATCGACGGGCCCGAACCAGTCCGCCGGTAGAATCGCCTTCGATTCCGCCCATACGCGCATGACGGTGCGCGTCTATTCGCCGGCGGCCGGCACCCCGGTGAGGCTGAAGGTGGAAGACGCGGCGGACAGCACCCACGCGGCAGAGACTGAGGCGACCACCACGGTGGCCAGTGCCTGGGAGACGTTGACGTTCGATTTCGCCAATCCGGCGAGCGGGACGGCGGCGCTGAATTTCACTTACACCTACGACAAGGTCTCGATCTACTTCAACTTCGGCACGACCGGCGCGACGGCGGGCGCGAAGACCTACTTCTTCGACGATGTGACGTTCGTCGGCGGAACCGGCGGCGGTGCGGGCACGTTCAGTCCCATCACCTTCGACGCCGCCGGGGTCACGTACACGCTGACGGGTTTCGGCGGTGCCGAGGATTCGACGGTGGTCGTGGATCCCGCGGACACGCTATTCAAGAATGCAGAGGGAATGTCCCCGAGTTCGCCGCTCGCGGAAGCGGCGGACGGCAAGTTCTACGGCACTACGTCCGCGGGTGGCCTCAACGGCCGCGGCACGATTTTCCGCATCAACTTCGACGGAACCGGCTTTGAGCTGGTCCACACGTTCACGGCCACGACGGCCGACACGACCACCGGCTTGCTGAAGAACGCGGAGGGCGCGACGCCCGGCGCCGGCTTGCTCGACGGCGGCGACGGCTTCCTGTACGGCGTCGCGACCCAGGGCGGCACGACGGGCAACGGCACGCTGTTCGCGATGTCGCCCGACGGTACGACGTTCACCGTGCTTCATCACTTCGACGGCGCCGGCGGCGCGCGTCCGGCGGCAGAACTCGCGCTGTTCAACGACCACAAGCTGTACGGTGCGGCGTTCGCCGGTGGCACCGACGCAGCCGGCGCGACGACGAGCTTCGGCATGCTGTACTCGATCAAGCCCGACGGCACGGGCTTCACGAAGGTGCACAGCCTCGACGGCACCAACGGCAGTGGACCGGCCAGCCGGCTGCTGCAGCTGAGCGATGCGGTGTTCGTCGGCACCACTTCGGGCGGCGGCAAGTGCGGATCCGGCACCATTTACTCCTACAGTTCGGCGGGCGACGTCATCACCGGCAACACCAAGTGCGGCCGCAAGAAGAGCAACAGCGCATACGGCGGCGGCGCGACGGCACCGGCCGTCCTGCTGCTGCTCGGCGGCCTCGGCCTGGCTCGAGGCCGGCGCCGGCCGGCCTGACGCGCACGGCAGCGACTCGCACCGGGCAACACGGCAATGGGCGAGACCAGGGTTCAGCACCAGACCTGCTCCATCTGCGAGGCCATGTGCGGCATCCTCGTCGAACATCGCGACGGCGAGGTCCTGTCGATCAAACCCAATCCCGACGATGTGCTGAGCCACGGGCACATCTGTCCGAAAGCAGTGGCGCTCAAGGATCTGCACACGGATCCCGACCGGCTGCGCCGGCCGTTGCGCCGCACGGCGAATGGCTGGGAAGAGATCGACTGGACCACGGCGTTCGAGACCATCGAGCGGCGCATCGGCGAGATCCGGGCTGCGCACGGCCACGATGCCGTTGCGCTTTACGCCGGCAATCCCACCGTCCACAACCTCGGCGCGATGCTGAACGTCGGCCGTTTCATTCGCGCCGTGCGCACGAAGAATCTCTATTCCGCGACCAGCGTGGACCAGCTGCCGCACATGGTCGCGTCCTGGGCGATGTTCGGCCACCAGTTCCTGGTGCCCGTGCCGGACGTCGATCGCACACAGTTGTTCGTGTGTATCGGCGGCAATCCGGTCGCATCGGGCGGCTCGCTGATGAGCGCGCCCGGTTTCGAGAAGCGGATCGACGCGCTACGCGCGCGCGGCGGGCGCTTCGTGGTCGTCGACCCGCGCCGGACCGAGTCCGCGGACATCGCCGACGAGTACCTGGCGATCCGGCCGGGTACCGACGTCTTCCTGCTGCTCGCGCTGCTGCACGAGATCTTCTCGTCCGGCCGCGTCGACCTCGGCGCATCTCGCCTCGCGCATCGAGGGCGCCGACGCTCTGCGCGATGCGGTGTTGTCGTTCGAGCCGCAGGCGCTCGCCGCGCGCACGGGCATTGCGCCGGACCGCATCGCCGCGCTGGCCCGCGAGATCGCCGCTGAACCGCGCGCTCTGGTCTACGGCCGGGTCGGCGCCTGCACCCAGGAATTCGGCGGGCTCACGCTGTGGCTGATCTACTGCCTCAACGTCGTCACCGGGCACCTCGACCGCGAGGGCGGCATGATGTTCGCGGAGCCGCCCGTCGATCTCACGCGCGCGTACGGCTCGCGCGGTCACTACGGCAAGTTCCGGTCGCGGGTCCGTGGACTGCCGGAGTTCTCGAACGAACTGCCCGTCGCGGCCCTGGCCGAGGAGATCGAATCTCCGGGGCCGGGCCAGGTGCGGGCGCTGATCACGTTCGCCGGCAACCCGGTGCTGTCGACCCCGAACGGACGGCAACTCGATCGTGCGCTCGAGAAGATCGACTTCATGGTATCCGTCGACCTGTACCTGAACGAAACGACGCGACACGCGCACCTGATCCTGCCGCCGACCAGTCCGCTCGAGCGCAGTCACTATGACGTCGCGTTGAGCGGTTTCGCCGTGCGCAACGTCGCCAAGTATTCGCCGGCGCTCTTCCAGAAGCCGGCCGGCGCGCTGCACGATCACGAGATCCTCGCGGAGCTGGCAGTGCGTCTCGGTACGCCCCCGGGAGCGTCACGCCGCGGCGCGATCGCGAAGGGCTGGCTGACGCGGCGGATCGGACCGGACGGCATGCTCGACTGGATGCTGAAGACCGGGAAGTATGGCTCGCCGAATCGCGGCGCGATCCGCATGCTCGCCGCGCTGCCCGGCATGTCGTCGGCGCGTGCGCAGCTCGATGCGCCCGATCGGCGCCCGCACGGCTTGAGCGTGGCGAAGCTGGCGGCGTCGCGCAACGGCATCGATCTCGGGCCGCTGCAACCGTGCCTGGAACGGCGGCTCGCCACGCCGGACGGGCGCGTGAAGCTCGCGCCGCCGATGTACGTGGCGGATCTCGATCGCGCGCGGCAGGTGCTGCAGGCGCCGCCGCCGGAACTCGCGCTGATCGGCAGGCGGCACGTCCGCAGCAACAATTCCTGGCTGCACAACAGCCAGCGGCTCGTGAAGGGCAAGCCGCGTTGCACGCTGCTGATCCATCCCGACGATGCACGATCGCGAGGCATCGAGACAGGCGCGATGGTGAGCGTGCGTTCGCGGGTCGGTGAAGTGCAGGTGGCGGCCGAGGTATCGGACGACATGATGCCGGGCGTCGTCAGCCTTCCGCACGGCTGGGGCCATGACCGGCAGGGCATCCGCCTCGGCGTGGCGCAGGCGCACGCCGGCGTCAGCATCAACGACCTCGTCGACGACCAGCGCATCGACGTGCTCACCGGCAATGCGGTGCTGAACGGCACGCCGGTCGAGGTTCAGGCGATCCGGCCGTAGCCGGCGCACGCGGCTCAACTCGAACCGCGACGAGCCCGTGCGCCCGCAGTGATGCCGAGAAAAGTCCTTTCAAAGAGGTCGCGACTAGCCGACAGGTTGGCTGTGTACTTCCCATTGCGCGGCGTCAGCGCGACATACCCGTCCAACGCGAGTCGCGCGCGGAATTTCTTGTACGAGCGCAGGTAGGGCATCACCTGCTCGAGCACTGCCAGTGCCTGCCGGTTCGAAACCGCGTACGTGAGGCCCGGTGCGTGCTTATCCGATGAAGTGCGCTTGCGCGTAATCTTGCCGACGCCCGTGACGCCGGCTGCCCATTCGACCAGCACCCGTTCCGTGCTGCTGATCGAAACGACGAGTTGGCGCCTTTCATTCGCGTGCCGACGCGACAGGCTGATCGTGCCTTCACCGTCGATCAGGCCGGCGAGGTAGGCCGCTTCCTCGATGGTGAGCGTCCGCGCGACCCTGTAGACCATGGTTCGGCTCGCGGTTGGCAGAAAGCCCCCGGCCTTGCGGCCGGGGGCGCGGATGGTGGAGGCGGCGGGACAGCTGGTCTGCCTCTTCCGAGACAGGCTGGACTATGCCTTCACCCCGATCCGATGATCGGGGGCGGGGCGTGTTATTCGGCCTTCATCCCTTCCCGCTCTCACGAGCGGCGGAATGAGTTCCGAATCCTAGTGCCGGCTCCACTGCTGCCAGTTCAGCCGGTCTATGAGTCTCTACAGGGCAGGCCTGAGGTTGGCCCTCTTCCTACCCCTCGGCGTTACCTCGCGCCGCCATCATCGGCGCGTCAGGCTTCACCGATGTGAGCCCCGTTGTCACTTCACCCTTACGGGTGAAGGCGACCCATCTTGATCGAACCCGCGTCCGCAAGCCCTACGTTCCAGGACCTACATGCTTAGCCGTCTTTTTGTATTCTCGTCGATCACTACCCAAGCGGCAGGGAAGATGCACGACCAGCTCAGGAGCATTTTAGCGAGCCAGCCCTCAGCACACTGGACCCGCGAGCTTGTGAGCGCGTCCCTCGGGTCTGGATGCACAAGCACACGCCAGTCGAGGGTTAGGCGGGGTTAAGCCGCCAGAGCGTAGTTGTCTTCGTTGGCAACTAGTTGTTTGCAAGCGGTTTAACGAGGAACCTTGCACCTCGGCATGCACATGGAGTTTCGCGACCCACGTCGAAACCGGTCGCCCCCAGATGGACACGGCTAGTGTAGGGGCGGGGGCGGGGAATGCAAGGAATAACCCCTCACCCGGCGTGCCGCCACCCTCACCCGACCTGTCGGTCGACCTCTCCCGCAGGCGGGAGAGGTGAAGCCGCCCTCACCCGACCTTCGGTCGACCTCTCCCGCAGGCGGGAGAGGTGAAGAAACTAGCCGCGAACGCGCATGAGGCGCGCCTTGTCGCGCTGCCAGTCGCGGTCCTTCTCGGTCGCGCGCTTGTCGTGCGACTGCTTGCCCTTGGCGAGCCCGATTTCGAGCTTGGCCTTGCCGTTCTTCCAGTACAGCTTGAGCGGCACCACCGTGTGACCCTTGCGCTCGACCGCGCCGACCAGCTTGTCGAGTTCGCGACGGTTCAGCAGCAGCTTGCGGGTGCGGGTCGGGTCCGCGACGACGTGGGTCGACGTCGTCCTGCAGCGGCGAGATGTGCGCGCCGATCAGCCAGGCCTCGCCGTCCTTGATCAGCACGTAGCCTTCGGTGATCTGCGCCTTGCCCGCGCGCATGCTCTTCACTTCCCAGCCCTGCAGCACCATGCCGGCCTCGAAGTTCTCTTCGATGAAGTACTCGTGCCGCGCGCGCTTGTTCAGCGCGATCACGGACGAGGGATCATCGTGGTGCTTGCGGGTTGCGGTCATGGCGATCGGTCCGTGGCAGGTCGCGCATTCTAGCCGTCCCGCATACACTTGCGCCGCGTCCCAGGGCTCGTTTTTCATGTCCATTCGCGAAATCCAGCGCAGCGCGCTCGTCACGTTCAGCCCGGAACAGATGTTCGACCTGGTGGTGGACGTCGAGCGCTACCCGCAGTTCCTGCCCTGGGTCGTCGGCGCCGAGGTGCACGAGAAGATCCGACCGCGACCTGCTGGCCAGCATGGAAATGCAGCGCGCCGGCGTCCGCGAGCGCTTCACCACGCGCAACGTCATGGAACGTCCGGACTGGATGACCCTGAAGCTGGTGCATGGGCCGTTTCGCCTGCTGGAGGGACGCTGGTCGTTCACCGCGATCGGCGAGGCCGGCACGCGCATCGAACTCGGCATGCGCTTCGAATTCGCGAACCCGGTGGTCGCATTGCTGTTCGGCAAGGCGTTCGAGCACAGCTGCGGCCAGTTGATCGATGCCTTCATTGCGCGCGCGAGGCAGGTCCATGGCGGCGGATCCTGAGCCGAGCATCGAAGTCGTCTACGCCCGGCCGGATCGCCAGCGTGTCGTCGTGCTCCCGTTGCGCCCGGGCATGACCGCGGCGGAGGCCGTCGAGGCTGCCGGCCTGGCGCGCGAGTTCCCGGAGATATCTGCGCGGCCTCTGGAACTCGGCATCTTCGGTCAGCGCATCGATCCCGCGCGGGTGGTGCAGGATGGCGACCGGGTCGAGATCTATCGCCCGTTACCGGACGACCCGAAAGAGCGCCGGCGACGCCGGGCCGCCGAATCCGGTGCGGCCGGCAAGACGCGAGGACGTTGAGCGTTCGGCCTTCCGGCGAGGCGGGTTCAGCCGCCGGGTGGGCGGGTGGCCGTCGGGCTCGGGCGTCGGCGGGCAGGCGGCGGCGCAGTGCCGGATGCCGCCGCGGCCGCATCCCGCTTTTCCCTGTTGGCCCGCATCTTCTCGATGTCGGTACCTTCCGGCAGGTCGACCTTGTCGAGCCTGCTGACCTTGTCGCCTTCGAAATACACGACGAAATACGCGCGGTCGATCTTGCTCTCGCGGCCGCGGCTGCAGCGTGTAGATGTAGTCCCACCGGTCGGGCTGGAACGGATCGGCCACCATCGGCGTGCCGAGCGACGTAGCGGACCTGGCTGCGGGTCATGCCCACCGTCACCTGGTTCGACGTCGTCGAGCTTGAGCAGGTTTCCCTGCTGGATGTTCGGCCGGTAGACGCACCCGGCCGCGAGGGCCAGCGACCACGCTGAAAATCAGGGCAACAGGCAGCGACCGATGCGTGGCAATCACGATTCTAGGGGGATTCATCTGTATGGACTGCCGGCGGATGCCGGTGATAATGAGAAAGAATTGTACCGCATCGTTGCCCGTGAACGGGCGCTTAAGGGACGAGCATTCCGTGGAACCATCACATCTCCGTCGGGCAGGACTGAAGATCACCGTGCCGCGCGTGAAGATCCTCGAGATCCTCGCGAGCGCGCAGGCGCACCACATGAGTGCCGAGGACGTCTACCGGCGTCTGCTCGAATTGCACGAGGACATCGGCCTCGCGACCGTCTATCGGGTCCTGACCCAGTTCGAATCCGCGGGACTCGTGACGCGCCACCATTTCGAGGGCGGCACCGCAGTCTTCGAACTGAACGAAGGCACGCATCACGATCACATCGTGTGTACTGACTGCGGCCGAGTCGAAGAGTTCTCGGACGAGGGAATCGAGGAGCGCCAGCGGGCGGTGGCCGACCGCATGGGCTTCGAGATCACGGACCATTCGCTCACCCTGCACGGCCGGTGCGCGAAGGCGACCTGCCCTTACCGCCCGAAGCAGTCTTGAGACCGGATTCGGCGGCGCGTCCCTTGCGCCGCTGGACCGATTCCAGCATTTCCCGGGCGTGCTCGCGAGTGCGCTCGGTGATGCTGGTCCCTCCCAGCATCCGCGCGATTTCCTCGACGCGAGCCTCCGCCTCGAGCGGTTCGATGCGGGTCCGCGTCGTCCCGCCCGACGTGAGCTTCGACACGCGCACCTGGTGATCCGCCTGCGAGGCGACCTGCGGCAGGTGGGTCACGCAAAGCACCTGGCCCGACGCCGCAAGCGCCCGCAGTTGGCGGCCGACCATTTCCGCGACCGCGCCGCCGACGCCCGCGTCGACCTCGTCGAACACCAGGCAGGGCAAATGCGCCGCCTCGAGCGCCGCGACCTGCAGCGCCAGGCTGATGCGCGACAGCTCGCCGCCCGAGGCGACCTTCGCGAGCGGCCGGGGCGGCTGGCCCGGGTTCGCGCTCACCAGGAACTCGACCTCGTCGTTGCCGTGCTCGGAGAACTCCGGCGGTTCGTGCGGCTCGACGCGCGTGGCGAACACCCCGCCCGACATGCCGAGACCCTGCATCAGTGCGGTGACCTTCCCGTCCAGCCGCCGCCGCTGCCGACTGACGCGCGACTGTCAGTGTCCGTGCATCGCGAACGTAGGCCTCGCGTGCCGAGGCGAGTCGGCGTTCGAGTTCGGCCTGGCTGACCGCGAGGTCTTCGAGCGCCTGCAATTCGGCCGAGAGCGATGCCCGCAACGCCGGCAGGTCGGCAACCTCGACGCGATGCTTGCGCGCCGCGGACTCGAGCGCCGCGAGCCGCGACTCGATCCACTCCTGCCGTCGCCGGATCGGCCTCGAGCCCGCTCGCATGGCGGCGCAGGCTCGCCAGCGCTTCGCGTGCGGCGATCGCCGCCTCGTCGAGCAGCTGCGCCGCATCGCCGAGCGCCGCGTCGAGCGACGTGAGCTGTCGCGCGATGGCCTGCGCGCGCGACAGCGCCGCGGTCGCGCCGCCATCGTCGCCGGCGAGCAGCGCTTCGAGCTGGCGCCGTGCCTTCGGCCAGTCGGCCGAGACCGGACATGCGTTTGCGTTCCTCGACGAGCGCCGCAGCCTCGCCGGTCTTCGGCTCGAGCGCGTCGAGTTCCTTCACGTAGTGTCGCAACAGTTCGAGACGGTGATCGCGGTCGCGCGCAGCGCTGCTCGAATTCGGCGCGTTCGGCGTCGACGGCGCGCCAGGCGTGGTACGCGTCACGCACGGCGTGGCCGATCGCACCGATGTTGCCGCTGCCGTCGAGCAACTCGCGCTGGTAGGCGCGACGGCACGAGCGACTGGAATTCGAGCTGACCGTGGATGTCGACCAGCAATTCGCCGAGCGAGCGCAGCGACTGCAGCGGTGCCGTCTGGCCGTTCAGGTATGCGCGGCCGCGGCCGTCCGCACCGACCACGCGGCGCACGATGCACTCGCCGTCGTGCCCGATCGACTGCTCGTCGAGCCACGCCTGCGCGGCCGGCGTTGCGGGTGACGTCGAAGCTGGCGCTGACCTCGGCGCGCTCGGCGCCATGGCGCACGGCGCCGCTGTCGGCCCGGCCGCCGACCGCAAGCAGCAATGCGTCGACGAGGATCGACTTGCCCGCGCCGGTCTCGCCGGTGAGCGCGGTGAAGCCGCGGCCGAGTTCCAGTTCGACGGACTCGATGATCGCGAAATCGCGAATCTGCAGGTGCGTCAGCATGCGGCCTCAGGCGCCCGGCGGCTGACCGTCGCGCGTACCCCGGCCCCAGTGCAGCTTCGAGCGCAGGATGCGGTAGTAGTCGTGGCCGAGCGGGTGCAGCAGCGTCGCGCTGACCGCCGCGCGCTGGATGCGCAGTCGTCGCCCCGGCTCGAGATCGCACAGCACGATGCCGTCGCAGACGACCTGCGCCCGCGACTCGAAGCGGTCGGACAGCTCGAGTTCGATCACGCTGCCGCCGGCGACGACGATCGGGCGGTCCGACAGCGTGTGCGGGCAGATCGGCACGAGCACCAGCACGTCGAGACTCGGGTGCACGATCGGTCCGCCGCAGGACAGCGCGTACGCCGTCGAACCGGTCGACGTCGCGATGATGAAACCGTCGCCGCTGTGCGTGTTGACGTAGGCGCCGTCGACCCACGTGCGCAGGTCGACCATGCGGCCGGTCTCGCGCTTGGCCACCACCACGTCGTTCAGCGCGAGCGCGGTCACCGGCCGGCCGTCCGAGGAAACCGTCGCGCTGAGCAACATGCGGCGTTCGTGCTGGCAGCGGCCGGCGAGGGCATCGTCCACGCGCTCGAGCATGTGCTCGGGACCGACGTCTGCGAGAAAGCCGAGCCGGCCCCGATTGATGCCGAGCACCGGCACATCGCGGGCGGCCGCCATGCGCGCCGCGTGCAGCATCGTGCCGTCGCCGCCCACTGCCACCAGCAGCTCCGCGCCTTCGGTCAGTTCCTGCTCGCCGACCGGGTCGATGTCCGCCAGCCCGAGCCCCCGGACGTCGTCGGCGACGGCCCGGACCCGGTAGCCGCCGTGCCAGCAGGTGGTGCACCAGCGTGCGGATCGCTTCGCCGACGCGCGGCTCGGTGGCTCTTCCCGTCAGGGCGACGCAGCGGCGATGGTCGGCGGGCGGGTTCATGGATGCCCTGCCTTTTAGCACGCAGCGATCATGACCGGCCAGCCGCATTCCGCTCGCGGACCGGTGCGAAACGCTGCCTTGACTTGATCGAAAAAGCCAAGCTAGGTTTGTGACACACTCTGCGCGACCTCCACGACGGCGACTGAGCCCCATGACCGATACGCCGGACGACGTCCTGAGTGAGCGCGCACAGCACCTGCTGCGGGTGCTGGTGGAGAGCTATATCCGCGAAGGCCAGCCGGTCGGCTCGCGGTCGCTGACGCGCGATTCCGGGCTGCAGCTCAGTTCGGCGACCGTCCGCAACGTGATGGCGGACCTCGAGGAGTACGGATTCGTCACGCTCGCCGCACACCTCGGCCGGCCGCGTGCCGACCGACAAGGGCTATCGATTCTTCGTCGACACGCTGCTGCGCCAGCGCCAGCAGGCGTCGATCGACGACGTGATGGACGAGCTGCAGCGGCGGCTCGACGAAGAGGAGAACCGCGACCCGAAGGCGCTCGTCTCGGTGGCCTCGCAGGTGCTGTCGTCGCTGACGCACCTCGCCGGCGTCGTGACCATTCCGCGCCAGCCGCACCAGTCGCTGAGCCAGATCGAGTTCCTGCCGCTTTCCGACAATCGCGTGCTCGCGGTCATGGTCGTCAACGGGCGGGACGTGCAGAACCGCATCGTCCACCTCGAGCGCAACTACACGGCCGAGGAACTGCGCCGAGCCGCCAACTTCCTCAACCAGCAGTTCGGCGGCAAGGAACTGGCGCAGATCCGTTCGGACATCGTCTCGGAACTCACCCAGACACGGGCCACGCTGAACCAGCTGATGCTGGACGCGATCAAGGTCGCGCAGCAGGTGGTCGGCGAGTCGAGCAGGCAGGGCGGGCCCGAGTACGTGATCGCCGGCGAGACCAACCTGATGGAATTCGCGGAATTGTCGAACGTCGACAAGCTGCGCCGGCTGTTCGACGCGTTCACGTCGAAGCGCGACATCCTCCACCTGCTGGACCTGAGCCTCGGCGCCGAGGGCGTGCAGATCTTCATCGGCCAGGAATCCGGCTACCAGATCCTGGACGACATCAGCCTGGTGACGGCCCCGTACACCCTCGACAACGAGACGGTCGGGGTGCTCGGCGTCATCGGGCCGACCCGGATGGCCTACGACCGGATCATCCCCATCGTGGACGTCACGGCCCGACTGCTGGGCGACGCCTTGAATTCGCGCCGCTAGCCCCGATTAAGGTGTCGCTCGAGGGGGTCCCGGCACGGGGCCGCCCCGGGTTTCGCTTGAATCAGGCCAGGTGACATGAGCACAACTCCCCCCGTCGACCCGACCGCGCCCGACACGGACATCGATCCCGCCGAACCTCACGCGGCCCTGCAGGCCGAGGTCGAGCGTCTCGCGTCCGAGCTGGCGGCCGCCCAGGCCAAGGCCCAGGAGAACTGGGACACCTACCTGCGCTCGCTGGCCGAGACCGACAACGTCCGCAAGCGCGCGCAGCGCGAGGTCGAAGGCGCCCAGCGGTTCGCAGTCGAACGTTTTGCCGGCGACCTGCTCGACGTCCGGCGACAGCCTCGAGCTCGGCATTGCCGCCGGGGCCGGGGTCGACGCCGGCAAGCTGGTCGAGGGCATGGACGCGACGCTCCGGCTGCTGAACAAGGCGTTCGAGAAAGCCGGCATCGTGGTCATCGACCCGGCGGGCCAGCCGTTCAATCCGGAATTCCACGAAGCGATGGTCACCCAGCCGACGGCGGAACAGCCGCCCGGCACCGTTCTGGCGGTCGTCCAGAAGGGTTACTCCCTGAACGGACGGCTGCTGCGCCCCGCCCGGGTGGTCATCGCCAGGGCCCCGGAAGCCGCTTCCTGACTTGAATCCGGGCCCTCGGGCCCCACTTAACCCGGCATCGAACTACCCGACTCCTCGGAGCAGCACATCCATGGCAAAAGTCATCGGCATCGACCTCGGCACGACCAACTCCTGCGTCGCGATCATGGAAGGCGGCAAGCCGCGCGTGATCGAGAACAGCGAGGGGGATCGCACCACGCCGTCCATCGTCGCCTTCACCAAGGACGACGAGGTCCTCGTCGGCCAGTCCGCCAAGCGACAGGCCGTCACCAACCCCCACAACACCCTCTACGCGATCAAGCGCCTGATCGGCCGCAAGTACGAAGACTCGGTCGTGCAGAAGGACGTCGGCATGGTCCCGTACCACATCGTCAAGGCCGACAACGGCGACGCGTGGGTCGAGGTGCACGGCAAGAAGATGGCGCCGCCCGAGATCTCGGCGCGCGTGCTGATGAAGATGAAGAAGACCGCCGAGGACTACCTCGGCGAGACGGTCACCGAGGCGGTGATCACGGTGCCGGCCTACTTCAACGACCAGCAGCGCCAGGCGACCAAGGACGCCGGTCGCATCGCCGGCCTCACGGTCAAGCGCATCATCAACGAACCGACCGCGGCCGCGCTCGCCTACGGCCTCGACAAGGCCGGCGGTGACCGCAAGGTCGCCGTGTACGACCTCGGTGGCGGCACGTTCGACGTGTCGATCATCGAGTTCGCCGACGTCGACGGCGAGCGCCAGTTCGAAGTGCTCGCCACGAACGGCGACACGTTCCTCGGCGGCGAAGACTTCGACAAGCGCGTCATCGACTACCTCGCGGCCGAGTTCCTGAAGGAGAGCGGCGTCGACGTGCGGCGCGATCCGCTCGCGATGCAGCGCCTGAAGGAGGCCGCCGAGAAGGCGAAGATCGAGCTGTCGTCGAGCCAGCAGACCGAAGTGAACCTGCCGTACATCACGGCCGACGCCTCGGGCCCGAAGCACCTGGCGATGAAGCTCACGCGCGCCAAGCTCGAGTCGCTGGTCGAGGAACTCGTCCAGAAGACGATCGAGCCGTGCCGCATCGCGCTGAAGGACGCGGGCCTGTCGATCAACGAAGTCGCCGAGGTCATCCTGGTCGGCGGCCAGACCCGCATGCCGCTGGTGCAGAAGTTCGTGAAGGACTTCTTCGGCAAGGAGCCGCGCAAGGACGTGAACCCGGACGAAGCCGTGGCCGTCGGCGCGGCGGTGCAGGGCGGCGTGCTGACCGGCGAGGTCAAGGACGTGCTGCTGCTCGACGTCACGCCGCTGTCGCTCGGCATCGAGACGCTCGGGTCGGTGATGACCAAGCTGATCGAGAAGAACACCACGATCCCGACCAAGGCGACGCAGGTGTTCTCGACGGCGGACGACAACCAGACGGCCGTGACGATCCACGTGCTGCAGGGCGAACGCGACCGTGCGACGGACAACAAGTCGCTCGGCCGCTTCGATCTCTCGGACATCCCGCCGGCGCCGCGCGGCATGCCGCAGGTCGAGGTCACGTTCGACATCGACGCGAACGGCATCCTCAACGTCTCGGCGAAGGACAAGGCCACCGGCAAGGAGCAGAAGATCGTCATCAAGGCCTCGAGCGGCCTGACCGAGGACGAGATCAAGCGCATGGTGCGCGATGCCGAGGCGCACGCGGAAGAGGACAAGAAGTTCCGCGAGCTGGCCGACACGCGCAATCGCGCGGACGGCCTGCTGCACGCGACCGAGAAGGCGCTGAAGGACCTCGGCGACAAGGTCTCCGCGGCCGACCGTGCCAAGGCCGAGTCCGCGATCTCGGATCTGAAGACCGTGATCAAGGGCGACGACAAGGACGTGATCGAAAAGAAGGCCGCGGCGCTGGCCGAGGCTTCGGCCGCGATCGCCCAGCAGGCCTATGCGCAGCAGAATGCGCCGGGTCCCGAGGCCGGTGCGGCAGGCAGCGGCACGCAGCCGGGCGGTGCGGGCGACAAGGGCGACGTGCTCGACGCCGAGTTCGAAGAGGTGAACAAGGACAAGGGCCGGAAAGATTGATCCGGCGCCACGCATGACGACGCAAGTCGTTATGATGAAACGATGACTCCAACCGCCGCGGGCCGGAAGGCCCGCGGCGTTTCTGCATTCCGCAATGGGCCGACGACCGCATGTCGAAGCGCGATTACTACGAAGTCCTCGAGCTCCACGAAAGGCGCCTCCGAGGCCGACATCAAGAAGGCGTACCGCCGCCTGGCGATGAAGCATCACCCGGACCGCAATCCGGACGACCACGAGGCCGAAGGCAAGTTCAAGGAAGCGAAGGAAGCGTACGAAGTTCTCTCGGATGCGCCACAAGCGGGCCGCCTACGACCAGTATCGGTCACGCCGGCGTCGACGCCGCCTCGCGCGGCGGCCCGGGCGGCGGGCAGGGTTTCGATCCCCGCGACGCGTTCGGCGACATCTTCGGCGACGTGTTCGGCGACATCTTCGGCGCCGGGCGTCGCGGGCGGTCGCAGGTGTTCCGCGGCGCCGACCTGCGCTACGAACTCGAACTCGATCTCGAACAGGCCGTGTTCGGCGATACCGTCAACATCGACTTCGCCACGCTCGGCGAATGCGAGGAGTGCAAGGGCACCGGCTCGTCCAAGGGCTCCAAGCCGACCACCTGCACGACCTGCAATGGCGCCGGGCAGGTGCGCATGCAGCAGGGATTCTTCACGGTCCAGCAGACGTGCCCGCGTTGCCAGGGCCGTGGCCAGATCGTCAGCGATCCTTGCCCGAAGTGCCGCGGCCAGGGCCGCGCGCGCAAGCAGAAGACACTAGCGGTCAAGGTGCCGGCCGGCGTCGACTCGGGCGACCGCATTCGGCTCGGCAGCGAAGGCGAGGCCGGCCGCAACGGCGGCCCGGCGGGCGACCTTTACGTGGAGATCCGCGTGCGGCCGCACGCGATTTTCGAGCGTGATGGCAGCCACCTGTCGTGCGAACTGCCGATCACGTTCAAGACCGCGGCGCTCGGCGGATCCATCGAAGTGCCGACGCTCGACGGCGAGGTCAACATCAAGGTGCCGCCGGAGACGCAGTCCGGACGAGTGTTCCGGCTGCGCGAGAAGGGCATCAAGCCGGTGCGCGGCGGACCGACCGGCGACCTGTTCTGCCGCGTCGTCATCGAAACGCCGGTGCACCTCTCGCGCGAGCAGAAGGAACTGCTCGCGAAATTCGACGAGTCACTGAAGAAGGACACCAAGCGCCATCACCCGCGCGAGGAATCGCTGGCTCGACGGCGTGAAGCGCTTTTTCACCAGTCTCGGGGAGTGACCGCCCATGGCGCAGCCCTTGAACGTCGCGATGCTCGGCGCCTCCGGCCGGATGGGCCAGGTCATCGTGCCGCTGGTGCTCGAGCGTGACGACCTGCGCCTGAGCGGCGCGCTGGCCGCCCCGGGCGACCCGTCCATCGGCCAGGACGCTGGGGTTCATGCCGGCGCAGCCGCAGTGGCGGTCGCCATCACCGACGAAGCGGCGGTCGCGCTCGCCGGTGCTCAGAGTCGCGATCGATTTCACGCTGCCGGCGGTCTCGATGTCGAACGCCCGGCTTTGCCGTGACCTCGGTTGCGCAATGGTGATCGGGACGACCGGGCACGACGCGTCACAGCGCGACGAGCTGGCCGACATCGCACGAGCGATTCCGCTGGTGGTTGCTCCGAACATGAGCCTCGGCGTGAACCTGCTGTTCCGGCTGGCCGAACTCGCGGCGCGCGCGCTCGACGCGGACTACGACATCGAAATAGTCGAGGCGCACCACCGCAACAAAGTCGATGCGCCGAGCGGCACGGCGCTGGGGCTGGGTCGCGCCGCCGCACTGGGGCGGGGCACGGATCTGGACCTGGTCGGCGAATTCGTCAGGCAGGGTCATACGGGGCCACGCAAGCGCGGGCAGATCGGATTCAGCGTCGTTCGCGGTGGCGACATCGTCGGCGATCACCGGCTGATCTTCGCGGGCCCGGGCGAGCAGGTCGAGTTGGCGCATCACGCCCAGGACCGCACCGGATTCGCCCGGGGCGCGCTCGCCGCGGCGCGCTGGGTCGTCGGGCGTCCGCCGGCGCTCTACTCGATGATGGACGTGCTCGGCCTCTGACCGCGCCTCGACTGCGCGGACGCGCTTGCTGCGTTTGCTCGATCTCTCTTGCTTACGTCGCCACCTGTGCGGCTGGCCTGCGGCGTTGGCCGCTCCCGGTGCCGGACTTCGGGCCTGTTCGGTGGGACGCCGTAAACCCGTCCGTGGGGGCTCCGGCCGCGGCGTCCATGCCGCGGACGGCCCTCCGAACAGGCCCGAAATCCGGCTTTGCCGGGAGCGATTCTGCTGTCGCGTTGGCTGGCGCCGTGGTTGTGGCTGGGCGTTCGCCGACCGCTGGCGCAGTTGCGCTCCGCGACGGTGCGGCGCGCGGCAGCGCGCCGCCGCCACGCCCACCCAGCGAGCATCGCGGTCGCGCCCACGCGCTAACCCAACGCGGAAGCCAACGCAAGTGGGCTAGGTCGGCGATGACTTTCGGTCCGGATCCAGTTTGCGGGGCCGTCCGCGGCATGGACGCCGCGGCCGGAGCCCCCATGGACGGGTTTACGGCGTCCCCGCGAACTGGATCCGGATCGGAAGGCCGCCGACCGCGCAGCCCAGCCCAAGCAGCGTCAGCAGTTTGCGTGGCACGACCCGGCACGCTCGCGTAGAATTCCGCACTTAGCCCGTGCGACAAAATGCCACCGGAGTTGAGCCCAACCTCAGCCCCGGCGGTTCCTGCACGCGCGACAAACGCTCGCGGCGGATTTGCCGACGGGCAGGCTGAAGGCTACGGAGGTGACACCGTGACGACACCCGCTGTTCTGGCTCTCGAGGACGGCACCGTGTTTCGCGGCGTGTCCATTGGTGCAGCCGGCACTGCGACGGGCGAGGTGGTGTTCAACACCGCCATGACCGGCTACCAGGAAATCCTCACCGACCCCTCGTACGCCCGGCAGATCGTCACGCTGACCTATCCCCACATCGGCAACACCGGCACGAATCCCGACGACCTCGAGTCGGATTCGATCCACGCCGCCGGGCTGGTCATTCGCGACCTGCCGCTGCTGCACTCCAGCTGGCGGGCGACCGAATCGCTGCCCGAGTTCCTCGTGCGCGGGAACATCGTCGCCATCGCCGAAATCGACACCCGCAGGCTGACGCGCATCCTGCGCGAGAAGGGCGCCCAGTCCGGCTGCATCGCGAGCGGCGATGCGGCGTAGCGCCCCGACCTTGCAGTGGCCGCGGCCAAGCGCTTTCCCGGCCTCAAGGGCATGGACCTCGCGAAGGTCGTCACCACCGACGCGACCTACCAGTGGAACGAGGGCACCAACTGGTCGCTCGAGCAGGCCGCGCGCCGGCGCCCGGGCCAGCGCCTGCACGTCGTCGCCTACGATTTCGGCATCAAGCGCAACATCCTGCGCCTGCTGTCGGACCACGGTTGCCGGATGACGGTCGTGCCGGCGCAGACCCCGGCCGACGACGTGCTCGACTTGAACCCGGACGGCGTATTCCTCTCGAACGGACCGGGCGATCCCGAGCCGTGCACCTACGCGATCGAGGCGATACAGCGCTTCCTCGCCGAGGAAGTTCCGGTCTTCGGCATCTGCCTCGGCCACCAGCTGCTCGGCCTCGCGGTGGGCGCGCGCACGATCAAGATGAAGTTCGGCCATCACGGCGCCAACCACCCGGTGATCGACCTCGACACCGGGCAGGTGTTCATCTCGAGCCAGAACCACGGCTTCGCGGTGGACGAGGCGTCGCTGCCGGATACGGTGCGCCCGACGCATCGCTCGCTGTTCGACGGGTCGCTGCAGGGCCTCGTCCTGCATCGACCGCCCGGCGTTCAGCTTCCAGGGCCATCCGGAGGCGAGCCCGGGCCCGCGCGATCTCGCGCCGATGTTTTCACAGTTCGTCGAGTCGATGCTGCGCAAGTCGGCGACGCCGATGCGCAGACAGGTCTGATCGAGGAGCCTTCGCCAGATGCCCAAGCGCACAGACCTGCAGAGCATCCTGATCATCGGCGCCGGCCCGATCGTCATCGGCCAGGCCTGCGAGTTCGACTACTCCGGCGCGCAGGCCTGCAAGGCGCTGCGCGAGGAGGGCTACCGGGTCATCCTGGTGAACTCCAACCCCGCGACGATCATGACCGACCCCGAGATGGCCGACGCGGTCTACATCGAGCCGATCAACTGGCGCACGGTCGCCCGGATCATCGAGAAGGAGAAGCCGGACGCGCTGCTGCCGACGATGGGCGGCCAGACGGCGCTCAACTGCGCTCTCGACCTCGTGCGCGAAGGCGTGCTCGACGAAGTACGGCGTGGAGCTGATCGCCGCGTCGCGCGAGGCCATCGACATGGCCGAGGACCGCGAACTGTTCCGCAACGCGATGCGCGAGATCGGCCTCGAGTGCCCGCGCTCGCGCGTCGCGCACAGCATGGAGGAAGCGCTCGCCATCCAGGCGGAGATCGGCTTCCCGACCGTGATCCGTCCGTCGTTCACGCTCGGCGGCACCGGCGGCGGCATCGCCTACAACCGCGAGGAGTTCGAGCAGATCGTCGCCCGCGGCCTCGACGCCTCGCCGACCAGCGAGGTGCTGCTCGAGGAGTCGGTGCTCGGCTGGAAGGAATTCGAGATGGAGGTCGTTCGCGACAAGAACGACAACTGCATCATCATCTGCTCCATCGAGAACCTCGACCCGATGGGCGTGCACACGGGCGACTCGATCACGGTGGCGCCCGCGCAGACGCTCACCGACAAGGAATACCAGCTGATGCGCGACGCGTCGATCGCGGTGCTGCGCAAGATCGGCGTCGAGTGCGGCGGCTCCAACGTGCAGTTCGCGATCAATCCGGCGGACGGGCGCATGCTGGTCATCGAGATGAACCCGCGCGTGTCGCGCTCCTCGGCGCTCGCGTCGAAGGCGACCGGGTTTCCGATCGCCAAGGTTGCGGCCAAGCTCGCGATCGGCTACACGCTCGACGAACTGCGCAACGACATCACCGGCGGCGCCACGCCGGCGTCGTTCGAGCCGACGATCGACTACGTCGTCACCAAGATCCCGCGCTTCACGTTCGAGAAGTTCCCGGGGGCCAACATCCGGCTCACCACGCAGATGAAGTCGGTGGGCGAAGTGATGGCGATCGGGCGGACCTTCCAGGAGTCGCTGCAGAAGGCGCTGCGCGGCCTCGAGACGGGCATCGACGGGTTGTCGCCGATCGTTAGCCTGCCGCTGCCCGACGACGACGCGCGCAATGCGATGCTCGAGGAATTGCGCATGCCGGGGCCGGACCGGCTGCGCTACGTCGCCGACGCCTTTCGCGCAGGCTTCGCGTTCGCCGAGATCCAGCGCGCGTCCTGCATCGATCCGTGGTTCCTGGCGCAGATCGAGGACCTGGTCCGCGAGGAGCAGGCGGTGAGCGACGCCGGCATCGCGGCGCTCGATGCGCCGCGCATGCGCGCGCTGAAGCGCAAGGGATTCGCGGACAGCCGGCTGGCCAAGCTGCTGGGGACGAAGGAACAGTCGGTCCGCGAATATCGCCACAACCTCGGCGTGCGCCCGGTCTACAAGCGGGTGGATACCTGCGCCGCCGAATTCGCGACGTCGACGGCCTACCTGTACTCGACCTACGAGGAAGAGTGCGAAGCGCAGCCGACCAGCAAGCGCAAGATCGTCATCCTGGGCGGCGGGCCGAACCGCATCGGGCAGGGCATCGAGTTCGACTACTGCTGCGTGCACGCGGCACTCGCGCTGCGCGAGGACGGGTTCGAGACCATCATGATCAACTGCAACCCGGAGACCGTCTCGACCGACTACGACACGTCCGATCGCCTCTACTTCGAGCCACTCACCTTCGAAGACGTCATGGAGGTCATGCACGTCGAGAAGCCGTTCGGCGTGATCGTGCAGTACGGCGGCCAGACGCCGCTCAAGCTGGCCCGGGCGCTCGGCGCGGCCGGCGTGCCGATCATCGGCACCAGCCCCGATTCGATCGACGTCGCCGAGGACCGCGAGCGCTTCCAGAAGCTGGTCGACCGGCTGAATCTCAAGCAGCCGCCGAATCGCACGGCGCGCACCGAAGAGGACGCGGTCCGGCTGGCCGCCGAGGTGGGTTATCCGCTCGTCGTGCGCCCGTCGTACGTGCTTGGCGGCCGTGCCATGGAAGTCGTCTTCAGCGAAGACGACCTGCGCCTGTACATGAACTCGGCCGTGCAGGTCTCGAACGACAGTCCGGTGCTGCTCGACCGGTTCCTCGACCTGGCAATCGAGGTGGACGTGGACGCGCTGTGCGACGGCAAGGACGTCTACATCGGCGGCATCATGGAGCACATCGAGCAGGCCGGCGTGCACTCGGGCGACTCCGGCTGCTCGCTGCCGCCCAACAGCCTGAGCCCGGAACTGCAGGTGCAGATCCGCGATCAGACGCGGCGCATGGCGCTCGCGCTCAACGTCATCGGCCTGATGAACGTGCAGTTTGCGATCCAGAACGGCGTGGTCTACGTGCTCGAGGTGAACCCGCGCGCGTCGCGCACGGCGCCGTTCGTCTCGAAGGCGACCGGCGTGCAGATGGCCAAGGCGGGCGCGCGGGTCATGACCGGCAAGACGCTGTCGGAACTCGGCCTGACGCGCGAGCGCATCCCGGGCTACTTCTCGGTCAAGGAGGCCGTGTTCCCGTTCGGCAAGTTTCCGGACGCCGATCCGATCCTCGGCCCGGAGATGAAGTCGACCGGCGAGGTGATGGGCACTGGCCGCAGCTTCGGCGAGGCCTACGCCAAGGCCCAGGCCGCATCGGGTGTGGTGCTGCCGACCCGCGGTGTGTGCCTGATCAGCGTGCACGGGCGCGACAAGCCGGGTGCGGTGGAACTCGCCCGCAAGCTGCTCGAGCGCGGCTTCGAAATCGTGGCGACCCACGGGACGGCGGACGCGATCGAGCATGCCGGGCTGAAGTGCCGTCGCGCCAACAAGGTCCGCGAGGGCCGGCCGCACATCGTCGACATGATCAAGAACGACGAGATCAGCCTGATCGTGAACACCACGGAGGGCAAGCAGGCGGTGCGGGAATCGCAGACCATCCGGCGCGAGGCCGTGGCCCGCAAGGTCACGTACTACACGACGCTCGCCGGGGCCCTGGCGACCTGCGACGCGATCGACCACCTGCAGGAGGTCGAAGTGAATCGCCTCCAGGATCTTCACACGGAGGTTCGGGTATGAAGCGTAAGCCTCTGACTTCTAAGGGTGCTGAACGCCTGCGCGTCGAGCTGCGCAAGCTCAAGCAGGAAGATCGCCCCCGGATCATCCACGCCATTGCCGAAGCCCGAGCCCACGGCGACCTCAGTGAGAACGCCGAGTACCACGCGGCTCGTGAACAGCAGGCGTTCTGCGAGGGCCGCATCAAGGAACTCGAGCACGACCTGTCGCACTGCGAAATCATCGACGTGTCGAGCATGCCCAAGACCGACCGGGTCGTGTTCGGCGCCACGGTGGACCTCGAGGACCAGGACGGCGGGTCGTCGATCACGTTCCAGATCGTCGGCGAGCCGGAGGCGGACGTGCGCCTCGGGCTGATCTCGATCACTTCTCCGATCGCCCGTGCACTGGTCGGCAAGTCGGAAGGCGACGTCGTCGACGTGGCCGTACCCGGCGGAACCCGGGCTTTCGAGATCGTCGCGGTCCGCTACGGCTGAGGCGTCAGCCGGGCAACAGGATGCCGGGCTTCCCGGCGTCGCGCCGGTAATACAGCGCGACGTGCCCGACTCGCTGGATGATTTCGGCGCCGGCGGACCTGGCGAGTTCGTCCAGGATCTCATCGCGCAACTTGCGATCGCCGACCCGGGCCCGCACCTTGACCAGTTCGTGATCATTCAGGGCCCGCTCGAATTCGGCGACGAGATTCGGGCTGATACCGTTCTGGCCGACCAGCACGACCGGTTCGAGGTCGTGGCCGAGCCGGCGGAGGTGCGTGCGTTGGGCGGTGTTGAGCGGCATAGGGAAGGCTACGGGCGATAGGCTATAGGCTATAGCAAGCAGCAGTCTTCGGCGCAGGACCGCGCCCGTTGCCCAGCGCCAACATCCTATCGGCTATGCTATTGCCTATTGCCTAGCCTATCGCCTATCGCCTGTAGCTCATAGCCCATCGCCTGTCTCCTCCTCCATGCCAAAGCGTTCCAAGAGTTCCACCCGCTGGCTGGCCGAGCACGCCGCCGATCCTTATGTCAAACGCGCCCACGACGAGGGCTGGCGCTCCAGGGCTGCCTTCAAGCTGGAGGAGATCCAGAAGACCGACCGGCTGCTGCGGCCCGGCATGACGGTCGTGGACCTCGGCGCCGCCCCCGGCGGCTGGAGCCAGTACGCGGCCCGTGCGCTGGCGGGAAAGGGGCGCGTGATCGCGATGGACCTGCTCGAAATGCCTGCCATCGCCGGTGTCGAGTTCCTGCAGGGCGACTTCAACGACGAGGCGGTGCTGGCCCGCCTGTTGGAACTCCTCGGGGCCGATAAAGTCGATCTTGTAATGTCGGACATGGCCCCCAACATGATGGGCATCGCGGAAGTGGACCACGATCGCTCGATGAATCTCGTGGAACTGGCCGTGGACTTCGCCGCCCAGACATTGCGCCCGGGCGGGGACTTCCTGTCGAAGGTATTCCAGGGCCGTGGGTTCCAGCCGCTCGTGTCGCAGCTCCGGCAGCAGTTTGAAACCGTGAACATACGCAAGCCGAAAGCGTCGCGTGCACGCAGCGCCGAGGTCTACGTTCTGGCACGAGGGTATCGATTCGTGTAGTGTCGAAAGTGCCGGGTTTGCGCCTTCCTGGCGGCAGCTTCGGCCATTTTGAGGTCAGCAAATTGAACGATTTGGCCAAGAACGTCGTCCTGTGGATCGTCATCGCCGTGGTGCTCGCCACGGTGGTGAGCAATTTCAGCGCGCGCACCGGAACCGTGCAGGAGATGCCGTATTCGGCGTTCCTGACCCATGTGAAGGACGGCAGCGTCGCCCAGGTGACCTTCAGCGGCGACAAGATCACGGGCGTCCGCTCGAGCGGCGAGCAATTTGTCGTTTACAACCCCGAAACGGACAACTCGGCGCTGATCGGCACTCTGCAGCAGAGCGGCGTCACGTTCAGCGCGGCGCCGCCGGAGCGGCAGTCGTTCCTGATGCAGTTGTTCATTTCCTCGTTCCCGATCCTGCTGCTGATTGGCGTCTGGGTCTATTTCATGCGCCAGATGCAGGGCGGGGCCGGCGGCCGCGGGGCGATGTCCTTCGGCAAGAGCCGGGCGCGCCTGCTGAACGAGGACCAGGTCACGGTGACGTTCGCCGATGTGGCGGGCGTGGACGAGGCCAAGGAGGAAGTCAGTGAAATCGTCGACTTCCTGAAGGACCCGGCCAAATTCCAACGGCTCGGCGGCAAGATTCCGCGCGGCGTGCTGATGGTCGGCTCGCCGGGCACCGGCAAGACGCTGCTCGCGCGCGCCATCGCCGGCGAGGCGAAGGTGCCGTTCTTCACGATCTCCGGCTCGGACTTCGTCGAGATGTTCGTCGGCGTCGGCGCCTCGCGCGTGCGCGACATGTTCGAGCAGGCCAAGAAGCACGCGCCCTGCATCATCTTCATCGACGAAATCGACGCGGTCGGCCGTCATCGCGGCGCCGGCCTCGGCGGCGGCCACGACGAGCGCGAGCAGACGCTGAACCAGTTGCTGGTCGAGATGGACGGCTTCGAGGGCAACGAGGGCGTGATCGTCATCGCCGCGACCAACCGCCCCGACGTGCTCGACCCCGCGCTGCTGCGCCCCGGCCGCTTCGACCGCCAGGTGGTCGTGCCGCTGCCGGACGTGCGCGGCCGCGAGCAGATCCTCAAGGTGCACATGCGCAAGCTGCCGCTGGCCGAGGACGTGAAGCCCTCGCTGATCGCGCGCGGCACGCCCGGCTTCTCGGGCGCCGATCTCGCCAACCTCGTCGAACGAGGCGGCGCTGTTCGCGGCGCGCGCCAACAAGCGCACCGTGACGATGGAGGAGTTCGAGCGCGCCAAGGACAAGATCATGATGGGCGCCGAGCGCAAGTCCATGGTCATGGACGACAAGGAAAAGCGGAACACCGCGTATCACGAGGCGGGCCACGCGATCGTGGGCCTGAGCGTCCCGGAGCACGACCCGGTCTACAAGGTCTCGATCATTCCGCGCGGCCGGGCGCTCGGCATCACGATGTTCCTGCCCGAGGCCGATCGCTACAGCACCAGCAAGCGCAACCTCGAGAGCCGCATCGCCACGCTGTTCGGCGGCCGCGTCGCCGAGGAGATGATCTTCGGGCCCGAGTCGGTCACCACCGGCGCCTCGAACGACATCGAGCGCGCGACCGAAATCGCCCGCAACATGGTCACCAAGTGGGGCCTGTCGGACAAGCTCGGCACGCTGACCTACGCGGAGGAAGACGGCGAGGTGTTCCTCGGCCGGCAGGTCACGCAGCACAAGCAGGTGGGCGACAAGACGCGCGACGCGATCGACGAGGAAGTGCGCCGCGTGATCGACACGAACTACGAGCGCGCGCGGACGATCCTCGAGCGCGAGCTCGAAAAGCTCCACAAGATGGCCGAGGCGCTGATCAAGTACGAGACGATCGACGAACACCAGATCCGCGACATCATGGAAGGGCGCGAGCCGACGCCGCCGGCGGACTGGGACGATCGCGACCTGCCGAGTTCCGGGGCGAAGCCGCGCGAGCGGCCGCAAGGCGACGCGCCGACCAGTCGCCCGGCGCCCCAGCACTGACGACAGAGTAAGCGCCCGGCCCCTGCCGGGCGCTTCGTTTTCCGGCTTCGCACGATCCAGCCGATGAAGCTCTCCTGCCGCGATCGCATTCTCGACCTGGGCATGCCCGCGGTCATGGGCATCCTGAACGTGACGCCCGACTCGTTTTCCGACGGCGGGCGCTATGTCACGCTCGATGCGGCTGTCGAGCGCGGGCTGCGCATGGCGGAGGAGGGCGCGGCCATCGTCGACGTCGGCGGCGAGTCGACCCGACCGGGCGCCGCGGCGATCGGCGCCCAGCAGGAAATCGACCGCGTCGTGCCGGTGATCGAGCGCATCGCGGCGAGGTCGCACGTCTTGCTCTCGGTCGACACGTCCAAGCCGGAGGTCATGGCGGCCGCGGCGACCGCGGGTGCGCAACTCATCAACGACGTGCGTGCGCTGCAGGCAACCGGCGCGCTTGAAGCCGCGGCGAACGAGCGCCGCGGCCGTGTGCCTGATGCACATGCAGGGCGAGCCCGCCACGATGCAGGCAGAATCCGCAGTACGTGGACGTCGTCGGCGAGGTGCAAGGCATTCCTCGCGGCGCGCGTGGCGGCATGCACCGACGCCGGCATAGCCGCATCGACGAATCTGCATCGATCCGGGCATCGGCTTCGGCAAACGGCTCGAACACAACCTCGCGCTGCTCGCGGGCCTGCCGGTGCTGGCGCTAGTTGGCTATCCGGTACTGATCGGCGTTTCCCGCAAGTCGCTGATCGGTATGATCACGGGTCGACCGGCGGACGATCGCTTGCCTGGCAGCCTCGCGCTCGCCGCGCTCGCGGTCGAACGCGGGGCGTCGATCATCCGCGCGCACGACGTGGCGGCGACGGTCGACGCGGTGAAAATTGCGGCGGAGCTGGTTCGGCGGCTGGCACGGACAGGAGTCTGACGATGGCACGACGATTCTTTGGCACCGATGGCGTTCGCGGGCAGGTGGGCCAGCATCCGATGACCGTCGAGTTCGCGCTGCGTCTGGCGAGCGCCGCGGCGCGCGTGCTGGCCCCGGAGGGCGGCACCGCGCTGGTCGGCAAGGACACGCGCCTGTCGGGCTACATGTTCGAAGCCGCGCTCGAGGCGGGTTTCGTGGCGGCCGGCGTCGAACGTCAGCCTGATCGGTCCGCTGCCGACGCCCGGCATCGCCTACCTGACCCAGAAGTTCGGTTGCCGTTTCGGCGTCGTGATCAGCGCGTCGCACAACCTCTACGAGGACAACGGCATCAAGTTCTTCGACGGCGAGGGCAGCAAGCTGTCGGACGAAGCTCGAGGAACACATCGAGTCGTACCTGGACGACCCGGCGCTCACGCTCGAGTCGAACAAGCTCGGCAAGGCGACCCGCATCGACAAGCAGCGCGTCGTGTACCAGGATTTCTGCGCGTCCACGCTGCCGCGCGGCGTGGACCTCTCGGGCCTGAAGATCGTCATCGACTGTGCCAACGGCGCGACCTACAAAGTGGCGCCGCGAGTGCTGGCCGATCTGCGGCGCCGAGATCATCCCGATCGGCTGCTCGCCGAACGGCCGCAACATCAACCTGCGTTGCGGCTCGACGGCGCCGCGAGCTGCTGCAGGCCACGGTGGCCGGCGTCGGCGCCGACGTCGGCATCGCGCTCGACGGCGACGGCGACCGGCTGGTCATGGTCGATCATCGCGGCCGCGCCGTGGACGGCGACCAGTTGCTCTACGTGATCGCTGCGGATCGCAAGGCAACCGGGGAATTGCCGGGCCCGGTGGTCGGTACCGTGATGAGCAACCTCGGGCTCGAGCATGCGCTGGCCGCGATCGGCATCCCGTTCATGCGCGCGAAGGTGGGCGACCGTTACGTACTCGCGATGCTTCGGGAGCACGGCGGCATCCTCGGCGGAGAGACGTCGGGCCATCTGCTGTGCCTCGATCGCACGACGACCGGCGACGGTCTCGTCAGCGCGCTGCAGGTGCTGGCCGCGATGAAGCGCACGGGCGAGACGCTCGAGCAACTGACGGCGGGCATGCCGTTGTTCCCGCAGGTGATGATCAACGTCCGGTCGCAGGAGCGCATCGACCCGTCGACCACGCCCGCCATCCAGGCCGCCGTGCGGCGGGTCGAGCAGGCGCTGGGTTCGACCGGGCAGGGTGGTGCTGCGAGCATCGGGGACCGAGCCCGTGATTCGCGTCATGGTCGAGGCGCGGGAAGAGGCCGTCGCGACCCGTTGCGCGAACGAGCTGGCCGAAACGGTGCGATCGGCCATCTGACCGTCCGGCCGCGCGAATTGCAATCCCGGCACCTCGCCGCTAAGATCGCGCGCCTTTCGCGATCCGCCGCCGTTCCCGGAGACGGGTCCCCCCGAGGCGCTGGAGTTCCTCATGCGTCAGCCGCTAGTCGCAGGCAACTGGAAAATGCACGGCTCTGCGGGCCGAAAACGCCACGCTGGTCCGCGGCACTGGTCGACCAGTTGCGCCCCGGGATGAATGCCGAGGTCATGATCTGCCCGCCGTTCCCGTACCTGCTCGAGACCGCCCGGCTGCTGAAGGACACCGACATCGCCCTGGGCGCGCAGTCGGTTTGCGCGGAGGCCGTCGGGGCCTTCACGGGCGAAGTCTCAGCCGCCATGCTCAAGGACGTCGGCTGTCACTACGTGCTGGTCGGACACTCCGAGCGCAGACACGTTTACGGCGAAGCCGATGCGCTGGTCGCCCGCAAGTTCGTGGCTGCCCAGTCGCAGAAACTGGTGCCCGTGCTCTGCGTCGGTGAGACGCTCGACGAGCGCGAAGGCAACCAGACGCTGGCCGTCGTGTCGCGGCAGATCGACGCGGTGCTGACCGTCGCCGGCGTGCGGGCGCTGGGCGCGGCCGTGATCGCCTACGAGCCCGTCTGGGCCATCGGGACCGGGCGCAATGCCTCGCCGGACCAGGCCCAGGACGTGCACGTCATGATCCGTGCCAAGGTGGCGGCGCTGGATGCTACAATTGGCGGATCGGTCAGGATCCTGTACGGCGGGAGCGTCAAGGCTTCGAACGCGCGGGACCTGTTTGCCATGCCCGATATCGACGGCGGACTCGTCGGCGGGGCGTCGCTCAAAGCGGACGAGTTTGCGCAGATCTGCGCGGCCGCCGGCTGAATGTTCTTGGAGTGAGACTGGAATGAATTGGTTGCAGACGGTTGCCGTCGTAATCCACGTGCTGCTGGCAATCGGCATCGTCGGGCTCGTGCTGTTGCAGCGTGGCAAGGGCGCCGATGCGGGCGCGGGTTTCGGCGCCGGCGCGTCCGGCACGGTGTTCGGCGCGCGCGGATCGGCCTCGTTCCTGTCGCGGACGACGGCCGTGCTCGCCACGTTGTTCTTCCTGTCGAGCCTCGGGTTGTCATACCTGTTCAGCGAGCGTACGGAGCCGACCAGCGTCGTGGACCGCTTGCAGCAGCAGGCGCCCGTGCAGCTGCCCTCGCTGCCTCCGGCGCAGCAGATTCCCGTCGCGCCGCCGGCCTCGGTGCCGGCGAGCAGCGCACCGGTGACGACCGCTCCTGCGACCGGCACGCCGGCTGCAGGCGGCAGCGCACCCGCGCAGTCGCCTGCTCCGACCGGGCAGCAGTGACGACTGAGATTGTTTCAGAGCGGATGTGGTGGAATTGGTAGACACGCTATCTTGAGGGGGTAGTGCCGTAAGGCGTGAGAGTTCGAGTCTCTCCATCCGCACCAGATCGAGAAAAAAGGCGAGCTTCGAGGCTCGCCTTTTTCGTTTGCAGGTCTTACTGCACTGCAATCCGGCCTGTTAGAATTCGCGCCCCGACGAGAGTGGCGCCGAGCCCGTACTGCCGATGCTCGCACAATACCTCCCGATCCTGATCTTCCTCGCGGTCGCCGGCGCGATCGGCGTGCTGCTGCTCGTGCTCGGCTACCTGTTCGCGCCGCGCAGCCCGGACGCGCAGAAGCTGTCGCCCTACGAGTGCGGCTTCGAGGCGTTCGAGGACTCGCGGATGAAGTTCGACGTGCGCTATTACCTCGTCGCGATCCTCTTCATCGTCTTCGATCTCGAGATTGCGTTCCTCTTTCCGTGGGCCGTGGCGCTCGACCGCATCGGCATCGTGGCCATGGCCGCGATGGGCGTCTTCCTGCTGGTGCTGGTCGTCGGGTTCGTCTACGAGTGGAAGAAGGGAGCCCTGGAATGGGACTAGAGCCCTCCGAGCTTCCCGACCGCGGATTCGTCACCACGACGGTCGACGCGGTGATGAACTGGGCACGCACCGGTTCCATGTGGCCGATGACGTTCGGCCTCGCGTGTTGCGCCGTCGAAATGATGCACGCGGGCGCGGCGCGCTACGACCTCGATCGCTTCGGCATCGTGTTCCGCGCCGAGCCCGCGCCAGTCCGACGTGATGATCGTCGCCGGCACGCTGGTCAACAAGATGGCGCCGGCGCTGCGCAAGGTCTACGACCAGATGCCGGAGCCGCGCTGGGTCATCTCGATGGGATCGTGCGCGAACGGCGGCGGCTACTACCATTACTCCTACGCGGTCGTGCGCGGCTGCGATCGCATCGTGCCGGTGGACGTCTACGTGCCGGGCTGCCCGCCCACGGCGGAGGCGCTGCTGTACGGGCTGATCCAGCTGCAGAAGAAGATTCACCGCACGCAGACCATCGCCCGCTGACCAGACACCACCCATGAGCCAGGCGCTGGAACAAATCGCCGAGGGCCTCTCGGCGCGCTTCGAGGGCAAGGTCGTGCGCGTGCCATCGCGCTGCGGCGAGCTGACGTTCGAGGTTACCTCCGAGGCGCTGCGCGTGGTGTGCACCGCACTGCGGGACGATCCCGAATGGCGCTTCGAGCAACTGGTCGACCTGACCGGAGTCGATTACCTCGAATACGGCCGCGTCGAGTGGAACACCGAGACTGCGACTTCGAGCGGATTCAGCCGCGGCCGCGCTGCCTATACCTCTCCCGTGGCAACGGGAGAGGTCGCGCCGGGTGAGGGTGCGCAGCGCGGGTGAGGGTTCCGAGGCCCTCACCCGGCCATCGGCCGACCTCTCCCATCAAGATGGGAGAGGTGAAGAAGATCGTTTCGCGGTGGTCTACCACCTGCTGTCGGTCACGCACAACCGCCGCATTCGCCTGCGCGCGTGGTGCGAGCCGGGCGAGCCGCCGATGATCGACTCGGTCGACGGCATCTGGAAGGCCGCCGACTGGTACGAGCGTGAAGCGTTCGACCTGTTCGGCATCGTCTTCCGCGGCCACCCGGACCTGCGCCGCATCCTCACCGACTACGGTTTCGTCGGCCACCCGTTCCGCAAGGACTTCCCGCTCATCCGGCAACGTCGAGGTGCGCTACGACCCGGCCAGGGGCCGCGTCGTCTACGAACCGGTCAGCATCGAGCCCCGTACGCTGGTGCCGCGCGTGATCCGCGAGGACAACCGCTACGAGGCCGCGCTGAAGGACGCCCCGAAGCATGGCTGAGATCCGCAGCTACACGATGAATTTCGGCCCGCAGCACCCGGCTGCGCACGGCGTGCTGCGCCTCGTGCTCGAGATGGACGGCGAGGTCGTGCAGAAGGCCGATCCGCACATCGGCCTGCTGCATCGCGGCACCGAGAAGCTCGCGGAGTCGAAGCCGTTCAACCAGTCGATCGGCTACATGGACCGTCTCGACTACGTCTCGATGATGTGCAACGAGCACGCCTACGTGATGGCCATCGAGAAGCTGCTCGGCGTCGAGGTGCCGATCCGCGCGCAGTACATCCGCGTCATGTTCGACGAGATCACGCGCATCCTGAACCACCTGATGTGGCTCGGTGCGCACGGCCTCGACATCGGCGCGATGACGATGTTCCTGTACTGCTTCCGCGAGCGCGAGGACCTGATGGACTGCTACGAGGCGGTCTCCGGCACGCGCATGCACGCGACGTACTACCGTCCGGGCGGCGTTTACCGCGACCTGCCGGAATCGCTGCCGAAGTACCAGGTTTCGCGCTTCAAGAGCCAGAAGGACGTCGACCGGCTCAACGAGAAGCGGTCGGGCACGCTGCTCGACTTCATCGACGATTTCACGTCGCGCTTCCCGGCCTGCGTCGACGAGTACGAGACCTTGCTCACCGACAACCGGATCTGGAAGCAGCGCACGGTCAACATCGGCGTCGTGACGCCGGAGCGCGCGCTCAATCTCGGTTTCACCGGTCCGATGCTGCGCGGGTCGGGCATCGCCTGGGACCTGCGCAAGAAGCAGCCGTACGACGTCTACGGGCAGATGGATTTCGACATCCCGATCGGCATCAACGGCGACTGCTACGACCGCTACCTCGTGCGCGTCGAGGAGCTGCGCCAGTCGAACCGCATCGTCAAGCAGTGCGTGGACTGGCTGAGGAAGAACCCGGGCCCGGTGATGGTCGACGACCACAAGATCGTGCCGCCGACGCGCGAGCAGATGAAGGGCGACATGGAGTCGCTGATCCATCACTTCAAGCTGTTCACCGAAGGCTATTGCGTGCCGGCCGGCGAATCGTATGCCGCCGTCGAGGCGCCGAAGGGCGAATTCGGCATCTACCTCGTGTCGGACGGCGCCAACAAGCCGTACCGACTCAAGTGCCGTGCGCCGGGCTTCCCGCACCTCGCGGCGCTCGACGAGATGGTGCAGGGCCACATGCTGGCCGACGTGGTCGCCGTGATCGGCACCGCGGACATCGTGTTCGGGGAGATCGACCGGTGAGCGAAGCCACCCACGGCGCGGACGGCAAGGCCTTGTCGCAGCACGTCCGCGAGGAGATCGATCACTGGCTGACGAAGTTCCCGGCCGATCGCAAGCGCTCGGCCGTGATCGCGGCGCTGCACGCCGTGCAGCACGAGCACGGTTACCTGGCGCAGGACGCCATGGACGCAGTGGCGGCCTACCTCGGCCTGCCGCCGATCCAGGTCTACGAGGTCGCGAGCTTCTATTCGATGTTCGAGACGCAGTCCCTGCGGCCGCCACCACATCTCGGTCTGCACGAACATCTCCTGCATGCTGCGCGGCGGCGAGGAGCTGCTGGCGCACGTCGAGCAGTCGCCTCGGCGTCAAGGTGGGTGAGAGCACGCCGGACGGGCGCTTCTTCATCAAGCGCGAGGAGGAATGCCTCGCCGCCTGCACGGGCGCGCCGATGATGATGGTCAACCACGTCTACTTCGAGAACCTGACGCCCGAAAGGGTCGACAGGATCCTCGACGACCACAAGTAGGAGCGGATACGTGGCCGACTGGACAGATCGCATGAACCTCGTCTGCTTCGAGCCGCTCAAGTACGAGCGGTCGTGGGAGCTCGAGACGTACCTGAAGATCGGCGGCTACGACGCATGGCAGAAGATCCTGGCGGAGAAGCCGCCGCGCGAGACGATCATCGAGTCGCTGAAGGCGTCCGGCCTGCGCGGCCGCGGCGGCGCCGGCTTTCCGACCGGGCTCAAGTGGTCGTTCATGCCGCGCAACGCGCCGATGCAGAAGTACATGGTCTGCAACTCGGACGAGAGCGAGCCCGGGACCTGCCACGACCGCGACATCCTGCGCTACAACCCGCACGCGCTGATCGAGGGCATGGCCATCGGCGGCTACGCGACGAACTCGACCGTCGGCTACAACTACATCCGCGGCGAGTTCATGGCGGAGCCCGTGCCGCGCTTCGAGGCGGCGCTGAAGGAAGCGTATGCCGCCGGCCTGCTCGGCAGGAACATCCAGGGGTCGGGTGTCGATTTCGACCTCTATACGTTCATGGGTGCCGGCGCCTACATCTGCGGCGAGGAAACGGCGCTGCTCGAGTCGCTCGAGGGCAAGCAGGGCCGGCCGCGCTTCAAGCCGCCGTTCCCGGCGAATTTCGGGCTGTTCGGCAAGCCGACGACGATCAACAACGCGCAGAGCTACGCGTCGGTGCCGACGATCCTGCGCAAGGGCCCGGAGTGGTTCGCTGCGCTCGGCCCGCAGAATTCCGGCGGCACGGTGATCTTCTCCGTCTCCGGCCATGTCGAGAAGCCGGGCAATTTCGAGGTGCCGCTCGGCATCCCGTTCAAGGACCTGCTCGAGATGGCGGGCGGCGTGTGGAAGGGCCGCAAGCTGAAGGCGGTGATTCCCGGCGGCTCGTCGGTGCCGGTGGTGCCGGCCGAGAACATCCTCGGCGCCAACATGGACTACGACTCGCTGAAGAAAGCGGGCTCGTCGCTCGGATCGGCGGCCGTGATCGTCATGGACGAGACGACCGACATGGTGAAGGTCCTGCATCGCCTCTCGCGCTTCTATCACATGGAGTCCTGCGGCCAGTGCACGCCGTGCCGTGAAGGCACCGGCTGGCTCGAGCGCACGCTCGAGCGCATCCTCGCGGGGCAGGGCCGGAAGGCCGACGTCGACATGCTCGTCGACGTCGCCAACAAGATCGAGGGCCACACCATCTGCGCGCTCGGCGACGCCGCCGCGTGGCCGGTGCAGAGCTTCGTCCGCCACTACCGGCACGAGTTCGAGCACTACGTCGAGCACGGCCACAGCATCGTCGAGGCGCGCGGCCGCGCGGCGTGATCGGCAGACATGAGCGAAGAGCTGGTCAACATCGAAGTCGACGGCGTGCCGGTGCAGGCGCGCAAGGGCGCGATGCTCATCCAGGCGACGGATGCGCACGGCATCTACGTGCCGCGCTTCTGCTACCACGAGAAACTGAGCATCGCGGCCAACTGCCGCATGTGCCTGGTCGAGGTCGAGAAGGCGCCGAAGCCGATGCCGGCCTGCGCCACGCCGGTGGCGGAGGGCATGAAGGTCTTCACGAAGTCGCCGAAGGCGATCTCGGCGCAGAAGGCGACGATGGAATTCCTGCTGATCAACCATCCGCTCGACTGCCCGATCTGCGACCAGGGCGGCGAGTGCGAGCTGCAGGACCTCGCGATGGGATTCGGACGCGACATCTCGCGCTACAGCGAGAGCAAGCGCGTCGTGAAGGACAAGAACCTCGGCCCGCTGGTCTCGACCGACATGACGCGCTGCATCCACTGCACCCGCTGCGTGCGCTTCGGCCAGGAAATCGCCGGCATCCCGGAGCTCGGCACGATCGGCCGCGGCGAGACGACGCAGATCTCGACGTTCATCGAGAAGAGCGTCGACCACGAGCTGTCCGGCAACATCATCGACCTGTGCCCGGTGGGGGCGCTCAACAACAAGGCCTATCGTTATCGGGCGCGCGCCTGGGAGATGACGCAGCACCCGCTCGTCTCGCCGCACGATTGCGCCGGAACGAACCTCAACGGTCACGTGCTGCGCGGGCGCCTGATGCGAGTGGTCCCGCGGGACAACGAGGAGATCAACGAGACCTGGATCGCCGACCGCGATCGCTACAGCTGCGAAGGTCTGTACACGTCCGACCGCGCCCAGAAGCCGATGGTCAAGGAAGACGGCGCCTGGCGCGAAGTCGAGTGGGAGACGGCGCTCGAGGCTGCTGCCAAGGGTCTGCAGAAGGTCGTTCGCGAGAGCGGGGCAGGGCAGGTGGGGTTCCTGGCTTCGCCTTCCTCGACGCTCGAGGAGCTGAGCCTGACCGCCAAGCTCGCGCGGGGGCTGGGAACCGAAAACATCGACCACCGCTTGCGGCGCGTCGATTTCCGCGACCAGGCGGCCGATCCGGCTGCGCCGACACTGGGCGTCGGCATCGCGGAACTCGAAGCGGCGACCGCCGTGCTGGTCATCGGTTCGGACCTGCGCAAGGAAGTGCCGATCATCGCCCACCGCGTGCGCCAGGGTGCGGTCAAGCGCGGCACGAAGGTCGCGTTCGTCAATCCGCAGGCGTTCGAGCTGCTGTTCCCGGTGCTGGCGAACCTGACGAGCAACGGCCTCGGCATGGCGCAACACGTCGCGGCAGTGCTGGTGGCGGCGCTACGTCGACTGGGCAAGAATGCTCCGGCGCGCCTGGCCGCGGCGCTCGATGGCGTCTCGCCGGCTGCGGAGCACGAGCAGATCGCTGTGGCGCTGAGCGAAGGCCAAACGCGGGTCATCATGCTCGGCGCGCTCGCGCAGCGGCACGTGTCGTACTCGGAGTTACACGCGCTCGCGTCGGCCCTCGCCGACGTCACCGGCGCTCGGCTGGGCTACCTGCCGGAGGGCGGCAACGGCGTGGGAGCGGCACTCGCGGGCGTGCTGCCGCATCGCGGTGCCGGCGGCCGGGCCGTGGCGAAGCCGGGCCTCTCGGCGATGGAAATGCTCGGCGCGAAGCTGAAAGGCTATGTGCTGGTCGGCGGCATCGAACCGACGGACGTCTCGCCGTCGCCCGGCCTCGAGGCCGCGACGCAGGCGGCCGAGTGCGTCGTGGCGATCACTCCGTACGCCGGCGCCGAGGCCCTGGCTACGGCGACAATCATCCTGCCGGCCGCGGCCTTCGCGGAAACGTCGGGCACCTGGGTGAACGTCGAGGGTCGCTGGCAGAGCGTACCCGGCGCGGCAAGGCCACCGGGCGATGCGCGTCCGGCCTGGAAAGTGCTGCGCGTGCTCGGCAACCTGCTGTCCCTGCACGGATTCGATTACGTCAGCTCGGAGGAGGTTCGCGACGAACTTCGGCGCGAGGTCGGCGAATACTCGAGCGCGGCGACCTCGAGTTCATCGTTCGCGCCGGGCCGCCTGCCTGCCGTCGATGCCACGCGTGAGGTCGGCATCTATCGCGTCGACGCCGTGGTACGTCGGTCGCTGCCGCTGCAGGCGACCCGTGACGGCCAGGCCGCCGGCGGTGCCCGATGATGGCCGGGATCGCGGCGATCTGGGCAGCGTGGCCGCAGTGGCTGCGCGACACGATCGTGACGCTGTCGCAGATTCTCGCCATCACGATCACCGTGATCCTGTGCGTCGCCTATACCACGCTCGCGGAGCGCAAGGTCATCGGCTACATGCAGGTGCGCATCGGCCCCAACCGCGTGGGCCCCAAGGGCCTGCTGCAGCCGTTCGCCGACGTCATCAAGCTGTTGATCAAGGAAGTGGTGATCCCGGCAAAGTCGAACCACTTCCTGTTCGTGGTTGCGCCGTTGCTGACGCTGACGCCGGCATTCGCCGCCTGGGCCGTCGTCTCGCTCTGGCCGGGCTTCACGATCGCCGACGTCGACGCCGGCGTGCTGTACATCCTGGCGCTCGCCGGCTTCGGCGCGTACGGCATCATCCTCGCGGGCTGGGCGGCCAACTCCAAGTACGCCTTCCTCGGCGCGATGCGCTCGGCCGCGCAGATCGTCGCCTATGAGATTGCCATGGGTTTTGCGCTGGTGGGCGTGGTGATGGCGGCCGGCACGCTGAACATCGGCAAGATCGTCGCGGCGCAGTCGGGCGGCCCGGGCTCGTTCTTCTGGTCCTGGCTGTTCCCGCTGTTCGTCGTGTACTTCATCTCGGGCGTCGCGGAGACCAACCGTGCGCCGTTCGACGTGGCCGAAGGCGAATCGGAGATCGTCGCCGGTTTCCACGTCGAGTATTCGGGCATCGCGTTCGCGCTGTTCTTCCTCGCCGAATACGCGAACATGATCATGATCTCGACGCTGGCGGCGACGTTCTTCTGCGGTGGCTGGCTGTCGCCGTGTCGAAGGCTACCCGGTGCTCGGCGGCATCCCGCTGCTCGCGGCGCCCGGCCTGCACTGGCTGGTGCTGAAGGCGTGCTTCTTCCTGTTCTGCTTCCTGTGGTTCCGCGCCACGTTCCCGCGGTACCGCTACGACCAGATCATGCGCCTCGGCTGGAAGGTGTTCATCCCCGTGACGCTGGTGTGGCTCTGCGTCGAGTCGGCGATGTGGATCTACAAAGTCGGCCCGTGGGCGGCGTGAGGCAGCCAACGTCCATGCGCAGCGTCATCAAGACATTCTTCCTGTGGGAACTGCTCCAGGGCCTCAAGGTGACCGGCAAGGCGTTCTTCGCCCGCAAGATCACCATCCAGTACCCGGAGGAGAAGACCCCGCAATCGCCGCGGTTCCGCGGCCTGCACGCGCTGCGCCGCTACCCGAACGGCCAGGAGCGCTGCATCGCCTGCAAGCTGTGCGAGGCCGTGTGTCCCGCGCTCGCGATCACGATCGAGTCCGACGTCAGCGCCGACGGCACGCGGCGCACGACGCGCTACGACATCGACCTGTTCAAGTGCATCTACTGCGGCTTCTGCGAGGAGGCCTGCCCGGTGGACGCGATCGTCGAGACCCGCCTCCACGAGTACCACATGGAGAACCGCGGCGAGAACATCATGACCAAGGACAAGCTGCTGGCAGTCGGCGAGCGCTACGAGGCCATGATTGCCGCCGACAAGGCCGCGGACGCGCGGTACCGCTGACAGAGCGAGAAGCATGATCGTCCACGTCCTCTTCTATGTGTTCGGCGCAATCCTGGTGGCGGCCGCCCTCGGCGTGATCACCGCGCGCAACCCGGTGCACTGCGCGCTGTTCCTGGTGTTCGCGTTCCTCAACAGTGCCGTGATCTGGCTGCTGCTCGAGGCGGAGTTCCTCGCGGTGACTCTGATCGTCGTCTACGTCGGCGCCGTGATGGTGCTGTGGCTGTTCGTGGTGATGATGCTCGACGTCGACGTCGAGAAGCTGCGCCAGGGATTCACGCGCTATGCGCCGCTCGGCGCGCTGATCGCGCTGATCGTGGTCGCACAGATCGGCGTGGTGGTCTGGGTGCGAAGGCTCGGCCTGTCCGACGGCCTCCACGGGCTTCCGCCTCACTTTCCGCCGCACGTGCCGAAGCCGCAGGGTTACTCGAACACCGCGGAACTCGGGCATCTGCTGTACACGGACTACCTGTACCCGTTCGAGATCGCGGCGGTGATCCTGCTGGTCGCCATCGTCGCGGCCATCACGCTGACGATGCGCCGCCGTCCGGGCCAGAAGGTCCAGGACATCGGGGCGCAGGTGGCCGTACGGGCGGGGGACCGCCTGCGGGTCGTCAAGATGGAAGCAGAGGGCAAGCAGTGATTCCGTTGTCCCACGTGCTGCTGCTGTCCGGCATCCTCTTCAGCCTCAGCGTGGCCGGCATCTTCATCAACCGGAAAAACGTGCTGCTGCTGCTGATGTGCATCGAGCTGATGCTGCTGTCGGTGAACTTCAACTTCATCGCCTTCGCGTATTACCTCGGCGACCTTTCCGGGCAGGTCTTCGTGTTCTTCATCCTGACGGTTGCCGCCGCGGAATCCGCCATCGGGCTCGCCATCCTGGTCGTGCTGTTCCGCGAGCGGCGCAGCATCAACGTCGAAGACCTCGACGCGATGAGGGGCTGAGACGTGCAGCAGATTCTCCTCGCGATCGTGCTGGCGCCGCTGACGGCCGCCGTTCTCGCCGGCCTGTTCGGCAAGTGGATCGGGCGAAATGGTGCTCACACGGTCACCATCGTCGGCGTCGCCGTGGCGTGCGGGCTGTCGTTCAAGGTGCTGTTCGACCTGCTGAACGGGGCACCGGTGTTCGACGGGGCGGTCTACACCTGGCTCGTCAGCGACGGCATCCACATGGAGGTCGGGTTCCTGATCGACCGGCTGAGCGCGCTGATGATGGTGGTGGTGACCTTCGTCTCGCTGATGGTGCACGTCTACACCATCGGCTACATGCACGACGACCCGGGTTACACGCGGTTCTTCAGCTACATCTCGCTGTTCACTTTCTCGATGCTGATGCTCGTGATGTCGAACAACCTGCTGCAGCTGTTCTTCGGCTGGGAGGCGGTGGGCCTGGTCTCGTACCTGTTGATCGGCTTCTGGTACACGCGGCCGACGGCGATCTTCGCCAGCCTCAAGGCATTCGTCGTCAACCGCGTGGGCGATTTCGGCTTCGTGCTCGGCATCGCCGGAATCGTCTACCTGACCGGTTCGCTGCACTATGCGGACGTGTTCGCGCAGGCGGACAAGATCGCCTCGGGCACGCTCACCGTGCTGCCGGGCCACGCCTGGCACGCGGCGTCGGTCATCTGCATCTGCCTGTTCATCGGCGCCATGGGCAAGTCGGCGCAGGTGCCGCTGCACGTCTGGCTGCCCGATTCGATGGAAGGCCCGACGCCGATCTCGGCGCTGATCCACGCGGCTACGATGGTCACGGCCGGCATCTTCATGGTGGCGCGGATGTCGCCGCTGTTCGAGTTGTCGGAGACCGCGCTCAGCTTCGTGCTGGTCATCGGGGCGACCACGGCGCTCTTCATGGGTTTCCTCGGCGTCGTCAACAACGACATCAAGCGCGTCATCGCGTATTCGACGCTCTCGCAGCTCGGGTACATGACCGTGGCGCTCGGCGTCTCGGCCTATGCCGGCGCGATCTTCCACCTGATGACGCACGCCTTCTTCAAGGCGCTGCTGTTTCTCGCCGCCGGCTCGGTGATCATCGCGATGCACCACGAGCAGGACATGCGCAAGATGGGCGGCCTGAAGAAGTACATGCCCATCACGTACTGGACGTGCCTGATCGGGTCGCTCGCGCTGATCGGCTTCCCGGGCTTTGCGGGATTCTTCTCGAAAGACGCGCTGATCGAAGCGGTGCACGAATCGCACCTCCCGGGCGCGACCTACGCGTATTTCTGCGTGGTCGCCGGCGTGTTCGTCACGGCCTTCTACTCGTTCCGACTGGTGTTCATGACGTTTCACGGCAAGGAGCGCATGGACCACCACACGCAGGAGCACCTCCACGAGAGCCCGTGGGTCGTGACGCTGCCGCTCGTCATGCTCGCCATCCCGTCGATCGTGATCGGCTGGCCGACCATCGGCCCGCTGCTGTTCGGCAACTACTTCCAGGACGCGATCCACGTGGCGCCGGCGCACGACGTGCTCGGGCATCTGGGCGAGGAGTTCCATGGACCATTGCAGTTCGTCCGGCACGGGCTCATGGGCCCGGCAGTGTGGCTTGCGGCGGCCGGCGTGTCGCTGGCATGGTTCCTGTACCTCAGGCGCCCGGAGCTTGCGGCGGCCTTCCGCGAAAAGGCCGGCGGGCTCTACACATTGCTCGAGAACAAGTACTACTTCGACGCCTTCAACGAGAAGGTGATCGCCGCCGGCAGTCGGGGCCTCGGCAACATCCTGTGGCGCGGCGGCGACGTGGCGATCATCGACGGCGCCGCAGTCAACGGTACGGCGCGGCTCGTCGGCTGGATCGCGAACCTCGTGCGCGGCCTGCAGTCCGGCTACCTCTATCACTACGCCTTCGCGACGGTCATCGGCCTTTCGGCTCTGCTCGCGTGGCTACTGTGGCGAACCTGACCCATGCAAGCTGACTGGCCCATCCTGAGCGTGCTCGTCTGGCTGCCCATCGCGGTGGGCCTGCTGCTGCTGCTGATCGGCGATCGCAACCCGGGCGCCGGCCGCTGGCTGGCGCTCGCCGGCACGGTCGCGACCTTTGCGATCAGCGTGATCCTCTGGCAGCAGTTCGATCCGACCACGGCGTCGATGCAGTTCGTCGAGCGCGAACCCTGGATCGGCGCGTTCAACGCCTGGTACTACCTCGGCGTCGACGGCATCTCGATGCCGCTGATCGTGCTGACGGCCTTCGTCACGCCGCTGGTGGTCGTCGCCGGCTGGTCGGTGATCGAAAAGCGGCCGTGCCAGTACCTGGCCGCGTTCCTGATCCTCGAAGGCCTGATGATCGGCGTGTTCGCCTCCCTCGACGCGATGCTGTTCTACGTGCTCTGGGAGGCCATGCTGATCCCGATGTTCGTGATCATCGGCGTCTGGGGCGGTCCGCGGCGCGTCTATGCGACGGTCAAGTTCTTCCTGTACACGTTCCTCGGCTCGGTCGTGATGCTGGTCGCGTTGATCTACCTCTACCTGAAGGGCGGCAGCTACGCCATCGCCGACCTGCAGGCCATGCCGCTGACGATGCGCGAGCAGGTGCTGATCTTCACGGCCTTCCTGCTGGCATTTGCCGTCAAGGTGCCGATGTGGCCGGTGCACACGTGGCTGCCCGACGCGCACGTCGAGGCGCCCACGGGCGGCTCCGTGATCCTGGCGGCCATCATGCTGAAGATGGGCGGGTACGGCTTCCTGCGCTTCAGCCTGCCGATTACGCCGGACGCGAGCCGCGAACTCGACTGGTTGATCATCTCGCTGTCGCTGATCGCAGTCGTCTACATCGGCTTCGTGGCCCTGGTGCAGCAGGACATGAAAAAGCTGATCGCGTACTCGTCGATCGCGCACATGGGCTTCGTCACGCTCGGCTCGTTCGCGGCCTACCAGATCGTGCGTTCGACCGGCGGGCTTGCCGGCGCCGCGATGGGTCTCGACGGCGCGATGGTGCAGATGGTCTCGCATGGCCTCGTCTCGGGCGCGCTGTTCCTGTGCATCGGCGTGCTCTACGACCGAGTCCACAGCCGGCAGATTGGGGATTACGGCGGCGTCGTGAACACGATGCCGGTCTTCGCGACGTTCATGGTGCTGTTTGCCATGGCGAATGCAGGATTGCCCGGCACTTCCGGCTTCGTCGGCGAATTCCTGGTCATCCTCGCGTCGTTCCGCGCCAGCTTCTGGTACGCGTTGCTGGCCGCGACCACGCTGGTCCTCGGCGCGGCGTACACGCTGTGGCTGGTGAAGCGCGTCATCTTCGGCCCCGTGGGCAATGACCACGTGGCGGCCCTGAAGGATTTGAATCCGCGCGAATTCCTGGTGCTCGGCGCGCTGGCCATCGGCGTGCTCGCGCTGGGCCTGTACCCGGCGCCGCTGCTCGACGCGATGCGCCCGACGATCGAGCAACTCGTGCAGCAGATGATGGTGACGAAGCTCTAAGCCATGAACCCGGCATCAATCACAAGGCTCGATCTCGTGCTCGCGGCGCCGGAAATCTTCCTGCTCGCCGCGACCTGCGTAATCCTGCTGATCGACCTGTTCCTCGACGACAAGAACCGCTGGGAGACCTTCGGGCTCTCCCTGCTGGCTCTGGCCGGGACCTCCTGGGTGACGGCCAGGACCGCCGTCAACGTGCGCACCGTGGCCTGGCACGGGACGTACGTTGCCGATCCGATGGGCAGCCTGCTCAAGGTGGTGGCCTACGGCGCGGTGGCCGTCGCGTTCCTCTACGGTTACGACTACCTGCGCAAGCGCAACCTGCTGAAGGGTGAATACTTCGTGCTTGGGCTGTTCGCGCTGCTCGGCATCATGGTGCTGATTTCGGCCAACAGCCTCCTCACGCTGTATCTCGGCGTCGAGCTGCTGGCGTTGTCGCTCTATGCGATGGTCGCGTTCGATCGCGATTCCGGAGTGGCTGCGGAAGCGGCCATCAAGTATTTCGTGCTGGGTTCGATCGCATCGGGCTGCCTGCTGTACGGCATGTCGATGGTCTATGGCGTCACGGGCTCGCTCGAACTCGGCAAGGTGAGCGCGGCCGCCGCGGCGCTGGGCCCGAACCAGATCGGCCTGTTGTTCGGCCTCGCGTTCATCGTCGTCGGAATCGCCTTCAAGTTCGGCGCAGTGCCGTTCCACATGTGGGTTCCGGACGTCTATCACGGCGCGCCCACGGCAGTGACGTTGTTCCTGAGCTCGGCGCCGAAACTGGCGTCGTTCGCGCTCGCATTCCGCCTGCTTGCGGAGGGCCTCGGCCCGCTGCACGCGACCGGGTGGGGCGGCATGCTCACCGTCATCGCGGTCCTGACGCTTGCGATCGGCAACGTGGTCGCCATCGCACAGACCAACCTCAAGCGCATGCTGGCGTACTCGACGATCTCTCACGTCGGTTTCATCCTGCTCGGCATCCTCGCGGGCACCAGCCAGGGCTACCAGGCGGCGCTTTACTACACGATCACGTATGTCGTGATGTCGCTCGGCGGCTTCGGCATGATCATCCTGCTGTCGCGAGCCGGCTTCGAGGCCGATCGCCTCGACGACTTCAAGGGCCTGAACGCGCGCAGCCCGTGGTTCGCCGCCGTGATGCTGATGCTGATGTTCAGCATGGCGGGCGTGCCGCCGTTCATCGGCTTCTGGGCCAAGCTGTCGGTGATCCAGGCGGTTCTGAACGTCGGCAACACCTGGCTGGCCGTCGTCGCCGTGCTGTTCTCGGTGATCGGCGCGTACTACTACCTGCGCGTCGTGAAGCTGATGTATTTCGACGAGCCCGTGGAACGCGCCCGGCTCGAGGGGAGCGGGGCGCTGCGCATCGTGTTGAGCGTGAACGGGCTGGCGGTGCTGGTGTTCGGGCTGTTCCCCGGATTGTTGCTGGCGCTCTGCGCCCAGGTCATTCCCTGACAAGACGGTCGGTTTGCGTACGGTGCGCCGTGCCCGTATAATGCACGGCTCGATTGCGGGGTGGAGCAGTCTGGCAGCTCGTCGGGCTCATAACCCGAAGGTCGCAGGTTCAAATCCTGCCCCCGCTACCATCTACAGACGGTCGCCAAGTACAGAAGATGCAGCGACTTGAAATCTGAACCAATGGTCAGCACGTCTGCCCATTGGTTTTTTCTTTTCTGTCCCGGTCACGCACTGGTCACAGCGACTTCGCGGCGCGGCACAGGCCGTCCTGCGGTGGTTCAGGAGGGTCTGGCGTTTCCTCTGGGCAGGGACGAGCTGCACGAGGGGATCGGGGGCATTTGTCCAGGCTGGATCCGGCATGAAGGAGTGCGTCCTTAGGTATCCTCTCCCTGGTCACCGACGACAGCCAGGCCCGGGGAGTTCTTGTGAGCACAAACGGGACAATTCCGGCACCCGCACCGCTTGCGGGCCAGCGCGCTCCGTCAAGCCTGTTGGTCGACGTGCCTCGATTGATCACCGCGTACTACACGGCGCACCCGGATCCGCACGTGGCCGCGCAGCGCGTCGCGTTCGGCACCTCGGGACATCGTGGTTCGTCGTTCGCGAACGCCTTCAACGAACGTCATGTGCTGGCGATCACACAAGCGATCTGCAGCTATCGCAGCCAACGGAACATCGGCGGACCGCTGTTCCTAGGCTTTGACACGCATGCATTGTCGGCCCCGGCGTTTGCGAGTGCGCTCGAGGTGCTGGCGGCCAACGATGTCGAGGTCATGATCGCCGGCAACGACGAATACACGCCGACACCGGCCGTCTCGCACGCGATCCTGGTCTACAACCGGGGTCGCACGAGCGGGTTCGCGGATGGCATCGTGATCACACCCTCGCACAATCCGCCGGACAGTGGTGGGTTCAAGTACAACCCGCCGACCGGCGGACCGGCCGACACGCAAATGACCGGTTGGATCGAAGTCGAAGCGAATCGTCTGCTGGAGGCGGGGTTGAGCGGCGTGAAGCGGGTCACCTTCGCGACGGCGCGGGACGCCACGACCACTCACCGGTACGACTATCTCAATACCTACGTCAGCGACCTGTGCAACGTGGTCGACGTGGATGCGATTCGGGTCGGCAGCCTTCGCATGGGCGTGGATCCTCTTGGGGGCGCCGGCGTTCATTACTGGGCCGCGATCGCGGACCGCTACAAGCTGAATCTCACGGTCGTCAATGAGGAAATCGATCCCACGTTTCGGTTCATGACGGTGGACTGGGACGGCAAGATTCGCATGGATCCGTCCTCTGCTTACGCCATGCGCAGCTTGATCGACTTGAGGGATCGCTTCGACATTGCATTCGCCTGCGATACGGACCACGACCGGCATGGCATCGTCACCCGCAGTGCGGGGCTGCTGCCACCCAATCACTACCTCGCCGTGGCGATTCACTACCTGTTCCAGAATCGACCGGACTGGCGCAAGGACGCGGGCATCGGCAAGACCGTGGTGAGCAGTCAGATGATCGATCGCGTCGCGTCGAAGCTGCAGCGCCGTTTGTACGAGGTGCCGGTCGGGTTCAAATGGTTTGTAGACGGCTTTCTCGATGGCTCCCTGGGATTCGGTGGCGAGGAAAGCGCAGGCGCATCGTTTCTCCGGAAGGATGGCACGGTGTGGACCACGGACAAGGACGGCATTGTTCCCGCGCTTCTATCTGCGGAAATGACGGCTCGTGCCGGCCGCGACCCTGGGGAGACCTATTGCGAACTGACGGGCGAATTCGGCGCGCCGCTCTTCGAGCGGATCGATGCGCCGGCCACGCCGTCGCAAAAGAAGCTGCTGGCGAAACTGACACCACGGCAAGTGGTGTCGAACGAGCTGGCCGGCGAATCCATCGACGCCATTCTCACCCAGGCGCCGGGCAATGGTGCGGATATCGGCGGACTCAAAGTGGTGGCCGCGCACGGCTGGTTTGCTGCACGACCGTCGGGCACGGAAGACGTCTACAAGATCTACGCCGAGAGTTATCGTGATGCCGACCATCTGCAGCGCATTCAGCAGGAAGCACAGACCATCGTCGCCGCCGCATTTGCGGCGGTCGCCACTCCGGACGGCGCGACCGTTCAGATAGGCGGACGATGGTGGCCAGGCCAGGTGGCGGAATGAAGGCAACCCGAATTGAGTCTGTCGCAGTGCAATCGGCGGTGAACGACGGCTAGCGACGATGAGCGCAATGGCGAGGACTGCAAGTCCACTTGCACGCCCCACGGATTCCTTGTCACGACGGACGCGAGGAGTACATAACCGACAAGTGCCTTGCGGGCAGGGGCACCGATAACAACGAAATCGGGAGACGCGCCGATGAAACATCAAGCTGCGATCGCCTTTCTGCTGGCCACGACGTTGAGTGTCAGCGAAGCCGCTCACGCAAACCTGATCGACCGGGGCGGAGGGATGTTCTACGACGATGACCTGAACATCACCTGGCTGCAGGACACCAATTACGCCAAGACATCGGGAGCCAGCGCCGACGGCCAGATGACGTGGGATGTTGCGATGACCTGGGCCGCGGACTTGAGCTATGGCGGCTACACGGACTGGCGGCTTCCCTCGGCCCTGAACGGAGATGGGACCGGGCCCTGCGCGGGGCTGAATTGTTCCGGTAGCGAACTCGGACACATGTACTACGTGGAATTCGGCAATCCGGCCAACCTTGGATTGTCACTGATCAACTTCGATGGATTCTCCGATATCTTCTGGACGTCCACAGCCGACTCGGCGGAGCAGGCGTGGGGCTTCAGCTTTGCGCAATCGGGCAAGCAGGGCCTGCTCCCGAAAGATCCATGGTGCAATGACCTGCCTGCCGCTACTGGGGAACGTTCATGCATGGGCCGTACGCGACGGCGACGTTCTGGCAACCCCGGAACCCGGCACACTCGCGCTGCTCAGTCTACGGTCTCGTCGGTCTCGGCCTGACGAGACGGCGCAAAGCGAACTGAACGGCACACTCGATGCGACACGCACATCGACTTACGCCGGACAGGTCACGTTCGATCGGAAGGCCTGCAGGCCGACTTCAGCGCTCGCTGCGCCTGCGAGACCGCGCTGCGAACTCCTGCTGCAACTTGCGATACTCGATCGTGCGTGCGATGCCATCCTTCGGTTCCAGAGGATGACTCGGCGCGTCGGGCGCCTCGCCCGATGAGCCCGCCTCGGTCGGTTCAGGAAATATCCCCGCGTCCCGTGTCGCAATGGCGTGATTAGGGTGATGATCGCCGGCACACAAGGTCAACGGACAAGCACGAAAGCGAGGAGATTCGCCATGGGGAGCAAGGGACGACTGGCGTACGTAACCGGCGGCATGGGTGGCATCGGTACAGCCATCAGCCGGCGGCTCTGCCGCGACGGCTTTCGAGTCGTGGCCGGCTGTGGGCCCGGTTCCACGCGCAAGGACCAGTGGGTCGAGCAGATGCGGGCGGACGGTTTCGAAGTCTTCGCGTCGGTCGGCAACGTCGCCAACTGGGACTCTACCCGGGCGGCCTTCGACCGCGTCAGGGCCGAGCATGGGCCGGTCGACGTGCTCGTCAACAATGCCGGCGTCGCGCGCGACGGATTGTTCCGCAAGATGACGTCCGAGCAGTGGCACATCGTCATCGAGACGAACCTGAACAGCCTGTTCCACGTCACGAAGCAGGTGATCGACGACATGCTCGATCGCGGCTGGGGCCGTATCGTCAACATCTCGTCCGTGAACGGCCAGAAAGGCCAGTTCGGCCAGACCAACTACTCGACCGCCAAGGCGGGCATCCACGGCTTCACGATGGCGCTGGCGCAGGAAGTGGCCGGGAAGGGGGTGACCGTCAACACGGTGTCGCCGGGTTACATCGGCACAGACATGGTGCGCGCCGTGAAGCCGGAAGTGCTCGAGAAGATCGTCGCCACGATTCCGGTCAAGCGCCTCGGCGAGCCGGACGAGATCGCGTCGATCGTCGCGTGGATCGCGTCAGACGAGTCGGGATTTGCCACCGGAGCGGACTTCTCGCTGAACGGCGGCCTGCACATGAGCTGAGGCAGGTCCCGACGTGCCTTTCCGGTCGTGCAGCGGTCCCCGAGTGACCCGTGGCCTTGCGTCGGCGGCGGCATCGATCGTTCCGTCAGAGCACTTGACGCGCTGTGACCGAACGCGTCCTGCTTTACCGTGGGCCGCGCCTGGAGGGCCGCCTGTGGCGGTTCCGGAGGTCCTGCGATTCCGGCTGGGTTGGGGGAAGGAAGCGGACGAAGGATGTCAGGCGGACGCTGGTGGCGGCAACTCGCACCGCAATTGCACCAAACATTGGTCGGCACCAGCCCAGGACTGAGACGCGGTCGACAGTCCCGGCGCCATGAGTCTTTCACCATCGGCGAGTGAACCTCGAAGCGCCGTCTGTTGCCTTTGACAGCCCTGCACCGTCCTCCCGTGGGCGCACCGGTCTCGTGCTGACGGGCGGTGGCGCGCGCTCCGCTTACCAGGTGGGCGTCATGCGGGCGGTGGCCGACCTGCTGCCGCGAGATGCACCGACCCCGTTCCACGTGGTCACGGGTACCTCGGCCGGCGCGATCGTGGCCGCCAACGTCGCGGCGCACGCTGCGCATTTCCGCACGGGCGCTGTGACGCTGGAGCGCGTCTGGCGCAACTTCCACGTGGATCAGGTGTTCCGTACCGACGCGTCGAGCATGCTGCGCGCGGGCATCCGGTGGCTGGCGGCCTTGATGTCCGTCGGGCGGCTTGCTTCGCCCCCGGACTCGCTGTTCGACAACACGCCGCTGCGGCAGCTTTTGGAGCGTCGAATCGATTTCGACCGCGTGCGCGAGGCGCTGGCGACCGGACACCTTGAATCGCTCGCCATCTCGGCGGCCGGGTACAGCAGTGCCCGGTCATATGCCTTCTACGAGAGTCGCATAAAGCTGGCGGACGACGCCCCGCCCTGGTCTCGAGGCGTGTCGGCCGAACTTGGGATCGATCACCTGATGGCAAGCAGTGCGGTGCCATTCCTGTTCCCCCCGGTGAGAATGAACAGCGAGTACTTCGGCGACGGCGCCATGCGTCAGGTCGCGCCTCTGAGTCCGGCGATCCGACTCGGCGCCGATCGCCTGTTCGTGGTCGGTGTGCGCGGCAACCGCAACCGAGAGCCGCTGACCGCGGAAGCGATACCGACTCCGAGCTTCGGGCAATTGTTCGGCTTCATGCTCGACACCCTGTTCATGGATTCGCTGCACGCCGGTGTTGCGCAACTCGAACGGCTGAATCGGCTGGTGGCGCAGTCTTTCGTGCCCAACCCCGAAGGGCTGCGTCACATCGACTCATTGGTGCTCATGCCTGGCGCGGACCTCGGTACCATCGCTGCCCGGCACGCCCGCCAGATGCCGCGGACCGTGCGCGGGCTGCTTCGAATCATGGGTGCCGCCAATAGTGACGGATCGGAGCTGCTCAGTTACCTCTTGTTCGAGTCTGGCTATACCCGCGAGTTGATCGCGCTCGGGCATGCGGACACGATGGCGCGTCGTGAGGAGGTGGCTGCATTCCTGGAGCCCCGAGTGAAGGCGGGGGCGGTTGCTTCTGAGTCCGCGCAATCGCGGTACATAGCGTAGCGTCGCGCTGCCCCGTCGATGCTTATGCGAGGACGCAAAGCAGGCGCCGCGACGGCAAGCTCGCCGCAATGCCGGCTTCCATACCCCGACGGAGTCGTGCCAGCCCGGCTCAATTCGGGAGATCGTTACGTTGGTCAGGAGGTTGCAGGACGCCGTCACCGCTCGGCGCAATCTTCGTTGCGGCCCACCGCCGGAGCTCACGCACCTTGTCCGGTCCGGTGCGCGGATTGCGGATCAGGGTCTCGATGCTGCGCATGACCGCATCGACCTCCGATTGAGGCGCGTCCACGCCGGGCGCCGCGACGCCCCACAGGTTGATCCGGTGTTCGCAGCGCTCGCCGAACCGCAGCACGGCGTGGAACCATCGTGGTCGTCGCCAGTTCCCCAGCAGCAGGTCCAGCGCGGCAGCGGCGAGCGACGCCGGGATGAGCGTGAGGTCCAGCACCGCCTCCATTCCCAGCTTGATCTGGAACACCGCGACATCGCGCACGAGTCGCCAGCGCGTTTCGCGGTCGGACTTATCGGTCATCGCCATCCTCCGACTGTTGTCGTCAGCGGTTGCAGCGCCTGCAGAGCGTGCGCCTTGCAAGTTTAAGCGAGCAGGCCGATCCCGAGGCACAGGATTCTGCGGGTCACTTGGATTGGGCAGTGCCGCCTCCGGGGCGGGGCCTGGCGCGCTTCCATGCCGCTCTGGTTCCCGGACAGGTTGGGGAGTGGCGAGAAGAATAGTCAGGCGGTGGCAGGTCGCCTCGAAGTGCGGTCGTCAGTCCGCGGAAATCGCGGGACCACGCAACCCGCTAGGGCGGCGCAACGTTTGCGGACATCTGCCGCCGGATCGAAAATGCGGGCCGCAACCTGTAGCTCTTTTGTTCGAGATAGTATCGGACCCGATCCAGAGCGGGCATCCGGGGCAGTGCATCATGAATCTGCTCCCAGGTCGCCATGCGAATCTTCACCCCGAAGCCGTCGTTCAGGCAGCGATGCGCCACGACGTCGACGGACGATGCATCGCGTTTTCTCACGAGCGCAACGACGATGACTTCCTCGCCCGTCTGCCGGACCCGGAGCGCAAGGGCGACATTGCGCAGCAGCTGTTCGGGGAACTGACCCGGTGCCATGGCCAGGATCGCATTGCGCTTGAAGATCGCCGGGCAGGTCTTGTCGTAGCGCGCGATCCAGGCGTCCCTCGCATGGTCGCTCTTCGTCGTGGCAGTCAGGCTGCCGAATTTGGCCTCGATAAAGACCCACGCCTGTCCGGGAAGGTGGAGGCAACAATCGGGCTCCGTCTGTTGTCCGCCCCATGGCTCGATCTGATCGCGCGCATTCGCCAGTGCCGGCCAGGCACTCGTCCCATGCAGATCGATGTGGCGACCCCACAGGTAGAGCGCGGGTTCGCCGCCGGTGGCCTTGATTCCTGTCAGCGCACGAATCCCCGTCGATAGCTCGCCTGCCTCCTGAAGCGAGCGAAAGACATTCCAGGTCAGTGCGTCCTCGCTGTTCTCATGGCCGAGCCTGTACGTCTCGGCTTTTGTCCAACGGCCGGCGAGCGCCTCCCCAATCAAGGTCTGGCCCGCGATGAAGTTGTCGATTGGCTGCTGCAGCACGTACGTTGGCGAAGCGTGAAAACGCAGGGGCGGCTCTCCCACCCAGACGGTGCCGTATCGCGCCTTCCGTCCCGTGCCGGCCTTGCCCTCCGCCCATGAGAGCCAGGAATCGTGGCCCAACAACGGGCAGCGCATACCGGCGCTCGCGTCAGAGTCGATTGCTCCTTCCGGGCGGGCCGATAGCGAATCGACGATCTGCTGATCGAAGTTCGCCCAACCATACGGAAGCAGAGTTGAAGTCGACATATACGCAGGCTAACAGCTCTCGCCGCTGCAATGGATGCATCGCGGAAGTCGACGGCGGCGCGCACGTCGGGCACTTGATGCAGGGAAATTCCACGGTGCCTGAAGCAGCGGCTCCTCGGTCCGACCGCATCGTCGTACGGCGGGTAAGAGACGCACGGGGTGGACCTCAAGGGGAGATCGCTGCGCGTGCTCGTTGCGCACCGGTGGCGGGCCGCATGACGGGCCTGCTGCACTCGCGGCGCCGGCCCGCGCGATCACCGATCGCATCCGGAATGGATCAGCCGTGACGAACGATGCCGCACTCGCCGACTGTTATCGATTGGCCATGCAGGATCACTCTCGCGAGTCGCGGCATCGTCACGATCAACAGAATCGCACCGGTCCACATGCAGATCCTCCCGATTTCTACCTGGCGTCGCACTGGCAGATGCGGTGACCGCCGAATTTGAAGAGCCACGCTTGCATCACGCGCCTGCGTCGTCTGTTCGTTTCCGCACATATGGAGCGCTCGCGCTTGCGCGCAGCTTTGCTTGAGATCAGGACGGCGGGCGGACGGCAGCCGAAGCGGCACCACGCCGCGCTGGCCGCTGCTCTCGCCGGGTTTGTCGGAGCAGCGCAGTCGGTCGGGAGCAGTCATTTCTCTGCGGCGTCGCGCCTCCGGTTCCGACTGTTCCAGGAATGCCCGGCCCGCCGTGGACCTCGCCCGCAAGGCCCGCCTTCTGCTGTTCAGGAGGGTCCTGCGTTTCGGGGCGGGTTGGGGGAAGCCGGGTGCCATCACAAGCCAGACGTGAGTTCGATTCAGCCGGCGCAGGGCCTGGCGACCGTCACGCCTCGCGGCGCGCTATAGTCTGGCTCGGCCGGATTCACAAGAAGGTCGACATGACGCTGTCGCCTGCTTCCCTCCTCAGGTGCAGCTGCCGTGTTGCTGGCCTGCGCGTCGGCGAGCGCGGGCGCGGAGGCGCCGGCGGCCGCAGAGAGCGTGTTCCTGCACGGCAGGATCCTCACGCTCGACGCGACGGGCACGATGGTGCAGGCGGTGGCCGTCAAAGACGGCAGGATTCTCGCCACCGGTTCGGATGCGACGATCCGCCGGCTCGCGGGTGCACAGACGACGGTCATCGACCTGCAGGGCAGGACCGTTCTACCGGGCTTCATCGACGGCCACGTGCACCCGTCCTTTGCCGTGCGCATGATCGAGCGATACCTCGACGGCCGCATCGCGACCACTCCGTCCGTCGCCGTGCTGCTGCGCAAGATTGCGACGCGCGCCGCGCAAACCCCAGCCGGCGAGTGGATCATCGTGGCCGGCTCGTCGTCGAGCCAGACGCGCTTCGCCGAACGGCGGATCCCCACGCGCGCCGAACTCGATTCCGTGACTTCGACGTCTCCGGTGATGTTCCTGAACGGGTCGCACGAATCCGTCGTCAACTCCCGGGGTCTCGACGTTCTCGGGATCAAGCACGGTGTGCACGAACTCAAGGGCGCGTACATCGAGCTCGATGCGGATGGTGAGCCGACCGGCGTGATTCGCGAGGGGTTGGCCATCTTTCCGGATCAGCGCATCCCGGACGATGACCTGCGACGGTACTACTCGAGCGTCATCCCGCAGATGTGGAATGCGCACGGCTATACGTCGATGTATGCGATCGCACCGCTCAACCAGCTGGGTGTGCTCAAGGAGCTGGCGCAGGGCAAGCCCACGACGCTGCGGTACACCATCGCGGTTCACGCGGATCCTGCCGGCCGCTACCTGCCTGCGGCACTCGACGGTCTCGCGTTTGCGCCCACTGCGGACCCCGCCTGGTATCGCCTCGCCGGCGTCAAGGTGTGGGTCGACAGCGACGTGCCCATGCGCGGCGGCGCGGTCACCGTGCCGTATGCGGGAGCGGCGGGCGGTCACGGGCTGCTCAACACGACGCAGGAGGAACTCGACGCGCTCGCGCTGCGCGCGCACCGCGCGGGACTCGCGTTTCTCGCTCACGCGACCGGCGACCGCGCCACGGCCATGGCGCTCACGGCATTCGAGCACGTGCAGGCCCAGGACGGTCCGGGCGCGCCGGCGCGCGGTGCAGCGCTGCAGCGAATCGAGCACTTCGGAGAGTTCATGCTCGGCCCCGACGACCTCGCGCGCGCGAAGCGCCTCGGCGTAATGGTCAACGTGCAGCCCGGCTGGATTTACACGCTCGCGAACTCGACCATCGAGAACCTCGGCGCGGAGCGCGCGCGGGGAGCGTTCCGGTTCCGAGACATGATCGATGCGGGGCTCGAGCCCGGCTTCGGCACGGATCTCACGGGAATCGTCCTCGAGACATTCGATCCGTTCCTGCATGTGTGGGCGGCGGTCACGCGCATGTCGGACGTCGGCGTGTTCGTGCCGGCACAGGCGGTGTCGGTGACCGAGGCGCTGCGTATGCTGACCATCTGGTCGGCCCGGGCGCAGGGCGAGGGCGCGATCAAGGGATCGATCGAGCCCGGCAAGCTCGCGGACATGGTGGTGATCTCCGACGACATCATGCGGATCCCGCCGTCGGCGATACGCGACCTGAAGGTATTGAAGACGATTGTCGGCGGACGCGTGGTGTATCAAGCGCCGGTGACGGACCGCGGGGCCGATATCTCCAGGCATGCCGGCTCCCAGCCCTCGTTGAGGGAGGCCTGACGCGCGGCATGCGATGCTGCATCGCAGCGCCGTAGCGTTTCGTTTGGCGAATTGAACCTGCGGGCCGAGTGGCGCACCGTCATCGTATAGCGCGGGGATTCATGCCCGGCTATCTCGAGTTGACTGATCCCAGGGTCGGGGCAAAGGGGAATGCAATGGACAGGTTCTGGCTGAAGAACTATCCGCAGGGCGTACCGGCGGACGTCGACGTGACGCAGTATCGCTCGCTGCCGGAACTCATGGAGGACTCGTTCCGCAAGTTTGCGCAACGGCGCGCATTCGTCTTCATGGACCATGTGCTGACGTACGCCGAACTCGATCGGCTGTCGGCGGCGTTCGGTGCCTGGTTGCAGGGGACGGGGCTCGCACGCGGGACGCGCGTGGCAATCATGATGCCGAACGTCCTGCAGTACCCGGTGGCACTGGCCGGGGCGTTGCGAGCGGGCTACATCATCGTCAACGTCAATCCGCTATACACGCCGCGCGAGCTCGAGCACCAGCTCAAGGATTCCGGCGCCGAAGTGATCGTGGTCCTCGAGAACTTCGCCGCCACACTGCAGCAGGTGGTGGCTCGCACTTCGATCAAGCATGTGATCGTGACCTCGATCGGTGACCTGCTCGGCTTCCCGAAGAGCGCGGTCGTGAACTTCGCAGTGCGGCGCGTGAGGAAGATGGTTCCGACCTACTCGCTGTCCGGGCACCTGCAGTTCACGGACGTACTCGAGGAAGGACGTCGACGCGCGCTCAAGCGCGTCGAACTCGCGCCGGACGACATTGCGTTCCTGCAGTACACCGGCGGCACCACGGGCGTGGCCAAGGGCGCCGTGCTGACGCACCGCAACATGATCGCCAACCTGCTGCAGTGTGAAGCGTGGTTGCAGCCGGCACTGCACGACACCAACCGTGGACCATTGCCGGAGCAGTTTGTCTACGTCTGCGCGCTGCCGCTCTATCACTCTTTTGCGCTCGTCGCGAACTGCCTGTTCGGCATGCGGATCGGGGCGGTGAACGTGTTGATCGCGAATCCACGGGACATCCACCAGATGGTCAAGGACCTGCGCAAGCACGCGTTCAACGTGTTGCCCGCTGTCAACACTCTGCTGAATGCGATGGCCGAGAATGCAGAGTTCCGCAAGCTCGACTTCTCGGGTCTGAGGATTTCGATCGGCGGGGGCATGGCCGTGCACAAGGCGGTAGCCGACAAGTGGCTCGCACTGACCGGTTGTCCGATTGTCGAGGCTTACGGCTTGACCGAGACCTCGCCGGCCGCGACCTGTAATCCCATCCTCATTCGGGAATGGAGCGGCTCGATCGGCCTGCCTTTCCCGAGCACGGAGATCGCGATTCTCGACGATGCCGGCCAGCCGGTACCGCTCGGTCAGCCCGGTGAAATCGCCATCCGCGGACCGCAGGTGATGGCGAGCTACTGGCAACGCCCCGACGAGACCGCCAAGGTCATGACGTCCGACGGCTTCTTCAAGTCGGGCGACATCGGGATCATGGATGAACGCGGGTACACCCGCATCGTCGATCGCAAGAAAGACATGATCATCGTCTCGGGCTTCAACGTCTTCCCGAACGAGATCGAGGCGGTCGTGGCCATGCATCCCGGCGTGCTGGAGTGCGCCGCGGTCGGCGTGCCGGACGAGCATGCCGGCGAGGCCGTCAAGCTGTTCGTGGTGCGCAAGGACCCGTCGCTCACCGACGCGGACCTGATGGAGTACTGCAAGCAGCAGCTCACCGGCTACAAGAGGCCGAAGTACATCGAGTTCCGCGACGAGCTGCCGAAGAGCAACATCGGCAAGATCCTGCGTCGCGCACTCAAAGAGTCACCAGCGACCGAGGTCGCCAGGAGCGCGTGAGCCGCGCCGTCTGATTCGCGCGCCCAGGCGTGCGAACGGGTTGCGGCAGGTGTGGTTGAAACGAAAAGGCCGGGCGTCGAATGCGCGCGCCCGGCCCTGCTGGCTCCGGTCTCCCAAGCCTGACCGCCGATCGGACCTGGTCCCGCACTCGGTCAGTCGAGGCAATCCGCGGCGCTCGGGGTGCCGCGAACTCGAGCGGCGGGCTGCAACGGAGGAAGCTCTGCGGCCCTGGCCTGCTCGGCCCCGTGTCGCCGACCGCCAGCCGGCATCGACCCGGGACTCGCCTCATTTGTACGCCACGGCGCAGCGGGGCGGCAGTTCCAGTATTACCTAGCGGCGCTGCATGAATCCGAGAGTCCCGGCGCCTGTGCCGCGCCGGGAGCATTGGCAACCTTGAGGCGCATCGCGTCCGGCAGTTGGTCCGTGGCGACGATGTGCAGGTGTGCCCGATTGTCGTCACCGGCCACGCTGGCGAAGCTCGCCTTGGTGTCGGTGAGCACCTGGGTAGGGTGATCGGAGGCGACGACGAGCCGATAGCGGTTGAAATGCTTCGCATCCCGCTCCGAACGGCCCTGGGTGGTCAGTTTCAGCACTGCTGCCGCCGTTGACTTTGCCGTTTGTGCCTCGACGACATCGATCAGCAGGCGCCCGCCGATCACCAGCCGCGTGCGTGGCATCGCGGCATCCGACGCGAATCCGCGTTCGATCGAGATCGACCGGAAGACTTCGTCAGGGCACTTGCATCCCAGGGTCGTGCGGACGAAGTGCTCGATCGATTGGCGGTCAGACGGGTTCATGAGGAGTCCAGGCATTTCCGAGCAGCGGGCGGCAACGTGAGCAATGACGGTTCAGTCGACAGGTTCACATCGTACTCGATCGGTTCGGCCCGGTGGCGCGCCTCGCATTGGAGTGACTGATGCGCCTCCGGTGAGCGTGGGCGACGCGCCGCGGCGACGGTGCCGATGTCAAGCATGTGGCAAAGGCAGCTCCGGGAAAGGCTCGAGCGACGGTCCGGGAGCGCTTCCGGAGCGCGTCGAGATTTCTTACATAATCCAGGCGACGACGAGGGTTTGCTTTTCGATACCCGCGCTAACCGATTGATTTGCGTTAGAGCCGGCCCGCCTGGCTCAGTACTTGCATTTAACAGCGGTAGACCGTGGCCCCATGAATCTTTGGTCAGGAGTAGCACCATGAGACTCGCGACCGTAGTCCTGCTGTTGCTGGCACTGGCATCGCCCTCAGCTTTCGCGGTGACGATATTTACCGCGTCAATGTCGGGCGCGAACGAAGTACCGCCAAACGCCAGTAGTGCAACCGGCTTCTCGACGATCACCGTCGACGGCGACTCGCTCACAGTCGACATCACTTGGGCCGGGCTCCTGGGCGGGAATCCGGCGGCCGCGCACATTCACTGCTGTATCGATCCAGGCAACAACGTCGGTGTGGCGGTGGGCTTCCCGGCTTTCCCCGCAACGTCGTCGGGGACGTACAACCACATATTCAACCTGCTGGATTCGTCGATCTACACCGCCGGCTTCCTCAACAATTTCGGCGGCGGTACCGCCGCCGGCGCGGAAGCGGCCCTGATAGCCGGGCTGTTGGCGGGACGTGCATACACCAATATCCACAACGCGCAATTCCCGGGCGGCGAGATTCGCGGGGTGCTGGTGCAGGCCCCCGAACCCGGCACGTTCGCACTGCTCGGGCTCGGCCTCATTGGCCTGGGCCTCACGCGACGACGCAAAGTGTAGGCGACACGCTCAATGCGCAACGAACCCCGGCCACGCGCCGGGGTTCCTGCTTCTGGGCAACCGCATGATCCATGCGACGTGCGGCCGGTGGGCTGGCCTGCATCGTGGGCTAGATGGACTACGTCGTACCCAATTTTGGCGAACCGGCGGGCGGCCGGCAGCGCGGTGCAGCGGTCGCAACGCAGATTATGTGAAGGTCCATGGCGGTGAGGGGGGTGCCGGAAAGCTTTACAGGCAACTTGGAGCCGCCCGGCGTATGGTCCGAATACTGCCATCGGCGACTCGGTCGGCGGAACATCCACTTACCGCGAGGGCAACAGTGAAAAACACTATTCCGGGATTGGTGGCTCTGGGGCTCCTTGTGGGGCCGTTGGTGTCGAACGCCACGTTGCTCGTCGACCGCGGACTCCCCACCGACCACCTCAACAACGCCGCAGGCGTCAGCCGCTCGAATGTTGCGTGGGTGTCCGGTGGATACACGCCGGCCGACTACTGGCTGGTTGGCGATACGTTCACGAACACGAGTTCAGCGATCTGGTCGATTGATTCGATTCGGCTGTGGACGGTGGGCTTGACCACCACGGCAACCCTTTGGGGTGGAACTGACGGAGCGCCGATTGGCGTCATTTCAAGTAGTGGCGTGATATCGGACGCCACTTACGCGGGCTCCGTCATGTACCAGGATCTAGGTGGCTCGTCCGTCGCCATGCACCAGGTCGATTTTGCCGTTGGTATCACCCTGGCAGCCGGGGAGACTCTTGATTTCTTCCTGGACGGAACCGGTGGCGCGTACGTCGTTCCATTCGTTCATGCGAGCAATGCGGCATTGAGTGGCTCCCCGCAAGACGGGGCGAATGACTCAATGCTCTGGGCGCAAATCGTTTCCGGAAGCTTCGATCACCTCGAGGCGTGGACTTCGCTCGACAATGGCTGGGACAAGGCGTCAGACGTGAATGTGCAGGTCTTCGGCACAGCGATTCCCGAACCCGGCACGCTCGTGCTGTTCGGCCTGGGTCTCGCGGGTCTTGGTCTCAACAGGCGACGCGAGGCGGACGCCTTTCAGTCGGACGGATAAACAACCCTTGGCCACCCGCGGTTAACGCCCCGGATGCCGGTGTGCCCTACGATGGTGTCGAATTCGGCTGGCCCGAATTGATTCGCTCACCACATCCGCGCATTCGAGAGGTAGAAGAATGGCAGCGTTGGCCTTGCAGCGTCGCGCCAGACTGGCTGGAAATCTTGCAGACCTCAGTGACTGCGGAATTTCGTGGCAACCTGCTGGTGGGTGGCAGCCTCGGACTCGCCTTCTCCAGCGGCGGGTATCAGATGACCGGCAATAGCGACGCGGAAACGAAGCCCGGTCCAGGCCGGGCTCCTTGCTTTAGACGTGCAACTCGAGTTGATGTTCGTGAAGGCCCGCGAGGGTGCCGATGTCGATCATTCTTCTGATCGTGCGCATGGGCAAGCTCAAACGCCGAGCCTCACGCGCTATGGGAGCGCGCCGCCATCCCAGACGTGATTTGCGTCAGGGTAGAACGTGATTGCCTCCGCAGTGGCCGAGCTGGTCTGGCTACTCAAGCGAACCAGCCAGCCACCGGGGACTTTTGCACGGAGCATCAGTGTTGACCCATACCGTTTTGGATCGCCAATGTCCTCCCAATCGACTTTCCGCTTTTCCGACATGCGTCTCTCCCGTATCGATGTAGCTAAACACGGCCACGGGCAACAGGCCGCGATTCCGTGCGATTTCGTTCGATATCTGCGACGACGCCAGCAGATCGGCTGCGGCGCGACCGCGAGCATAACTGAAAGCGTGCCCGACTTTGGCGACCTGGACGGGCCGGGCCTGATGTCCAGCCGACAGGATCGAGCCTTCGGTTGAGTCGGGTGCTCGACCTTGCGGGTGAGCAAGGCTGTCCGCGTAGCTCGGGCGTATGATGCCCGGGCGCACAGTGCTGCCTCGGGGGATCACCGATGATTTCCTCACTTACGGCGTCCATGCGGGTCGCGCTGATGGGCGCGGTACTGAGCTTGACGGCGTGCGGCGGCTCGGGGGGCGGCAGCAGCGGAGGCATGCAGTCGATTCCGACTGCCGGCCTGCGCACGACACCATTCGAACCGTCATTGCCTGTCAGGTTCGCGCATATCGAGCTGGGATACGGACACACCTGCGGGCTGACCGCTGACGCACGTGTTTTCTGCATGGGCGACAACGAGTTTGGGCAGCTCGGTACCGTTGCGCCGATGCAGCGCTGCAAGGGCGGCCAGTTTCCGTGCAGTCCCACGCCACTCATGGTCGACGGCGGACTCGCATTCGTGCAGGTCGGGCTGGACCAGCGCGACAGCTGCGGGCTGGCAACCGATGGTGCGATCTACTGCTGGGGATTCGGCGAAGGCGGGCAGCTCGGCGACGGCTTGCGCAAGAGCAGTGCTGCGCCGGTGAGGACACAGACGGATGTCCGATTTCGATTCCTCGGTCGCGGGCAGTCTTCAAACAACCTGTGTGCGATCAGCCAGCTCGGAATGCTCTATTGCTGGGGTATCGGCGCCGACGGGCAGAGCGGCAACGGCGCCGTCGACGTAACTCCGGTCCCGACGCCTGTTGCGAGCAATCTGACGTTTCGCGAAGTGGGTTCCGGGCAGGATTTCGCGTGCGCTCTTGCGGACTCGGGTGATGTCTATTGCTGGGGACGCAATGCGTACGGAAAGCTCGGCATTGGGATGGCCAGCGGCACGACGATCCCTGCGCTGGTGGCAGGCGGCTACAAGTACGCCGCGCTTGCTGTCGGGGGCCAGCATGTCTGCGCGCTGACTACCGAGGGGCGGGCATACTGCTGGGGCTCTCCCGGGTCGGTCGGTGGTCAAGCGCCTGCGGACGGCGCGCGAACTCCGCAGCCAGTCGAAGGTGGATTGGTCTTCAAGCGGATCACCGCGGGCTTTCAGCACACGTGCGCAATCGATACCGCGGACGACGCCTGGTGCTGGGGAATGAACGGCGCCGGCGCGCTCGGCGACGGTACGACGACGGACCGCATTGCACCGGTCCGCGTTTCGACGATGGAGAAGTTCGAATCTCTTTCGGGCGGAGGCACGGCGACCTGCGGAATGACGCAATCCGGCCGCACGCTCTGCTGGGGTCTGAATTCCTTCGGCCAACTTGGCTTCTCGCCAGGTGATCCGTGAGCGCGCAGACGGTGGACGGTCATCTCAACCCGGCCGCGCTCGAGACGAGGTACGAAACGGCTCCGGGCGCTGCGATGACAACATGCACACGATCTGGAACGCATTGCAGCTTGCGAGTACGGCCGACGTCGAGGTTGTTCGCGTTGCTTGGACTGCTGGTGTCGGCCTACGGTTGTGGTGGTGGAGGTTCAACCCAGGCGCCATCGATCAGCATTCAGGTGCCAACCGCGGCGTCGCGTTACTCGACGACTCGGACTGACGTGCGGCTCGGCGGGACAATATCCAGTGCGAGTTACGTGCATGTCAGAAATGCCCTGACCGGCGTGACTGTCGAAGGGTTCGTGTTCTACGTCGACGGGCAGGGCACATGGTTTGCAGATTTCTACGGTCTCGGCCTCGGAGATAACGCGTTGACTGTCACCGCCGATTCGGACGGCAGGGGCAAGCGTACTTCGTCGGCACACATCACGGTCGCGCGTCCCCTGCAACCGGTCAACTTGATCTTCAACGGGGCCGATCAGAACTCAGCCTCCACCTTCTGGACCGATGGCAGTTCTTTCGGCAGTTCCCACAAGATTGCATTGTTTCAAGACGGCACGGGGCGATCGACGACCGGTTCCGCCTTGGGTGAAAGCGCCGGAGCGGTCGCTGGCTTCACCTGGAGCATGCTGGGTCCCGATTCGATACAAATCGTAAACTGCTCGACTTGTTCATTTCAAATGCTCTCGCGGATATCGGGTTCGGTGGATGAGGGAGTCTCCTTCGGCCAGATCGAAACCATTGGCGGGGCTTTCGAGACTGCCTTGCATGGTTTCAGCCTGGCCAATGGAAAATTGTGACTGTTGGCGAGCTTCTCACCGGACTCCTTTGTAACGCAGTCTTCAGTTGAGTCGTCGGGCATAGACCGGGGAATCGACGTGTCGGATCAGCAGCGCCACGTCGATCGAGCCCCAGCTTGCGACACGAAACCGTCCGAATGTATGCCGAGTATTCGTTGGGTATCGTGAGTGCGTTCTCGCGTCCGAAATTGGGTCCAACCCATCGCCTGGAATTCGCGCCCATGACCACTCGCCGGTCGTGAGGGCCGAACAACCTGACGCTTCCGGCGCAGTAATAGCGTGGACGGCGGCCCCGTCCTGTGCGGAGTAGTAGATCAAGCGGTCCAGGCTTGGTGCGTATTCGAGAGCGGCGCATGCGGCGAGACGCGGTCTGGTGCCGCCCGAACGCAATGCAGCCGCGGGTGCTGCCGGGTCCGATGGATTGATCGCGAAAAGCTTGTCGCACGCAGGTACCAGCACGACGATGAGATCCCGTACCGGATCGATCCGCATCGCATTGTGGTTGGCCTCCCCCGGAAACTTGTTTGGATGCAATGCGCCCCAGCGGCCGAACGTGCCGTCTGCATTTGCACCGTCCGGGCAGTATCCGACAAATGCATTGCCGCCTGCATCGTCACCAGAATGGCCCCAAAGGATGCGCCGCGACGCATCCCACGTTGTAAAGCCTCCCGAATTCAAAACGGCGGATGCGAGACGCGGGCCACGACGCCACTGCAAGCGATCGAGGTTGAAAATGTGCGGAATCGCAACCGACTTGACCTGGGGCCCGAGCTCGCTGTTGCCCTTCAGGATCAGATAATCGTTGCCGGCCGCATCGTACTGTACGTAGCCGTAGGTGTGCGGCGGCAACGGGGAGCCGTCCGGGTACTGCGCTTCGGGATAGAATGCGCCCGCCCCGTACTGCTCGGCGCGGCCCTGAGTGAACCCGTCCGAGATTCGCCTCCACTCCCGCGTCGCGATATCAAATGCATGAACGTCGGAGCCGTAGTAATCGTCGTGGCCTCCACCGAACACGACGAGTGAGCCGGAGCTGCCGAATCGCGATGCGAGCACCGCACCATTCCAGGCCTCAGTGATCGCCGGGAATCCGACGCGGCCGCTCCAGGGCGCCTGGACGTAGCGCCCGGTCAGTCGCCGCAGGAACGCGTAAGGCCGCCGTGCGGGATTCAGGGCTGGATCGCAGGCTGGATCGGTATCGCACAGGTGCCGCGTACCGATCGTCGTGGCGGGCAGTCCAAGGTCCGGCCTATCGCCCGACAGGCGATACCAGCGACCGATCTTCATGGCAGCCAGCCATTCCGGTGCCGACGAGATCCTGCATTCGCCCGATTGGCCGGCCATTGGCCGAACATTACTGGAAAGTGTCCGACGTGTAGATGACCGCGAGCAGGAACCGTGCCCCGGGTCCTGTGCGGTGGCCGCGAGGTCGCCCATCACATGCCCCTTGGTTTTCCGTCGCTTCACAGGTATTTGTCGGTGTGGCGCGCCCGACGCCCACACGTTGCGCCCCGCATCGCTGAGCCATGGACACACAACCGCAGAAGAATCATGCCCAGTGGCGGCGACTGACCCAGGCGCCGGTTGGTCGGACGCTTGCGGCCTTCGCGCTGCCAATACTGGCGGGAAACGTGCTGCAATCGCTGAACGCATCGGTCAACTCGATGTGGGTCGGTCGCTTCCTCGGCGAGGCCGCGCTGACCGCCACGTCGAACGCCAACGCGATCCTGTTTCTGGTGCTGTCGCTCGTATTCGGCTTCAGCATGGCCTCGTCCGTGGTGCTCGGCCAGCACGTCGGCGCGGGTCGGATGGAGGACGCAAAGCGACTGATCGGCACAAGCGTGACGTTCTTTCTGGCGTACTCGCTCGTGACTGCCGGACTCGGTGTAATGCTGGCTCCGCATCTGCTGCGCTGGATGCGCACCCCGGCCGAATCCTACGCGGATGCAGCGGCCTACCTCAAGATTATCTTCCTGGCGCTGCCGGCGATGAATTTCCTCACCCTGTTGGGGTCGGTGCTGCGCGGATCCGGCGACGCAAGAACCCCGTTCCGGTTCATGGTGCTCGCGGTCGTACTCGACATCGCGCTGAATCCGCTATTCATTTTCGGGCTGGGTCCGATCCCGGCGCTCGGGGTCGCAGGTTCGGCGATCGCGACGCTGATCAGCCAGTACCTGAGCCTCGGACTGCTGCTGAGGCACCTGTATCGCAGCAGGAATCCCTTGCGGGTGCAGCGCCGGGAGGCGAGCAACCTGAGGCCTGACCGTGTCATGTTGGGCATCCTCGTGTCCCGCGGCATCCCGATGAGCATGCAGATGCTGGTCATGGTGTCGGCGGGACTCGCAATGATTGGCCTGGTGAACCGGTTCGGCGCCGCGACCACCGCGGCGCTCGGGGCGACGCTGCAGATCTGGGGCTACATCCAGATGCCAGCGATGGCAATCGGTGCAGCCACGTCGTCGATGACGTCGATCAATATCGGCGCGGGCCAGTGGGGCCGCGTGCATCGCATCGCCTGCACCGGCGTGGCCATCAACTTCGCCGTGACCGGAACGCTCGTGACGGTCGGTTACGTGTTGAACCGGCCGCTGGTGGGGTTGTTCCTGCCGCCCGGTGGCCACGCCATTGCGATTGCGCTGCACCTCAACTCGATCAGCCTGTGGTCGTTCGTGTTCCTCGGAGTCACGTTTGTACTGCTGGGCGTCGTGCGAGGCAGCGGAGCCGTGCTCTGGCCGCTCCTCATCCTGTTCGTGTCGTTATGGGGAATCCGATTGCCGCTCGCGCTCGCCCTGCTGCCGAGTCTGGGTGTCGAAGCGATCTGGTGGAGCTTTCCGATTGGCTCGGTGATGTCAGCGCTGCTCGCGATCGCCTACTACTGCAGCGGTCACTGGCGGCGGTCCACGCTTGTAAAGGCCGCAGAAGCCCGAGGGCCGGACGGGGCGGCAGCAGCCGGGGAGTGAATCGCCCATCGTTGCGGCCGTCGCGGGCGCCGCGTGATCGGCACATGATTTGACGGCCTGATGGTTCGGTGGTCTAGTCAAGCGAACCGATCGCGTGGGACTCGCGCTTTTTACGCCGCACAATTGCGCCTCTTGCTCGGTCCTTAGTGCCGCAGGTCTGTGACCCGATCGTATCTCTAAGCTATCGTTGGAACCCATTCACCGGAACGACCATCTTGACCAGTCCCACGCAATGCAGGCAGGAGGCCGGCGCATATCGTCCAGTCATCGACCGCAATCGTTGCGAAGGCAAGGCTGACTGCGTACGAGTGTGCCCCGTCGCGGTGTTCTCGGTTGCCACGTTGCCGAAGGATCAACGGGCGAGCCTGAGTCTGAAAGGAAAGCTCAAAGGCTTCGCTCACAAATGGCAGCAGGCATCACTGGCCAATCCAGGGGCCTGCGAGGCCTGTGGCCTGTGTGTCGAGGCTTGCCCCGAAGATGCGATAAGCCTGACCCGCGCCTGATTGGGTCAGCAGGGCGTGCCTTGTCCTTCATTGTAAGCGCCTGTTCGGCGCCAGCGGCGGCGCCCGTTCCCTAGCAAGCGAGCGGATCGAAGTGCCCGACTGCGGACAGGCTGATGTCGTCCACCTGCATCCCGTAGGTGCTCGAATCGTGCGGCATGCCATCGATCGGCGCGATGTAAGCCTCGCCGGGCCGGATCGCAAGCCGGTACACGGGCAGATGCGGATGCCGGACCAGGAATGACTGCAAGAGGTGCGTCGGTCCGAGCGCTATCATCGCCTCGTGCGCTCCGCGCAGGATGGCGGTTCGAGGAACCTGCATGAAGAGCAGGTAGCGAGGCACGCTCCCCACATTGATGCTGAGTCGCGTGCGACAGCGATGGCGGCCGTCGTTGTCGGCCGGGTCCCAGCCGTCCCAGCTGTCGATGTGCATACCAACGCGTTGGCCCAACCTCTCGTCGATGGTGGTGGTGACCTGGCCGGGTCTGCGGATTTCGCGGCCCAGGAATGCCAGCCCGTCGGAGGAAGCCGCTATCGATTCGATGTACGGCAATGCCTCGCGCTCGGCGGCATCGAAACCGGGTTCGCGAAGTGCGCCGGCGCCATTCCAGCTCGCTGCCGATCCACGCGCGTACTGCCGGTGGAAGGGTTCGATGACACGATCGGGCACGGTGAATATGCGAATGACATTGTTGCGGCCCGCCGTCGGCGGAATGGATTGCAGCGCTTGCAGTTCGTCGTCCGGCAGATCCTGCCAGGCCGGAGCCGGAATGCGGGCGTCGGGTGCGTATGCCGGGCCTGGATCACAAGTGTCGTCGGGTTGCACGGTGCCGCTGGAGGCCATGACCCGGCCACTGCCTCGAGCTTCCCGGCAGGGCAACCTCAGCCAGATGCCGTCGACTCCATTCATGGTGAGGCAGTCTCTCAGCAAGCGGCCATGAGTCGCTCGACCCCACCCGTCGAGCACAGGCGGTCCCAGCAGGACCGAGCGAGGGCGAGATGGCTGGCGGGCCCCGGATGCGACGCATCGCGGGCCACGTCGATCGTCCGCAAGGTGCCGGCGTAATGCGCCGGATTCATGTGTTCGTGCACCGAGGCAAAGCAGCCCCATTCGAGTTCGCTGGCGCTCGGCCGGCGCAACGGGTGGGCGATGGTGGAGTACAACCACAAGCGCGACGAGAGCAGCGACTCGACCGACTTGTAGTTCCGGTACAGATTGAGATCGTCATCGCAGCCACTCGACAGGTCCGCCAGATTCGCCTTGACTGTCCTGGCGACGGGATCGCGCGGGTGCCAACCGGGGCAGTACGGCATGATCTCGCCCTGGACCGAGACGTACTCTCGCCGGTCCGAGTGCGTGAAGTTGACCAGGATCAGGTGCGGGTCGAGCACCGGAACGGCGATATGGAGCATCCGGGCGATATAGTCGTTGGAGGTTCCCGGGAGACCGAGATTCCACGTCGTAGCGGAGCGCGAGAGCCTTTCGGACAACCAGCCGCAAACAAGTGAATGGAACAGCGCGGCCGTCGGAAGTCCAACACCGAAGACGTAACTGCAACCGATGGCAATGATCCGCAGATTGTCGGAGCGCTCAAACGCCGTCGTTCGATATCCCTGCGCGTTGAACGCGTACTCGATATCGTGTTCGCCGTAGATCGGGTGTCCGCTCCGGTCGAAGCTTTCACGGCTGTCCGTCGAAAACCAGTTGAGCCTTGCATTTGCCGGGTAAATCGTTGGCGGCAGGCCTCGGACCGGCAAGGCATTGGTCGGCCACGGAACGTTCATCGGCAATGACGTGCCTGCAGCAAAGCCTCACCACAGTGGATAGACGTTGCCGTCGCGATTCCTATTCCTGCGTTTCTGTGCCAGCCGCCGCAGTCGGAAGTCAACGTACTTCCGGAGATGCCGCAACCGCGTGCGCAGTGACTCGCATAACGAGGGCAGCATCGATTGCGCACGCCCGTCCGTACCCGGCGGCGACAACGCGGTCGCCGGGCCGTGGGTAGAGTTGACGTGCGGTGACGGCAAGTTGGCTCAGCAAGATGTCCCGCAGGCGGACGATGGCCGCAGCTTGACAAATGCGAAGTGGCGTGGTCAATATCCAGAAAAACCCATAAGTTGACTGACAAGGGGACAAGCGATGACAAGTTCCGACGACACGGCCGGCAACGCCGCGGAGATCGCTGCTGACCTCATCCTGTCGCCCGACCAGGTGGCCGACGCGTCGCATCCCGCGATTCTCCGGGCGATCGAGGACATCCTGCGCGACGGGGACAACGGCCCGAACTTCTCGAATTTCTACAGCCACCAGAGTTTCGGGAATATTTCCAACGGCCACCGGTAAGCGGGGGCCCGGACAGGGAAGACACCGCCTGCCCGATGTCACGCCCGGGGCGGCCGATCACGGATCGTCGGCGGTACGGATGCATCTCACGGCCGCGCGCCCGTAGCGAGCGCGTATGCGCTCTTTCGCGAGCTTCAGTCGAACGTCAGAACCTCCCAGGTGCGACCATCCTCATGACAGGATTCGCTCGCGTGCTGCCTGCCGGTGACCGGACCCCGTGACCCGGCCCTTTCACACGTTCATTTTCAAGATATTCAGCCGGTGCAATCTGAATTGCACCTACTGCTACATGTACAACCTGGCGGACACCGCATACCGGGAGCAGCCGGGTGCGATGTCGCCGGAGACGGTCCGCACGGCGGTGTCGGCCATTCGCGCTCATCTCGACGAGCACGGCAAGACCAATGCCCAGTTCGTTCTGCATGGGGGAGAGCCACTGCTGGGGCGCGCCGGTTATCTGCAGTCGTTCTTCGGCATCGTTGACGAAATTCTTTCGCCGGACCGTTACGAGATCAGGATCGGAATCCAGTCGAACGGCACGCTCTTCACGCGGCAGATCGGCGATGTCCTGCTGAATCGCGATGCCGGCATCGGCATCAGCCTGGATGGTCCGCCTGCGGCCAATGACCGCTACCGGGTCGATCACCGGGGCCGCGGGTCGGCTGCCCGCGTCGAGCGGGCCCTGCAGGTGCTTGGCCGGGATCCGTACCGTCGCATCTTCGGCGGATTTCTCGTCGTCGTCGACGTGGAAAACGACCCGGTTGAGACCTACGAATATCTCGCCGGATTCTCACCGCCGTCGATCAGCTTCCTGCTGCCTTACGACAACCATGACCGTCGACCGAAGGGGAAGTCCGAGCTGGCCGCGACGCCGTATGCAGACTGGTTGATTCCGATCTTCGACCGCTGGTGGAGCGACGGCAGTCCGGTGAGGATCCGTGAATTGGACAATCTGATCCGACTGCTGCTCGGTGGCCGTAGCCGCGTCGAGTCGTTCGGGTTGGACCCGGTCGATATCATCGTCATCGAGACCAATGGCGACATCGAGGCCGTCGACTCGCTGAAGGGAACCTACCACGGGGCGACCAGGCTGGGATTCAACGTCGGCTCGAGTTCCCTGACCGAGGTGCTGGAGCACAACCTCGTCCGTTTGCGCCGCGAAGGGCTGGGCGCGCTGGCGGCAACGTGCACGCAGTGCGAACTCGTGCGTACCTGCGGGTCGGGCTATCTGCCGAACCGCTGGTCCGCGGAAAATGGCTTCCGGAACCCCAGCGTGTACTGTTCCGATCTCACCAAACTCATCCGGCATATCTATCATGTGATCCGGACCGATGACGCCAGGACCATCGGCCGACGATCGCCCGCTGCGCTGCCCGGGCATCTGGATGCCGCCCCGTACTGAGGGCAGGCGGCAATGCTCTCAGCGTTCCCGCGACTCGACGAACAGGTGACCTTGGCGAATGCCCGCCGCGCGGTACTCGTCCGGGGACTTGCCGTACACGAGGTGCTGCGGACGACTGCGGATGCGAGCCCGTTTCGGCGGCAGATGCTGCTTGCGGGCCTGCAATCGGTGCCGCCGGATCACATACGGCTGGCGACGCCGTACTTCTGGGCGCACCTCCGATCTGCATATGCCGCCCTGGCAGCAAATCGTCTTGCCGAACTCGGACCCTGGCTGGACCGGCTGAGCCTGGCCGCGCTCGACTCGTTTGCGTTCCTGCCCGGCTTTCACTGGCAAGGAGAACTTGCATCGCCTGCGTTCAGCGGGTTCCATGCACCGCGCCTGGGCCTGTCGGGGCAGGCGCCCGAACGGTTGCGCGCGATCTACAGGTCGTCGGGATCGGTGCATTTCGTCTTGGCAGACGGACACGAAGCGGCGCGGTCGGTATCGGCGTGCGAGAGCGACGCGCAGACGCTCGATGCCGGGCCGGTCTGCGCCGCCTTGCATGCGGCGGAGATAGACCTGGGGGAAAACGCGGACAAGCTCGAGACCGGCACCGAGGCCCGCGAGGCCTTTGCAGCACAGTTGGAAGAGGCTTGGGACTTGGTGGAAGTCGCCTCGCCCGATGCCGCGGCCATTGTCAGGTCGGAGGTCCAGCATGTGGTTTCACTCAGGCTGACGGAGCGGCACCTGTCGTTCTCGCTTTCGAACCTGCCGGGCACGATCTTCGTCGGTGCCGGCACGTCGCGCTGGCCCGTAGCCGAGGCTCTGGTGCACGAGGCCGCGCACGCGCGTCTCAATCACGCGGCCGAGGCAGTCCCACTGACGCTCGGCAACCGGGATACGGTGTGCTATTCGCCGTGGCGAGATGACCCACGACCTGTCGAAGGCGTCGTACACGGCGCGTACGCATTCTCGCTGGTCCTGGGGTTCTGGCTCGACGCGCTCGGTAGCGGATCCCGCTGCCTGGATGCAGAAGGTCGTGATTTCGCCGCTGCCCGATGCGCCGAGCTCAGCGTCCAGCTCGAGGATGCCTTCGGTGTCCTGCGCCGATGCCGCCTCGCCCAACTGGCAGGGCTGGTCGCGAGCCGCCTCGAGGGTCTCGTGCCCAACCAGCCGGCCACCGCGATTTCGACGATGGAATATGAGCGCGCCCGACGGCACACGGCCGCGCACCGAGCGCACGTGTCGGCCGCATTCCCTGGGCTGATCGTCCCCGATTGTCAGTAGACGTGGACAGATGACGGCGTCTGCAGGAGAGTTTGGAACGCCGGAGCGCTACGCATCCGCTGTGGTATTTCACAACGGGCTCGGCGATTACGTGCTGGCTCTGCCGACGCTTCGTGCGCTTGCAACCGAATTGCCGAGGCCGTCGTTGCTCGTCGCGGGCCGAGGGCCGCACGAATTCATCCTTTCCGATTCGGGCTTCGACGGCCAGCTGCTGGTGCCGTTTCAGCGTGACACCGCGACGACGGAATTCGATTGGCAGCATGTGGCGCGGGCATGCCAGGGCTGCGAGGTCCTGGTGTCCATTTGTCCGTTCCGAAGTGAATCGCTCGATCGGCTGATCGAGGTCGTCCGGCCCGCGCGGACCATCGGCATGGGTCCTCCTTGTGCCGAGCGGGTCGACTACCTGGCCGATACCCATGAGTGCGACGCGTTGTTCGGCGTCGTCCGCTGCTTGCAGCCGCATGCTCGAATCGAGCGGTTCTCGTCCCCACTGCCGTCGTCGACTCGTTCCATGGACACTGCCCGAAGCATCCGGGCGTCGTTGCGCCCAGGCAGCCGGCTCCTGGTCGCCCACGTTGATTCGATTCCGGAGAAGGCGTGGCCACTAGCGTCCCTCGACGCCGCACTGCACCCGGTGCTTTCGGCACACCCGGGAATCCATGCGGTCGTCCTCAATGCCCGTCCTGGCGACCTCCCTGCGACCGCTGTCGAAGGGCGAGTGGCGTGCCTGAGCGGCCTCAGCCTCGATCGGGCGATGAGCCTCGTGGCGGCCTGCGACGTATTCGTCGGAGTGGACTCCTGCATGTTGCACGCGGCCGACCTGTGCCGGCGTCCGGGTGTTGGATTGTTTGCCGTCACGCAGGCCCGCCGATTCGGGTTTCGCTGGAGCTCTCGTCAACTGGTCCGCGAGCTGCAGGCCGGGCGGATGTCGGATCATGACCCGCTGATGGTGGCGGGAGCGATCAGCAGCGTGTTGGCTGCACAATCGACCTCCGCGCCGAGCCATCCCGTTACCGCCGGTTGAGCGGCAGCCTCAGGAACGCGTGGTCGAAATCGATGCGGTAGTCGGCCAACGTGCCAAACACGGGCATCCCGTGACGACGCACGTGAGCCGCCACGAGCGTCCGGATGTCGATGCCAAGCCGCCATCGCGGATGAAGAGTGCCGGCCGTCGTCTCGCTGAGGCGGCGGACTTCATCCGGCGACAGCCGAATGGCCCAGATGTAGGAGTTCAGGAATCCCTCAGTCGCCACGCGTGGAACGAGCCGCACTTCCAGCACGGCGTCGCCCGCGCCGGCCGACGTGTGGGCCATCGGGCGCAATCCGGCGCACAGTTCTGCGCCTGGTCACAAATCGTCCAGCACGCCTGTCAGGGCGTGCACGACGGCGTCCGGCTCGAGCCGCCGCAGGTTTCGGTCGGTCGGTCGTACATGGATTGCCCGGACCCGTGGCGCAAGGCGGTAGCCGTATTGCGCCGGGTCAGTGGGCCCAAAGAGCGCGACGCCAGGGCGCTGGTACAGGTCGGCAACGTGGAGCATGCATGAGTCGATGCCCAGAAAGCAGTCACAGATTGCAGTCACGGCCATTGCGTCCGCAACGGGTGGTCGACCGGCAAACAGGGCGGCCGGGTTCCTTGCGGTCCGCGGCAGTTGCTCCGGTGGAGTGTTCAGGATGACTGGCGAAACGTCGGGCCGTTTCTCCATGACCGTAGTCAATGCGGCGTCGAGTCGGTCCAACGGCCAGATCTTCTCCGGCCTCGTCTCGGCGTGCACGGCGAGCAGGACGTTGCCGACTGGCAGGGTCGCCGCGAGCGCGGTAGCGAATGCCATGGATCGGGACGGCAATGGCAGCGCGTACGTCCATTCGTCGGGCGAGGTCGTGTAATTGAAGGCCGCGGCCACCGCGAAAATGCGGTCGATCTCATGCACCGCCTGTTGGGTGTGTTCGAATTGCGGCCTGAGGTCGAAGTGGGGGAATAATCCGGCCGACGACCGTGCCCGGCAGCGCTCCCGCAGCTGCAGGATGTCGGCACTGAACCAGTGGGCGAGGGATATGAACCACTCGTACGGCGGGGTGATGTCAGTCGGCGAGTCGGGGTCGAAGCGATGCGCGAAGTGCCCGCCGCTGGTAGCCGTGCGTACGATGCGGTCCGCTCCCGTATCCTCATACAGCAACGACGCGTCGACGGCGCCGCAGACGATGTGCACCGGAGGAGGGGCGAAATGAGCCAACGCACGCATTGCGGGTACGCTCATGACGTAGTCGCCGATCCCGTTGTGGTGGAAGATCAGGGTGCCCGGCATCGTGAGGTAACCTTCCGTGGCCGCCTGGCGATCAACGCCGTGGTCTCAGGCAGGCGCGCATGCAGTCTCCGGCAGGTATGAACTTCTTTACTTCCCATGCCACTGGCCAGATCTCCCGCCTGGTGCAGCTGAGCGACGGTACGCGGCCCGCGGCGCCAGGCGACGTCGGGGCACGGAGATACCGGGCGGCGGCCATCATCCCCCGCGAGCCGTGGCGCCCCGCGGAAATCGCCGACATGGCAATCCACTTCGACGCTGGCCATCGCTGGCAACAGGACCGGTCCATTGTGGTTGCGACGCTTCCCGCCGGTCAACGACTCGCGATTGAACGTCTTGGCCTGGCCTCGCTGCAGGACGTCGACGCGAACGACAGCCGGACCGTCTCGCTCGTCGGCCGGCAATGCCTGGAGATCATCGCAGACTACTTCCGCTATGCACCCGGTACGCGCTGCTACGGGATCGGCATCAATGGACCGGGCATGGTCACGACTTCCATCGACCGTAACATCGACCGGATCGTCGGACTTCACGTGGACCACTGGGACCAACTCCCCCTCACGGCCCGCTCGACCGCCGGCAACAGGCTCGCCATCAACGTCGGTGAGTCGGCCTACTATTTCCTGATGCTGCCGGCGACGCTCGAAGAAATGGCGCTCAGCCTGGGACTGCCCTTTGCGGACGACGCGGACCTGAACGAATTGCCCGGCCGCTTCATGGCCGCATTTCCGGACCGCCCGGTGTTTCGATTCGCGGTTGCGCCCGGCGACGTTTACATCGCACCTACGGACAATCTCATTCACGATGGCTCGACCGCCGGCATGACCGTGGCGTGCCGGCAGATCGTATTTCGAGGGGCATTCGAGCCCTCGGAAAGGGCGTACCGGTCGCTGTTTCGGGACTGGGGCGGCATGCGATCCAACGACCAAAGCCAATAAGGATTTCACCATGGTTCATGCACGGGCCTCGCGCGTCGCCGTGACGTTTGGAGGACAGGCTTACACGGCGAGGAATATCCCAGATTGAACGCACGCAACCAGACGCTGTTCAACGGCTCGCCGTACGCGCGGTGCAAATGAGGTGCGAAGTGGCCCGAACATCGCGGCATGCCGAGCCGGCCAGGCACGAGCCCGGGGTCACCCGGGCTTGGCCTCGGCGCCGGAGCAGACGCGAAGTCAGAACCGGTAGATGGCACCGATCGTGATGCGCGTGCAGTCCGCCTCGCCAAGGCCGGCATTGGTGCCGACGTCGAGCGCCTGCTGGTATTCGACGCGCGTCGTCCAGCGGCCGCCGGTATAACCGACGCCAGCACCCCAGAGGAATTCCTGGGTGTCATCCGAATCCTCGGCCGACGCGGACTCGCCGGCAACCGTCGCCGTGGCGTCGTAGTTCGTGTGGGCGAACAGCACGCCGGCGCGGCCGTACAGACTCCACACATCGCCGACCGGGAGTATGCCCAGCACGGAAAGGGCAGGGCCCCTTGTGTCGCCGGACACTTTGAGGTTGCCGTCGAAAGTCGTCGTGCCGTCGGTCAACGTGGCCTGTGCCTTGTACTCGGCGCGGCCGAAATCCGCATACCCGACTTCGAACGCGAGGAATTTCCACGGCTGGTAGCCGAAGGTCAAACCATAGGTGAGGGATTCGTCGCTCACTTTCGACGACCCGCTGAGGACGTCGAGACCGAAGGCGTTGAACGCGTCGATCACAGACGAATCGAGCCCTCGCTGATCGACGTCGACGTTGGCCTGGCCGATATCGAAACCCAGGTACCAGTGCATGTCGTCGTTCGCGTACGCCGGAGCGGTGGCCACCACGGCCAGGATCGCACACACAGTGACAGTTCGCATGTTGGCTCTACTCCCTTTGTTTTTCAGTCAGTGCTGGCGGGCCGCCCCGCGAGATGTTCGTATTCGCCGTGCCCGGCACGACGCGCGGCGACGGGTCAGTCGTCGTCGATGATCGTAATCGTCACCTTGCCATTCGGGCCGACGGCGGCCGAACGTGGCGCAAGGCTCAGCGTGAACGTTTCGTTCCCCTCCCTGGTGCTGTCGTTGATCAGCGGCACGTACAGCGCGCGGGTTGCCTGCCCCGCCAGGAAGCGCGTGGTGCCGGTCGTCGGTCCGTCGAAGTCCTCTTTCGCCCGGGCGCTGCCGCTCGACAGCCGCCACGCCACCTGCGCCGGCAGGGCGAGGTCCCCTTTACGACGCAACAGGACGACGGCGACGCTTGCGCTCTCCGACACCGAGATCGCCGCACTGTCGGCGCCGATCCGCGCCCGGTTGCGCACGGCAGCCTGAGGTGCCGGAGCCGCCAGCGACGACGCCACGTTCGATGACGCGGACGGACTGATCGGGCCCGCGGACTTCGGCGTCGTGTCATCGACGATCGGTTCCGTTTCGCGTGACGTCGGCGCTGTTGCAGGTGCCACATTTTCCCGGGCGACTGGGGCTTGGTCGCTGGCGTGGTCGTCAACGGTGCGCAGGCGCAGCGTGATGATCAACACGCCGGCGGCGACCAGCGCCGCAATCCATTGCCAGGGCACCAGGCCGCGCTTTGGCGACGACACGACGGTCGGTGGGGTTCGCTGCGTCGTGACGGTGCGGCCGTCGTCCAGCAACGAAAGCATCAAGTCCGTGACCGACGGCGGCCGTTGCTCGCGAGTCCAGGCCAGCCCGCTCGCCAGCGCCGCGTTTTGCGCGGCGGACAACTGGCTCAGCGGCTGCGGCTCGAGTGACGCTTCGCGGGCAGCGTCGGCCGGAAGGCGATCGAACGGATGTCGACCGGAAAAGAGTTCGTAGACGACGCAGGCGAAGCTGAAAAGATCATCGCGCGGCTCGCGCGACCTGGCCCGCCAGGACTTCGGGGCTGGCGTAGGCTCGCGTGACGATCGGTGAAATCTGGCCGTTGCCCGTGGCGGGCTCGTTCGAGGCCGCAATCGAGTTGGGCGCCGCGCCGAAATCCAGCACCTTGACCGCGCCGCGATCGAGCAGGAACACGTTGCCCGGCTTGAAATCGCCGTGCGGAATCCCTTGCCGGTGCGCGTACGCCAGCACGTCGGCGCACGCCGTCGCGATGCGCGTCGCCTCGGTTGGCTCGAGCAGCCCGCCGGGTGCTTTCTTCAGTTGATTTGCAAGCGACGTGCCTTCGAGCAATTCCATCGAAATGAACCACGCATCGCGGTCGCAGTCGAGGTCGTACATGCGCACGACCCCGGCGTGGCGCAGCGACTGTGTCTGCCGGAACTCGCGCCTGAGGCGGGCGATGGTCGGCGCGGATGTGCGCAATTCGTTGCGCAGCACCTTGATGGCGATCTCCGGTGATTCTCCGGCGCTGGCCTCGCGCCGCAGGTCGCGGGCACGGTAGATGAAGGACTGGCCGCCGCGCGCGATCGCCTCGCCGAGCAGGTATCGGTCCCGCAGCAGCGAGCCCGGCCGCGGGTCGAGTGGCGGGCTGGCCAGGTCCGCGTGCGGTGTCCGGGCTGCAGCCGGCGCGCGCGCGTCGAGTGTGTCGGTCTGATCGGGATCGTGGTCCGGGGTCGAACGGAGCCACCCGCTGAGCATCAGGCGCAAGGTTCCGAAGTCGCGATCGCTCAACCGGCCCGCGTGATTGGCCTCACGCAACTCCTGCACCAGCGCCTCGAGCGTCGCCAGGTCCCAGGACTCGAGCTTGTGCAGGTCCGACAAGCACTTCCCGGGGCGTGCGTCGGCCGTCGCTCAGTGCCGCGACCAGACCCTCGGCGACGTCTCGTGGATTCTCCAGTAAGGCCATGGTCTCAGTCCGGGGTACCTTCAGCGGCCATTATCGTCGCCTGACGACCGTATCATTGTGACCGAGTGCTCGTTCGTCCAGTCGCAAATCCGGGTGACCGCCATGTCGGCGACCGTTCCCGCTGCGACGGGCGACCACAATGTCGGGCGATCCGCCGTCCAGGCCTTCGACTCGCCCGAGAGATTGTTGCCGGAATAGCCGGTCGATGCGACGTCACGCATCGTTCGGCGAGTGCAATCGACTTCGACGCGGCTGACGACGCTCCTCGAGGCGAAGTACCCCATCCACGCGTGGTCGCGGCGGTATTCCTTGCGCAGGGAGGCCGTCGCGATCGGACCGTCCCGCCGGGCATCCCGGTACGACACGTAGACGACGGCGCTGGCCGATGTGGCAAGCGGCACCCAACCGTGTTCGGCGAGCGGTAGTAACGTCGTCGCCCAGGTATCGACGCTCGGCGTCGCCGGCTCGCCGGCACGCGCAGCGAGGCTGCCGAGCGCGAGCAGGATCAAAGTGGTCGTACGCCAGTTCACGAACGCGGGGCCTCATCGACCCTGTCGCGGAATCGAGGCATAGGGCCTCGCCCGGCCGGTCGGACACTAGGATATCGCGCCCGGCGCCCCCCGCTGTTGCCAGAAAATGCCCGCCGCGGCCGGCCCCGTCGCGGGCAGCGGATGGTCGCCGATGGCCGGCAGGGTCAACACCGGCGCGAACCCGCCGCCCGGCGTGCGGAAGTTGGTCGTCTGTCCGCGGTAAAGTCGGGCCGCGCGCAGCCAGGTTGTGCCCGCGCTGCAATACACGCGCACGTCGAACTTGAGTCTTGTTGCCTGGTCCCCGACCGTCATGTGACGAGTCGTCGTCGGCACGATGGCCTGCGCCACGTAACGATTCGAAAGGATGTGCTCGAACGTCGCGCGCGTCAGCTTGTCGCCTCGGTACGCCGCCTTGCCGCCGAAGCCGTCGACCGGCTTGAAAAAGAGTGTCTTGCGTCGTCGCCAGAGGTCGTCGGCGTGTTCCGGGGACACGACCTGCGTCGGCGGAATCGCGTGCAGCAAATGGGCGCGTTCTCCGTCGTCCAATCCGGCCTCGATCAGCAGCGATTCGTCGCGCAGCCAGGTGAGCAGCCGCTTGTCGGCCCAGTGCGCGTGCGCGGCGGGGTGGGGCGTGACGACTGCCAGATCATGCTCGCATGCCTGGCGCAGGGCCGCATGGCGTGCCTCCGTCAAATAGAAATCCGTCACGCGGTTGTAGACCAGGTCGATGCGCGCGTCGCGGGCGTAGATTCCATCGGCCCTCGCATCGAGCGCGGCTGCGTCGACGATCGGCGCGTGCCAGCCGGATTCCTCGAACAACCGCTGATACAGCAGGAACTCCGGGTACAGGTACTGGCTCTGCGGATCGTCGTCGACGACAGCAACCGTCTGCAGCGCTTGCGTGCCGCGCCGGCTGTTCCACTCCGCGCGGAAGCTCTCAACGACCCGCGCAGCGACCTGGTCCAGCGCGACACGGCCCGACGCCAGCCTTGCCAGCGGCGCGCTCGCGTCATCGCAACAACCCGTCAGCGCCCGCGCGAGTTCGAGATTCAACAACAGACCACCCGGGTTGGTGTTGATTTCGATCAACCGCGGGATGTCCCCGCCGAGGTGAAAATCGACACCGAGCACGTCGGCAGCGATCGCGTGCTTCGCGACGGCGATGCGAGGCGCGAGCGGCCCGACCTGTCGCGCAAATGCGCGGCTTGTGAGCGCTCGATGCGCCAGCGCAACCGTTCGATCCATCGAGCGGGCGTCGTCGGCGTCAATGAATACGACGTGGCCGGACACGAGTCCCGGTCGTGCCTCGAGCAATGGCCCGAGGCCCGGAAAACGTCGGTCGAGGTCGACCTGCAGGCGCGGGCGATCGACCCGCACACAGCCGCAGGTCGCGTTGAGCGAAGTTGCGTCGGGCCACGCTGGAGAGTTCGCATTCGCAGTCATCGTGTTCACTGCGCGGCCGCGCGCTCGTACCAGTCCTTGCTGCCGTTGACGATGCGCACCACGACCAGCATGACGGGCACCTCGATCAGCACGCCGACGACGGTCGCGAGCGCGGCCCCGGATTCGAAGCCGAACAGGCTGATGGCCGCGGCCACGGCCAGTTCGAAGAAGTTGGACGCGCCGATCAGCGCCGACGGGCACGCGATGTCGTGCCTCTCGCCGAGGGCGCGATTCAGCAGATAGGCGAGCGACGACACGAAGAAGACCTGGATCAGGATCGGCACGGCCAGCAGGGCGATGACGAGAGGCTGATGCAGGATCGCGGCGCCCTGGAATGCAAAAAGCAGCACCAGCGTCAGCAGCAGCGCGCAAGTCGACCACGGCCCGATCCTGCGCATGGCGACGTCGAATGCTTTGCGGCCCCTGGCGAGCAGCGACCGCCGCCACGCCTGGGCCAGGATGACTGGAATGACGATGTAGAGCACCACCGACGTGAACAGGGTATCCCAGGGGACGGTGATCGCTGCAATGCCGAGCAGCAAACCGACGATCGGGGCGAATGCCACGACCATGATCGCGTCGTTGAGCGCGACCTGGGTCAACGTGAACATCGGGTCGCCGCCGGAGAGTCGCGACCAGACGAACACCATCGCCGTGCAGGGCGCGGCCGCAAGCAGGATCAGGCCGGCCACGTAGCCGTCAACCTGTTCGGCCGGCAGCCACGGAGTGAACAGGTGGCGTACGAAGACCCACGCCAGCAACGCCATCGAGAACGGCTTCACCAGCCAGTTGACGAACAGAGTGACGCCGATACCGCGAACGTGCCGGCGCATCTCGCTCAAGGCCGTGAAATCCACCTTGACGAGCATCGGGATGATCATCACCCAGATCAGCAGGCCGACCGGGAGATTCACGCGCGCGACTGCCATGCGACCGATCGCCTGAAACGCTTCGGGCAGCAGTTGTCCCGCCGCGACCCCGGCCAGGATGCAGGCGAACACCCAGACGGTGAGGTAGCGCTCGAAGAAGCCGAGCGGCGCGCTGTCCGTGCCCCGGCTCGCTGCATCGTTGCGTGTCGACTCGGTCATCGCCTCAAACCACCTGTGCGCCGATGCGATCGAGTTCCGCCTTCAGGCGTGCGCGTCGGGTCCGCAGATTGTCGAGAGGAAGCGCAATGAAGGCTTCGATGCGATTGCGCAGCGTCCTGTACGCCGCAACGAACGCTGCGTCGATCTCGGCCTCCGTTCCGGTGACGTGGGCAGGGTCAGCGACCCCCCAGTACGTGCGCAACGCCGGGCCCAGATACGCCGGGCACGCCTCTCCGGCCGCGCTGGCGCAAACTGTGATCACGACGTCTGGCGTCACGGGGAGGTCGTCCCAGGACTTGCTGAAACAGCCCTCGGTCGAGATGCCTTCGCGTGCCAGCAGGGCCAGCGAGCGCGGGTGCACCTGGCCGGTCGGCCGGCTGCCGGCACTCAGCGCGCGCCAGCCGGGCGGCGCGAGATGATTGAACGTTGCCTCGCCCAGGATCGAACGGCAGGAATTCCCGGTGCAGAGAAACAGTACGTGCCGGATCGGCGTGGTCATGGTGCCGGCCGATGTTGCGCGTGCGGACCTGCCGGGCGGTCGAGGGCAGGCATCAACCGGTCCTGCGTTTCGCAGTCGGACGCGCGGGCGCGCAGGACGCGCCGCGTGTGCTGCCGAGGCTGCAGCAGTTCTCGGTGAGACAGGTGAGCAGTGCGTTCATCCGCTCGAAGTTCGCGGCGTAGTACATGAAGCGGCTCTCCTTGCGTACGGTGACGAGACCGGCCTGCGCGAGTTCCTTGAGATGGAAGGAGAGCGTGGGGCCGGGAATCGCGAGCCGTTCACCAATCTCGCCGGCCGCATAACCCTCGGGTCCGCGCTGGACGAGCAACCGGAACACCGCGAGCCGTGAATCCTGTGCGAGCGCCGACAATGCCCGGATGAGCTGTACCTGGTCCATATTTCCAAATATATAGAAATATAATCCGGCGTCAACCCGGACCGGCCGCATTGGCCGCGAATACGCTGGACGGCCCCGGGGAAACCCGCGATCGCATTTCGCCGTCCCCGTGGCATCCTTGTGCGGCCCCAAGCCGGGGTCTCCCGCTCGAGCGTGCCTGTGATGATCAAACGATCGGAACTGCTGGGCGCGATGCTGCTGGCCCTGTTGGCCGGGTGTTCGAAGACGCCGCCGCCTGCGGAATTTGGTGGCGGATGCCGTAACGGCCAAGGCCGCCGCGACGTCGTCGGCCATGACGGACGCGGAACCTGCGGCACCTCCGCCGCGCCGGATCCCGGTGGATTCGCCGCCACCGCCTGCCATGGCACCTGCGCAGAAAGCCGCTGGGCTGCTGACGTTGATCGACACGGCGCCGCAATGCCAGTCGTTCCGCATGCAGCTGGAGGAGGCCGGCAAGTCGGCGAACAGCACGGGAGCGGACCTGAACGCGATCGTGGTGAAGGCCAACGAGGCTGGCTGTACGAGAAAACCCGGCACACCTTGAGGGCGTGGCCTCGCGCGCCGGACCAGGCGCGCAGGTATCAGGTGCGGCGGTTGCGGCGACCTTCGCCCGCGACCTTGTGGCCGGCCTTGGCGCCCGGCGCCTGCAGCGCGCCCAGGGCTCCGACGACCTTGGTTTCGTCGGGCCGTTCGCCCGCGTGATGCTTGAGCATGGCCTGGCGCATCGCGGCGACGTGGTCGAACGTCGTGCCGCAGCACCCGCCGATGATGCGCGCGCCCGAATCGGCCGCCAGGTGGACGTAGTTCGCCATCAGCTCGGGCGTTCCCGAGTAGTGAATGTGCGCGCCGATGAACTGCGGGATGCCGGCATTCGCCTTCGCAATGATCGGGATGCCAGCCTGCTTCGCCGTCATGCCCAGCACGCTGATGACAAGATCTGACGCGCCGACCCCGCAGTTGGCGCCGATGGCGACCGGACGCGGGTTCAATTCCATTGCGAATTCGACCAGGGCCGCCGGCGTGATGCCCATCATCGTGCGGCCGGCCGTGTCGAAGCTGGCGGTGAACGTGTACGGCATGCCGACGTGAGCTGCGGCAATTGCTGCCGCGCGAATCTCCTCGAGCGACGACATCGTCTCGATCCACGCGACGTCCGCGCCGCCCTCCTTGAGCCCGGCAATCTGCTCCTCGAACACCTCGATGGCCAGCGATTGCGTCAGCACTCCCAGCGGCTCGAACAGGTCGCCGGTCGGCCCCACGGAGCCGGCGACGACAACGGGTCGGCCCGCCTTGTCCGCCACCGCGCGGGCGTGTTGCGCCGCGAGGCGGTTGATTTCGCGCACGCGGTCCTGCATGCCGTGCAGCATCAATCGACGCGCGTTGCCGCCGAAACTGTTGGTCAGGATGATGTCGGAGCCGGCATCGACGAAGCCCTGGTGCAGCGCCCGCACCCGGTCCGGGTGTTCCAGGTTCCACATTTCCGGCGCGTCGCCCGAAGTGAGCCCCATCGCGAACAGGTTCGTGCCCGTCGCGCCATCGGCGAGGAGGAGCTTCCCGGAATTCAGCAGGTCGGCCAGCATGGGGTACCACGGTCTCGGCGAATGAAACGAGGCGTGAATGGTACCCCGCCGTCGGATGCGGAGACAGGTCGGCGGGTCACTCGTGGCGCAACGCGTCGATCGGATTGAGGCCCGCGGCCCGGCGCGCCGGGAAGTAGCCGAAGATGACGCCGATCGCGGCCGAGAACACGAACGACAACAGGTTGATGCCCGGGTTGAACAGGAACGGCAGCTTCATCAGGCCGGCGAGGCCGATCGAGGCCGCGAACGCCAACACGATGCCGACGAGCCCGCCGAGGCTCGACAGCACCACCGACTCGATCAGGAACTGCAACAGCACCTCGCGCTCGAGCGCGCCGATTGCGAGCCGCGTGCCGATCTCGCGGGTTCGCTCGGTCACCGACACCAGCATGATGTTCATGATGCCGACGCCGCCGACCAGCAGACTCACCGCCGCGACCGCCGCCAGCAGCGCCGTGAGAATGCGGGTGGTGCTGGTCAGCGTCTCGCTGATCTGGCGCGTGTCCATCACGCGGAAATCGTTTTCCTCGTCCTCGCTGAGATTGCGCCGCTCGCGCATCAGCGACGTGATCTGGTCCTTGACCGCGTCGATCGACGCGCCGTCGCTGACTGAGATCGTCATGCGGTTGACGTCGGGCCGGCCGGTCAGCCGGCGTTGCACGGTGCGCAACGGCATCAGGACCGTGTCGTCCTGGTCCGAACCCATCGCGGACTGGCCCTTCGACTTCAGCAGGCCGATGACCTCGCACGCAAAGGCCTTGATGCGGATTTCGCTGCCGACCGGATTCTGCCGGGCGAAGAGCTTGTCGCGGACGGTCTCGCCGATGACGCAGACCGCCTTGCCCGCGCGTTCCTCGGCCTCGTTGAACACGCGGCCCGCCGCAAGTTCCCAGTTGCCCGCCTCGAAATAGTCGCTCGCGGTGCCGCTCACGACGGTGGACCAGTTGTTGGCCTGGTATACCGCTGTCACCGCCTTGCTGGTGATCGGCGCCACATACCGGGCCGCCGAGATCTGGTTGCGAATGGCGTCGACGTCGGCGGTCTTGAGGGGCGGCGCGACATCGGCGCCGGGGCCGCCCCGCTGGCCGGGCATCACGATCAGCAGGTTGCTGCCCATGCTCGAGATCTGGTCGGAGACCGATCGCGTCGCGCCATTGCCGAGCGTGACCATCGTGATGACGGCCGCGACGCCGATCACGATGCCGAGCACGGTGAGGAACGATCGCAGCAGGTTGCGGCGGATGGCGCGCAGCGCGAGCATGATGGTGTTGCCCAGCATCACGCCGGTACCGGGTTGCTGTGATCGCTGTCGACGTGGCCGTCGATGAAGCGCACGACACGCCGCGCATAGGCGGCGACGTCCGGTTCGTGCGTGACCATCAGCACTGTAATGCCCAGTTCCCGGTTGAACGACTTGATCAGCTCCATGATCTCGCCGCTGGTGCGGCTGTCGAGGTTGCCCGTCGGTTCGTCGGCCAGCAGCACCTCCGGTCGGGTGACGATGGCCCGGGCAATGGCGACACGCTGCTGCTGACCGCCCGAGAGTTCCGCGGGCGTGTGATTCTCCCAGCCCTTCAGTCCGACCTCCGCCAGGGCCCGGCGCGCTGCAACGTGGCGCGAAGCGGCGGGCTCTCCGCGGTAGATCAACGGCAATTCGACATTCTCGAGGGCCGTCGTGCGGGCAAGCAGGTTGAAGCCCTGGAAGACGAAGCCGAGGTAATGGCGACGGAGCAGGGCGCGTTGATTGCGCGACAGCCGCTCCACCTGCACACCCTCGAACGAGTAGCTGCCGGTGGTCGGGATGTCGAGGCAGCCGAGGATGTTCATCGCGGTCGATTTGCCCGAGCCGCTCGGTCCCATGATGGCGACGAACTCGCCGCGCTCGATGGCCAGGTCGATCCCTTTCAGGGCCTGGAACGCGGCCTGTCCGTCACCGTAAGTCTTGGTGATTTCGGCCAGGCGGATGAGGGCGGGCTCGGTCACTGAGCGCGAGTCTCCGCTTCGGTGATGACCTCCGTCCCGGCTTTGAGCGCCCCGCCCGTGATCTCCGTCACCTTGCCGTCCGTCGCGCCGGTCCGGACGTCGACCGAAGCAGGCTTGCCGTCACGCAGCACCCAGACGTGAGGTTGCTGGCCCTTGCGCTTTACGTTCACTTCCTTCGGCGGCCCGCGAGGCGGTCGTGGCATCAGCGTGCTGACGATGCTGGTGCTCGATTTCTTGCGCGGCGATTCCGCCGCCTGCGGGACGAATCTCAATGCGGCGTTCGGCACCAGCAGAGCATTGTCGCGAGTCACCGTGGCGATCTCCGCGGTGCCGGTCATGCCGGGCCGGAGGCTGAGGTCCGCGTTGTCGACGTTCAGCACTGCGCGATAGGAGATGACGCCGTCCTTTTCCTGCGAACCGAAACCGACGCGCGTGATGACGGCCGAATACTCGCGTCCAGGCCAGGCATCGACGGTGAACGTCGCGTGTTGTCCCACCTTGACCTGGCCGACGTCGGCCTCGTCGACGTCCACCTGCAGTTCCATCTTGGCCAGGTCTTCGGCGAGCTTGAAGAGCACCGGCGCCTGGAACGACGCCGCAACCGTCTGGCCGGGTTCGACCTCGCGAGTGAGAACCACGCCGTCGATCGGCGAGCGGATGCTGGCCTTGTCGAGGTTCGTCTCGTCCGAGCGAAGGTTCGCCTTTGCCTGCGCGACGCTCGCCTGTGCGCTGGCTTCGTCGGCTTCGGCACGCAGCACGTTGGCTTCGGCCGTGCTCATCTCGCTGCGCGACGGCACCTTGCCGCCGGACAACTCCGCAACCTGCTTGAAGCGCGCAAGGTTCGCACGCGCCTCCGCGGTCGTTGCGCGTGCCCGCAACACCCCGGAACTGGCCGACGCGAGATTGGCGCGCGATTTCTCCACCGCATCCTGCAGCTTCGAAAGGTCGAGCTGCGCGAGCACCTCGCCATTCCTGACACGGTCGTTGTCGTCGACGAACACTTTCTCCACGGTGCCGGACAGTTCGCTGCCGACGTCGACCTCGTTGGTCGGCTGCAGGTTTCCCGTAGCGGAGACGGTCACGGACAGCGTTCCCACGGTCGCTGGTTGGGTGCGATAGACGGGCTCCTCGCTCCCGCTTCTGGAACGCAACAGCATGAACGCCACAAGTGCCGCGACGACCAGGACCAGCACACCCCAGAGGCGACGGTCCGCGAACCGGCTTGCAGGCTGTGTGTCGAGGAGCTGCCGCAGGTTGCCGGCCTGCGAGTCACGCGTAGTGGATTCGGAACTCATGGACTTCCCTTGGCGGGCAGGCTGGATGTAGCGGCGGGCGACCAGCCTCCGCCGAGCGACTTGTACAAGCGGATGACGGCGAGCACGCCGTCGGCGCGCGTGGCCGCGAGACTGTCCTCGAGCGTGAGCACGCTACGATCGGTGTCGAGCACGGTCTGGAAGTCGATCAGGCCCGCCCCGTAACGGCCCTGGGCCAGCCTGTCGGCAATACGTGCGGAATCCAGCGCGTTCGACAGCGCCTCGCTGCGGTCACGGTTGTGCGCGAGGTCCACCAGCGCGTTCTCCACGTCCTGGAGCGCAACGAGCAACGTCTGCTGGTACGAGACCTCGGCCTGCTCGCGCAAGGCGTCCTGCACTTCGACCTGGCTGCGCAGCCGGCCGCCTTCGAAAATCGGTGCGGTGATGCCCGCAAGCAGCGATGAGAACGTCGCGCCACCATCGCCGAGTGCGCTCGCGGTCAGCGCCTCGACCCCGATCGAGCCGGACAACCTGAACGACGGATACATCGCCGCCTTGGCCTCGCCGACGCGGGCCGTCGCGGCCGCGAGCTGGCGCTCGGCGACCCGCACGTCCGGCCGCTGGCGCAACGTGTCGGCCGGTATGCCCACGGCGATTGCACCCGGCACCACTGGAAGGCTTGCCTCGGTGTCGAGCCGCGCGTGCAACGAGCCGGGATTGAGGCCGAGCAGCACGTCGAGACTGTGCTCGGCCACGGCGATACCGGTTTCGAGGCTTGGGATCTGTGCGCGTGTCTGCTCGCGGTTGCTGCGCGCCTGCTCGACGTCCTGTCCGCTGACGAGCCCAGCCTGCGCGCGCCAGTCGGTCAACTGCAGCGTCTCGGACTGGCTCACCAGGTTGTCGCGCGCGATCCGCAGTCGTTCCTGCAGCGCACGCAGCGTGACGTAATTCGTCGCGACCTCGGCAACCAGCGACACCTGTGTGTCCTCGAGGCCAGCTGTGGCCGCCTCGACCTCGGCCTGCGATGCCTCCACACTGCGCCGGACGCCGCCGAAAACGTCCACTTCCCAGCTTGCGTCGAAACCGGCATCGTAAAAATCGCGGGTTCCGCCGCCGCCGGCCTGATTGCTGGTCTTGCTGCGGCTGGCGTCGGCCGATGCCGACAGGCTCGGGTAGTAATCCGCGCGCGCGACGCCACGGCGGGCACGGGCCTCCCGCAGCCGGGCCTGCGCGCTGCGCAAGTCCGGGCTGGCCTGCAGCGCCTCGGCGATCAGTTGCGTGAGCAGCGGATCGTTCAAGCCCCGCCACCATTGGCTCAGGTCGCCGGTCGCCTGCGCCGTCGTCGCAGGCTGTGATGTCGCTGCGTAATGATTCCACGTCGGCGGTGCGGCGCCGGCAGGCGGGACGTAATCGGGGCCGACACTTGCGCAGCCGGTCAGGCCGGCGATTGCGAGCCAGGCCCAGCGGTGCAGGGGGGCGCTAGTCATGCGCTCGGATGTGGCACGGCCGGACGGCCGCGATACCAGATTGGAACAGGTGACGGGGGTATTCTCAACGGGACCTGTCGGTTCGACTGCCGGGTCCGCCGCCAGTTCCGCGCGAGCGCGGAAAATAGAGGCGGTGCCTTTGGCGCACCTAAATCAGTGCCTCGATCAACCGCGGCCCGCGCTGCTTCATCGCCGACGCATACTGCGCGACGAATTCCTCGCTGGTCGTCGCACGACTCGCCTCGACCCCGAAGCCCTGGGCGATCTTCGACCAGTTCATTTCGGGGTTGTGCAGGTCGAGCATCGACAGCGCCTTCGTGCCCGCACCGGCCGCCCCGACGCGCTGCAGCTCGATGTTCAGGATGGCGTACGAGCGGTTGGCGAAGATGACGGTCGTGACGTCGAGCTTCTCGCGCGCCATCGTCCACAGGGCCTGCACGGTGTAGGCCGCACCGCCGTCACCGTGCGGACAGATCACCTTGCGGTCGGGACAGGCGATCGCCGCGCCGACCGCGAGCGGCAGCCCCTGGCCGATCGAGCCGCCCGTCAGCGCGAGGTGGTCGTACGGGCGCGCGCGGGCCATCGTCGTGCCGAGCGCAAATCCCGCCGTCGCGGACTCATCCGCGAATATCGTGTGCTCGGGCGTCAGGTGCGCCATGGCCTGCGCAACGGTCTGCGCGGTGAGCGCGCCCGTCGGCAGGTCCGGAAGCGCCAGCGGCAGGCGGGCCACGGGGCCGGCCGCCGCAGTCGACAGCGCGCGGTCGAGCGCCTCGAGTGCCAGTTCGCCGTCCTCGTGCTCATGCGCGAGCTGCAGAATCCTGCAGCCATCGGGCGAGCACCAGCTCGCCTTGCCGGGGTAGGCGAAGAACGAGACGGGTGGCTTCGCGCCGACCAGGATCATCTGCTCGACGCCGGTCAGCGCCTGGGTGATCTGCTCGGCGAAATAGGGCAGCCGTTCGACGTACACCCGGCCGGCTCCAAGCTCCGTGTGCGGCGCGAAGGTGTCGCACATCAGCCGCGCGCCGGTTCGCGCCGCGACGCGGCCGGCCGCCTCGAGCCCGGCGCCCAGCAGTCCGCGGCCGCGCACGAGGATGACCGTGCGTTTGCCGTTCTCCAGCAGCGTGGCGGCGGACTTCACTGCGGCTTCGGAGACCGGCTGCGGCCCGAGAATCGGCAGCGGGTCGGCCGCGTGATCCGCGTCGTTCCATGCGGTGTCGGCGGGCAGGATCAGCGACGCGATGCCGCCTGGCGCCGCGCAGGCTGCCTGCACGGCCCGTGCTGCGTCAGCGGCGACCGTGCGGGCGCTCTTCGACTCGCAGATCCACGACGACACCGGGCGGGCAAAGCCGACGATGTCCGAGGTGAGCGGGGCGTCGTACTGCAGGTGGTAGGTCGCATGGTCGCCGACCACGTTGACGATCGGCGTCGATGCGCGCCGGGCGTTGTGCAGGTTCGCGAGGCCGTTGGCCAGCCCGGGACCGAGGTGCAACAGCACCGCCGCGGGCTTGCCCGCCATGCGGCCATAGCCGTCCGCCGCGCCCGTGACCACACCCTCGAACAACGCGAGCACCGGCCGCATGCCGCGGATGCTGTCGAGCGACGCGACGAAGTGCATCTCGGACGTGCCGGGATTTCCGAAGCACACTTCGACACCGCAATTCACGAGCGTCTGGACGAGCGACTGTGCTCCGTTCATGGACGATTTCCCCGCAGTCTGGATTTGCTCTGCGGCCGCCGCGTCGCGGGGGCCGGTGCGCGTAGGTTACCTCACCTCGATGGCGCCGATATCGCTAGCCGCGTTGAGCGGGCGTTCGGCCCCAAGCTGGTCGCCGGCGAGGCGCTTCACGGTCAGCCGCGGCCGCGTGCTGATGGACATGCGGATGCTGCCGTTCTCGGCGAGCGGGCCGCTGCTGAAAAGCGCCTGCCAGGCAGCGTCACCGAGCAGTTCCGGTCCCATGCCGGGGAGGTGCGCATCGGCGAGCGCCGCGTCGAGCCGATGCCAGAACTCGATGTACGGATAGTTCGGCAGTTCCTTTGGCCAGGTCTCGGCCGGCCCGAACCATTGCGTCGCGGCGAGGGTCAGGATTGGGGTGCCGTCGGGGTCACGGTACGGCTGGATGCCCGCGGTCGCCGCGTCTGCATCGACCGACGCGAGAAACGCTTCGAACGACGCGCGAAAGCTCGCCGCAAAACCGGGCAGGCCGTAATGCCGTTCGATGCGCTCGAGCACGATGGACAGGAAATCGTCGGTGCCGGTCAGCATCTGGTATTCGCCATGAGTCTCGGACAGTGAATAGGACTTGGCCGGCACGCGATCGAGCGCATCGCCACGCGGCGCGTAACGCAACACGGCGGGCTCGCCCGTCCCGACGCCGGCAGAGAGGATGGACGCCGACTCGGTGATGCCATTCACGAGATCGATCACGTCGCCGAGCGCGATGCCGGCTTCGTCGCCATCCTGCGGGTAGTGCTTGCGCACCAGCGACACCCAGGTGGGTTCGCCGACCGGCACCAGGATCTGGCTGAAGTCGAGGGCGCCGATGCGGTTGTATCCGGCGCTCCGGAAAGCGAACAGCGAGCCCGTGAAGACGTCGTGCGCGTAGGTGCTGCCGCCGATTTCCTGCACGGTGTTGCCCGCGATGATCGACTGGCCGACGATCATGTCCTCGACGTCGTGGGCGTTGCCGACCGTCGCCGCCACGCCGCCCGCGAGGTTGCGGCGCCCGAGGCTGTCGGTGCGGGGCGCGCCGCGCACCACGTTCTCGACGATGGTGCAGCTCTGGATCTCGAGATACCCGTTCGACATGTAGACGCCGCCGCCGCGCCAGTACCCCATGGCGAGCAGGAACTTCGGCAACCCGGGTGCGGGCTCGGCCAGGTTGCGCGCGATCGTGGTGTTGCCGAGGCGCAAGGTCTTCTGGTTGCCGATGCTGCCGCCGTCGGAGTACACGCCGGCGCCGTAGACGAACAGCCCGCTGATGCGATTGCCGGTGATCGACGAGCGATCGATGGTCGAGACCGACTGGGTATGCCCCGCGCCGCCGACCGAGTACACGCCGCCGCCGGCTGCGCCGCCGCCGAGGACCGTGTTGCCGCTGATGACGCAGTCGTCGATTTCGACGATGTCGGCATACACGGCGCCGCCGAAAGCGCCGCGATCGCGCGAGGAGTCGAAATCGCCCTGCGCGTGGTTGTCGTAGAGCCGGCAATGCTCGAGCCTCGCCACGCCCCAGACGGCCAGCGCGCCGCCGCGTCCCAGCGTCCAGGGCTGGTCGTCCGGGTTCGCGACCGTGAGTTTCTGCGTCACGCTGCTGCCGCCGGTGATGGAGACGTTCCTGAGCGTAAGGTTGCCGTCGACCGCAAGGACGCGCGCGCCAGGTTGCGTTCCGCCCGTCCACGCAATCGTCACTCCGGCGGCCAGGCCGGATGCGTCGATCACGACGTCCTTGCGCGCGACCAGGGCCGAACGCCCGTAGTCTCGTTCACGGTAGCCGACCAGGTACGACACCGGCCCGCTCGGCTCGTTGCGGATGCCCATCACCTCGCCCATCAGTCGGGTGTGTTCATCGGCGACGAGCGAGAGCGCGATGGTCTGGCCATCGAGGCTGCGATCGAAGGTGATCTTCTGTCCGGGCGCCGCCGCATCGAGCGCGGATCGCAGCGTCGTCGTGCCCGCGGGCGGCATGGCGACATCCGACGTGCTGTTGACGACCAGCGCGGAGGACGACGTCCCGTTCCCGCTGCTGCCATTGCCGTCTCCGCCGCTGCAGCCGGCCAGCAGCCAGGCCAACGAGAGCAAGGCCTCGAACGCGTAAGTGCGCATGGGCATGACCGTCGTGATGTTGTGCTGCTAGCATCGTAGCCAGCGCGGCGCAGCGCGGCGTCAGGAGTACCCACGGCCGGCTTCGCCGCGATCCGCGGCCCCGCCAAAGCGACCATGAATCATTGCGATTACACGCGCGGCGAAGAGATGACGCATTGTGTGACCCACGCGGCCGGGGTCGTGGCGAGCCTCGTGGCCATACCCTGGCTGGTCTGGACGGCCGCGAATTTCGGCGATCGCTGGCGACTGGCCGGAGGTGCGATCTTCGGCCTGAGCGCGTTGCTGCTGTTCTCGACCTCGGTCCTGTATCACGCGGCGACCGACCCGCGGCGACGCCTGACGCTGCGTCGTTTCGATCACTCGGCGATCTACCTGCTGATCGCCGGCACCTACACGCCATTCACGCTCGGGCTGATGCGAGGCAACTGGGGCTGGACGCTGTTCGCCGCGGTGTGGACGCTGGCGCTGCTCGGCATCGCGGCCAAGACGACGAACGTCGGCTTCCGCTTTCACAAGACGTCGGTGCTGCTCTACGTGGTCATGGGCTGGTTGATCGTCGCGGCGGCGGGTCCGGCGATGCGCAGCATGTCGACGCACGAGCTGCACTGGCTCGTCGTCGGCGGGCTCCTCTACACGTTGGGCGTGCCTTTCTACCTGTGGAAGAACCAGCGCTATTCGCACGCGCTGTGGCACGTGTTCGTGCTCGGCGGGGTCGTGAGCCATTTCGTGGCGATCCTGAGCGTGATGGATGCGCGCTGACCGCCCCGGCGCAAGCCATGCGCGTTGACATCCTGCATCGGTTCCGGGAGCGGCCATGCCGCTGGCCGGCGTGCCGACCCTCCAGGAGGGCATCATGAGCGACGGCGTGACGCGCAGGGACTTTCTGGACGGCATGGCCCTGGCGATCGCTGCCGGCCTCGCGCCGCGCGACGTGCTGGCGGCCCTCGCGCCGACGGCCGGGTATCCGCCGGCGCTGACGGGCTTGCGCGGGCAGCACAACGGCTCCTTCGAAGCGGCGCACACGCTCGTCTTCGACCGCAAGCAGTATCGCGTCGGCGGCCAGCGCGTGGCCGAGGAGTATGACTGCGTCGTGGTCGGCGGCGGCATCAGCGGCCTCGCGGCGGCCTGGTTCTATCGCAAGCGCCACGGCGCGGATGCACGCATCCTGGTGCTCGACAACCACGATGATTTCGGGGGGCACGCGCGCCGCAACGAATTCATGTTCGGCGACCGGCTGCTGATCGGCTATGGCGGCAGCGAGGCGCTGCAATCGCCGAAGGGCAACTTCTCGGCCGTCGTCAATGGGCTGATGAAGGAACTCGGCGTCGACGTCGATCACTTCCGCCACTATTTCGACCAGACGCTCTATCCCGGGCTTGGGCTGTCGCGCGGCAGTTTCTTCGACCGGGATCGCTTCGGCGCGGACAAGCTCGTCAAAGGCGACCCGACTGACTGGGTTGCGGACGACATTCCACCCGACCGGCGCAACGGGCGTCCGCTGCCGGAGTTCATCGGCGACTTCCCGCTGTCCGTCGAGGCGCGCAAGCAGCTGCTGGAACTCTTCACGACCGGCCGGGTGACGCTCGGCCATCTCGCCGACGACGCGGCGCGCGAGGCCTATCTGGCGCGGACCTCCTACGTCGATTTCCTGCGCAAGGACTGGGGCCTGTCCGACGACGCGATTGCGTACTTCGGCGGCCGCACGCTCGACTTCTTCGGCGGCCCGCCGCAGACGGTCCCGGCGCTCGATGCCGGGCTCTTCGGCTATCCCGGCTTCAAGGGTGTGTCGCTGCCGAAGGACGAAGGGGCGGCGGCGGACATGGAGGAACCGTACATCTATCACTTTCCAGACGGCAACGCGTCCATCGCGCGTCTGCTGGTGCGCAGCCTCATTCCGGCGGCGATGCCGGGCCGGACCATGGACGACATCGTGCTCGCGAAGGCCGATTACGACGAACTCGACCGCGCGGATCACAAGGTGCGCATTCGTCTCAACAGCACCGTCGTGCGCGTCGTCAGCGGCGACACGGGCGTCGACGTCGGCTACCTGAGCAATGCCGATCGCGTGCTGCACCGCATCCGTGCCAGGCACGTCGTGATGGCGTGCTTCAACATGCTGATCCCGTACGTGCTGGCGAACCTCGGCGCGAAGCAGACGGCTGCGCTGCGTCTCAACGTGAAGGCGCCGCTCGTGTATTCCAACGTGCTGGTGCGCAACTGGGAGCCCTGGGTCAGGCTCGGCGTGCACGAGATCTACGGCGTCGCGAGCCACCATTCGCGCGTGAAGCTCGACTACCCGGTCGCGATGGGCGGCTATCGGAACTCGCGGCAGCCGAGCGAACCGATCGTGCTGCACATGGTGCACGTGCCGGTCGTGCCCGGCATCGACGAGCCGCGCTCAGAATTGCGGGCCGCGCGCGGCCAGTTGCTCACGGCGACCTTCGACGACCACGAGCAGGCGATCCGCACCGATCTTTCCCGCATGCTCGGTCCCGGCGGCTTCGACGACCGCCGCGACATCCTGGCCATTACCGTGAACCGCTGGTCACACGGCTATGCCTGGGGTCTCAACACTCTGGTGGACGATGAAGACGAGGCGGACGCCGAGATGAAGCTGGCGCGTCGTCCCGTCGGCCGCGTGACCATCGCCAATTCGGATTCCAGCTGGTCGGCCTATGCCCACGCCGCTATCGACGAGGCCTATCGCGCCGTGGGCGAGCTCAAGGGAGCCTGAAGCCGACGCGTCGGCCGAAAACCGGCCCGGGCCGAACAGGATGATCACGAGCAGCATGTAGCCCCAGAGCACGTGCTGGGCCAGAGCCGCTTCCGAGCCCTCGGCCAGCAGCACCTGGGAGTACGAGACGACGGCCATGACGTTCACGGCGGACAGGCCAAGCGCCGCATAGCGCGTGCCGAGTCCGAGGATCAACAGCACGGGGAACAGGATTTCGCCTGTGGCGCCGGCGACCGCGGCCAGGGCGGGCGGCAGCAGCGGCACGTGGTACTCCTCCCGGAACAACAGCAACGTGGTGTCCCAGTCCTGCACCTTCAGCAGCCCGGACTTCAGGAACTGCCACGAGACCCACAGCCGGGTTGCGAGCAGGAACAACGACGACAATCGGCCGGCCACCGATGCCGAGCAGCGATTGAGCCGGGTGAGTCGTTCCGGGAGCGTCATGGGGCCGCCTCCGTCGTGGGGGCGAGCAGCCCGGTCACGAATCCTTCCTCGAACAGCCAGCCGAGCGCCCGCGCGAGTTGCTCGACCGGCAGGCCCGACCGCTCGACTGCGGCACCGAGCGGCGCCCCCGACGCAAGCGCCGAGAAGAACCGGTACTCGATCGCCGACACCCGGTGCAGCGCCAGGTCACCCGACACGCAGCAGACGAGCACGTGCTCCGCGCCCAGTGCGAGATCGACGGGCCGACCGGCCGCGTCCGGGCTGGTTTTCGCGCCACACGGTCCAGATCGGCAGGGACGATGCGACGAAATACAGCGATGGGTGCAAAGCGAAGCCGGTTCGCTCGAGCAGCGGCGGCGGCACGTGTCCCAGTTCGGCGAGCGGGATCGACGGGGCCTCCGCGGCGACCAGCGATCGTTCGCAGGCCCATTCCAGCCGGGCGAGGTCGACGAGCCACTCGTAATCGGTGCCCTGCAATCGTGTTGCGAGCCAGGCCGGGAACTCGGCACCGATCCAGTGCAGGTCGCCGTGTCGCGACGGATGCGCGAGACGATACTCGGCCGCGAGGCTTGCGAAGAAATCGTCGCCGACGCGGCGCCTGACGACCGCATAGGTTCGCTGCAACGCGTCGTTGAACACGGCACGCGAGTTGTTGCGGTAAACCTGCAGGCGGGCGAGGGCGGGCAGTCCATCGTCGACGACGTCGTGCGCCGAACGTCGCGCACGCCGCGGCATCGTGCGACGGCGCTCGCAACGCAGACGCAAAACGCGCCTGCAGTTCGCGCAGCGTCGCGCCGCTCACGCGGCGAGTTCAAGCGCCCTCCGCAGGTGGACGTCGGCCGTGCGCGCCTCGCCAACGAGCACGTCGAGCGCGGGTACGTCGGTGTCCCACTCGATCAGCGTCGGCACCGGGCCGAACAACTCGATCGCGCGTGCGTACCACCGCCAGACCTCCGGGCATACGGTCGAACCGTGGTCGTCGATCAGCAGGTCGCGATCGCCGACGCGCTTGCGCGCGTGTCCCGCAAGGTGGATCTCCTGCACGGCGCCGCGCGGCAGCCCGCCGAGGAATGCTTCGACGTCGAGCCCCAGGTTGATCGAGTTGACGTAGGCGTTGTTCACGTCGACGAGCAGGCCGCAGCCGGAACGCTCGACCACAGCCGACAGGAACTGCCATTCGGTGAGCCGGGAATCCCGGTACGCGAAATAGGAGCTGAGGTTCTCGACCAGGATCTGGCGGCCGAGCGCGTCCTGCACGTCGCGCACGCGCGCGGCCAGGTGCTCGGCGGCTTCCTCGGTGTAGGGCAGCGGCAGCAGGTCGTTGAAATGCTCGCCGCCCTCGCTGCCCCAGCTCGCGTGCTCGCTGACGAGCGCAGGCTCGAAGCGGTCCACCGCCTGCCGCACCCGCGCAAGGTGCCCGCGATCGAGCGGATCGACCGACCCGAGCCCGAGCCCGACGCCGTGCAGGCTCAGCGGATAGTGTTCGCGCGCGCGCTCGAGTGCCGCGCACTGCGGTCCGCCGTCGTGAAAGTAATTTTCGGTGTGCACCTCGATCCAGCCGACGTCGGGCCGCGCCTCGACGATCGGCGGCATGGTGCTGGGAGCGCAGACCGATCCCGGCGCGGGCCGGGATCGGTCCGCCGCGGACACGAGGGTTCGACGTGTCCGGCACGGTCTTTGCCTTACTTCTTCGGGGCCTCGGTCTTGCCGCCCATCTTTTCGCACTCGCCTTTCGGCGTGTACTTCCAGTCGGTCGGGGCGTTGTCCTTCGTCGCCTGTCCGGCGCAGGAATGCGACGCCGCGGCACAGTCGTTCTTGCCGGCCTTCGCGACGCCGTAGCACTTTTCCTTGCCCGCTGCCGCCGCATCGTCCGCCGAGGCGGCCATGCTGCCCAGGGCCAACAGGCTGCCGACGGCAGCGGCGATCGTCACGCTCTTCAGGTTCATCGGGGATCCTCCAGTCAGTGGTCGATGGTCACGGATTCAGCGCCTGCCGCCGCCATGCGGCAACACGCGCTCTCGGGAACCAGACCGGCCCGTGGCACCGGATATTTCAGCGGCCGGCGGGCCTCATCGCGCACCGACGATCACCTGGCCTTGTTTCATCACGAAGGCCGGGTGTTCGGTGGCGTGGATATCTTCGAGCACGTTGCCCGGAACCGCAACGACGTCGGCCAGCTTGCCAGGCTCGAGCGTGCCGGTCTCCGCGTCGACCCCGAGCAGCTTTGCCGCCTCGCGCGTTCCGGCGAGCAGGGCTGCCGCCGGCGACATCCCGAGATCCACCATCAGCCCGAATTCCATCGCATTCCTGCCGTGCGGCGAGACGCCGCTGTCGGTGCCGAATGCGATGGGCACACCGATCTTGAGCGCGCGCTTGAAGGCATCGGAGCTGGCCGCGGCGGCGGCGCGCGCCTTGGCCGCGATCAGCGGCGGATAGCGATCGACGCTCTGCATCGTCCAGTACGACGCGAGCCGCGTCGGCACGAGATAGACGCCCTTTTCCTTCATCAGCCGGAACGTCTCGTCCGTCAGGAACGAGCCGTGCTCGATCGAGTCGACGCCCGCGTCGATCGCCTGGCGCGCCGCGAGGTCGCCGTGGCTGTGCGCGGCCACTTTGCGCTTCCATGCGTGCGCCTCGGCCATGATGGCGGTCAGTTCGGCCGGCGTGAGTTGCGGCACGTCCACCGGGTCGGTTTCGGAGAGCACGCCGCCGGACGTGCAGATCTTGATCACGTCGGCGCCCCACTTCATCTGGTAACGCACGGCGGCACGGCATTCGTCCGGACCGCTGCAGATGCCCTCGATCGGGCCCGCCGGCTTGACCTTGTCGGGAGGGAAGGGCGACTGGTCGCAATGACCGCCTGCCGACCCGATGGCATGTCCTGCGCCGAGAATGCGCGGACCGAGGATGGCCCCGTCGCGGATGGCATTGCGCAGGCCGATGTCTGCGAAATCCTCGGAGCCGACATTGCGCACGGTCGTGAAACCGGCGCGCAGTGTCCGTTCGGCATACGGCACCGCGTGCAGCGCGGCATCCGCCGGGAAACGCATCTGTTCCTGGTAGAACTGCTGGTACCAGTTGCCTTCCATCTGCATGGTCAGGTGCACGTGGGCGTCGATGAATCCGGGCAGCAGCGTCGCGTTGCCGAGATCGATGACCTTGGCGCCCGGCGGGATGCCGGTCGCGCTGCCGACGCCGACGATCTTGCTGCCCTGCACGACGATGATCCCGTCGTTACGCATCTGGCCCGTACGGCCGTCGAACAAGTGCGCCGCCTTGAGGACGATCGGCGTCGGTCCCGGCTCCGGTGCGGTCGGTTGTTGCGCTGAGGCAACGCAAGTGACGAAAAACAGCGCGTAGCACGCGCGACGAATCTGGCGCATGGAGACCCTCCCAGGTGACCGCGGGATTATGCACGGGTGTGCGCCCCGGGGGGGTGCGGGCGTAAGCGAACGGATTCACGGCCCCGGACGCGACGGTTGGCATTTTTTTCGGGGGATGGCAGCATCGCCCGTCGGGAGAGTCACGGGTGAGGGGCATGCTCAAGGAATGGTTTACCCGCCAGTTCGGTTTGTCGCCGGCAGAGACGAATACGGGATCCGCGGGTTCGCTGAACCTTGCGGTCGCGGCGCTGCTCGTGGAGGTGTTGCGGGCCGACTACGAGGTGACCGCTGCGGAGCGGCAGCAGGTCGTGCAGTCCATCGGCAAGCTGCTCGAGCTCGGCCCGTCGGACAGCGTGGCGCTCATGGAGCTTGCCGAGCGGCACAGCGACCAGTCGCACGACCTGTTCCAGTTCACGTCCATGATCAACCAGGGGTATTCGGCGGCCGAAAAGGAACGGCTCGTCGAACACCTGTGGCGTGTGGCCCGCGCGGATGAGACCATCCACAAATACGAAGAGCACCTGATCCGGCGCATCGCCGATCTGCTGTATGTCCCGCACGCGTCGTTCATCGCAGCCAAGCTGCGCACGAACGAATGACCTTCGAACGATCCGGGCCGGTCCCGGCCTGTGGAGCACAGCCAACGTGATGCGAGTGTTCGTCCAGACCCTGGCCGCCTGCGGCCTGTCGATAACGTTGTCCGCCCATGCGCTGACGGCGGACGAGATCATCGCCCGCCATGTCGACGCGCGCGGCGGACTGGCCGGTCTCGAGGCGCTGAAGAGTCTCAAGCGCACCGGGCGCCTGGTGATCCCGGGCGCCAACATCGAACTGTCCGCCTCCGAGGTGCGCCTCAGACCCGACAAGATTCGCCAGGAATACACGCTGCAGGGCATGACCGCCGTGGCGGCCTGGGACGGTCACGAGGGGTGGCAGATCCAGCCGTTCGAAGGTCGCAAGGACCCCGAACGCATGCCGTCCGACGAGGCGAAGCCACTCGTGATCGCGGCCGACATCGATTTTCCGCTGGTCAATTACCAGGCCAAGGGCAGCAAGGTGGCGTACCTCGGGCTCGAGGAGGTCGACGGCACGCCGGCGCACAAGCTGCGGGTCGAACTCGCTTCGGGCGACGACGTCATCTACTACATCGACCCCGACACCTGGATGATCATCCGCGACGTGCAGAAACGGGAGGTCCGGGGGGCCGAGCAGGTCACCGAGACGGACTACGGCGATTACGAGAAGGTGCAGGGCATCTGGGTGCCGATGACCGAGGCGTCGGGGCCGAAAGGCTCGAACGACTCGCAGAAACAGCAGGTGGTCTACGACCACGCCGAAGGCAACGGCGCGGTCGACGCGGCGACGTTCGCGTTCCCGGTCGCGAAGTGAGGTCGTCATGAAGCTGCAGCACGCATTGCCCGGCGCGACTTCGCTCGTCGTAACGCTAGTCCTGGCAACCTCCGTCGTGGCCGCGAAGCCCAACGCGGACGCCGCGGCCAGCCCGGCCTTCGACAGCTCCATCGTCTCCGGACTCGGTGCGCGCAACATCGGCTCGGCGACGATGAGCGGCCGCATCTCCGCGCTCGCTGCGCGCCAGGAGAAGGACGGCAAGGTCACGATTTACGTCGGCTCCGCGTCCGGCGGCGTCTGGAAATCGCAGGACGGCGGCACGACGTTCAAACCCGTCTTCGACAAGCAGCCCGTGCAATCGATCGGCGCGGTGGCGCTCGATCCGAGCGATACCGATACGATCTGGGTGGGGACGGGCGAGTCGTGGACGCGCAACTCCGTGTCGATCGGCAACGGCGTCTACCGCTCGCGGGACGGCGGGGAGAGCTGGGACTATCTCGGCCTGCCCGAGTCCGAGCGCATCAACAAGATCCTCGTGCACCCGAAGGACAGCAATACGGTGTACGTGTGCGTGCCGGGCAAGCTGTGGTCCGATTCGCCGGATCGCGGCCTCTACAAGACCAGCGACGGCGGCAAGACCTGGTCGCTGATCCTGAAGGGACCGAACCTGTCCACCGGTTGCTCGGGTCTCACCATGGATCCGCGCAATCCGGATCGCCTGTTCACCGGGCTGTGGGACTTCCGGCGCAAGGGCTGGTCGTTCCGTTCGGGCGGCGATGGTCCGAACGCGCCGTCGGGATCCGGCCTGTTCCTCACGGATGACGGCGGCCGCACCTGGCAGAGGCTCGACGACAAGTCGGCGAAGGGACTGCCGCCGCCGCCCTGGGGCCGGCTCGACGTCGAAATCGCGCCGTCGAAGCCCGACACCGTCTATGCCGTCATCGAAGGCACGCGCTCGGCGCTGTTCCGCTCGGACGATGGCGGCAAGACCTGGGACGAGCGCGACCGCAGCCAGTCGATGGTCTGGCGGCCGTTCTACTTCTCCAACATCGTCATCGACCCGACGAATGCCGAACGTCTCTTCAAGATGAACTTCTCGCTGATCGTCTCGGAAGACGGCGGCAAGAGTTTCTCGCAGGCGGGCGGCGGCCTCGGCGGCACGCACGGCGATCACCACGACACGTGGATCAACCCGACGAATCCGAAGCACGTCATCACCGGCGACGACGGCGGCCTGTTCACCAGCTACGACGGCGGCAACAAGTGGCAGAAGAACGAGAACCTGCCGATCTCGCAGTTCTACCACGTGTCGCTCGACGACAAGGACCCGTACAAGGTTTTCGGCGGGCTGCAGGACAACAGCTGCTGGATGGGTGACTCCGCCTATCCGGGCGGCATCACCAACGGCCGCTGGGAGAGCCTCAATTGCGGCGACGGGTTCTGGGTGTTCGAGGACCCGGCCGACCCCGGCTACGCCTATACGGAGTCGCAGGGCGGCTACATCGGGCGCATCAACCTGGTGACGCACGAGCAGCGCAGCATCCAGCCGCAGGCCGGGCTCGGCGAGAAGCTGCGCTACAACTGGAATACGCCGGTGCACCTCTCGCCGAACGTAAAGGGCAAGATCTACATCGGCGCGCAATTCCTGTTCGCGAGCGCGGATCACGGCCAGAGCTGGCAGCGCATCTCGCCGGACCTCACCACCAACGATCCGCAGAAGCAGAAGCAGGAGGAGTCTGGCGGCATCACCGTCGACAACTCGGCGGCCGAGATGCACACGACGATCTACTCGATCGCCGAAAGCCCGCGCAGCGGATCCGAGATCTGGGTCGGCACCGACGACGGCAACCTGCAGCTGACGCGCGACGGCGGCAAGACCTGGACGAACGTCGCGAAGAACGTCAAGGGTTTGCCCCCGGCGAGCTGGGTCTCGACGGTCGAGCCCGGGCATTTCGCCGATGGCGTCGCGTACGCGACGTTCGATCGTCACACGTTCGGCGACATGAATCCGTGGGTGTACCGGACGGAGGACTTCGGCAAGAGCTGGCAGCGCATCGCCGGCGCGGAGCAGGGTGTCAGGGGCTATGCCCACGTGATCAAGGAGGATCCGGTCAATGCGAGCGTGCTGTACCTCGGCACCGAATTCGGGCTGTGGATCAGCATCGATCGCGGCGCGACCTGGGCAGCGTTCAAGGGCGGAAACTTCCCGTCGGTCGCGGTGCGTGACATCGCGATTCAACCGCGCGATGGCGACGTGGTGCTCGCAACGCACGGTCGCGGGATCTGGATCGTCGACGACGTCACGCCGCTGCGTGCGCTGACGCCCGACGTGCTCGCCAGGGAAGTGAGCTTCCTGCCCGGCCGCCCGGTCCAGCAGCGCATCCGCGGCAGATGGCGGCTGGGTCGAGGGCGACGCACGCTTCTCCGGCACCAATCCGCCGGACGGCGCGATCATCAACTATTACCAGAAGACGCGGCACGTGTTCGGCCGGATGAAGCTCGAGATCTTCGACAGCGCCGGCCAGCTCGTCGACACGCTGCCGGCGTCGAAGCGCAAGGGCGTGAACCGGGTCGAGTGGTCGATGCAGACCAAGCCGCCACGGGTGCCGACGGCGGCGCAGGCCGCGTTCTCGGCAACCTCCGGTCCGCGCGTGCTGCCGGGCACCTACACCGTGCGATTGACCAAGGGCGACCAGGTGCTCGAGCAGAAGCTGGACGTCGGTCTCGATCGCCGCGCGACTTTCTCCACGGCGGATCGCAAGTTGCAGTACGACGAGGCGATGCGGGCGCATGCGGTCTTCGGGCGCATGACCGACCTGCTCGACCGGCTGAACGGGCTGAAGGGCCTCGCCGCGGCGCGCGTCGCGGGACTGCCGGATGGCGATCCCGTCAAGGCGCAGGGGCAAAAGCTGGTCGACGACATCGACGTGCTGCGCAAGGAGATCGTCGCGACGAAGGAGGGCGGGGCGATCACCGGCGAGGAGCGGCTGCGCGAGCACCTGGACCAGGCGTATGGCGCGCTGCTGTCCTACGAGGGCCGTCCGGGCGACTACCAGGTGGCGCGCGTCGACGTGCTCGACCGCGAGTTACAGGGGGTCGAGAAACGCGCCAATGCGCTCGTCGCAGGCGACCTGCCGAAGTTCAACGACGCGTTGAAGGGCAAAGGGCTCGAGACCATTTCGTTGCTTGGCGCCGAACGCGAGGGGGCCCGCCTGGCCGCCCTGAAATCGCTCGAACAGGCCCAGCAGCGCGCGGCCGTCGGGACGGTCCGGCAGGAGCGCGATTGAGCCTCGCCGGGTTGGTAACGGTTCGCAAAAACCGCTGAAAAACCGCTGAATGGCTTGCCGGAGCCGCCCGGGGTCGGGTACGGTGCCCCGGCAAGCCCTCGTAAAGGACCATGGAACAGTCATCGAGCCTGCAGAAGATCGTCGTCCTGAACCCCAAGGGGGGGTCCGGCAAGTCGACGATCGCGACGAACCTGGCCGCGTACTACGCCTGGCGCGGCCTGAGTGTCGCGCTGATGGACCACGACCCCCAGGGGTCGAGCATGCGCTGGCTGAAGGTACGTCCAGCCGACCTGCCGGCCATCCACGGTATCGCAGCTTTTGAAAAGAAGATGAACGTCACGCGGGCCTTTGCCTGGCGGGCTCCTCCCGGCACGGAACGCCTGATCGTCGACACCCCCGCGGCCGTCACCGCGTTGCAGATGCCGGAATTCACGGCGGACGCGAGCGCCATCGTGGTGCCGGTGCTGCCGTCCGACATCGACATTCACGCCGCGTCGCGTTGCATCGCAGACCTGCTGCTGGTCGGCCGGGTGCACCGCTCGGAGAAGCGGCTGGTCATCGTCGCGAACCGGGCACGCCGTTACACCAAGGCGTACGCGACGCTGATGAAATTCCTGCAGAGCATGCGCATTCCCGTGGCCGCCGTGCTGCGGGACTCGCAGGCCTACGTGCGCTCCGCCGAGACCGGCATGGGCATCCACGAGATGAAAGGGGCGCTGTTGCAGGAGGACCTGGATACCTGGGTGCCGTTCACGGACTGGCTCGCCGTGCGGTCGCGGCCGTCGCTGGTCGCCGAGGAGCCGCCTGCTGCCGCCGGCGATTCCGTGTCGTCGCATGATCCGCTGCCGGCCGTCATCAGCTGAGGCCGGTTCGCCGCGCGTCCCTGCGCGGCATGCGGGCGCGATCGCAGCCGCGTCGGGCTAGCGATTCACCGTCGGTTTGTTCGAGACCTTGTCGGCGCCTGCCGTGTACATCGATCCTTCATCGGCGATCGTGAACGCCACTTCGTTCGGGCGGCCGTCGGCATCGTTGCCGCTGGTCACCTGAACGACGAGCGGGGCGTCCTTCATCCACAACATGTTCGTGTGGCGGGACTGGATCGCGCCCTCGTCGCGCCGCACGGCATCGAAGTCACCGAACAGCGTGCGCGAACGGTTCACCACCGCGAGCAGCGCGGGCAGCGTCGGTTCCATCCGGGCGGTCACGCTCGCGAGCGTACTGTCACTGCCAATCAGGAAGCAGAGTTCCCGGGTCTGGTACTGGGCCGGCAGCTTCAGCAGCATCTGCTTGCTCGGCGCGCAGTAACGGGAGAGGCCCTTTTCGTTCTGGTCCCAGTGGCCGCCCGGGTATTTCGCCTCGATAGCGCTCTTGCCCGCGTTCCACGGCAGCCCGAATGCGCCGCCGCCGAACTGGTCACCGACCGCGCCCGCGCCGGCCGTCTGGGCCGCGAGCAGCGACATACCCGCGAAAATGCTGAAAATTGCTGTCCGACGCATGGTCCAGGTCTCCGTGAAGTGCCGTTGGCGGCGAGTCTAAGCCGCCCCGCTATTGCTCCATTTCGAGCGCGGAAAAACCAAGACGCGCCTCTCAAACGACGCACGTCCCAGCGGTGACATAATACTGCGATCAGACTTCGTCGGCGGGCGGGGTTTGCGGCTCGATCAGCAGCAGGTCTTCGGGCGTATCGAGGTCGATACCGGCATTTGGCATCGGGATGCGCACGACGCGGTCGACGTTGCGCCGCAGTACCAGCCGCGGGTCGCGGTCACCGCGCAGATCGAGCAGGTCGGTGTAGGCCCAGCGCGGAAAGATTGCGGGCAGGCCGGGTGCCCCGCCATGCAGCGCGGCGCTGATGAGAATCGGATGCCGCCGCCAGGCGGCATGCAGTCGCTTGAGGTCGTCGCCGCTCACGGCGACCTGGTCGGCGAGCAGCAGCAGCAGCGCGGACGAGCCGGGAGGCGCCGTGCGCACCGCGACGCGGATGGAGCTCGCGATGCCTTCCTCCCAGTCGCGATTGAGCGCGATCGACACCGCGCGCTGGCGCAGCGCCCGGGCCACCTCGCGCGCATGCGCGCCAATCACCACCGTCACCGAATGCCCTGCGACCAGCGACGCACGCGCGACCGCCGTGTGCAGCACCGGCTCGCCGGCGATGCGCACCAGCTGCTTCGGTGCACCGAAACGAGTCGACGCGCCGGCCGCGAGGATGGCCGCATGCAGGCCCTGGGCGCTCGGATCGTCCATGGCGGTAGTTTGCCTGCCGCGCTGCAAGAAGATACAGTTCCCGGTAGAGAATTCGAGGGTTTCCCAAGCGTTACCACCCCGTGCAGCCCGTCGCGCGTCAGCGAGGGGCCGGACGCGTGCGTCGGTGGCCATAGCGAGCGAATCGATCGTGCAAGCCTGGAAGGTCCACAAGTTCGGCGGGTCGAGTGTCGCGGACGCCGACTGCATGCAGCGGGTCGCGGCGATCATCGAGGCCGATCCGGCGGCACGCAAAGCCGTCGTCCTGTCGGCTTGCCGAGGCGTCACCGACTCCCTGCTGGGCCTGGTCGCTCTGGCGGAGCAAGACGACCCGGCCCTCGACGACCGGATCGGCGAATTGCGCCAGCGGCACGTCGATCTCGCCCGCGAACTGCTCGCCGGGGAGTTCTACGACGAGTTCGTCGCCGTCCTCGACCGCGACTGCCGCGACATCGCCGGCATCCTGCAGACGGTCCGGCTGATCCGGTCCGCCTCGACGACCATGCGCGACCTGATCGCCGGCTTCGGCGAGATCTGGTCCACCCGGGTGTTCGAGCGGTTGCTGCGGGTCCGCGGATTGTCGGCGGGGCACGTGCAGTGGATCGACGCCCGTCGCGCATTGCTGGTCGAGTGGGGGCCGATGGGCCCGGGCATCCGCTGGGAGCAATCGCGCGCGAACCTGCACGGCCTGGTGGCGACGGATTTCATCGGCACCCTGGTCGTCACCGGCTTCATCGCGACCGACATCCAGGGCCTGCAGACGACGCTCGGCCGCAACGGCAGCGACTTCTCGGCCTCGATCTTCGGCGCGCTGCTCGACGCCGCGGAGATCGTCATCTGGACCGACGTCGACGGCGTGCTGAGCGCCGATCCGCGCCTCGTGCCGGAAGCGCAGGTCATCGACCAGCTCTCGTACAACGAGGCGATGGAACTCGCGTACTTCGGCGCCAAGGTCATCCACCCGCAGACGATGGCGCCGGCGGTGCAGAAGCGCATCCCGATCTGGATCCGAACACGTTCGCGCCGACAAGCCCGGCACGCTGATCCACGATCGCACGGCGCCGAACCCGCTGGTGAAGGGCATCACGACGATCGACGGGATCGCGCTGGTGAACCTCGAGGGCGCCGGCATGATCGGCGTCCCGGGCACGGCGCATCGCCTGTTCGGCGCGCTGCGCGAGGAGGGCATCTCGGTGATCCTGATCTCGCAGGGCAGCTCGGAGCACTCGATCTGCTTCGCCGTCCCGGAAGTCGAGGCCGACCGCGCCGAGCGCGTGGTGCGCCGCGCATTCGATCCCGAGCTGCGCGAGGGCCAGATCCAGAGCGTCGAGGTCGACCGTCGGCTGCAGCATCCTCGCCGTCGTCGGCGACGGCATGGCCGGCGCGCACGGCGTCGCGGCGCAGGTCTTCAGGGCGCTCGGCGCCGCGGGCGTCAACGTCCGCGCGATCGCGCAGGGCGCGTCGGAGCGCAACATCTCGGTCGTCATCGACGGCCGCAGCAGTGCCCGCGGCGCTGCGCGCCGTGCATTCGAGCTTCTACCTCTCGCCGCACACGATCTCGATCGGCCTGATCGGGCCGGGACTCGTCGGCAGCGCGCTGCTCGAGCAGATCGCAGTCGCAGGCCGAGCGGCTGCGCCGCGACTTCAAGATCGACCTGCGGGTGCGCGCGATCGCCGGCTCGAAGCGGATGCTGCTCGTGCCGAGCCGCGATCGACCTCGCACGGTGGCGCGACGAATACGCGGCGGGCGGCGATCCGATGGACCTCGAGCGCTTCGCCGACCACGTGCACGCGGATCACTTCCCGCACGCCGTCATCATCGACTGCAGCGCGAGCGCGGAGGTGGCGGAGCACTACGCGCGACTGGCTCGCCGAGCGGCATCCACGTCGTCACGCCGAACAAGAAGGCGAACAGCGCGAGCTATGGCGACTACGAACGCCTGCAAGGCGGCGCGGCGCGCGGCCGGCGCGCATTATCTCTACGAGGCGACGGTCGGCGCGGGCCTGCCGGTCATCCAGACGCTTGCGCGACCTGCGCGAGACCGGCGACGAGATCCGCCGCGTCGAGGGCATCCTCTCCGGCACGCTCGCGTACCTGTTCAACACCTGGGACGGCAGCCAGTCGTTCTCGTCGATCGTGCGGAGGCGAAGGCGCTCGGGCTACACCGAGCCCGATCCGCGCGACGACCTCTCGGGCATGGACGTGGCCCGCAAGCTGATCATCCTCGGCCGCGAGATGGGCCTGCGGCATCGAGATGGCGGACGTCGCGGTCGAGAGCCTCGTGCCAGCGCCGCTTGCCGAATGCGGCGTCGACGATTTCCTCGATCGCCTTGCCGAGTTCGACGCGACGATGCTGGCGCGGCTGCGCGCGGCGCGGGCGCAGAGGCCACGTGCTGCGCTACGTCGGCTCGGTGGACGCGCAGGGCCGGCGCAGGTCGGCGTCGTCGAGCTGCCGCGCGACGCATCCGTTCGCCAACATCGCGCTGACCGACAACATCGTGCGCTTCCAGACCGCCGCTACGACGAGAATCCGCTCATCGTGCAGGGCCCGGGCGCCGGCCCCGCCGTCACCGCCGCCGGCGTATTCGCGGACCTGCTGCGGGTCTGCGCGTACCTCGGGGCCAAGCTGTGAGTTCGTGCCCGGCACTCGGCCACTGCATTCGCACCGGCCAGCGTCGGCAACGTCGCCGTCGGTTTCGACATCCTCGGGCACACGGTCGCCGCGATCGGCGACAAGGTGCGGGTCATTCGCCGTGCCGAACCGGGCGTGTCGATCCTGTCGATTCGCGGCGTGGTCGAAGACCTGCCGCTGGCGGCCGAGAAGAACACCGCGGGCATGTCCGTGATCGCGCTCGCGACCGACCTCGGGCTGCCGCACGGCTTCGACATCGAGATCGAGAAAGGCATTCCGCTCGGCTCGGGCCTCGGCGGCTCGGCCGCTTCGGCGGTGGCCGGTGTCGTCGCGGCTGCCGCGCTCGTCGACGAGCCGCTCGATCGCACGCGACTGCTCAAGTACGCGATGCAGGGCGAGAAGGTCGCGAGCGGCGCGGTCCACGTCGACAACATCGCGCCGTCGCTGTTCGGCGGGCTGGTGCTGACCGTCGGCATCGACAACCCGTTCGTGAAGCAGATGCCGGTGCCCGGACACGATCCGTTGCGTGCTGGTGCACCCGCACATGGTGCTCGGGACGCGCGAGGCCCGGGCCATCCTGAGCAAGACCATCGCGTTGTCCGACGTCATCTGGCAGCAGGCGAACCTCGCCGGTTTCCTCGCCGGCTGCTACACGTCCGACATTGCGCTGATCCGCGAGTCCTTGCTCGACGTCGTGATCGAGCCGCAGCGCGCGGCGCTGATCCCGGGATTTGCGGCCGTCAAGCAGGCGGCGCTCGACCAGGGCGCGCTGGGCGCGTCGATCTCGGGCGCCGGCCCGACGATCTTTGCCTGGGCGGAGCACGGGGATGCCGAGAACGTGCGCGCGGCCATGGTGGCAGCCTTCGCGGCGCACGGGCTCGAGTCGGACAGCCTGGTGTCGACCTTCGACCGCGAAGGCGCGCGAGTGGTGAGCGACTGATGCGATACCAGAGCACCCGCGCCGCCGAACACGTCGTCGGACTGAGCGAGGCGATCGCGCGCGGGCTCGCACCGGATGGCGGCCTGTACGTGCCCGAGCGGTTGCCTGCAATCGGTCGTGAGGTCTTCGCCGGCGCCGACTCGCTGCCGGAAATCGCGCGCCGCCTGCTCGAGCCGTTTGCCGCAGGCGATGCGTTGTCGGCGCAACTGCCTGCGATCACGCGCGATGCATTCAACTTTCCCGCGCCGATCGTCGACGTGGCCGGCGCGCCGGGCCCGCTGTCGCGTGCTCGAGCTGTTCCACGGGCCGACGGCAGCGTTCAAGGACTTCGGCGCCCGGTTCCTCGCGGCGTCGCTCGAACGCATCCCACGCGCCGATCCGCGCAGGTTGACGATCCTGGTCGCCACCTCGGGCGACACGGGCGGCGCGGTCGCCGCGGCATTCCACCGCCGCCCATGGGTCGACGTCGTCGTGCTGTACCCGCGCGGACTCGTTTCGCAGCGCCAGGAAAAGCAGCTCGCGTGCTGGGGCGGCAACGTGCGCACGCTCGTCGGTCACCGGCACGTTCGACGATTGCCAGCGCATGGTGAAGGAAGCTTTCGTCGACGCGGACCTCGCGAAGGCCGTGCTGCTGTCGTCGGCCAACAGCATCAACGTCGGCCGCCTGCTGCCGCAGATGGTCTATTACGCCCGCACCAGCCTGGAGCTGTGGCGGCGCGACGGCCGCGCCCCGAACTTCATCGTGCCGACCGGCAACATCGGCAACGTTGCGGCGTGTCTCTGGGCGCGCGAAATCGGCCTGCCGATCGGCGAGGTCGTGCTTGCGACCAACGCCAACCGGACGGTGACGGACTTCCTGAAGTCGGGCGACTGGCAGCCGCGCGCGAGCGTCGCCACGCTGGCATCCGCCATGGACGTCGGCAATCCGAGCAACATGGAGCGGCTGCGCTGGCTTTTTCCGGGCGTCGACCAGTTGCGCGCGAAGTTCAGCGCGCACAGTGTCAGCGACGACGAGATCCGTGCGACGATCCGTCGCGACTACGCCGAGTTCGGGCAGGTGTGGTGCCCGCACACCGCGACGGCGGCCCACGTCTACCGCGGGCTGCCGGCGAGCAGGCGATCCGAGCGCTGGGTACTGGTGGCGACCGCGCACCCGGCCAAGTTCAACGACGTCGTCGAGCCGCTGATCGGCACCGAGGTGCCGGTACCAAAAGCGCTGTCCGAACTGCTGGCGCTGCCGTCGGTGCAGTCGGTCGTTGAGCCGCAACTCGACGCGCTGCGCGGTATATTGCTGCAAGGGAGTACCGTTTGAACGCTTTTCTCGGCTTGCCAGCCTGGCTGTGGGTGATCTTTGCGCTCGGCGCGTTGGGCGCCGCCATCTACTACATCCGGGATCACGTCCGCCAGCTGCGCGCACGACGCGCAATCGACAACGTCATCTCGTCGGTGGCGTTCGAAGAGTTGCGCAATGTCCTGCTGCCGACGGGCGCGGGGGAGCAGGTGCACATCAACTGCCTGCTGCTGACTCAGAAAGGGCTGCTGGTCATCGATCTGTTCGACGTCGCCGGCATGGTCTTCGCCGGCGAGAAGATGGAGCAATGGTCGGTGTTCGGGCCGAAACGCCATTTCACGTTCACCAACCCGCTGCCGATGCTCTACGACCGCATCGCCGCGGTGCAACATATCGTAGGCGAGAACGTGCCGGTCACCGGCCGCATCGTGTTCTCGATGCGCGGCGAGTTTCCGAAGGGCCGCCCGGAGGCCGTCATCCGCCTCGACGAACTGCAGGACGATTTCCCGTGCGCGGACCGGACGCCGGGTGCGGCCGCCGCTGCCTTTGCCCCGGTGTGGGCGCGCATTGCGCAGACGTCGCAGCCGAACCCGCTTGCCCGCTGACGCGTCGATTTCCCAAAAAAGCGCAACAAATGCCGTTAGACTCGCGCCCGAAGGGGAGGGGCATGCAGGTAGACGGCGGGGGTTCCGAGTCCGACGATCACGACCATGGCGGGAGGCGCCCATGAATGCGCTTGCCTCCACGGTCCAGAATCTCGACGAAGACGCCTGGGACGATCTGCTCAATTACATCGAGGAGCGCAAGGTCATCCCGATCATCGGGCCCGACCTGTTGCGCGTCGAGACCGATCGCGGCCCGCGCCTGCTCTATGAATGGCTCGCCGAAAGGCTCGCAGCCAAACTCTCCGTCGACACGACCGGGCTGCCGCAGCCGCTCACGCTGAACGACGTCGTCTGCGCGTACCTCGGCCAGCGGGGCCGTCGCGAGGAGGCCTACACGCGGTTGCGTTCGATCATGCGCGAGGTGCAGCTGACGCCGCCCGAGGCGCTGCGCAAACTCGTGCAGATCACCGATTTCGACCTGTTCGTGACGACCACGTTCGACCCGCTGCTCGAGCAGGCCCTGAATGCCGAGCGCTTCGCGGGACAGCCGATGGCCGAAGTGCTTGCGTATGCGCCGAATCGAGTGGCCGACCTTCCGGCCGAGCGCGGACAGTTGCAGCGGCCGGTCGTTTACCACCTGCTCGGACGGCTTTCGGCGTCGCCGACCTACGTCATCTCCGACGAGGACATGCTCGAGTTCATCTGCGCGCTGCAGTCCGAGCACCTCACGCCGGAGAAGCTCTTTCACGAACTCGAGCACAACCACCTGCTGCTGATCGGCAGCGACTTCTCCAACTGGCTCGCGCGGCTCTTCCTGCGCATGGCGAAGCGCAAGCGCCTGTCCGATCCGCGCGACGTGGGCGAAGTGTTCGCGGACGACCACACCAGCCAGGACGACCGCCTGGTCGCGTTCCTGCAGCAGGTGAGCGTGCGCACGCGCGTGTTCTCCGGCGCGGAAGCCTTCGTGAACGAATTGCACGAGCGCTGGTTGAAGCGGCAGAAGCCCGGCGCCGCGTCCGCCGTGTCCGGCGTCGCGCCGCAGCGTTTCCTGCCCCCGGCGCGCGAGATGCCCGAGAACGCGATCTTCATCAGCTACGCGCGCGAAGACCTGGCGGCGGTGCAGCGGCTCAAGGCGTCGCTCGACGCGGCGGGACTCACCACCTGGTTCGACCTCGACCGGCTCGAGGGCGGCGACGACTACGACCGGAAGATTCACGCGAACATCGGCCGCTGCAGCTTCTTCCTGCCGGTGATCTCCGCCACGACGCAGCGCCGGCACGAAGCGTACTTCCGTCGCGAGTGGAGCTACGCGGTCGACCGCTCGCGCAACATCGCGGAAGGCGCCGTGTTCATCCTGCCGGTGTGCATCGACGACACGCCGGAGGCGACTGCGCTCGTGCCGGAAAAATTCAAGTCGCTGCACATCAGCCGCCTGCCGGGCGGCGAGCCGTCACCGGACTTCGTCCGTCGGCTGCGGGAACTGTTCAGCGCGCGCGCCTCATGAAGCCGAGCACGCCCGAGATCACCACGGCCGTTTCGATCGACCCGGAGAATCCGTGGCTCGGCCTGTCGTCGTATTCGGAAGAAACACGCGCTTATTTCCACGGTCGCGACGAGGAAGGGGCGGAACTCGCGCGACGCGTGCAGCGCAAGCTGCTCACGGTGCTGTTCGGTCAGTCCGGTCTCGGCAAGACGTCGCTGCTGCGCGCCGGACTCGTGCCGCGGTTGCGCGGCGAGGGTTTCTGCCCGGTCTACGTGCGCGTCGACTACGCGCCGGAATCGCCGCCGCCGTCCGAGCAGATCAAGCAGGCGATCTTCAAGGCGACTGCGGCGGCCGGCCACTGGACGCGTCCCGGCAGCGCCATCGAAGGCGAATCGCTGTGGGAGTTCCTGCACCACCGCGGCGACCTGCTGCGCGACGCGGAAGGCCGCACCGTGCTGCCGCTGCTGATCTTCGACCAGTTCGAGGAGATCTTCACGCTGGCGCAGGCCGACGATGCCGGCCGGCTGCGCGCGAAGACGTTTCTCGAGGACCTTGCCGATCTCGTCGAGAACCGCCCGCCGGTCGCGCTGGAGCGCAGGATCGACGACGAAACGGTCGATGCCGGCGATTTCGATTTCGCCCGCGCCGACTACCGCATCCTGATCGCGCTGCGCGAGGACTACCTCGCGCACCTCGAAGGCGTGAAGACCATCATGCCGTCGATCACCCAGAACCGCATGCGTCTCGCACGCATGACGGGTGCGCAGGCGTTGAGCGCCGTCCTGAAGCCCGGCGGCAGGCTGGTCTCCGAGGAGGTCGCCGAGTCCATCGTCCGGTTCGTGGCCGGCGGCTCGGAGCTGGCGAATGCAGAGGTCGAGCCTTCGCTGCTGAGCCTGATCTGCCGCGAGTTGAATACCGTCCGCCAGGCGCAGGGCCGCAAGGAAATCTCCGCCGACCTGCTGGCGGGTTCGCGCGACACGATCCTCACCGAATTCTACGAACGCGCGCTGGCCGACCAGCCCGCGGGCGTGCGGCGCGTCATCGAGGACGAGCTGCTCACCGAGTCCGGCTACCGCGAGAGCCTGGCCGAAGAGCGCGTCGTGAAGGCGCTCGCGGCCGCCGGCGCCGAGCCGGATTCGCTGGCGAAGCTGGTCGATCGCCGGCTGCTGCGCATCGAGGATCGTCTCGACATGCGCCGCGTCGAACTGACGCACGACGTGCTCTGCAACGTCGTCCGCGCCAGCCGCGACATGCGGCACGAGCGCGAGGCGCGCGACGAGGCGCAGCGGCAACTGGCTGCGCAGCAGGCGCGCGAGGCCGAGACGCGGCGCGCGCTGGTGCGCGCTCGCACGATCGCGAGCGTCTGCGCGGTGCTGATGGTGGTCGCGGCCGCTGGTGCGATCTTCGGCTGGATCAACCTGCACCGGGCGCGGGCGGCGGACGCCGAGGCCCAGAAGTCGCGCCTGCTCGCCGAGAAGGCGCGCGGCGACGCCGAGAAGCTGGTCGGCTTCCTGATCGAGGACTTCTACAACGAACTGCAGCCGACCGGCCGCCTCGAGACCATGGGCAAGCTCGCGAACATGGCCGTCAGTTACTACGACGGCCTGCCGAAGGAACTGATGACGCCGCAGACCGAGGTGTATCGCGGCATGGCGCTGATCCGCGAAGCGGGTGCGATGCTGTCGCGCGGGGACTACCAGCAAGCCAACCCGCGGCTGGACCAGGCGAGTGCGATCTTTACGCGGTTGCGCGCTGCAGGCGACCAAAGCGAGGCCGTGACGGTCGGCCTTGCGCTGGCGAAGTTCACTCGCTTCCAGACGTGGGGCGTCAGCGGTTCGCCCGGGTCGACGCCCGACGACCTGCCGGCCGTGGCCGATATGCTGCGACCGCTGGTGCACTCGGGCAAGGCCTCGCCTGACACGCAGATGATCTACGCCGACACCCTCAACTATCTCAGTCACACGTTGCCGCCGGAGAAGCGGATCGCGGTCTGCGAGGAATCACGCAAGATTCTCACGGACCTCGGCGCGCGCGACCTGAAGGACCTGCGCGCGGCCTCGATCTACGCCGACACCAGCGATTCGCAGGCGCGCCACGCGCTGGTGCTGGGTCGTGTCGCCGACGCCGAGGCCCTCGAGAAGGAGGTCTACTCGATCGCGGAGGGCGTGCTGGCCCAGCGTCCGGGCGACCTGCGCTCGATGGCAAATCGCGCGCTCGCTGCCGACCTGCTCGGGCGCCTCGCCATGCGTCGTCACGACTACACCGCCGCGGCCGATTTCGCGCATAAGTCGGCCACGGCTGGCGAGAACTACGTGCGCTTCAATCCGTCGGACCTCAATTCCTGGATCTACTGGATCCGCGGCAATGACCAGGTCGGCGCCGTGCTGTTCGAGCAAGGTCGGGTGGCCGAATCCATCGCGACCGAACAGGCGACCGTCGCGTTCAACCAGGACCCGCGCAAACCGTCGAGCCTCATGCCTTTGCTCTGGCAGTCGTGGAGCGTGTTGACGGCGACGCAGGCGCGCGCGGGACAGGTGGCTGGGGCCCAGGCGTCGCTGGCGAAAGCGGCGGTCGCCGCCCGCGAATCGGAAGCGATCGAGCCGGAAGGAAGCCCGCGCCGGGAGCTGTACACCTTGGCGACCGAGAGCCTGCAGGCCCGCATCGAGTTGGCGCGTGGCGACGACCAGGCCGCATTCGACGGTGCTCGCAAAACGATTGCGCGGTTGTTGAAGATCGACCCCGCGACGCTTTCGATCGGCACGGTGATCCGGGATGGCGATGCGTTCCGCAACAACATCCTGCGCCAGCTCTACATCACTTCCTCACTGGCGGCGCTTCGACTGGGGCGCTACGCCGAAGCAGAAGCGGACTCGCGCGCGCGATCGAAGCTGCCGCCGAACCCGTACTCGGATCTCGAACCGCAGGAGGAGATTTCCCGTGCGAAGGTGACGCTGGCGCACGCGGTCGCCCGGCAGGGCCGTCTCGAAGAAGCGCGCGGGATCGTGGGCGTCGAGGTTGGACGCTATCGTCAGCAGGCAAGTCATGGCGTCGGCGGCCTGTCGTTCGAGCGTGACTATGCCTACGCGCTGTACGCAGACGCGATCTCGCAGGCACCGGACGCCGCAGGGCCGCGCCCGCAAGGCGGCGGACCTCGCCGATGCGGAGAAGGTGCTCGGCCAGCTGACGAGCGACGGTCGACAGCTCGTCGATGTCCAATACCTGTTGACGTGGATCGCCGAGGCCGCCAAAGGCGGTTGAGGTTCAGCGCTGCGCGTGATCGGCGAGCACCTGCGCCACGCAGGCCGTCAGGCGCTTGCCCGTCTCGATGTGCAGGAACTCGTTCGGACCGTGCGCGTTCGACTGCGGGCCGAGCACGCCAGTGACCAGGAATTGCGTCGTCGGGAAGCGCACGCCGAGCATGCCCATGAATGGGATGCTGCCGCCCGTACCCATGTACATCGAGTCGCGGCCAAAGTAAGCGCGTGAGCCGCGCTGCATCGATTCTTCCAGCCACGGCGCAATTGCGGGCGCGTTCCAGCCGCCCATCGACGATTCCACCTCGAACACCACCTTCGCGCCATACGGCGGGTCGCGTTCGAGCGCGGTCTTGACCGCCCTCGCGGCGACCGCCGGATCCATCGTCGGCGACAGCCTGAACGAAAGCTTGAGGCTGGTGGACGGCCGCAGCACGTTGCCCGCGCTGCGAAACGCGGGGATGCCCTCCATGCCGGTGACGCTTAGCGTCGGGCGCCAGGTGTTGTTCAGCAGCAGTTCGAGCGGGTCGTTCGACACGCAGCGCATGCCCGGCATCAGCGGGAATTTTCGGTAGATGCTGTCGCCGAGCACGGTTGCGGCCGCCTTGGCCTGCGTTTGCCGATCCGGCGGCACCGGCGTATTCAATTCCTCGACGAGGATCGCGCCGGAGTTCGAGCATTCGACCCGCGCCAGCAACTCGCGAACGACGCGGAAACTGGACGGCACGATGCCGCTCGCGGTCCCGGAATGGACGCCTTCGCGCAGCACGTCCACGCGCAGCGTACCGATCAGGTTTCCGCGCAGGGAAGTCGTGCACCACAGCTGGTCGTAGTTGCCGCATTCGGCGTCGAGGCAGACGACCAGGCTCGGCCGGCCGAGGCGGTCGCCCAGAGCCTCGACGTGCGACTCGAGGTCCACGCTGCCGCTTTCCTCGCTGGCCTCGATCAGGATCACGCAGCGAGCGTGCGGGATGCCTTGCTCGTGCAGCGCCCGGATGGCGGTCAGCGACCCGAACAGCGCATAGCCGTCGTCGGCGCCGCCGCGGCCGTAGAGCTTGCCGTCGCGGATCACCGGCGTCCACGGATCGAGACCGTCGGACCAGCCGGTGAACTCCGGCTGCTTGTCGAGGTGACCGTAGAGCAGCACGCAATCGTCCACCTGGCCGGGGACGTCGATGAACAGCAGCGGGGTGCGCCCGGGCAGGCGCCGGACCTCGACCTTCATTCCGGGCAGGCCTTGGTTGGCGGCCCAGCGCTGCATCAGCTGGACTGCGCGCTCCATGTGGCCGTTGGCCTCCCAGTCCGGGTCGAACAGCACCGACTTGTTCGGAATGCGCACGTACTCGACGAGTTGCGGAACGATCGACTCGTCCCAGGTGCGGTCGACGAACTCGCGGGTTTCTTTCGTATTCATTAATTTATATAGAACAATAGGTTACTGGATATTTGTAATATATCACGCAGCATCTCGACCGAAGCCGAAAAAGCGGATCGCGTTGTCCGTCGCAGCGGCCGCCACGATTTCCGCCGGTTCGCCGCGGCAGGCCGCGACCGCGTCGAGGATGTGCGGCAGGTACTTCGGCTCATTGCGCCGGTGCGACGGTTTCGGCTTCAGGTCGCGAGGCAACAGGTAGGGGGCGTCGGTTTCGAGCATCAGGCGGTCGAGCGGAACCAGCCGCACGAGGTCGCGCAGGTGCTGGCCGCGGCGCTCGTCGCAGATCCAACCGGTGATGCCGATCGAAAGGCCGAGGTCGAGGTAGTCGCGCAGTTCACGCGCGTCGCCGGTGAAGCAGTGCGCCACGCCGCCGGCGAGCCGTGGCAGGTAGTCGCGGAGGATCGCGACGAACGCATCGTGACCGTCGCGCTGGTGCAGGAAGACGGGCTTGCCGCATTCCTCCGCAAGCTGGAGCTGCAGCCGAAATACGCGCTCCTGGTCCTCGTGCGGCGAAAAATTGCGGAAATAGTCGAGCCCGCATTCGCCCGCGGCGCCGACCTCGGGCAGCAGCAGCAACGTGCGCAACGCCGGGATGTCCGAGTCCGGGAACTCGCGCGCGTGGTGCGGATGGATGCCCGCCGTGGCCCGGTATCGCGACGGGCGCGACCGCACGAGATCGATCGCGGCCCGCGTGCTCGCGAGCGTGCTGCCCGTGACGACCATGCGGGTGACGCCGGCCGCGACGGCGTCCGCCACCACCGCGTCGCGGTCGTGTTCGAAACTGTCGTGGGCGAGGTTCAGTCCGATGTCGACGAGCGCGAGGGTCATGGCTGGAGGGCTGTGATAATGTCCGTTCCCTTGCACCGCGGACCCGCGGCGCCGGGCGGACGGCATTCTAGCCAGCCTTGCGACCCAGCGCTCCCCGGCAACAACAACGCAGCAGCGAGTACGTCATGTCCCTGGACAAGGCAGCCCTGGAGAGTTTGCGCCTCGAGCGAGGACCGGATTCCGGCGACTATCGGGATACCCGGGTCCGAGGCAGACGCCGTTGGATCGTCGGCGGCGTGGTGGCTTTGCTGCTGCTCGGGCTCGCCTGGCGGATGTTCAACGGCGCGGTACCGGTCCAGACGGCCACCGTCGAGGCGCCGGACGGCGCCGACGGCGCGGTGCTGAACGCGTCGGGCTATGTCACGGCGCGACGGCTGGCCACGGTCAGTTCCAAGGTCACGGGCCGCATCACCGAGGTGCTGTTCGAGGAGGGCGCCGAGGTCAAGGAAGGCCAGGTGCTGGCGCGCCTCGATCCGTCCACGGCGAAGGCCGAATTCTCGGTGGCGGACAAGGGCCTCGAGGCGGCCCGCCGCAATCTGAATGAAATCGAAGTACGGCTTGCCGACGCGCGCCGCACGCTCGAGCGCAACCGCAACCTCGCCGAGCGCAAGCTCGTCGCGCAGAGCGTGGTCGACCAGTCGGAGGCCGACGTCGGGGCGCTGCAGGCGCGGCTCGCCGCGGCGGACGCCGAGGTGGGCGTTGCGCGCAGCCAGGTCGCGCTGAGCCAGCAGGCGCTCGACGACCTCGAAGTCCGGGCGCCTTTCGGAGGCGTCGTGATCTCGAAGGATGCGCAGCCGGGCGAGACCGTCTCGCCGATGTCCGCGGGCGGGGGATTTACGCGCACCGGCATCGCCACCATCGTCGACATGGACTCGCGCGAAATCGAAGTCGACGTCAACGAGGCGTACATCAACCGCGTTCATGCGGGCCAGAAGGTGGAATCGATCCTCGACGCGTACCCCGACTGGCGCATCCCCGGACACGTCATCAGCATCGTGCCGACCGCGGACCGGCAGAAGGCGACGGTGCGGGTACGCATCGCGTTCGACCAGCTCGACGCGCGCATCCTCCCGGACATGGGCATCAAGGTCAGTTTCTTCGAGCCGCAAACGGCGGCTGTGCCGAAGCAGGGCCCGAAGATTCCCGACAAGGCGCTCGTCAAGGACGGCGCCGAGACGTACGTGTGGCTGGTGCGCGACTCGACGGTGCAGAAGCACCCGGTCAAGGCCGGCCCGGCGGAAGGCGGCGAGGTGGCGATCCTCGGTGGCCTGCAGGGCGGGGAGGTCGTGGTCGTCGATCCGCCTGCGGCGTCTGCGCGACGGCGCGGCGGTGGAGTTGCAGGCGGCGAAATGACGGAGCGTGCGGCGCCGATCGTCCGCATCCGCGGCCTCGTCAAGGACTACCGGCGGGGCGCGGAAGTGGTGCGCGTGCTCGACGGCTTGTCGCTCGACATCGCGACGGGCGACTTCGTCGCCTTGATGGGACCGTCCGGATCCGGCAAGTCGACACTGCTGAACCTGATCGGCGGGCTCGATCACCCGACATCCGGCGAGCTGGAGATCGACGGCCTGCGGGTCGACCAGTTGAGCGACGGCGCGCTGGCCCGTTGGCGGGCAGACCACGTCGGCTTCGTGTTCCAGATGTACAACCTGCTGCCGGTGCTGACGGCTGAGCGCAACGTCGAACTGCCGCTGCTGCTCAAGGACCTCACGCGCGAGCAGCGCGCGGTGCGCGTCGCAGCGGCCTTGAAGCTGGTCGGGCTCGAGAATCGCGCGCGGCACCGGCCGCGGGAACTGTCGGGCGGCCAGGAGCAGCGGGTCGGCATCGCGCGGGCCATCGTCACCGACCCGACGCTGCTGCTCTGCGACGAACCGACGGGCGACCTCGATCGCAAGTCCGGCGACGAGATCCTCACGCTGCTCGAGGCGCTCAACCGGGAGTACGGCAAGACCATCATCATGGTGACGCACGACCCGCATGCGGCCGAGCGCTCGCATCGCGTCGTGCACCTGGACAAGGGCCTGCTGCGCGAAGACGCGGCATGATCGGCAAGTACCTCCCATTGCTCGCCGCGAGCCTGCGCCGCAAGCGGCTGCGGACGTTCTTCACCGTCGCGTCGATCCTGGTGGCCTTCCTGCTGTTCGGGCTCGCCGAGTCGATGCGTTACGCGCTCGCCTCCGGAGTCGAGGTGGCCGGCGCGGATCGGCTGCTGACCATGCACAAGGTCTCGTTCACGCAATTGCTGCCCGCCAGTTACGAGAGTCGCATCCGGTCCGTCGCAGGCGTCGTCGCAGTGGCCCCGCAGACCTGGTTCGGCGCCTGGTTCCGCGACGAGAGCAACCAGCTTCCGTGCTTCCCGACCGACCCGACCACCATCCTCGCGATCTACCCCGAATTCCACATTCCCGAGGCGCAGAAGCAGGCCTGGCTGGCGGATCGCGCCGGCATCCTGATCGGCCGCGCGGTCAGCGACATGTTCGGCTGGAAGGTCGGCGACACGGTGCCGCTCAAGTCGGCGATCTGGCGCAAGCAGGACGGCACCGACACCTGGGACGTCACGGTGCGCGCGATCTACGACCTGCCGCAGGGCGGCGACACGCGCCAGATCCTGATGCACCAGGAGTATTTCGAGCAGGCGAAACTGCAGGCCAAGGGCCGGGTCGGCTGGTACGTCGTCAAGATCGCCGACCCGAACCGGGCGCCGTTGATCTCGAAGCGCATCGACGCGCTCTTCACCAACTCGCCGGCCGAAACCAAGACGTCGTCCGAGCGCGCGATGGCGCAGTCGTTCGTCAACCAGATCGGCAACGTCGGCGCGATGCTCACCGCCATCGTCGGGGCGGTGTTCTTCACCATGCTGCTGGTCACGGCCAACACCATGGCGCAGTCCGTCCGCGAGCGCACGAACGAGATCGGCGTGCTGAAGACCCTCGGTTTCACGAACCGTGGCGTGCTCGGGTTGGTGCTGTCGGAATCGGTGCTGATCACCGTGCTGGGCGGCCTGCTCGGCATGGGCGCCGCATGGTGGTTCGGCCGGGCATTCGCGCCCGTGTTCGACCAGTACCTGCCGGGGTTCCGGCTGCCGTCCTCCGCGATGGCGCAGGCCGCCGTGTACATGGTCGTACTCGGGCTGGTGGCCGGCGCAGTGCCGGCGACCCAGGCGATGCGCCTTCGCATCGTCGAAGCGCTGCGACGCGACTGACGCCATGAAAGCCACCACCTGGATGGCGCAGGTCGCCACCGTCTCCGAGATGAACCTGCGCAACCTGCCGTCGCGACTCGGCACGTCGCTGGTGGCCGTGATCGGCATCGGGGGCGTCGTCGCCGTGCTCGTGTCGCTGCTGTCGATGGGCGAGGGCTTTCGTGCCGCGCTGGACCTCTCCGGCCGGGACGACGTGGCGATGATCCTGCGCGGCGGTTCGGGCGACGAATTGTCGAGTTCGTTTTCGCGCGACGAGCTGGACGTCATCGCGTCCGCGCCCGGCATCCTGCACGACGCGCGTGGACCGATCGCATCCGGCGAGATCTACACGATCGTCGACCTGCCGATGCGCAGTACGGGCACGGGCGCCAACGTGCCGTTCCGAGGGGTCACCGCGCGCGGAGCGCAGGTCCGCGAACGGTTCAAGATGGTGGCCGGCCGCATGTTCGAAGCGGGCCGCGACGAGGTGATCGCGGGCCGCGGGGTGTTCGCACAGTTCGGCAACATCGACCTCGGGCAGACTGTCGTCTGGGGCTCGCACGAGTGGCGGGTCGTCGGCGTGTTCGAGGCCGGCGGCAGCGTATCGGAGTCGGAAGTCTGGACCGACCTTCCGGTACTCCAGGGCGTCTACCGTCGAGGCAACACCGTGCAAGTCGTACGCGCGCAATTGACGTCCGCCGCCGCGCTCGCCACGCTCAAGGCGAACCTGGACAAGGACCGCCGCGTGAACGTCTCGGTGCGCAGCGAGAAGCAGTTCTACGCCGACCAGTCACGGATCCTGATCGCGCTGGTGAAATACGTCGGCAGCGCCATCGCGGTGCTGATGGGCATCGGCGCGGTCTTCGCGGCGCTCAACACGATGTATTCGGCCGTCTCGTCGCGCACGCGCGAGATCGCGACGTTGCGGGCGCTCGGATTCGGCGCCGGTCCCGTGGTGACGTCGGTCCTGCTCGAATCGACCCTGCTCGGGCTGCTCGGCGGCATCGTCGGCGGCCTGCTCGTCTATTTCGTGTTGAACGGCTACCAGGCGTCGACGCTCAACTGGGCGAGCTTCAGCCAGATCACGTTCGCGTTCACCGTGACGCCGCGCCTGCTCGTGACGGGCCTGGTCTATGCGCTCATACTCGGGGCGGTCGGGGGCTTGCTGCCGGGATTGCGCGCGGCGCGCATGCCGGTGACGGCGGGCCTGAGGGAACTCTGAAGAATGAGACGGGAACGCGCGGGCGCGATGGCCGCCGACAATCCGCTGCAGATGTCGCTCTGGTCGGGGCAGGGCCAGGCGCCCGACTGGCAGGTGCGGATCAGCCGCCGCGCGCGGCGGCTGTCGATGCGCGTCTTTCCCGGGGGGCGGGTCGAGATCGTCGTGCCGCCCGGAATCGGCATCCCCGCGATCGAGCGGTTCGTCAGCCGACATCGCGACTGGGCCGAACGTCGCTCCCGCGAACTGCGGCTGCAGACTCCCCAGGTCGTCGACCGTCGACCCGAATCCGTCACGCTCGGCCTGCTCGAGCGCACCTGGCGCGTGGAATACCGGCCGGGTCGGTCCAACCGAGTCGATGCACTGCCCGACGGCGTGCTGTGCGTCCACACCACGACCTTCACCGATCGGCACGTCAGCGAGGCGCTGGTGCGCTGGCTGAACCGGGAGGCGAGGACGCAACTCGCCGAGCGGCTCGAGTCGGTCGCGCGGGAAGTCGGGATCGACTATGCGCGGTTGCACATACGGCGCCAGCGGACGCGCTGGGGCAGCTGCTCGACGGCCGGCACCATCAGCCTGAACATGTGCCTGATGTTCCAGCGGCCGCCGGTCGTGCGCTACCTGATGATCCACGAACTGTGCCATCGCCGGCACATGAACCATTCGCGCCGCTACTGGGCGCTGGTCGAGTCGCTGGAGCCGCAGTGGCGCGCGCTCGACGCGGAATTGCTCAAGGGCTGGCACCACGTGCCGGCGTGGGTCTTTCCCTGAGCGGCGGACCCGTGACGCGGGCGCATGCGGCCCCAGGGCGCAGGGCTGTGTAAGATACGGGCCCGACGCCAGCCACCGACAGCGCCCATGACGGAAAGACTGCAGAACATCAACGTCCTCTCGAGCGAACTGCTGCCCACGCCGGAGCAGATCAAGCAGGGGCTGCCGCTGACGCCCGCCGCCGAGGAAACCGTCTACCGGAACCGCCAGGCCGTGCGGCGCATCCTCGATCGCGAGGACCCGCGCGTGTTCGTCGTGGTCGGCCCGTGCTCGATCCACGACACCGTCGCCGCCCGCGAGTACGCGAGCCGGCTGCGCGGCCTCGCGCAGCGCGTCGAAAAGACGATGCTGCTCATCATGCGCGTGTATTTCGAAAAGCCGCGCACCACGGTGGGCTGGAAGGGCCTGATCAACGACCCGGACATGGACGACTCCTTCCACATCGAGAAGGGGATCCGGGTTGCGCGCGAGCTGCTGCTGCATCTCACGGAGATCGGGATGCCGGCCGCGACCGAGGCGCTGGACCCGATCATGCCGCAGTACCTGTCCGAACTGATCACCTGGACGGCGATCGGCGCGCGGACGACGGAATCGCAGACGCATCGCGAAATGGCGAGCGGGTTGTCGACGCCGGTCGGGTTCAAGAACGGCACGGACGGCTCGCTGACGGTGGCGATCAACGCACTGCAGTCGGCCCGCCATCCGCATCATTTCCTCGGCATCACGCAGCAGGGCCAGTCGGCCGTGTTCCGCACACGCGGCAACAAGTACGGGCACATCGTGCTGCGTGGCGGCGGCGCCCGGACCAACTACGATTCGGTGAGCCTCGCGCTTTGCGAGCGCGAGCTCGAGAAGGCCGGCCTGCCGCCGAACGTCGTGGTCGACTGCAGCCACGGCAACTCGAACAAGGACCCGGGGCTGCAACCGCTCGTCGCCGAGAACCTCGGCAACCAGATCCTCGAGGGCAATCGCTCGATCGTCGGCTTCATGCTCGAGAGCAACCTGCACTGGGGCAGCCAGCCAATGTCGGCCGATCGCAGCGAGCTGAAGTACGGTGTCTCGGTGACCGACGCCTGCATCGACTGGGAGACGACGGAGGGATTGCTGACGTCGCTCGACCAGCGGCTGCGGTCCGCCCCGCGATTCGCCAAGGGTTCGGCGGCCGCCTGACGGTTGCGGCAGCGGCCGCGCGGTCCGGCCTCACCCTGCTAAGATTCGCGTTCCCTTCAACCGGTCTCATCCTGGGGAGGACACGACCATGACGATCAAGCAAGGCGACAAGATGCCCGCGGGCACCTTCAAGCACATGACCAAGGACGGCCCGCAGAACATTACGACCGACCAGCTGTTCGCCGGCAAGAAGGTCGTGGTGTTCTCGGTGCCGGGCGCGTTCACGCCGACCTGCGATGCGAAGCACCTGCCGGGCTTCGTGCAGCACGCCGCCGCGTTCAAGGCGAAGGGTGTCGACACCATCGCCTGCATGGCGGTCAACGACGTGTTCGTGATGAATGCGTGGGGCAAGGCCTCGAACGTCGGTGACGGCATCCTGATGCTGGCCGACGGCAATGCCGACTATGCGAAGGCGCTCGGGCTCGAGTTGAACGCCTCCGGCTTCGGGATGGGCATCCGCGGCCAGCGTTTCGCGATCGTGGTGGACAACGGCGTCGCGTCCAAGGTGCTCGTGGAAGGCCCGGGCGAATTCAAGGTGTCGAGCGCCGAGTACGTCCTCGGCCAGCTCTGATCGGCGCCCGACCCGCGCGGAACCGGCGCGTCACGTTGGCAAGGGTTCCGCAGGGTCTGCCGGTGCCCGGCGGTCCCGCCGGGCGCGGGGTCAGTCGAAGAATGCCCGGTACAGTGCCGCGCGCTCGGCCAGCGACTCCGGACGGGCCTGTACGACGCCCCGCTGCAACCGGCGACGCAGCGAGCCCGTGCCGCCGTAGCGAACGTCCCGTTCGTCCTGCATCACCAGCACCGGTTGGGTGACGGAACGCGCGATGTCGCGCATCGCGGCATCCAGCGCGGCCCGTGCCGCGTCGCCGTAGTTGCCCGGCTGCTTCATCGCATCGACCAGTGCGGCGTGCATGACGTCCGCATCGAGATCCGGGCTCCGCCTGCGGGCCGCCGCGGCCGTCCGATCGAACCACGGCCAGCTCATCTGCGCGGTGCGCAGCTGTTCCCACAGGCGGATCAGGTACGCGCCCGACCGCTCGGGAACCAGTCGCGGGCAATACTCCCGTACGAATCGCTTGCGATCGCGGATGCGGATCAGCGACACGCCGTCGAAGGCCAGACGTCGCACCCGTTTCGGGCGATTTGCCGCCAGCGCAGCGGCGAACACCGTCCCCAGGCCCTCGGCCAGGACGTCGACCGACTCGAGCCCGAGCGCGTCCAGCAGATCGTCGAGGACCGCCACGTATGCGCCGAGCGTCGGCGACGGCAGCGGATCGGACTCGCCGAGTCCCGGGAGTTCGGGTGCAACCGTCAGTCGATCCTGCGACAAGGCCGTCGCCAGGCCGTCGAGCTGCCTGGGCGTGCCCGGCAGGTCGTGCAGCATCAGCAAGGGTGGCCGATCGGATGCGGCGCCCCGCAGTCCGGCGCGGACCTGACCATGCAGCATCTCGACGTAACAGTGCCGCTGCGCGAACCCGCCCGTCGCGGACCGGCGAGCAGGCGGTATCCACGCCGGCGCCAGGCCCCGTGCCTCGCGCAGCAAGCCGAGCACGCGGCTGCGCCAGGCGCCCGGTGCATCCGGTACGCGCGCGATGCGGCTGCCGGGCGGCAGCGGCGCCGGCAGCCGGTCGAGGTGGCCGTACAGAACGTCGCCTTCGCGGCCCATGAATACGACCGGCGACGTCAGCTGTGCGATGGCCGGCCCTGCCTCGTAACGCAGGGCCGCGCCGGACGCCCCGGTCCAGTGCGGGCCGGCCATGAACAAGTCGGTCGCGCACTCGTGCAGCCGCGAGTCGTCGGGCAGGTCGATCGGGTAACGACAGTTCGCAGTCAACGCAAACCACGGGAAGTAGCGGTGGGAGTCGAGGAGCTTCGACCACTGCCGCGCGATGTAGTCGCCCTCGGGCGTCGGCGCGAACGGCGTCAGGTATGCGCGCAGGAACGCGTCGTCGGCGGGTCGCTCCGGCAGCGACAGGCCGTCGAGTATGGTGAGCGCCGCACGCTGCGGATGATCCACCGCGAACTGCAGCGCGATCGTGGCACCGGTGTGAAAGCCATACAACGCGCAGCGCTCGATGCCGAGCGCCGTGAGCGTCGCGGCCAGCGCCCTGGAGAAATCCGGGATGGCCGGCTCGTCCGCGGACAGGGGTGAAGAGAGCCCGCAACCCGGCGTGTCGAGCGCAAGCACCGTGTAGTGTTCGCCGAGCCACTCGATGTTGGGCACGTGCTGGACGGAGGAGCGGGGTGAGTCGTGCAGCAGCACGACGACGGGACCGCTGCCGCCGTAACGGAAATGGACCTCCCCGTGCGGGGTCTGGACGCAGCCCTTGCGTACGTTCGCCATGTGCATGGGGCCGGTGCGGCGCGGCGGTTCGTCGTCGAGCCGCCGCGCCAGGGGCCGGATCGTTCAGCCGAGCGCTTTCTCGAGCTCGGGCAGGATCGCGAACAGGTCGCCGACGAGGCCGATGTCGGCCGCCTCGAAAATCGGGGCCTCCGCGTCCTTGTTGATGGCGACGATGGTGCGCGCGTCCTTGATGCCGGTCATGTGCTGGATCGCGCCGGAGATGCCGATGGCGAGGTACAACTCCGGTGCGATGATCTTGCCTGTCTGCCCGACCTGCAGGTCGTTCGCGACGTAGCCCGCGTCCACCGCGGCGCGCGACGCGCCGACGGCGGCACCCATCTTGTCGGCCAGGCTGTAGATCAGCTTGAAGTTGTCGGCGCTGCCGAGCGCGCGGCCGCCCGACACGACCTTCGACGCGGACTGCAGGTCCGGCCGGCCAGTCGTGGCGCCCGTGCGCGAGACGAAGCGCGTGTGCGACGGCAGCGCGGCCTGGGCATCGAACTTTTCGACGCTCGCGCTGCCGCCCGAGGCGGCCGCTTCGAACGAAGCGACGCGTACCGTCGCGACGACTTTCGAATCCGCCGGCACGTCGATCGTCAGGATCGCGTTGCCCGCGTAGATCGGCCGCTTGAAGCGATGCGATCCTTCGACGGCCATGATGTCGCTGACCTGGCTGACGCCGAGCAGCGCGGCGACGCGCGGCATCACGTCCTTGCCGAACGTCGTGGACGGGCCGAACACGTGCGTGTAGCCCGCGGCAGCCTTCGCGATCTGCGGCGCGATGACGGCGGCGAGCGGCTCGGCGTTGGCCGGGTTCTCGATCACCAGCACCTTGGCGACGCCGGCGATCGCGGCGGCCTGGGCGGCGACGGCGGCGCCGTCCGCGGCCAGCACCACGACGTCGATGGACGCGCCGGCGATCTTCGCGGCGCAGGCGACGCACTTCGGCGTGCTTGCATTGAGTTTGCCGCCGTCATGTTCGGCGACGATCAGGATCTTGCTCATCAGACCAACCCCTTCTTCTGCAGCGCCGCGACGAGTTCCGCAACGTCCTTGACCATGACGCCCTTCTGCCGGCTCGGCGGCGGATCCATCCTGACCGTGGTGAAGGCCGCGCCATCGGTCACGCCGAAATCAGCGAGGCTCTTTACGTCGAGCGGCTTCTTCTTGGCCTTCATGATGTCCGGCAGCTTCACGTAGCGCGGCTCGTTGAGCCGCAGGTCGACCGAGAGCACCGCAGGAAGATCGACCTCCAGCGTCTCGAGGCCGGCGTCGACTTCGCGCGTCACCGTGGCCTTGCCGCCGTCGATGACCACTTTCGAGCACGACACGGCCTGCGGGCGATCCCACAAGGCGGCGAGCATCGGCGCAGTCTGGCCGTTGTCGTCGTCGATCGCCTGCTTGCCGAGCAGCACGAGGAACGGCTGCTCGCCGTCGACCAGCGCCTTGAAGATGCGGGCCACCGAATACGGGCCCACGGGCGCGTCGGTCTGCACCAGCACGGCCCGATCGGCGCCCATCGCCAGCGCCGTGCGCAGCTGCTGCTGCGTGTCGCCGGGACCGATGCTGACGGCCAGCACCTCGTCGGCAAGACCCTTCTCCTTGATGCGAAGGGCTTCCTCGAGCGCAATCTCGTCGAACGGATTGATGCTCATCTTGACGCCTTCCGTGATCACCCCGGTGTTGTCCGGTTTGACCCGAATGCGGACGTTGTAGTCCACGACGCGTTTGACACCGACCATGATTCTGCGCACGCGCTCGACTCCTCTTGCCTGGTCAGATATTCGTGGGGCCCGCGGAATGGACCGTGGTCCCGTTGCAACGCAACATCATACCAGCCCGGCCGCTGCCAGACGCCCGATGACCATGCGGCGGGTCGCGTTGTCCTGGGTGGTCCGGCCCAACCCCGCGAATCCGGATCCCCCTGGCGCCCGCGCGGCTTTGTCCTGCCGGACCGGGACGCGCTCGCCGAGCGGGCACCCGTCAGCCAGTGCTCGGGAGCACCACCCGCCCAACGTCCGGCCTCAGGGAGCCCCCGGCAGCCGGCTCACCCCCGCCAGCCACGACGTTCGCCCAGCTGGCGCGTCAGGTTGACCAGGCGCCGGTAGCTCTCGTAGCGGCGGCTGTCGATCTTTCCGGACTGCACCGACGCGGACACGGCGCACAGCGGTTCGCGCAGGTGCAGGCAGTCCTGGAAGCGGCAGTCGCGTGCGAGGGCCGCAATTTCCTGGAAGCCGGTCTGGACGGAGATCAGCGGGACGAGTGGTGGCGCGTAATCGCGCACGCCTGGAGAGTCCGCCAACTCGCCCCAGGGCAGCGTGAGGATCGACGACGACACGGTCGTGTGCTTGCCTTCCCCGGAACCCGTCGACAGTTCGCCGATGGCCTGCTTGTCGCGCCCGACCAGCGCGTTGGTCAACGACGACTTGCCGACGCCCGACTGGCCCGCCAGCAGCGTGCGCTTGCCGCGCAGGTGTTCGATCAATTCGTCGAATCCGTCGCGCGTCCGCGCCGAGACGCGGACCACCGACAGCCCGAGCTTCCGGAACGACTCGACGTAGGCGAGTTCGTCCGCGGAGACGTCGAGGTCCCGCTTGTTGACCACCAGCAGCGCGTCGATTCCCGCGTAACTCGCGCCAGCGACGTAACGATCGACCACGAAGGGATCGCAATTCGGTTTGCCGGCCACGACGACGCCCAACTGATCGAGGTTGGCGGCGATGGCTTCCTCGCCGCCGCGACTGTCGCTGCGGAGCAGGACGTTGCGGCGCGGCAGGCGCGCGACGACGATGAACTCGTCCGAGCCGCCCTCCTGCTCGATTTGCACGCGATCGCCCGCGACGACCTCGAGCTTGCGCCCGCGCAGCTTGCATTGGACTCGATCCGAGCCGTCGTCGGGTGCCACCACGACGCGCCGGCCGTAACACTCGACGATGCAGCCGGGGCGCCGCGATTCGTTCACGAGGCCGTCGCCAACGGAGGGTCGGGAGCGCGGATTCGCACCAGTCGCCCGATCCGGGCCGCCGGGGGCGGGTGCGAATCGTAGAAGGCCGAGTAAAGCGGGTCGGGTGTCAGCGTACTGGCGTTGTCCTTGTACATGCTGACCAGGGCCCCGGCGAGCTCGCGGCCGTCGCTGTGTTGCGCCGCGAAGGCGTCGGCCTGGAACTCGTGGCGACGCGACCAGGCCGCCAGCAGCGGCGACAGCAACCAGCTGAAGGTCGGCACGACGAGCACGAACAGCAGCAGCGCCGCGGCGTCGCTTTGATCCGACGCACCGAGCGCGGAATAGAACCAGTCCTGCCGCGACAACCAGCCGAGCAGGGCGAAGCCCGCAAGGCTCATGGCGGCCCCTGCCAGCAGGCGCTTGGGCACGTGCCTGAGCTTGAAATGGGCCAGTTCGTGGGCGAGCACCGATTCGACCTGCACCGGCGTCAGGCTCGACAACAGGGTGTCGAAAAAGACGATGCGTTTTTCGCGGCCGAGGCCAGTGAAATACGCGTTGCCGTGGGCCGACCTTTTCGAGCCATCCATGACGTAGACGCCGCTCGCATGGAATCCGCAGCGCTGGAGCAGGGCGTCGATGCGCTCCCGCAGTCCAGAGTCCTCGAGCGGCGAGAACTTGTTGAACAGGGGTGCGATCAGCCGCGGCCAGGCCCACGTCACGAGTAGTGAAAACCCGAGCCATGCGGCCCACGCAACGATCCACCAGGACGGCCCGGCCGAACGCATCACCCAGAGGACGACGGCCACCACGACGCCTCCGAGCAGGGCGCCGAGCAGCCAGCCTTTCAGGCGGTCGGCGACGAAGACGCCGATCGTCGTGCGGTTGAACTCGAATCGCTGCTCGAGCACGAACGTTCGGTAGACGCCGAACGGCAGCCCAAGCAGGGAAAGCGCGGCGAATACACCGAGCACCTGCACAATGCCCGCCCACGGGCCTTCGAGGCCGAGGTTGCCCACCTGTCGCCCCACGGACGCGACACCGCCGCCCACCGTCAGCCAAAGCAGGATTGCCGCGTCATACGCCGTTTCGACGCATCCGAGGCGCTGGTTGGCGACCGTGTAGTCCGCGGCCCTGGCGTGCTCGTTCGGCGAAATTGCCGAGGAAAACTCGGCCGGCACGGCACCGCGATGCGCCTGGACGTGCCGGACCTGGCGCCACGCGAGCCAGCCTTGCACGGCCAGGTGCAACGCCAGAGCGAACAGGAAAATGATTGTCAACGGGTGCATATATGTGAGATCGCGGCGGGGCGCAGCTTAGCCTTTGCTAGAATCCGGCTCAATTCAAAGGGCCGTCCGGCGGCCGGACTCGGTTTCATGGCGCCATCTTCCGACAATCTGGTGTGGATCGACCTGGAAATGACCGGCCTCGATCCGGCAACGGACCACATCATCGAGATTGCGACGATCGTAACGGACGCGCACCTCGACCCGGTCGCGGAGGGGCCGGTGCTGGCAATACATCGTGACGAGGCGGCACTGGCCGCGATGGACGAGTGGAATCGGACCACTCACGGGGCGTCCGGACTCATCGATCGCGTCCGCCGCAGCCGATTGACCACATCCGAGGCCGAGCGGCAGACGCTCTCGTTCCTGCGCGAGCACGCTGTGGCCGGCGCGTCGCCGATGTGCGGGAACAGCATCTGCCAGGACCGGCGTTTCCTGGCGCGCGAAATGCCGGCGCTGGAGAAATTCTTCCATTACCGGAATCTCGACGTGAGCACGGTCAAGGAACTCGCGCGTCGTTGGGCGCCTGGCGTATTCGCCGGGGTGCAGAAGTCGTCGGTGCATCTCGCGCTCGACGACGTTCGCGATTCGATACGCGAACTCGAGCACTACCGCCGTCATTTTCTGCGGGTTGGATGAATCACAGTCGTAGAGCTGGCCGTGAGATCGCAATTGAATTCATCGAGATAGCTCGGCAATGAACAGCGAAATTCAGGTGCGTCTACTCGAAGCCGTGGGTCGGTGTCTTCGCCCCATCGTGAGAATGCTATTGCGTTCCGGCATAAGCTATCGCCAGGTTGATGAGATTGTGAAAATGGCATTCGTAGAGGAGTCCTTCAATGACTCAGGACTCTCGCGCAGGCGAACAAACGTTTCGAGGGTCGCCGTTCGAAGCGGTTTGTCGCGCAAAGAGGTTGCTCGAATCCGCGACCTAATTAAGAGTGGTCGGGCGGAGGAAAACGACAAAGGAGGCGCGGCGTTTCACAGCGGTCAGGCCGCTAGGCTGCTTCAGGTGTGGCACACGGACCCTCGACTCATCGGCGATTCGGGACGACCCATTGAACTTACGTTTGAAGGCGGCGACAGGTCCTTTGCATCCATTGTCAAGGCCGTCGGCGGCGATGTACCAGCAGGCGCGGTTCGCGCCGAATTATTGTCGGCTGGCGCGATTGAGGAGCTTGACGACGGGCGGCTCCGTGTATTGAAGCGATACTTTATTCCTGGAGATCTGGGCGAAGAGATGGTGCTTGGATTTCAGCATGTCGTGCTGCCACTATTGTCGACTCTATCGCACAACTCGAGCGTGCCGAAGGCTGAAGCCTTCTTTCAACGTGTCTCATACTCCGAATATCTTGAGCCGAAGATAGTACCCACGTTGCGGCAGGTAGCCCATGAGCGTGCCTCAGACTTCGTTCAATCCGTTGATGAATGGATCAGCGCAAATGAGGGCTCTGCGGCGGAGGGCGACGCCAAAGGTCGGCGCGTCGGCGTCGGTGCTTTTTACTTCGAATTGGTCGAACCGGGCGGCCCGACCAAATAGAATCGCCCCAGCTTCACTCGAAGATGGGGCTTTCCTGATTCAGCGTCTCAATTGCCCTTGGGCAGTAACTGAATGGCGGTCGCCTGTACAACCGACCGTGCGGAAGCCTGGGTTCCAGCGACGGCCATAACAGTGCCCAACTTGAGCGAGACATCTTGATTGGCGAGCAATGACGTGTAGTCGAACTGAACGCCGCCGATGCGGGCCTTGCCCGTGGAAGAGTCGACAGATGTCAGCTTTCCCGCAACCATAACGGTCGAAGCGCCAGGCACGTAGTCTATCGCGTGAATTGCGAGCGACTCGGCTCGTGTAGCGCCCGCGGAATTGAGGACGCCAGTCACCGACACCAACACCGGTTTGCCAGATGCAAGCAGGTCTGCAAGCGCGTCTAAGGCCGCCTTGTTGGTTCTTGCGCTGTAGGTCTGCCCAAGCACCCGCACCTGACTCTTTGCGACGTCAACCGATTCCAGAGGGCCGGCAACTAGCACCTTTCTGCCAAACTGCGCGAGTACGTCGCCACCGATAATCGCGCTGGCATCACCGCCGATGATGGCGTTCGCATCACCGCCAATAATGGCGTTGGCGTCGCCACCGATGATGGCAGTGGACTTCGTCTTGGTCTTGCGCTGGTCGCCACCGATGATGGCGTTCGCATCGCCGCCGATGATGGCGCTTCGGCGTCGCCACCGATGATGGCGTTCGCATCGCCGCCGATGATGGCGTTCGCATCACCGCCGATGATGGCGTCTTCGGCGTCGCCGCCGATGATGGCGTTCGCATCACCGCCAATGATGGCGTTGGCGTCGCCACCGATGATGGCAGTGGACTTCGTCTTGGTCTTGCGCTGGTCGCCACCGATGATCGCGTCATCGCCGATGATGCGCATCGCCGCCAATGATGGCGTTGGCGTCGCCACCGATGATGGCGTTCGCATCACCGCCAATGATGGCGTTGGCGTCGCCACCGATGATGGCAGTGGACTTCGTCTTGGTCTTGCGCTGGTCGCCACCGATGATGGCGTTGGCATCGCCGCCGATGATGGCGTTCGCATCACCGCCGATGATGGCGTTGGCGTCGCCACCGATGATGGCGTGGACTTCGTCTTGCGCCTGTCGCCACCGATGATCTTGGCATCGCCGCCGATGATGGCGTTCGCATCGCCGCCGATGATGGCGTTGGCGTCGCCACCGATGATGGCAGTGGACTTCGTCTTGGTCTTGCGCTGGTCGCCACCGATGATCGCGTTGGCATCGCCGCCGATGATGGCGTTCGCATCACCGCCAATGATGGCGTTGGCGTCGCCACCGATGATGGCAGTGGACTTCGTCTTGGTCTTGCGCTGGTCGCCACCGATGATCGCATCGCCGCCGATGATCGCATCACCGCCAATGATGGCGTTGGCGTCGCCACCGATGATGGCAGTGGACTTCGTCTTGGTCTTGCGCTGATCGCCACCGATGATGGCGTTGGCATCACCGCCAATGATGGCGTTGGCGTCGCCACCGATAATTGCTGAAGGCCTGCTGACTTTCAGTGAGTTAGCCATAGTGGACTTGGCTTCGACCGCCACGCTGGCGGACGCCAGGGCCAGCGAAACTGCCACCGCAACGGCTTTCACTTGATGCTTTCCACTCATCGATTTCCCCCTAATTCTTCTTGCACCGGCAGATGTTCATGCCGCCACAACTCAGTCGAAATGTTCGTCGGAAGTCTCGCCGGGAGATTTCTCAATGAAATGAAAAATCCCTACACCAGTCTTGATTGAATCGTTTGGCGGCAATTTGTGCCCGCCCCTAATCTCGTGTTGGCCAAGCCAGTCATCCAGAATTTCGAGGAGCTCTTGACCTTTCTCGCGAATAAGCGAGTCGAAAGCGTCGAAGTCTCTCGGCGAAAGTCCTTCCATCGTGATCGCATATCGTTCAAAGCGGCCTTCGCCTTGCCGCTTCTTCTGCAAGTTAAAATCAACTGTATCGATGAAGTAGTTAACGACGTTGCCAAGTCGCTCAAGCCCAACTGGATCGAGCGGCGAGGGCAAATAAGTTCGGTTAAGCAGCCGAACGTAACCGTCGTCGGTTTCGAAAGCCGCTTCGACCCGAACAAGTTCTTCGAGCAATGCTCGGGCAGGCGCGTCGCCCGCATACCGGCGCACTAGATCTTCAAAAGAAATCGTGTCGCCTGCGAATGGCACTTCAAGCGGTAGCCCATAAGGCCCCAGGTATTCGGGATCCTGGCTCCAACCTTGCAGCACACGTGCAATGCGATTCAGACCGACCGCATCGTCACCGTCCGCATCACCTTTGCGGATTCGTGAAACGTCTTGCTTTGTCAGTCCGGTGAGAATTGCGATGCGCGCGTCCGTTTGAGGTCGGCCGGGCGGTACCAACTCGTTTTGTGCGATGTCGATGTATGCGCCACGGACGGAGTCGGAAAACTCGCCGTGAGACAACCCGTGACGCAGCAGGATCCTGACCAACGGATGGAGCAGGTGCCGGCAGGCTGCAAGTAACGGTTTTTTTACGTTCTCGCTCATTCTCGGCCCGTAAAAGGGCGGCGCTGACCAGACTGCAACTGCCGCGGACATAGGGTTATTGTTAACTCCTTCGAGTTAACTATATCGGGGGGTTCCCCTTGGTCAAGAGTTCAACATATTCGGGAACTTACGTACGTGACCTAACCGGGGAGCTTGACGGCGGCACCCAGGCTCGGATCGAGCAATTGTCAGGTGGCTCAGGGCATTGGAGCGCATCCTTCGTGCTGCGCATAGTCCGCTGAAACATGCGCATCGAGCCCGTCGGCGCGGGACGTTTGTTAACTCGGCGGGCGCGGGCATCGGACGTAATGCGGCCGCTCCCCTGCAAAATGTGACGCAGGTCACGGTTTTTGGCGTCACCGAATCCGGCTATTTAGATCATAGAGTTACGGTCGAAATCTAGAAAAGCTGGAGCCCCTGCATTCCGGCCCCCGCTCGAGTCTTCACGACCGTCGATTGCGTCCCAGGCACTGCCGGACGGTCAACGCCGGATGGCGGCAATCGGGTCGGCAGACCATCCCAACCGGGTCGCACCTGCTGCCGCTCGGTGCGAAACAAACAATCCAAAATAAAACGGCCGGCTTCCTTGCGGAAACCGGCCGTTCACGGAAAATTTCAGGCTTGACGGTTAAGACTTTTTCTGAATCTTCGCCGTCTTGCGGAGCTCATCGAGATAGGCCTGTAGCTTCTTTCGCTGGGCGATCATTTCGACCTGCTTTTTCACCTGTTCGAACTCCGGTGGCTGCGGCGTGCGCACGTCTTCGAGCTGGATGACGTGCCAGCCGTACTGCGTCTGCACCGGTGCCTTCGTCGTCTCGCCTTTCTGCAGCGCCGCCACGGCATCCGAGAACGGCTTGACCATGGACGTGCTCGAGAACCAGCCGAGGTCGCCGCCGTTCTTCGCGCTGCCCGGGTCCTTCGACTCGGTCTTGGCCAGCTTGGCGAAATCGCCGCCGGCGCCGAGTTCGCGAATGATCGAGTCGGCGATTTCCTTCGACTCGACGAGGATGTGCCGCGCCTTGTATTCCTTCGGCATGCTCGCGACCTGCGCGTCGTACTCGGCCTTCACCTCGGCCTCCGACACAGGGTGCGACTTGATGTACTTGTCGCTGGCCGCTTCCGCGAGGATCTGTGAGTGAAGCAGGTCGGCGCGAGCCTTCACTTCGGGATCGTTCCCGAGCCCGTCCTTGTCGGCGGCCTGCGCGGCCAGCGTCATGTTGATCAGCTGGTCGAGCATCTGCGACTTCTGCTCCGGCGGCACTTCGGCGGCCGGCTTGCCGGTCACGGCCTGCAGGAACGTGTTGAACAGCTGCGCGCTGATGTCCTTGCCGTTGACCGTCGCGACGGCGGGCGAAGTCGCCGTGGCCGTCGCGGCAGCGGGCTTGGCCGCATCGGTGGCCGGTTTGGTGCAGGCGGCGCTCGCGGCAACGACGCCGCAGAGCAGGAGGGTGGTTCTGAGATTTCGCATCGATGAGCCTCTGTTTGGATTCAAGAACATTCGTCACGCAAGGGCGGACTCGCCGGGGGCGAGCGCCTGGATCGAAAGGGCATGCACGTCGGTGGTCATCAGGTCACCGACGGCTTCGTAAACGAGTCGATGGCGGCGGACGACCGGCAATCCGCGGAAGCGTTCAGACACCACGATCACCGTGAAGTGCCCGCGACCGTCTGCGGCGCCGGCGTGGCCGGCGTGGCGATGACTGTCGTCGATGACCTCGAGGCTCGTCGGCTCGAGGGCGGCGCGCAACCTCGCTTCGAGGGTCGAGGCCCGGCTCGCGCTCACGGCAGCACCTTCACGAACGGCCGCACTTCCCAGGACTCGAACACGCCGGCGGTGACGTAGGGATCGCAGGCCATCCAGGCGCGGGCGGCGTCGAGCGATTCGAATTCCGCGACGATCACGCTGCCCGAGAATCCGGCAGGCCCCGGGTCCGGCGAATCGATCGCCGGGCAGGGGCCGGCGAGGATCATGCGCCCTTCGTCGACGAGCCGGCGCGCACGGTCGAGATGCTCGGCGCGAACCTGCTTGCGAATCGCCAATGCGCCGGGCGAGTCCTTGCCGATGATCACGTAAAGCATGTCAGCCGCCGCCGGTTTCCGCGGCTTCGCTTTGCCGGGCGATCCACACGCCCTGCACCAACGCGAACACGATCGTCAGGCCGAACAGGCCGAACAGCTTGAAATTGACCCAGGTCGATTCGCTGTAATGGAACGCCACGTAGAGATTGAGTGCGCCGCAGATTGCGAAAAAGCACACCCACGCGAGGTTCAGTCGCTTCCAGATGCCGGACTCGAGCGCGACCTGCTCGCCCATCAGGCGCTGGACGAGCGGTTGCCCGCGCCAGAAATTGCTGACCAGAAACGCGACCGCGAACAGCCAGTCGACGATCGTCGGCTTCCACTTGATGAAGACGGCGTCGTGCACCAGCAGCGTCAGGCCGCCGAAGACCAGCACGAGCACCGCCGACGTGAGCAGCATCGGGCTCACCTTGCGATGGCGGATCCAGCTGAATGCCGTCTGCGCCAGCACTCCGACGATGAGCACGCCGGTGGCGACGAAGATGCCGGCCAGCTTGTAGGCGATGAAGAAGGCGACGACCGGGAGCAGGTCGAGGAACAGTTGCATGCAGATGGGTGGGGCGGGGCGGCCAGGTGACGGGGCGCGTATCATAGCAAGTTGCCCGTCGCGCCCAACGCTGGGCGAGCGGTAGAACATGGCTTTCCTGATCTCGATCCACCCCGTGAACCCGCAGCCGAGGCTGATCCGCCAGGCCGTCTCGGCCATCCGGGACGGCAGCGTCGTGGTCTACCCGACCGATTCCACCTACGCGCTCGGCTGCCTGATCGGCGACAAGGAAGCGATGGAGCGGATCCGCCGCATCCGCGACGCGGACAAGAACCACAACTTCACGCTGGTCTGCCGCGACCTGTCCGAGATCGCGAAGTACGCGCGGGTCGACAACAGCCAGTACCGCACGCTGCGCGCCTTCACGCCGGGGCCGTATACGTTCCTGCTGGAAGCGACCCGCGAAGTGCCGAAGCGCCTGCAGAACCCGAAGCGCCGCACGATCGGCATCCGCGTGCCGGACAATCCCATCGTGGCCCTGCTGCTCGCCGAGCTGGGCGAGCCGATCATGAGTTCGTCACTGCTGCTGCCGGGCGAGACGGAATCGATGACCGACCCGCACGAGATCAAGGAGCGGCTCGAGCACCAGGTCGACCTGGTGATCGACGGCGGGCAGTGGCGGTCTCGAGCCGAGCAGCGTGGTCGATCTCGCGAGCGGAGTGCCGGCGGTCATCCGCTCCGGCAAGGGCGACGTGTCCGCTTTCCTGTAATCCACGCGTTCCGCTACGCCTGCGTATAATCGCCGTTTCGCGCCACCGGGCAGCCCCTCAGCGTTCAGCCACGCCTGAGCTTTGCTGTCTAAGGCAATGAAAACACTTGGTTAATTCGGCGATTCGATCGCAGGGGCTGCATTGAGTTCGACTGTATCCACGTCACGTCGCGTCCTGTCCGGCATGCGCCCGACCGGGCGCCCTGCATCTCGGCAACTACCACGGCGCGCTCAAGAACTGGACCGAGCTGCAGTACCAGTACGACTGCTACTTCTTCGTCGCCGACTAGCACGCGCTGACGACCGGCTACGAGGACACCGCGCGAGCTCGAGGACTACACGTGGCAGATCGTCATCGACTGGCTGGCGGCGGGCCTCAATCCGGCGGTCGCGACGATCTTCATCCAGTCGCACGTGCCCGAGCACGCCGAGCTGCACCTGCTGCTGTCGATGATCACGCCGCTCGGCTGGCTCGAGCGAGTGCCGACCTACAAGGACCAGCAGGAGCAGCTCAAGGAGAAGGACCTCGCCACCTACGGCTTCCTCGGCTATCCGCTGCTGCAGAGCGCGGACATCCTGCTGTACCGCCCGGTGTACGTGCCGGTCGGCGAGGACCAGGTGGCGCACGTCGAGATCACGCGCGAGATCGCGCGGCGCTTCAATTTCATCTACGGCCGCGAGCCGGACTTCGAGGCGAAGGCCGAGCGCGCGGTCAAGAACCTCGGCGCGAAGAACGCGGCGCTCTACCGCGACCTGCGCCGCAGCTACCAGGAGAAGGGCGACGAGGAGGCGCTGGTTCGCGCCAATGCGCTGCTCGAGGGCAACTCGCGCCTCACCGTCGCCGACCGCGAGCGCCTGCTCGGCTACCTCGAAGGCACCGGTCGCACGATCCTGCCCGAGCCCGAGGCGCTGCTGACGGCGACGCCCAAGGTCCCGGGCCTCGACGGCCGCAAGATGTCGAAGTCGTACGGCAACACGATCGGCCTGCGCGAGGACCCGGACGCGGTCGCCGCGAAGCTGAAGACCATGCAGACCGACCCGGCGCGCGTGCGCCGCACCGACCCGGGCGATCCGGAGAAGTGCCCGGTGTGGGACCTGCACAAGCTCTATTCGACCGAGCGCACGCAGAGCTGGGTGCAAGGAAGGCTGCCGCACCGCGGGCATCGGCTGCCTCGAGTGCAAGAAGCCGCTGATCGACAGCGTCGTCGAGGAGATCACGGCGATGCGCCAGCGCGCGCAGGAATACGAGGACAATCCGGACCTCGTCCGCGGCATCATCGCCGAGGGCTGCGAGAAGGCGCGCACGGTCGCCGGGCAGACGCTCGACGACGTGAAGCAGGCGATCGGCCTGTCGTACCGCTGAGGAGAACGAGCGCATGACCAAGCCCGACCTGAGGCTCGTCGAAGGCGGCCCGCCGCCGCCCACGCCCGACAGTGCCCTTCCGGAGGCGCACGAGCAGGCGGAGATGCCGTTCGCGGTCGTCGAGGGCGAGCCGATCACGGAGATGCCGCGCGACCTCTACATCCCGCCGGACGCGCTCAAGGTGTTCCTCGAGGCGTTCGAAGGCCCGCTCGACCTGCTGCTGTACCTGATCCGCCGCCAGAACCTCGACATCCTCGACATCCCGATCGCCGAGATCACGCGCCAGTACATGCCCTACATCGACCTGATGCAGGAGCTGCAGCTCGAGCTCGCCGGCGAATACCTGCTGATGGCGGCGACGCTGGCCGAGATCAAGTCGCGGATGCTGCTGCCGCGGCCGCAGGGCGAGGTCGACGAGGAAGACGATCCGCGCGCCGAGCTCGTGCGCCGCCTGCAGGAATACGAGCGCTTCAAGCGCGCCGCGATGGACCTCGAGACGCTGCCGCGCGTCGAGCGCGACACGTTCCAGGGCTCCGCCGAGCTCGTCGAGCGCCGCGTCGTGAAGCTGCTGCCGCAGGTCACGCTGCAGGAGATGCTGGTCTCGCTCAAGGACGTGATGTCGCGCGCGGAGATGTTCGCGCACCATCACGTGCAGCGCGAGCGGCTGTCGGTGCGCCAGCGCATGTCGGACGTGCTGAGCGCGATGCGCTCGCAATCGTTCGTCGAGTTCGTGCAGCTGTTCCGGCCGGAGGAGGGCCGCATGGGCGTGACCGTCACCTTCATCGCGATCCTCGAGCTGCTGCGCGAAGGGCTGATCGAGATCGTGCAGGCCGAGTCCTTCGCGCCCATCCACGTGCGCGCGGGCGCGCCGCGGCGCGTCACGCTCGTCGTCGACAACGACCGGCCCGAGGCCGACAACCGGACAGAACCATGAGCGAACACCCCCTGACGCCGACTCGTCGAGGCCGTGCTGCTCGCCGCCGGCCGCCCGGTGACGATCGAGCAGATTCTCGAGCTGTTCGACGAGCACGAGCGCCCGCCCGCGGAGGAGATGCAGGCGGCGCTCGAGCAGCTCGCGCAGCGCTACGAAGGGCACGGCATCGAGCTCCGCGAGGTCGCGAGCGGCTGGCGCGTGCAGATCCGCGCCGAGCATGCCGACGTCGTCTCGCGCCTCTGGCAGGAGCGCCCGAGCCGTTACTCGCGCGCGCTGCTCGAGACGCTCGCGCTGATCGCCTACCGCCAGCCGATCACGCGCGGCGAGATCGAGGACATCCGCGGCGTCACCGTCAGTCTCGACGATCATGCGCACGCTGCACGAGCGCAACTGGATCCGCGTCGTCGGCCATCGCGAAGTGCCGGGCCAGCCGGAACTGCTCGGCACGACGCGCGAGTTCCTCGACTACTTCGGGCTCAAGAGCCTCGACGACCTGCCGACGCTCGCCGAGCTGCAGGACCTCGACGACATCACCGACCAGCTGGACCTGCCGGGCGAACTGACGGCCGAACCGGTCGTCGTCGCCGAAGCGACCGTCGCGGAACCCGCGGCCCTGCCGGCGCCGATCGACGATGCGCTCGACGACGACGAGCCAGTCGGGCGACGACGACGAATCCGATGCCGCACGACGACGCGCCGCAGGCGCCGATCCTCGTCGCCGGTCCGCGCGATACGCAAGAACGCTGACGCCGGCCCCGCGGCCCCGGCCACGCGCATGAACGAGCGGCTGCACAAATTGCTCGCCCAGCACGGGCTGGGCTCGCGCCGCCAGGTCGAAGACTGGATCCGCGAGGGTCGCGTGCTGGTCAACGGCCGGCCGGCGGAGATCGGGCAGCACGTGCAGTCGGGCGACAAGGTCGTGGTCGACGGTCGCGACGTCACGCGGCTGCTCACGGTCGCGCAGCGCCTGCAAGGTCATCGTCTATCACAAGCCGACGCGGCGAGATGCTGCGGCCGCAGGAGGGCGACGAGCGCGAGGGCGTCGACGAGCGGCTGCCGAAGCTGCACGGCGGACGCTGGCTCCCGATCAACGCGCTCGGCTACGGCGAGGACGGGCTGCTGCTGCTCACGAACGACGGCGCCTTCGCCATCCGCGATCGCGCGGCGCGGCCGCGAGCTTCCGGTCGAGTATCGCGTGCGCGCGTTGAAGCCGACGGTCGAGGAGGACTGGCCGGCGATGCCGCTCGCCGTCGAGCTCGACGGCGGCACCGTCGACGTTCTCGGCGGTGGAGCCGTCCGGCGCGGGCGCGCTCAACCTGTGGTTCCGCGTGGCGGCCGATCGCACGGTGCCGCGTGGCGCCGTCCGCGCCTTGTTCGACGCCGCCGGTCTCAAGGTGAGCCGCATCATGCTCGTGCAGTGGGGACCGATGAAGCTGCCGCGCGACCTGCCGCGCGGCCGTTCGCGCGAGGTCGAAGGCGAGGAACTCGACGCGCTGGCGGCCCTGGCAGGCCGCAGCGCGAAGCCCGATCGGGAGAAGCCGGCCCGCGGCCGCAAGGCGCGCCGCCCGGGCGCTAAGCCTGGGCGGCGAACCGGCGGCCGGTGACGCCCTTGCCGTCCGAGCCGAGCAGGTAGAGAAACGGCGACAGCACGGCCTCCGGCGGCCGCAAGCAGCGACGTGTCCTCGCCCGGATACGCCTTCGCGCGCATCGGCGAGCGCACCTTGCCGGGATTGACGCTGTTGACTCGAATCCGGGTCGCCGTGTCGAGTTCGTCGGCGAGGACCTGCATCAGTCCTTCGACGCGCGAACTTCGACGCCGCATAGGCGCCCCAGTAGGCGCTCCCGCGCACCGAGACGCCGCTCGTCGTGAACACGATCGACGCGTCGGTCGATTGCTGCAGCAGCGGCAACAGCGTGCGCGTCAGGATGAACGCCGCGTTGACGTTGACGTGCATGACCTTGAGCCAGGTCGGCACGTCGTAGTGCTCGATCGGCGAGCGGTCGCCGAGCATGGCCGCGACGTGCGCGAGGCCGTCGAGCCGCCCGAACTCCGTGCCGACCGCGTCGGCGAGCGCGTCGTAGTGGCTCGCGTCGGCCTTGTCGAAGTCGAGCGGCGCGATCGAGGGCCGCGGGCTGCCGGCGGCGACGATCGAGTCGTACACGGCTTCGAGCTTGCGCACGTTGCGGCCGCACAGCACGACGCGCGCACCGTGCGACGCGCAGGCGCGGGCCAGCGCGGCACCGATGCGTCCGCCGGCGCCGGTCACCAGGATGACGCGGTCGCGAAGCGCCTCGGCATCCGGCGCGTAGCGCCGCACTTGGTCGTCGGTCAGCGGCATGGCAACTCCGGTGGGGCGCGGGCGCTGCTCAAGCGTAGCGCACGGCCGTGGTCCACGCCGTCCACAGGCGCGACCACGGTGGAACCTCGGCACGGTCCTAGCTCCGCGTGCGCTCGCAGTGTCGATGCGATCCAGCAGGCGCTGGTGCAAGGCGGCCAGCACCAGGCCGGGCCGCTGCGCGCTGCGCTCGGCGGCGAGAGCAAGCGCGGGCAGCGCCGACGAGCGACTCGCCGATCCGGTCGCGCCAGTCGCGTGACGGACGCGGGCCATGGCTTCGGGCGAGGCCGAGCGCAGGTCCGTCGGATCGACGTCCGGCGGCCTCCAGTACGGCGGTCGGCAGGTACATGTCGGCCGGCCGCGAGTCGATCGAGCGATCGCGCAGCATCTCCGTCTGGCGCAGTGCCGAGCCGAGTCGCCGCGCGAAGTCGCGTTCCGCGGCGCTGAGGTCGCGCGCGCCGGCCAGGGCCGCGGCCGCGAGCGTCTGCAGCGATCCCGCGCAGCGGAACGCATAGGCCTCGAGTTCCGGTCCACGAGCAGTACGTCATCCGCGCCAGGTCGAGGTCCGCAGCCGTCAGCGCCTCGTGCAACAGCAGCGGGTCGTGGCTGGCGCAATCCCGCAAGCCGAGCAGCGCCACCGTGATCGGGTGCTGCGGCCGGCCGGCGGCGAGCCGGTCGACCTCGGCTCGCCACCACTGCATCGCGCGCGTGGGCGACGTCGTGGTGCCTGCGCGTTCACGCAGTCGCGAATCTCGGCGTCGAACGCGTGCAGCGCGTCGAGCAGCGGGCGCGCCCGCGCCGGCGCGAACAGCGTCGAGAAGTAGCGCAGCGATCCGGGCGGCGTGCCGCGTCGCACGGATCGTCCCGGTCGTGCGCTGCCGGCGCTACTCATCGCCGGTCGCCTCGTCGGTTTCGAGCAGCGGACGCGCGAGCTTGTCGATCGGCGTCGTCTCCTCGATCTCCTTGGTCGGCCGCAGGCCGAGTTCGGTGAACTTGCGCGCGCCCGGCAACACCTGGCGCTCGAGCGAGCCGACCGCGCTGTTGTACGCGTCCACGCTCTGCCCGAGCGAGCGGCCGACCTTGCCGAGATGCGCGGTGAACGTGGCGAGCCGCTTGTAGATGTCCTCGCCGAGTTCCTGGATGCGGGCGGCGTTGTCGGCGAGCGCATTCTGGCGCCAGCCGTAGCCGACGGCCTTCAGCAGCGCGACGAAACTCGTCGGCGTCGCGATGATGACGTGCTGGCGGATCGCGTCCTCGAGCAGGTTCGGAATCTCGCCGACCGCCGCGCTCAGGAACTGGTCGCCCGGAATGAACAGCACCACGAAATCCGGGCTGTGCTCGAACTGCGACCAGTAGGCCTTCTGACGCGAGCTGGCGGACGCGCTCCTGCACGGCCTGCGCGTGGCGCCGGATCGCGGCCGCGCGATCCTCGTCGGTCGTGGCCTCGACCGCCGAGAGATAGGCGTCGAGCGGCGTCTTGACGTCGACGACCAGCTGCCGTCCGTCCGGCATGTTGACGATCATGTCCGGGCGCAGCGTTGCCGTCCTCGCCCGCCACGTGCACCTGCTCGACGAAGTCGCAGTGCTCGACCATGCCGGCCAGTTCCGCGAGGCGCTTCAGCGTCATCTCGCCCCACTGGCCGCGCACCTCGGGGCGACGCAGCGCCGTGACGAGGTTGCGCGTCTCGCGCTGCAGGGCGACCTGTCCGAGCGTGACGCGTTCGAGCGAGTTCCTGCAGCGCGCCGAAGGTCTCGGCGCGCTCCTTCTCGATGCGGGCGATCTGCTCGTGCGTCTTCTGCAGCGCCTCGCGCACCGGCGCCAGCATCGTCTCGACCGATTTCTCGCGCTCGGTGAGACTGCGCAGCGCGAGCTCCTGCTGCTGGCCGAACGACTGCCGCGCGAGTTGCAGGAAGACCTCGCTGTTGCCGCGCAGCGCCTCGCCGGCGACCGAATCGAACCCGGCCCGCAGCTTCTGCATGCGCCAGTTCGAGCGCCTGCTCGCGCTCCCGGCCGATGTCCTCGGCGGACTTGAGTTCGGCCCGCGCGCGTCGCCAGCTCGATCTCGAGCGCGTGCGCGCGTCGCCGGCCGATGAGCCAGCCCGCGGCGAGCGCGATCAGCGGCACCAGGGCCAGCAGCAACAGCGAGTTTCGGTCGACGGCGGGCTCACTGTCCGACCTCGGGCCGCGGTCCACCCACTCAGCAACTGCTGCGGGTGATCGATGATGCCGGTGGCTGCCAGCTCGCCGGCGAATCGTCGTCGCCGAGGTAGCCGTAAGCCGCGACCACGGTCGGCATGCCGGCGGCGCGGCCCGCCTGGATGTCGCGTTCGGCGTCGCCGACGTAGACGCACGGCCCGGGTGCGACGCCGAATCAGGCCGGCGGCGTGCAGCAGCGGCAACGGGTGCGGCTTGCGCTCCGCGACCGTATCGCCGCTGACGACGCAGCCGGCGCGCGTCGAGAGTCCCAGCGCGGTCGAGCAGCGGGTCGGTGAGCCAGCCGGGCTTGTTGGTGACGATGCCCCACGGCACGGACCGACGCTCGAGCTCGTCGAGCAGGTCGAGCAGCCCGGAAACGGCAGCGTCTCGCTGGCGAGATGTGCGCGAATAGAGCTCGAGGAATCGCAGCCGCAGGCGTTCGAACTCGTCGCCGTCGGTGCCCGGGAAGCCGAGCTTCACGAGCCGCGCCGCGCCGTGCGACACGACGGGTCGGATGGCGGCGGCGGGCAGCGGTGCAAGGCCTTCCTCGACGAGCAGGCGGTTCAGCGCGCCGCCCATGTCCGGCGCCGTGTCGAGCAAGGTGCCGTCGAGGTCGAACAGCAGGGCGGCCGCGCGCGGTCATGTGCGAATCGGCGCTGCAGGCCGGCGCAGGTGCATCAGGTAGTTCACGGGCGCGTCGGATTTCAAGGCGGCGCGGCGCGTGAACGGGTCGTAGTCGAGGCCGCTGATGTCCGCGAGCGTGAGCCCGGCGGCCTGCGCCCAGCCGCGACAGCTCCGACGGCCGGATGAACTTCTCGTACGTGTGCGTTCCCGGCGGCAACAGGCGCAGCACGTATTCGGCGCCGACGATCGCGAGCAGCGTAGGCGCGCGGCGTGCGATTGATCGTCGAGAGGAAGACGTGGCCGCCCGGCCGCACCATGCGTGCGAGCGCGTCGACGACCGCCGCCGGATCCGGCACGTGCTCCAGCATCTCCATGCAGGTCACGACGTCGTAGGCCGCGGCGTGACGCGGCGGCGTGTTCCTCGGCCGACTCGAGCAGGTAGTTCGAGCGCGAACCCCGGCCTCGAGCGCGTGCAGCTCTCGCGACCTCGAGCAGGTCGCTGGCGAGGTCGAGTCCCATGACCCGCGCGCCCTTGCGTGCCATGGCCTCGGCGAGCAGTCCGCCGCCGCAACCGACGTCGAGCACGTCGACGCCCGCCAGCGCCCGCGGCGCGCTCGACGTAGTCGAGCCGCACCGGGATTGAGGTCGTGCAGCGGGCGCATCTCGCCCTGCGGATCCCACCAGCGGCTGGCCGCCGACTGGAACCGCGCGATCTCGGCCGGATCGACGTTACGCATCGCCATCGGATCTCCTCGGCTGCGCCGGATCGGGCCATCCGATCGCGCCAGGCATCGGCGCGGTCGAGCGCCGACTGTTCATCGAGATAGCGCAGCGTGCCGTCCGCGAGCAGCCGCCGGCCGGCGACCCACGTGTCCGTCACCTGGCGCGAATTCGCCGAGTACACCAGCGCCGTGGCCGCGTCGTGGACCGGCCAGCTGCGTGGCATGGCGCAGGTCGACGCAGCACAGGTCGGCCCACTTGCCCGGCAGCAGTGACCCGATGGTGTCGCCGAGGCCGAGCGCGCGCGCGCCTTCGAGCGTCGCCATGCGCAGCAGGTCGGTCGCGATCGACCGTGCCCGGCGTGGCGGTGACGCCTGCCGACAACAAGCCGGCCGTGCGGGCCTCGCCGAGCATGTCGAGGTCGTTGTTCGATGCGGCGCCGTCCGTGCCGAGCGCGACGCGGACTCCCCGGCCGAGCAGGCGCGGCGAGCGGCGCAACGCCGTTGCCGAGCTTGAGGTTCGACTCGGGGCAATGCACCACGGTGGCGCCGGCGTTGGCCAGCATCTCGAGGTCCGCGGCGCTCGGCCTGCGCCATGTGCACGGCGACCAGCAACGGGCTGGCGAGCCCGAGACCCGCGAGTCGCGCGAGCGGCCGCACGCCGTGACGTCGCAGGCTCTGCTCGATTTCCCAGCGCGTCTCGTGCAGGTGCATCGCGACTGGCATCTCGAGTTCATCGGCGAGGCGGCGCACCCGGACCAGCGTCGCGTCGCTCACGGAGTAGGGCGCATGCGGCGCGAGGTGCGTGGTGACGAGCGGGTCGCCCCGGTACTCGTCGCGCAGGCTCATGCCCTTGTCGATGTATTCGTCGGCGGTGGCCGCCCAGCGTGTCGCAGCGTCGGTCACGACGAGCCCGACGCAGGCGCGCATGTGCACTTCCGCGGCCGTGCGCGCGACGACTTCCGGCCACAGGTGCATGTCCGCGAAGCACGTCGTCCCGCCGCGCAGCATCTCGGCGATCGCGAGTTCCGTTCCGTCGCGCACGTACTCCGGGTCCACCCAGCGCCGCTCGATGGGCCAGATCGTGTCGGTGCAGCCATGGGCCCAGGCCACTGGTTCTCGGCGCGGCCGCGCAGCAGGGTCATGGCGGCATGCGTGTGCGCGTTGACGAATCCCGGCAGCAGGACGTGCGTGCGGCCGGCGCAGGATTTCGCGGGCCGATAGCGGCGCAGCGCTTCCGCCTCGGGCAGCACCGCGACGATCCGGCCGTTGCGGATCGCGACCGCGTGATCGTCGAGCGCATGGCCGTCGGGTTCCACGGGCAGGACCCAGCGTGCGCAAACGAGCGTGTCGACAGGCTCCATGCGGACCATCGCGAGGGGAGGGGCCGGCAGTATACCGGCGGCGGGCCTGCGGACGTCAGAAACGGCGCGATCCGGGGCGGGTTTCAGGCCGCGCTGTGGTATTATTTCCGATCTTTTTAGGCCGGCCAGAAGCCGGCCGCAACACCCCTTGAGACCGACGGATTCCATGGCCGAAATCGCACGCGAACTGCTCCACGTCAATCTCGAAGACGAGATGCGCCAGTCCTACCTCGATTACGCGATGAGCGTGATCGTCGGGCGCGCGCTGCCCGACGTCCGCGACGGCCTGAAGCCGGTGCACCGCCGCGTCCTGTTCGCGATGCGCGAGCTCGGCAACGACTGGAACAAGGCCTACAAGAAGTCCGCCCGCGTGGTCGGCGACGTCATCGGCAAGTACCACCCGCACGGCGACACGGCCGTGTACGACACCATCGTGCGCATGGCGCAGCCGTTCTCGATGCGCTACCTGCTGGTCGACGGCCAGGGCAACTTCGGCTCGGTGGACGGCGACGCGCCGGCGGCCATGCGCTACACCGAAGTGCGCATGTCGCGCATCGCCGACGAGCTGCTGGCCGACATCGACAAGGAAACGGTCGACTTCGTCCCGAACTACGACGAGTCCGAGACCGAGCCGTCGGTGCTGCCGACGCGCGTGCCGAACCTGCTGGTCAACGGCTCCTCCGGCATCGCGGTCGGCATGGCGACCAACATCCCGCCGCACAACCTGACCGAGATCGTGAACGCCTGCGTGGCCGTGATCGACGACCCGCGATCACGATTCCACGAGCTGATGGAGCTCGTGCCGGGCCCGGACTTCCCGACCGCCGGCATCATCAACGGCGCGCGCGAGATCTGCGACGCGTACCGACCGGCCGCGGCCGCATCCAGGTGCGCGCGCACGACCACGATCGAGGAGATCGACGACAAGCGGCCGCGAGGCCATCATCGTCACCGAGCTGCCCTACCAGGTGAACAAGGCGCGGCTGCTCGAGCGCATCGCCGAGCTGGTGCGCGGACAAGAAGATCGAGGGCATCTCCGAGCTGCGCGACGAGTCCGACAAGGACGGCATGCGCATCGTCATCGAGCTGAAGCGCGGCGAGACTCGCGAGGTCGTGCTCAACAACCTCTACAAGCAGACGCCGATGGAGTCGGTGTTCGGCATCAACATGGTCGCGCTGGTGGACGGCCAGCCGAAGCTGCTCAACCTGAAGGAGATCCTCGAAGCGCTTCCTGCGCCACCGGCGCGAGGTCGTCACCCGCCGCACCGTGTTCGAGCTGCGCAAGGCGCGCGAACGCGCCCACATCCTCGAAGGCCTCGCCGTCGCGCTGGCCAACATCGACGAGGTGATCGCGCTGATCAAGGCCTCGCCGCGCAGCCCGGCCGAGGCGCAAGGTCGGCCTGATGGCGCGCGCCTGGCGCCGGCGGTGCGGTGCCCGAGCATGCTGGCGCGCGCCGGCGCGGTGGCCAGACCCGTCCGGACGGCCTCGAGCGGCGTTCGGGCTGCACGGCCGCGGGCTACCGGCTGTCCGAGGCGCCAGGCCCAGGCGATCCTCGACCTGCGGCTGCACCGCCTCACCGGCCTGGAGCAGGACAAGATCCTCGCCGAGTACGAGGAGATCCTGCTGAACGGATCGCGCCGATCTGCTCCGACATCCTCGGTCGCCCGGAGCGGCTGATGGAGGTGATCCGCGACGAGCTGCTGCCGATCCGCGACCAGTACGGCGACGCGCGCCGCACCGAGATCGAGCGCGACCAGTCGGACCTGACCATCGAGGACCTGATCGCGCCGCAGGACGTGGTGGTGACCCTGTCGCACGCCGGCTATGTGAAGGCCCAGCCGGTCAGCGACTACCAGGCGCAGCGCCGCGGCGGCCGCGGCAAGACCGCGACCACGCATCAAGGAAGAGGACTTCATCGACAAGCTGTTCGTCGCCAACACGCACGACACGCTGCTGTGCTTCTCCAGCCGCGGCCAGGTCTACTGGCTCAAGGTCTACGAGCTGCCGCAGGCGGGCCGCGGCGCGCGCGGCAAGCCCATCGTCAACCTGCTGCCGCTGGAGGAGGGCGAGCGCATCAACGCGGTGCTGCCGGTCCGCGAGTTCGAGGAGGGCCACTTCGTCTTCATGGCGACCGCCGACGGGCACGGTCAAGAAGACGCCGCTGACCGCAGTTCTCGCGCCCGCGCGCCGCGGGCATCATCGCCATCGACCTGCGAGGAGGGCGACGAGCTGGTCGGCGTGGCGCTCACCGACGGCAACCAGCGACGTCATGCTCTGCACCTCCGCGGGCAAGGCGATGCGCTTCACCGAGGACGACGTGCGCGCCATGGGCCGCGATGCGCCGGGCGTGCGCGGCATCTGGCTGGCCGGAGGGCCAGCGAGGTCATCTCGCTGATCGGTCCCGAGCCCAGGGACTGGTGCTGACGCGTCACCGAGAACGGCTATCGGCAAGCTGACCCCGGTCGAGGAGTTCCCGGTCCAAGGGCGCGGCGGCCAGGGCGTCATCGCCATGCAGACCTCCGAGCGCAACGGCGCAGCTGGTCGCGGCCGCTCAGGTGCGCCCGACGACGAGATCATGCTGATCACTTCGAAGGCGGCACCCTGGTGCGCACCGCGTGCGAGCGAGATCTCGGTGGTCGGGCGCAACACCCAGGGCGTCAAGCCTGATCCGCCTCGGACGAAGGCGAGCGCCTGATCGGCGTCGAGCGCGTCGAGCCCGGAAGCGGCGACGACGACGAGCCGCGGCCGAGGAGCCTCGAGCATCGCGGCCGGATGCTCCGGCCGATGAAGCGGCAGGCGACGGCCGCGGTTACGCATTGACCCGGCGCCCCACCGGGCGGCACGAGTACGATTCGAGTCGGGCGAGAGCCCGCAATCGCGGCCGCTGCCTGCTACACTCCGACTGACAATGCAACAACGCTCCACTAGCGGAGACTTGCAGTCCATGACCCGCGTATTTAACTTCAGCGCCGGCCCGGCGGCATGCTGCCGCAGGAAGTCCTCGAGCAGGCCCAGCGACGAGATGCTCGACTGGCACGGGCAGCGGCATGTCCGTGATGGAGATGAGCCATCGCGGCAAGGCGTTCATCGGCGATCGCCGCAGCAGGCCGAGGCCGACCTGCGCGAGCTGCTCGCCGTCCCGGCGAACTACAAGGTGCTGTTCCTGCAGGGCGGCGCCACGGCGCAGTTCGCGGCGGTCCCGCATGAACCTCGCGACCGCGGAGTTCGATCGCGGACTACGTCAACACCGGCGCCTGGTCGAAGAAGGCGATCGGCGAGGCGAAGCGCTACTGCAAGGTCAACGTCGCGGCCGACGCGAGGCGCGCAACTTACACGACGCGCCGGCCCAGTCGCGAGCTGGAAGCTCACCGCCGGGCGCGGCCTACGTGCACTACACGCCGAACGAGACCATCGGCGGCGTCGAGTTCCCGTACGTCCCGCAGACGTCGGCGACGTGCCGCTGGTCGCGGACATGTCGTCGACGATCCTGTCGCGGCCGATCGACGTGTCGCCGCTTCGGCGTCATCTATGCCGGCGCGCAGAAGAACATCGGCCCGGCGGGGCTCGCCGTCGTCATCGTGCGCGACGACCTGCTCGGCCAGCGCGCGCCGGGCACGCCCGACGGTGTTCGACTACAAGGCGATGGCGGCGGACGGCTCGATGCTCAACACGCCGCCGACCTATTCGCTGGTACCTCGCCGGCCTGGTCTTCCAGTGGCTCAAGCGGCAGGGCGGGCTCGGCCGCGATGGACGAGCGTCAATCGCGCCAAGGCCGAGAAGCTCTACGGCGCGATCGACGGATCGGGCTTCTACAAGAACCCGGTCGAGAAGACGTCCCGCTCGTGGATGAACGTGCCGTTCACGCTGCCGAGCGCCGAGCTCGACAAGCCCTTCCTCGACGGAGCGCGAAGGCCGCGGGCCTCGTGAACCTCGAAGGGCCACCGCTCGGTCGGCGGCATGCGCGCGAGCATCTACAACGCGATGCCGCGAGGCCGGCGTCGAGGCGCTGGTCGCACTTCATGGAGGAGTTCCAGCGCAGGAACGGCTGATGGCCATGGCCCGTTCAAGATCCTGACGCTGAACAACATCTCGCGTGCGCGGGCCTCGAGCGGCTGCCGCGCGATCGCTACGAGGTCGCCTCCGAGATCGGCCACCCGGACGCGATCCTGGTGCGCTCGGCCGACATGCACGAGCATGGAGATCCCGCAGAGCGTGCTGGCCGTCGGCCGCGCCGGCGCCGGCACCAACAACATCCCGGTCGCCGAAGCTGAGCCAAGCGCGGCATCCCGGTGTTCAACGCGCCGGGCGCCAACGCCAACGCGGTGAAGGAACTGGTGCTCGCCGGCCTGTTCCTCGCCGCGCGCAACATCTGCCAGGCCTGGGCCTTCGTGCGCGGCCTCAGGGCGACGACCACGCCATCGACGAGGCGGTCGAGAAGGGCAAGAAGAAGTTCGTCGGCTTCGAGCTGCCCGGGCCGCACGCTCGGCGTCGTCGGCCTCGGCGCCATCGGCGTCGAAGTCGCCAACGCCGCGCTGCGGCCTCGGCATGAAGGTGCTCGGCTACGATCCGCAGATCACCGTGCAGCGCGCCTGGCAGCTGTCGTCGGGCGTCGAGCAGGCGCTCAGTCCTCGACGACCTGTTCGCGCGCTCCGACATCGTCACCGTGCACGTGCCGCTCAACGACGCGACGCGGCAGCCTCGTCAACGAGGCGCGCCTCCGGCTGATGCCGCGCGGCGGCGTGATCCTGAACTTCTCGCGCGCACGGATCGTCGACGAGGCGGCCGTGCTCGCCGCGCTCGACAGCGGCCAGCTGTCACGCCTACGTCTGCGACTTCCCGACCAACGCGCGTCGAAGGACCACCCGCAGGTCGTCGCGCTGCCGCACCTCGGCGCCTCGACCGACGAGGCCGAGGAGAACTGCGCGATCATGGTGGCGGACACGCTGCGCGACTTCCTCGAGAACGGCAACGTCCGCAACTCGGTGAACTTTCCCGGAGGCGGTCCTGCCGCGCACGCGGCGGCAACCGCATCGCCATCGCCAACGAGAACGTGCCGAACATGGTCGGCCAGATCTCGACCTGTCTGGCGGCCGCGAAGCTCAACATCGCGGACCTGCTGAACAAGTCGCGCGGCGAGCTCGCCTACACGCTGATCGACCTCGACGGCGCCCATCGAGCCGGCCGTGCTGGCGCAGATCCGCGCCATCCACGGCGTGCTCGCGGCGCGCGTCTGAGTCGTGACGAGCCGTGGCGGCCAAGGAAGCCGGCAGGAAGCAACGCCGGCAAGAAGCGGCCGCGACGGCGCGCCGCAGAAGCCGGCACGCCGACGAAGCCGGCGCTCGAGCACATCCGCGAACGCATCGACCAGGTCGACGCCGCATTGCACGCGCTGCATCAACGAGCGCGCGCAGCTCGCGCAGCAGGTCGGCATCTCGAAGCACGCCGCCGGGCACACGGTCGACTTCTACCGGCCGGAGCGCGAGGCGCAGGTGCTGCGCAGCGCGCTGGAGCGCAACGCAAGGGGCCCGCTGCGCGACGAGGAGATCGTGCGGCTGTTCCGCGAGATCATGTCGGCGTGCCTCGCGCAGCAGGAGCCGCTGAAGGTCGGCTTCCTCGGCCCCGAGGGCACGTTCACGCAGCAGGCGGTGCTGAAGCACTTCGGCCACTCGGTGCGGGCGCTGCCGCTGACTCCGATCGACGAGGTGTTCCACGAAGTCGAGTCCGGCGCGGCCGATTTCGGCGTGGTGCCGATCGAGAACTCGACCGAGGGCACGGTCAACAACACGCTCGACATGTTCCTGACCTCGCCGCTGAAGATCTGCGGCGAAGTCGAACTGCGGATCCACCAGAACCTGATGGGCGCGATGAAGTCGCTCGCCACGTCAAGCGCGTCTGCGCGCATCCGCAGTCGCTCGCGCAGTGCCGCGGCTGGCTGCAGGAGAACCTGCCGACGGTCGAGCGCGTGCCCGTCGGCAGCAACGCCGAAGGCGCGCGTCGCGCGCGCGACGAGGACGGCACGGCCGCGATCGCCGGCGCGGCGGCCGCCGAGGTCTACGGCCTCAACCTGCTGGTGCCGCAGATCGAGGACCGGCCGGACAACACCACGCGCTTCCTGGTGATCGGCCGCAAGTCGGCGGCGCCGAGCGGCGACGACAAGACGACGCTGATGATCTCGGCGTCGCACACCGACGCGCCGGGCGCGCTGTTCCGGCTGCTCGAGCCGTTCGCGAAGGCACGGCATCAGCATGACGCGCATCGAGTCGCGACCGTCGCGCCGCCGCAAGTGGGACTACGTGTTCTTCGTCGACCTCGACGGCCACGCCGAGCAGGAGCCGCTCGCCGCCGGCGCTCGCCGCGCTCAAGGAGAAGGCGACGTTGTGCAAGGTCGCTCGGCTCGTATCCCGAAGGCGATCCTCTGACCATGCGCGTTCGTACCGAGCCGCGCCCGTCGACCGGATCGCGGGCGAGGTGACGATTCCGGGCGACAAGTCCATCTCGCATCGTGCAGTGATGTTCGGCGCGATCGCCGTCCGGCACGACCCGCATCGATGGCTTTCTCGAGGGCGAGGACTGTCTCGCGACGCATGCGGGCGGTGCGCGAGCTCGGCGTCGACGTCGAGCGTCCCGCGCCGGGCACCGTCGTCGTGCGCGGGGCCGGACTGCGAGGGCTGAGGCGCCCCGCGAGCGACCTCGACATGGGCAACGCCGGCACGGCGATGCGGCTGTTCATGGGACTGCTGTCGGCGCAGCCGTTCGATTCGCGAGCTGGTCGGCGACGAGTCGCTGATGCGGCGTCCGATGGAACGGGTCGCGAAGCCGTTGCGGGAGATGGGGGCGCGGATCGAGACGCTCGACGGCAAGCCGCCGGTCCGCATCGCCGGCGGTTCGAAGCTGCACGGCATCCGTTACGCGATGCCGGTCGCGAGCGCGCAGGTGAAGTCCGCCGTGCTGCTCGCCGGGCTCTACGCCGAGGGCGAGACGACGGTCGAGGAACCCGCCGTCACGCGCGACCACACCGAGCGCATGCTGCAGAGCTTCGGGTGCGAAGTGAGCGCCCGCGGCGGGATCGCGACGGTTCGGCCGCCGCGGGAGCTGCAGGCGACGAGCATCCGTGTGCCGGGCGACATCTCGTCGGCGGCGTTCTTCATCGTCGCCGCCTGCATCGGCGCGCGCGGAGCCGTTCACGATCCACGGTGTCGGCGTCAACCCGACGCGGACCGGCATCCTCGAGATGCTGGCGTTGATGGGTGCGGACCTGCGCCTGATCAACCACCGCACCTGTGGCGCGGAACCGGTCGCCGACATCGAGGTGCGGCCGTCCACTCTGCAGGGGGTGCGTGTCCCGGAGCGGCTCGTGCCGCTCGCCATCGACGAGTTCCCGGCGTTCTTCGTCGCGGCGGCCTGCGCCGACGGGCGAGACGCTGGTCACCGGCGCCGAGGAACTGCGGGTCAAGGAGAGCGACCGGATCGCGGCGATGGCGCGCGGGCTCGGAGCGCTCGGGGTGCGCAACGAAGTGCTCGCCGACGGCCTGCGCATCGAGGGCGGTCGGATCGGCGGCGGCACCATCGACAGCCGCGGCGATCACCGGGTCGCCATGTCGTTCGCGGTCGCGAGCCTCCGGGCCGAAGCGCCGATCGAGATCCTGGACGTGGCCAACGTCGCCACGTCGTTCCCCGGCTTCGCCGCGCTCGCGAACTCGGTCGGGCTCGGCATCGAGGAGCGCGCCTGAAGGCGCCCGGCACCGACCCATGGACGTCCTGTCATCGCGATCGACGGTCCGAGCGGCTCCGGCAAGGGCACCATCGCCCGGATGGTGGCCACCCGGCTCGGCTGGCACCTGCTCGACAGCGGCGCGCTCTATCGGCTGGTGGCCTTGGCGGGCCTGGCATCGAGGCCTGTCGGCGGACGACGAGCCCGGCCACGCTGCCGTGGCCAGGGCGCTCGACGTGCGGTTCGAGGTGGACGCGGCGGGGGCCGAACGGATCCTGCTCGACGGCGGTCGACGTCACCGGCCGGCTTCGGACCGAGTCCACGGGCGCGGAAGCCTCCCGGGTCGCCGCCATGCCGGCCGTCCGCAGCGCCCTGATGGAACGCCAGCACGCGTTTGCCGTCCCGCCGGGCCTGGTGGCGGACGGCCGGGACATGGGGACCGTGGTTTTCCCGGGCGCCCGGGTCAAGGTCTTCCTCACGGCAAGCGCCGAAGAGCGCGCGCTGAGGCGCTATAAGCAGTTGAAGGAAAAGGGACTTACTGTTAATCTCGCCGACCTTTCGCAGGAGATTATCGAGCGGGATCGACGCGATTCCAGCCGCCCTGTGGCGCCCCTGCGCCCGGCGGAGGACGCAGTCGTCATCGACTCGACGGGGCTTTCGGTCGGTCAGGTCGTGGACAGGGTCCTCGAACTCGTCGTCAGCCGGGTCTAAGCGACTATTTCGGTGGTCGGGTGGCCGTACAAGCGCGCCACGCGGCTGTGTTGCAGCAGACGCCAGGCAGGAAGCCGCGGCGACTCATCATCAACCCTTTGCGGGCGGGATGCGCGCAAGGCCAGAGAGTTCGAAGGAATACGGTTACCCACCATGACTGAGAGTTTTGCCCAACTGTTCGAAGAGAGCCTGGCGAGTCAGCGCATTCGCCCGGGTCAGATCCTCACCGGACGCGTGATCGAAGTCGGTCCCGACGTCGTCGTCGTGAGTGCCGGCCTCAAGTCCGAGGCCGTGATCCCCACCGCCCAGTTCAAGAACGAGCGCGGCGAGATCGAGGTCAACGTCGGCGACGACGTCGAGGTCGCCCTCGACAGCGTCGAAGACGGTTCCGGTGAAACGCGCCTGTCGCGCGAGAAGGCCAAGCGCGCCCGCACCTGGGAGCGCCTCGAGACCGCGTTCGAGAAGAGCGAGGTCGTCACCGGCCTCATCAACGGCCGCGTCAAGGGCGGCTTCACCGTCGAGATCGATTTCGTGCGCGCGTTCCTGCCGGGCTCGCTCGTCGACGTGCGCCCGGTGCGCGACCCGAGCTACCTCGAAGGCAAGACGCTCGAGTTCAAGGTCATCAAGCTCGACCAGAAGCGCAACAACGTCGTCGTGTCGCGCCGCGCGGTCGTCGAGCAGGAATACAGCGCCGAGCGCAGCGAACTGCTCGACAAGCTGCAGGAAGGCGCGGTCGTCAAGGGCGTGGTCAAGAACCTCACCGACTACGGCGCGTTCGTCGACCTCGGCGGCATCGACGGCCTGCTGCACATCACCGACATGGCGTGGAAGCGCGTCAAGCATCCGTCCGAAGTCGTCAACGTCGGCGACGAGATCGAAGTGCGCATCCTGAAGTTCGACCGCGAGCGTCAGCGCGTCAGCCTCGGCCTCAAGCAGCTCGGCGCCGATCCGTGGCAGAACATCGCGCGGCGCTACCCGGCGGGCACGCGGCTGTTCGGCAAGGTCACGAACATCGCCGACTACGGCTGCTTCGTGGAGATCGAAGAGGGCGTCGAAGGCCTGGTGCACGTGTCCGAAATGGACTGGACGAACAAGAACGTCAATCCGTCCAAGGTCGTGCACATCGGCGACGAAGTCGAGGTCATGGTGCTCGACATCGACGAGGAGCGCCGCCGCATCTCGCTCGGCATCAAGCAGTGCAAGCCGAATCCGTGGCGCGAGTTCGCCGACAACTACAACCGCGGCGACAAGGTCAACGGGCAGATCCGGTCGATCACCGACTTCGGCCTGTTCATCGGCCTGCCGGGCGGCATCGACGGCCTCGTGCACCTGTCCGACCTCTCCTGGGACGTCGCCGGCGAAGAAGCCGTGCGCCAGTACCAGAAGGGCCAGACGGTCGAGGCGGTCGTCGTCGCGATCGACCCGGAGCGCGAGCGCATCTCGCTCAGCGTCAAGCAGCTGGCGAAGGATCCGTTCTCGTCGTGGATCGCCGAGCACCCGAAGGGCAGCGTCGTCCGCGGTCTCGTGCGCGAAGTGGACGCCAAGGGCGCCATCGTCGACCTCGGCGGCGGCATCGACGGCTACCTGCGCGCCTCCGAGCTGTCGCGCGACCGTGTCGAGGACGCGCGCGCGTTCCTGAAGGTCGGCGACGAAGTCGAGGCCAAGTTCACGGCCGTCGACCGCAAGGTCCGCACCATCGCGCTGTCGATCAAGGCCAAGGACATGGCGGAAGAGCAGGAAGCGATGCAGAACTATCGCTCCGACTCGACCACCGGCACCAGCCTCGGCGACCTGCTCAAGGAGCAGATCTCCGGTCAGGACGGCTGATCACGCAGGCCCGCGGCGGTTCACTCCGCCGCGGGCTTCGCGCAAGAATAGAAACGAAGCACAGGATTGCCGGGGAGTTTCTAACGTGGACGGCGAGCGCAGCATGACGAAGTCTGAGCTCATCGAGCTCATTGCCGCGAAGCAGAGCCACCTGCCCGCCAAGGACGTCGAACTCGCCGTCAAGCAGATCCTCGAGATCATGAGCGACGCGCTCGCCCAGGGGCAGCGCATCGAGATCCGCGGCTTCGGCAGCTTCAGCCTGCACTTCCGCCCGCCGCGGCAGGGCCGCAATCCGAAGACGGGCGAGACCGTGGCGCTCGCCGGCAAGTACGTGCCGCACTTCAAGCCGGGCAAGGACCTGCGCGAGCGAGTCAACGAGCCGGACGACGAGTCGTCGCCGGGGCTCGCCGCCGCCCTCGACTGAGCCGTGCCCGTCCGGGCCGGTGCTAGACTCACGTCACGACTTCACTGCGGAGCTTTGCCGATGCTGCGTCGCGTAGCGCTCGGTTCGGCCGTCGCGTTTCTCTTCCTCGCCGCCGTCCTGTTCGCCTCGCTCAACCAGCAGCGCTTCGAGGTGGACGTGGCGTTCCTGCGCTTCGAAGTCTCGTCCGGCCTCGCGCTGATCATCACCTTCGCGGCCGGGCTGCTGGCCGGCGCGTGGTGGCGCTCGAACTGGATCGCGCGCCTGCTGGCCGAACGCGGTCGCCTGCGCAACGCGCTGCGGCTGGCAGAAACCCGGCGGCCTGCGCCGGGCGCCCCGGCCGACGCGTCGCAAGCTCATGCTGAGTGATCTGGGCTCGGGCTTCTGGCTGACGCTGGTCGGCACGCTCGCGCTCGGCTGGGCGCTGACGGCGGGACGCGCCGCGTGGCGCCGCCGCCGCCGAGTCAAGCGCCGCGAGAGTTATCTCGAGGGCGTGCGCTACCTGCTCGACGACCAGTCCGATCGCGCGCTCGAAGTCTTCCTCGGTCTCGCAGAACTGGACGACAGCACGGTCGACACGCACTTCGCGCTCGGCAGCCTCTATCGCCGCCGCGGCGAAGTCGAGCGCGCGATCAAGGTGCACCAGCACATCGTCGAGCGCACCGGCCTCGACCAGCGCCATCGCGACACCGCGCGCGCCGAGCTCGCGAAGGACTACTTCCGCGCCGGCCTGTTCGATCGCGCCGAGGAGATCTTCCACGAGATGGCGGACAACGGCAGGGAGCCGGGTGTCGCGCTGTCGCACCTCGTGCGCATCTACGAAATCCAGCACGACTGGAAGCAGGCGGCGGCCGCGCATCACCGACTGAGCGACTCCGGTGCGTCGGAGCAGCCCGGCGCCATCGCCCACTATTACTGCGAGATGGCCGAGGAGGCGTTGCTCGAGCGCGACTACGCGGCTGCGCACAAGTTCCTCGACCAGGCCGAGGCCGAGCAACCCGACTTCAGCCGCAGTGCGATCCTGCGCGGCGACCTGGCGTTGATCGAAGGGCGACCCGCAGCTGGCGATCGACCGCTACCGTCGAGTCGTGCGGCGGGATTTCCACCTGCTCGCCGTCGTGCTGCCGAAGCTGGCCGAGGCGGCACGCCGCGCGGGCGACGACCTGGCGTTCGACGCGGTCATCGAAGAGCTGATCGGGCAGGGGGGCGGCAGCAAGGCGGAAATCGCCTACGCCGCCATCGTCAGCGGGTATTACGACGATCCGCTGATCCTCGAGTGCGTCCGCGACATGCTGACGAGCGACAGCGACCTGCGCGACCTGGCGTCGGCGTTCCTGCCGGAAGGCACGGCCGCGGTGCCGGTCGAACGGGTGCGCGCGATCGCCGGCCGCGCTGCGCAAAGTCGTGCAGCGCCATGCCCGGTATCGCTGCAGCGTCTGCGGCATCGACAGCTCGCAATTCCTCTGGCACTGCCCGGGCTGCCATTCGTGGGACACGCTGCGCGCGATCGCGGCGCTCGAATTCCTGCCGCGCGCCGCGCGGCCGCGCTCGCCAGGCGCCTGACCACCGAATCTGCGCGAACCCGCGAGAAACGCGGCGACGCCGGGCGCCTGCGCCGGCGCTAAGGTCGCGTCGTGACCGCCGTCGCATCGGGCGCGCGGCACGCCAAAGACAAGGAGTCATGACATGAACTACAGGGAAACACGGGCGCTCGTGCAGGGGCTCGTCGCCAGCCTGATGCCGATCGCGGCGCTGGCCGGGCCGGTCAACGTCAACACGGCCGACGTCGCGACGATCGCCAAGGAACTCGACGGCATCGGCAAGGCCAAGGCGCAGGCCATCGTCGAGTATCGCCAGAAGAACGGTCCGTTCCGCGCGCCGGAAGACCTGCTCAAGGTCGAAGGCATCGGCCAGAAGGTGCTCGACCAGAACCGCGGCAACATCCGCCTCGACAAGGCGGCGACGGCCGCGGGCGCAAACCAGCCCGCCAAGAAGCCCGCCAAGAAGGACTGAGTTCTTCACCTCTCCCGTTGCGGGAGAGGTCGACGACAGGTCGGGTGAGGGCCTCTCACCTCTCCCGTTCGCGGGAGAGGTCGACGCAGTCCGGTGAGGGCCTTTCACCTCTCCCGCTTGCGGGAGAGGTCGGACGCAGTCCGGGTGAGGGATGCGGCCTTGGCCGACGGCCGAGGCTTCATTCCCTCGTCCGCGCGTGGAGCGCGGGGCAGCCCATCCAGTATGATCCTTGCGTGCCCGTCCCGGGCAGCAAGGGTCCATCATGACGAAGATCAGGACGGCGGTCTTTCCGGTGGCCGGGCGCGGCACGCGCTTCCTGCCGGCCACCAAGGCCAGTCCCGAAGGAAATGCTGCCGATCGTCGACAAGCCGCTGATCCAGTACGCGGCCGAGGAGGCGCTTGCGGCCGGCGCCGAGAAGCTGGTGTTCATCACCGGCTACGCCAAGCGCGCCATCGAGGATCACTTCGACACGGACCACGAGCTCGAGCAGGAGCTCGCGCAGCAGGGCAAGCAGGACCTGCTCGAGGCCGTGCGCGGCATCGTGCCGTCGTACGCGAGCTGCATCTACATCCGCCAGCCCGCGCCGCTCGGCCTCGGCCACGCGGTGCTGTGCTCGCGCCCGGTCGTCGGCGACGAGCCGTTCTTCGTCCATCTCGCCGACGACCTGATCGACGCCGAGGTGCCGTGCCTCAAGCAGATGGCGCGGGTCTTCGACGAGCGGCAGTGCGAGCGTGCTCGGCGTGGAGCACGTGGCAGCCGACGAGACCGACAAGTACGGCATCGTCGCCGTCGAGCAGATCACCGAGCGGCTGTCGAAGGTGCAGCGCATCGTCGAGAAGCCGAAGCCGAGCGACGCGCCGTCGAACCTCGCAGTCGTCGGCCGCTACATCCTCACGCCCGCGGTCTACGCCAAGCTCGAGACGATCGGGCGCGGCGCGGGCGGCGAGATCCAGCTGACGGACGGCATCGCCGCGCTGCTGGCGGACGAAGCGGTCTACGCCTACGCCTTCGAAGGCAAGCGCTTCGACTGCGGCTCGAAGCTCGGCTACCTCGAGGCCACCGTCGAGTTCGGGCTGAAACACGAAAACCTCGGCGAGCAGTTCGCCGCGTTACCTCGCGCAGCTCGTGGCCGAGCGGCTGCGCCGCTGAAACACGCCAACTCCACGGAGCATCGACATGTCCAGGAACCAGGATCTGCAGAGCCGTCGCGACGCGGCCTTCGCGCGCGGACTCGGCAACCAGCTGCCGGTCTACATCGAGCGGGCGCGCAACGCCGAGATGTGGGACGTCGAAGGCAAGCGCTACATCGACTTCGGCAGCGGCATCGCCGTGCTGAACACCGGCCACCTGCATCCGAAGGTGCAGGCCGCGGTCGCGAAGCAGCTCGACGCGTTCAGCCACACCTGCCTGATGATCACGCCGTACGAGTCGGCGGTCGAGCTGGCGGAGAAGCTCAACGCGCTTGCGCCCGGGCCGACGCCGAAGAAGGCGATCTTCGTGACGACCGGCGCCGAAGCGGTCGAGAACTGCATCAAGATCGCCCGCGCACACACGGGGCGCTCCGGCGTGATCGCTTTCGGCGGCGGCTTCCACGGCCGCACGTTCATGGCGATGGCGCTGACCGGCAAGGTGGCGCCGTACAAGGCGGGCTTCGGGCCGTTCCCGCCGGAGGTCTACCACGCGCCGTTCCCGATCGCGTATCACGGCGTCAGCGTGCAGCAGAGCCTCGACGCGCTCGAGCACCTGTTCAAGTACGACATCGAGCCGTCGCGCGTCGCCGCGATCATCATCGAGCCGGTGATGGGCGAGGGCGGCTTCTACATCGCGCCGCCGGAGTTCCTGCAGGCGCTGCGCAAGCTCTGCGACCAGCACGGCATCGTGCTCGTCGTCGACGAGATCCAGACCGGCTTCGCGCGCACGGGCCGCATGTTCGCGATCGAGCACGCCGGCGTCGAGCCGGACCTGATGACGATGGCGAAGAGCCTCGCCGGCGGCTTCCCGCTCGCCGCGGTGGTCGGCAAGGCGCAGATCATGGACGCTCCGGGCCCGGGCGGTCTCGGCGGCACCTACGCCGGGTCGCCGATCGCATGCGCCGCGGCGCTCGCGGTGCTCGAGGTCGATCGAGCAGGAACAGCTCTGCAGGCGCGCGGAGCACATCGGCGGCATGATGGTCGCGCGCGCTGCGCGCGTGCGCAGGCGACGATTCCGGCGATCGGCGAAGTGCGCGGCCTCGGCGCCATGGTGGCGATCGAGCTGGTGAAGAACGGCGATGCGCACGCCCCGGATGCCGACCTGACGAAGGCGCTCGTGAAGCACGCGGCCGGCAAGGGACTGGTGCTGCTCTCCTGCGGTCTCTACGGCAACGTCATCCGGTTCCTCGCGCCGCTCACGGCGTCCGACGAGATCGTCGACGAGGGTCTCGGCATCGTGGTCGAATCGTTGCGCGAACTCACCGGTGCGGCGGTCAGGAAGGCGGTGAATTCGTGAGTCACGCCGCGCGTCTTGCAGGCAAGGTCGCCGTCGTCACCGGCGGCGGCAGCGGCATCGGCCGCGCGATCGTCGATCTCTATGCGGCGAACGGTGCGAAGGTGCTGGCCGTCGACCTGCCGGGGCGCGACTGGCAGGCGCACTTCGACGGCCAGGCGCACGTGCGCTGCCTGGACCAGGACGTCACCGCGCAGGACGCGCCCGCGACCATCGTCGCGGCGGCGATCGAGTGCATTCGGCGCGATCGACATCCTGGTCAACAACGCCGGCATCGCGATCGGCGCGCAGTTCGAGGACACGACCGACGAGCAGTGGGAGCGCATCCTCGCGATCAACGTGACCGCGATCTTCCGGCTGTCGAAGGCGGCCGTGCCGCACATCAAGGCGCGCGGCGGCGGCCGGATCATCAACCTCGGCTCGATCATGTCGAACACCGCCGGCCCGAACCTCGCGGCCTACGGCACGACGAAGCACGCCGTCGCCGGCCTCTCGAAGGGCATGGCGGTCGATCTCGGCAAGTACAAGATCACGGTGAACTACCTGCAGCCCGGCTCGATCTGGACCGCGCTGTCGCAACCGTTCTTCGACGACCCGAATTTCCGCAAGTACTGGGAAGCGAAGGCGCCGATGGGCCGGATCGGCGATCCCGAGGACGTGGCCGCGGCGGCCCTGTTCCTGGCGACGGACGAGGCGAAATTCGTCTCGGGCGCGGGCGTTGCGGTGGACGGCGGCGCGGCGATCAACTTCTAGGCGACCGGCCGCCAGTACTGGCGCATGGCCGGCCACAAACGCAGGGGGATAGCACCATGTCTACTCGTCGGACGTCACGTGTCTTGATGCTGTTGTTGTCGTTGGCTGCGCTCGGCACGAGTCTCGCGGCCAATGCCGTCGAGCTGCAGAACCTGAAGGGACTCGAGGATATTTTCGGGCGCTATGCGCCGGCCGGTGACTGCAAGCGACAGCCGCAGATCCTGGTGGATGTCAGCGGATTGACGTTCGACGTAGGCGGCAAGCAGGAGAAGGTGACGAATCCTGAGCAGGCGCTCGAGTACAACGGGCCCGACTACCAGGGCCCGGACATCTGGATCTTCCCGTACCGCCTCAAGGACGGTTACTCGATCCTGATGACCTTCAACTACAACTCCAAGAAAGGCGTGTTGACGATAGCCCCCCAGGACGAAGGCTACCCCGGCGGCCCGAAGCTCGACGCCCGGAAGCAGGCGCTGGTAAACGGCTCCCCGTATAAGCGCTGCAAGTGAAGTGCGATCGGGCCCGGCGCGTCGCCGCTGTGAGCGATCGCTGGTCGCCAGGGCAGTTGGCCCTGCAGTGAGGTGCGGGACTGGCGAGGCTGCTGCACCAGCGATGGGCAGCGCCGGTCCGGTGCGAACCGCTCTGGTGCAGTAACGCGGGCGGGTCGTGGCGGGCCCGCGTGCAAGTCCCTGACACGACTGAGCATCCCCGTCGCGACTCACGATGGCATGCGACTTGCCTCTTTCTCTGGCACAGCTGAAGCTGGCGCCCGGTCGCACGTCGGCGGGAACTCGGGGCGCACGAGCCGGTCACTGCAATGTGACGCTCGCTTGAAGCAAGTCCGAGGAGAACGGCATGCGCTTCCTGATTGCCCTGCCTGTCCTGATCCTGCTCAAGATCGAGCAAGTGCTGACGTTGCGTATCGCAAAGTCGCGGGTCCGGCGATGACCCCGCACCGTCCGGTTCCGCGCGAACCTGCGCAACCTGACTGACGTCTCGCGTACGCAGCCATCAGGTGCGGCCAGCCGGCCCCGACCGATGGCGAGCCCGAATTCGGGCTACAGGTGTGATTGCAGCGCGCCTGGAATGCAAAAGGACTCACCACGTCACGATTCCGATCGCCCGGACGGTGAGAGACTCAGCCTCCCGCAATCCGAGTGAGAGGCATTCCATGAGCACACTTCGCATCCTTGCTGCCGTCTCGTCGCTGTTGATGGCGGCCGCGCCTGCGCTGGCCGCATCCGACTACCTTCTGCAGCTCGACCCCGTGAAGGGAGAGGGCAAGGACGCGGCCGCCCCGCAGACCATCGAGGTCGAGTCCTTTTCGTGGGGCGTCAGCAATGCTTCGTCCGCCTCGATGGGCGGTGGCGCCGGCGCCGGCAAGGTCAACATGCAGGACCTGTCGGTCACCTCGGTCCAGTCACCCCGCGACGTGAGCACGGGCATGGCGTCAGGAAAGCGTACCGCGGCTGTTGCCGGCACCGCGGCCGATGGGCAGACCGCCGCCGTCGCGGCGGCGCCGAAGGTCGGCGACGTCGCAACATTCACGGTGTTGATCCGCGAGTCGCCCAGCAAAGCGTCGCTTGGCAAAACCGGCGCCTGCGCGACGGGCACGCACTTCCCGCACGCCGTCATCGTTGCGAAGGGGCAGCGCTACGAGTTGTCGGACGTCGTCGAGACGTCGTGCACGGTCAGCGACGGCCTGAGCAAGAAGGACTTCAAGGGCCACGTCACGCTGATGAAGTAGTCGCCAGTCCGCGATTCGCAAAACGAACCCCGGCCAAGTGCCGGGGTTTCTTTTTTGGTTCTGTCACTGAATCAAAGTTGTCGCCGCTGGGCAATTGGGCTAAAAAGCGGACGTTCGCGTAGGGGGGAAATCGGCCGAGACCGTGTGATAACTCACCGCGGCATCGACAGTCCAGTCAGCCAGCGGACCAGATTCCTTCCGACCAGATCATAAGGCCGGGCCCGATCAGGCGCGCAGCGCCTCGATCAAGGGTCCGGTTCCCATGATCTTCATCACTCGCTTCAGGTTGTACGCCAGAACGTGCAAGCTCATCTCGGCGCTCACCCTCGGTAGTCGCCGACACAAGAAGTGGGTGGCGCCCATCCAGGCCTTGATCGTCCCGAACGTGTGTTCCACCGTTCGCCTGCGGACGGTCATGAGCGTGGGATCATGCTCCAGCCGAGCCTGCATACGCTCGAGCACCGCCTCGTGCTCCCAACGCGTCAAGCGGCGGTACTTGTCGGTGGTGCACTTCGCGCGTAGTGCGCAGCGCGGACAGGCCGACGACCAGTACTTGTGGATCATCAAGCCGTTCATCTCGCTCGCGAACCGATGGATCGCATACTCGCCGGCCGGACACCGGTAGGCATCGCGCTTCGGCAGGTAGGTGAAGTCCCATTTTTCGTAGCGACCACCGGCCACGCTGTTCGAGGTGATCGGCTTCGGGACCACCGGCGCGATGCCCGCGTCCTCGCAGGCCTTGAGCTGCTCGCTGCTGTAGTAGCCACGATCGGCGATCGCCGTGAGCTCCGTTGTGCCAAGCGCCTCGCGCGCCGCCTCGGCCATCTTCACCAGCTGCGCCCGGTCCGAGCCCACGTTGGTGACCTCGTGCGTCACGATCAGGTGGTGCTTCGTCTCGACCGCGGTCTGCACGTTGTAGCCGACGATGCCGGTACCCTTGCCCTGGCTCGCCATCGAGCGAGCATCCGGGTCCGTCAGCGACACCTGGCCGTCGGGCGAGGCCTCCATCCGCGCCTTCAGCCCCTTGAGCCGCGCCATCTCGTCCTTCAGCGTTGCGATCCGCTCCTGCAGTCGAGCCGCCTTGCGCGGGTTGCGCGGCGTCTCCTTGCGATCCATGCGATCGAGGTGCATCAGGTACTCGGCGATGCTCTGCTCGATCAGCGCCATCCGCGTCTTCATCTTGCCGCTGGTGAAGTTGCGGTCGCGGTGGTTGACCGCCTTGAACTTGCTGCCGTCGATCGCCACCGTCGACTCGGTGAAGAGCTGCCAGCGGCGGCACAGCACGATGAACTCGCGACAGACGTTCTTGATCGCCGCCGTGTTTCCGGCGCGGAAGTCGGCGAGCGTCTTGAAGTCGGGCGCCAGGCGCCCGACCAGCCACATCAGCTCGAGGTTGCGGCGGGCTTCCTGCTCGAGTCGGCGCGTCGACTGGATGCGGTTCAGGTACCCGTACAGGTAGATCTTGAGCATCGTCGCCGGGTGATAGGCCGGGCGGCCCGTCGCCTTCGGCTCGACGCCCTGCGAAGCCGAGTTCCGCCAGATCGAGCGCCTCGACGAACGCCTCGATCACCCGGACCGGGTTCTCCTCGGCGACGTACTCGTCGATCGTCTCGGGCAGCAGCGTGCCCTGCGATCGGTCGGCTTCATCGATGAACCGGCTCATAGAAATCTCTGGAGCGGGAACACGCTGAAATGTTAGCGTTTAGCGCGGGGTTTTCACACAGCCTTGGCTCCGACACCAGGATTCGAACCTGGGACCCGCTGATTAACAGTCAGCTGCTCTACCGCTGAGCTATGTCGGAACCGGAGGGCGCGGAATTGTCCGGATTGCGGGTGGGTTAGTCAAGAAACCCTCATCCGGACTAGCGCTCCGCACCTCTCCCGCAAGCGGGAGAGGTGATGAACCCGCATCCGGACCCTCACCCGCACTGTCGCGCGACCTCTCCCGTAATACGGGAGAGGCGAAGATCAGCTGCGCATGGCCTTGCCGATGCGCTCCAGGGCCTGTTCCAGCGTCTGCATGCTCACCGCGAACGAGAACCGGATGTGGCCGTGGGCGCCGAATCCCGAGCCCGGCACCCCCGCCACGCCAGCCGTGTCGAGCAGGAACTCGGCGAAATGGTTGTCGCCGGCCACGTCCCGCAGCCGGATCGCCTCGTTGACGTCGCACCAGGCGTAGAAAGTGCCCGCCGAAGGCAGCACCTTGAAGCCCGGAATCCTGTTCAGGCCGTCGACGAAGTAGTCGTGGCGCGCCTTGAAGTGCTTGTTCATTTCCGCGACGCAGGCCTGGTCGCCGTTCAGCGCCGTGGCCGCCGCCTTTTGCGCGATCGACGAAGGGTTCGACGTGCTCTGGCTCTGGATCACCGACATCGCGTTGATGATCTCCGCGGGGCCGCCGGCATAGCCGATGCGCCAGCCGGTCATCGCGTAGGCCTTCGACACGCCGTTGATCGTGACGGTGCGGTCGTACAGTTCCGGGCACGCGGTGAGGAAGCTGCAGAACGGCGTGCTGCCCCAGTAGATGTGCTCGTACATGTCGTCGGTCGCGATGATCACGTGCGAGTGGTTCGACAGCACTTCGCCGAGCGCCTCGAACTCGTGGCGCGTGTACGCCGCGCCGGTCGGGTTGCTCGGGCTGTTGATCACCAGCAGCCGCGTCTTCGGCGTGATGGCCTCCTCGAGCTGCCGCGGCGTGATCTTGTAACCCTGCTCGGGCCCGGCGAAGGGCATGACCGGTTCGCCCTCGGCGAGCAGCGCCATGTCGGGGTACGAGACCCAGTACGGCGCCGGGATGATCACCTCGTCGCCCGGGTCGACCAGCGCCATCATCAGGTTGTAGATCGTCTGCTTGGCGCCCGTCGAGACCAGGATCTGCGGGCGCTTGTAGACGATGCCGTTGTCGCGCTGGAACTTCGCGATGATCGCGTCCTTCAGCTCGGGAATGCCCTCGACCGCGGTGTAGCGCGTGAAGCCGTTGCGGATCGCGTCGACGCCGGCGTCGGCGATGTGCACCGGCGTGTCGAAATCGGGCTCGCCGACGCCGAGGCCGATGATGTCGCGACCTTCGGCCTTGAGCGCGGCGACGCGGCCGGTCAGGGCGACGGTGGGTGACGGCTTGACGCGCTTCAGGCGCTCGGAAAGGACCACTGGCACGGGCTTTATTCCACGGGGGAGGGAGTGTCGGCATTTTAGGGTAATCTGGAGCGTCCCCCAAGCTTGATTGACGCCCACGCGATGTCAGACGCTCCACGACCCTTTCACCTGGTTGCCGATTACCAGCCGGCGGGCGACCAGCCGCAGGCGATCGAGAAATTGATCGAGGGCCTCGAGAACGGCCTCGCGCACCAGACGCTGCTCGGCGTGACGGGTCAGCGGCAAGACCTTCACCATCGCCAACGTCATCCAGCACGTGCAGCGCCCGACGCTGGTGATGGCGCACAACAAGACGCTGGCGGCGCAGCTGTACGGCGAGTTCAAGGAGTTCTTCCCGCAGAACTCGGTCGAGTACTTCGTCAGCTACTACGACTACTACCAGCCGGAGGCGTACGTCCCGTCTTCGGACACCTACATCGAGAAGGACGCGTCGGTGAACGCGCACATCGAGCAGATGCGCCTGTCCGCCACCAAGGCGCTGCTCGAGCGGCCGGACTCGATCATCGTGGCCACCGTGTCGGCGATCTACGGCCTCGGCGACCCGCAGGCCTACTTGAGCATGGTGCTGCACCTGGTGCGCGGCGACCGGCTCGACCAGCGCAAGCTGCTGCGCCGGCTCACCGACATGCAGTACACGCGCAACGAGCTGGACCTCTCGCAGGGCACCTACCGCGTGCGCGGCGACGTCATCGACATCTTTCCGGCGGAGTCGGAGCGCGAAGCGGTGCGGATCGAGCTGTTCGACGACGAGATCGAGGCGCTCGCCTGGTTCGATCCGCTGACGGGCGAAGTGCTGCGCAAGGTGCCGCGCCTCACGATCTATCCGTCGTCGCACTACGTCACGCCGCGCGAACGCATCGACCGGGCGATCGAGCAGATCCGCGACGAGTTGCGTTCGCGCATCGCGGAGCTGCGCGCGCTCGACAAGCTCGTCGAGGCGCAGCGCCTCGAGCAGCGCACCCGCTTCGACCTCGAGATGATGATGGAAGTCGGCTATTGCGCGGGCATCGAGAACTACTCGCGCTACCTGTCGGGGCGCGAGGCGGGCGAGCCGCCGCCGTGCCTGTTCGACTACCTGCCGAAGAACGCGCTGCTCGTGATCGACGAGAGCCACGTGACCATTCCGCAGATCGGCGCGATGTACCACGGCGACCGCTCGCGCAAGGAGACGCTGGTCGAGTACGGGTTCCGCCTGCCGTCGGCGCTCGACAACCGGCCGCTGCGATTCGACGAGTGGGAGTTGCTGGCGCCGCAGATGATCTTCGTGTCGGCGACGCCGCGCGCCTACGAAGCCCAGCACTCCGGCGCGCCGGTCGAGCAGGTCGTGCGGCCGACGGGGCTGATCGATCCGGCCGTCGAGGTTCGTCCGGTGCGCACGCAGGTGGACGACGTGCTGTCCGAGATCCATCGCGTCGTGGCCGCGAACGAGCGCGTGCTGATCACGACGCTCACCAAGCGCATGGCGGAGGACCTCACCGAGTACCTCCACGAGCACGGCGTGAAGGTGCGCTACCTGCACTCCGACATCGAGACGGTCGAGCGGGTCGAGATCATCCGTGACCTGCGGCTCGGCAAGTTCGACGTGCTGGTCGGCATCAACCTGCTGCGCGAGGGTCTCGACATGCCCGAGGTGTCGCTGGTCGCGATCCTGGACGCCGACAAGGAAGGCTTCCTGCGGTCGGAAGGCTCGCTGATCCAGACGATCGGTCGCGCGGCGCGCAACTCGAACGGTCGCGCGATCCTCTACGCCGACAGCATCACCGGCTCGATGCAGCGGGCGATGGCCGAGACGGAGCGCCGCCGGGCCAGGCAGATCGAGTACAACCTGGAACACGGCATTACGCCGACGACCATCGTCAAGGCGGTGACCGACGTCATGGAAGGAGCGCGGGCCGATGCGCAGGCAGATCGCCGCGGCGACGCGCTGGATGCCGCCGGGCGTCTTCCTCGGGCCCGAGCAGGCCATGAAGCAGATCCGCAAGCTCGAGGCGGAGATGTACAAGCACGCCCGCAACCTCGAATTCGAGGAAGCTGCACGACTGCGCGACGAGATCGAAAGGCTGCGCAAGTCCGCCTTCGGTGCCCCCGGCTCCAAGGCAGGATAGGCCCTCACCCGGCCGCTGGCCGACCTCTCCGCTGCAGGGTGGACTCTCGCAGCGGGAGAGGCCGCGCTTGCAAGACTGTAGCCGGCCCATCTCAGCCAGCAAATGCCCGGCTGTCCTGTAGACTCCGCGGCTCTTTGAAGGGCGCATAGCTCAGCGGTAGAGCACTACCTTGACATGGTAGGGGTCCGTGGTTCGATCCCACGTGCGCCCACCACGATCCCGTCACCTGGGTCATCGTGTCTTTTGGGACGGGACCAACGCCGATGCCGGTCATTACCCTGCCTGACGGCAGCCAACGCAGTTACGACCAACCGCTCACCGTGGCGGACGTGGCCGCGAGCATCGGGCCGGGACTTGCCAAGGCCGCGCTGGCGGGCCGCGTCGACGGCAAGCTCGTCGACACCTCGCACCTGATCGATCGCGACGCCAGCGTAGCCATCGTCACTGCGAAGGATGCGGACGGCCTCGAGATCATCCGTCACTCCACCGCGCACCTGCTCGCGCAGGCCGTGCAGGCGATCTACCCCGACGCGCAGGTCACCATCGGCCCCGTGATCGAGGACGGCTTCTACTACGACTTCGCGTTCAGCCGGCCTTTCACGCCGGATGACCTCGCGAAATTCGAAGCGAAGATGCACGAGCTCGCGAAAGCCGACCTCAAGGTCGAGCGCCGCGTGATGTCGCGCGACGCAGCGGTCGAAACGTTCAAGAAGCTCGGCGAGCACTACAAGGCCGAGATCATCGCGAGCATCCCGGCGAACGAAGACATCAGCCTGTACGGGCAGGGCGACTGGTTCGACCTTTGCCGCGGTCCGCACGTGCCCAGCACCGGCAAGCTCGGCGCGTTCAAGCTGATGAAGGTCGCGGGCGCCTATTGGCGCGGCGACTCGAAGAACGCGATGCTCCAGCGCATCTACGGCACCGCGTGGCCGGACGAGAAGAGCCTCAAGGCCTATCTCACGCGGCTCGAGGAAGCCGAGAAGCGCGACCATCGCCGCCTCGGCCGCGAGCTCGACCTGTTCCACACGCAGGAAGAAGCGGTCGGCAGCGTGTTCTGGCACCCGAAGGGCCACACCCTCTGGCGCACCATCGAGGCCTACATGCGCGGCCGCCTCGAGCAGGCCGGCTACGTCGAGGTGAAGACGCCGCAGCTGATCGACCGCGTGCTCTGGGAAAAGTCCGGGCACTGGGAGAACTACCGGCCGAACATGTTCATCGCGGAGTCCGAGGATCGCATCCTCGCGGTCAAGCCGATGAACTGTCCGGGCCACGTGCTGATCTACCGTCAGGGCATCAAGTCGTACCGCGACCTGCCGTTGCGCATGGCCGAGTTCGGTGCCTGTCACCGCAACGAGCCGTCGGGCGCGCTGCACGGCCTGATGCGGGTGCGCGCGTTCACCCAGGACGACGCCCACATCTTCTGCACCGAAGACCAGATCAACTCCGAGACAGTCGCGTTCTGCAACCTGCTGATGAGTGTCTACAAGGACTTCGGTTTCGAGGAGGTGCGGGTCAAGTTCTCGGACCGCCCGGCGAAGAGGGCGGGCAGCGATGCGACCTGGGACAAGGCCGAGGGGGCCCTGAAGTCCGCGGTCGAAGCCGCCGGCCTCGAATACACGCTGAACCCGGGTGAGGGCGCCTTTTACGGCCCCAAGCTCGAGTTCGTCCTCAGGGACGCCATCGGCCGGGACTGGCAGTGCGGCACGCTGCAGGTCGATTTCGTGCTGCCGGAGCGCCTCGGCGCCGAATACATCGGCGAGGACGGGGCCGCCCACCGGCCGGTCATGCTGCACCGGGCCATCCTCGGCTCCATGGAGCGTTTCATCGGCATCCTGATCGAAAACCATGCCGGCAAGTTCCCGACCTGGCTGGCGCCCGGTGCAGGCCGTGGTGATGAATATCACCGACGGACAGGCCGATTACGTGCGCAAGGCGACCGAATTCCTGAAAAATCAGGGGCTTCGGGTCGAAATGGATTTGCGAAACGAGAAAGTCGGCTTTAAAATCCGCGAACACACCCTGCAGCGGGTCCCGTACCTGCTGGTCGCGGGCGACCGCGAATCAGGGTCAAACTCGTTGGCCGTGCGCACGCGCAACGGCAAGGACCTCGGGTCGATGGGCCTCGAAACCCTCGCCTCGAAGCTTGCCGAGGAAGTCGCGAGCCGCGGCCGTCATGTTTTAGAGGATTAACGCATCACTGCTCCAACGACCAAGCGCATCCGGCGCAACGAAGAGATCACGGCCCCGCAGCTGCGCATCATCGGCGCAGACGGCGAACAGGTCGGAGTCATGACCCGACTGCGAAGCGCTGCAGCTCGCGGCTTCGCAGGAACTCGATCTCATCGAGGTTTCGCCGATGGCGGAACCGCCGGTCTGCCGAATCATCGACTTCGGAAAATTCCAGTTCGAACAGAACAAGAAATCCGCAGCGGCGAAGAAGAAGCAGAAGCAGATCCAGGTCAAGGAAGTGAAGTTTCGTCCCGGAACGGATGAAGGCGACTATCAGATCAAGCTCAGGAATCTGATTCGCTTTTTCCAGGAAGGGGACAAGGCCAAGGTAACCCTGAGGTTCCGTGGTCGTGAAATGGCGCACACCGACATCGGTCGGCAGCTCCTGATCCGGTTGCAGAACGACCTCGCGCCGCACGCGGTGGTCGAACAGCACCCGCTGATGGAAGGCCGGCAGATGGTGATGATGTTGTCGCCGAAAAAGAAGTAAGGGCGGTTTCGGCCGCTCCTTCGCCCTCGATCCGCGGCGCAAGCCACGGTGAAACGGGCTATGACAAACAGGAGTCAGAGTTATGCCCAAGTTGAAGACCAACCGGGCTGCGGCGAAGCGTTTTCGCAAAACGGCGAAAGGTTTCAAGCGCGGCCAGTCGCAGAAGCGACACATCCTCACCAAGAAGTCGAGCAAGCGTAAGCGCCAGCTGCGCGGCACCACGATGGTTGCCAAGCAGGACCTGGTCCGGCTCGAACAATTGCTGCCCCACGCCTGAGGTGACCCATGGCACGAGTTAAGCGTGGCGTCATCGCTGGACGCCGACACAAGAAGATCCTTGGCAAGGCCAAGGGTTATTACAACGCACGCCGCAAGGTCTTCCGCACCGCGAAGCAGGCCGTCATCAAGGCGGGCCAGTACGCCTACCGTGACCGCAAGGCCAAGAAGCGCGACTTCCGCGCGCTGTGGATCACGCGCATCAACGCGGCGGCCCGCGGGTTCGACCTGTCCTACAGCCGCCTGATGGCGGGCCTGAAGGCGGCCGGCCTCGAGATCGACCGCAAGACCCTCGCGGACCTCGCGGTGCACGACCTCGAGGCGTTCGGCGCCATCGCGGCCAAGGCCAAGGCGAGTCTCGAGACGCCCTGACGATCGCTGATGTCGCGGTCTCCTCGGGAGGCCGCGTCGCGGACGCAAGGACGAGGCCGGGACGCGCAAGCGCCCCGGCCTCTTTTGTCCCGGCAGCATGGACCAGACGGCGATGAGTGAAGCCACCCAAACTGACCTCGAGCAGATCGCCGACGCGGCGCAAGCGCGGGCGTCGCGCTGCGCCGATCTCACGGAACTGGAAGCGCTCAAGGTCGAACTGTTCGGCAAGAAGGGCGCGATCACCGCGCAGCTCAAGTCGCTCGGCGCGCTGAGCCCCGACGCGCGTCGCGAGGCCGGCGCGCGCATCAACGCGGTGCGCGACCGGATCGCCGCAGTCATCGAGTCGCGCCGGTCCGAACTCGAGCGTGCGGACCTGGAGCGTCGGCTCGATGCCGGACGCATCGACGTCACGCAGCCGGGTCGAGGCCAGCAGCCGGGCGGCCTGCACCCGGTGAGCCGCATGCGCCGCCGTATCGAGGCGCTGTTCCGCAACGCCGGCTTCTCGGTCGAGGAGGGGCCGGAAGTCGAGGACGACTGGCACAACTTCGAGGCGCTCAACATCCCCGCCAACCATCCGGCGCGGGCGATGCACGACACGTTCTACTTCCCCGACGGGCGGCTGCTGCGCACGCACACCTCGCCGGTGCAGATCCGCGCGATGCTGCGCGAAAAGCCGCCGCTCAGGATGATCATGCCGGGTCGCGTGTACCGCAACGATTCCGACATGACCCACACGCCGATGTTCCACCAGGTGGAAGGCCTGGTGGTGGACGAGGGCGTCAGCCTGGCGCACCTCAAGTCGATGCTGCACGAGTTCGTCGAGCGCTTCTTCGAGCGGCATCTCGGCATCCGCTTCCGTCCGTCGTACTTCCCGTTCACCGAGCCTTCGGCCGAGGTCGACATCGAGTGCGTGTTCTGCGGCGGCAAGGGTTGCCGCGTGTGCAAGAACACCGGCTGGCTCGAGATCGGGGGCTGCGGCATGGTCCACCCGAACGTGCTGCGCAATGTCGGCATCGACCCCGAGCGCTACACCGGTTACGCGTTCGGCATGGGCATCGATCGCATGACGATGCTGCGTTACAACGTGAACGACATCCGCCTGTACTTCGAGAACGACCTGCGCTTCCTGCGGCAGTTCGGCTGAGAGACTCGCGATGCGCATCAGCGTGGCATGGTTGAAGGACTGGCTGGCTTCGGTTCCCGAGCCGAAGGAACTGGCCGCGCGCCTGACCATGGCGGGACTCGAGGTCGAGGGCGTCGAAGCCGCCGCGCCACCGCTGCCCGGCATCGTCGTTGGCGAGATCCTCGAGCGCGAGAAGCACCCGAACGCGGACACCCTGAGCGTCTGCAAGGTGAATACCGGCACGGAAATCGTGCAGATCGTCTGCGGCGCTCCCAACGCGCGCGCCGGCCTGAAGGCGCCGCTCGCCACGATCGGCGCGAGACTGCCGGGCGGGCTCGAGATCAGGAAGGCGAAGCTGCGCGGCGTCGAGTCGTTCGGCATGCTGTGTTCGGCGCGCGAACTCGGCCTCGCGGAGGATGCGACCGGCCTGCTCGAATTGCCGGCGGAACTCAGGACGGGTGCGGACCTGGTCGAGGCTCTGCACCTCGACGACACGCTGCTCGAGATCAACCTGACGCCGAATCGCGGCGACTGCATGAGCGTCCGGGGCGTGGCGCGCGAAGTCGCGGCCATCACCGGGACGCCGCTCGTCGAACCGAAGGTCGAGCCGGTGCCCGCTGCGGGCGCCGCGGTCTGGCCGGTGGAACTGACGCCAGGCGCGGGCTGCCCGCGTTTTGCGTCGCGCGTCATTCGCGGCCTCACGCCTGGCGCGAAGTCGCCGGGCTGGATCCAGGAGCGCCTGCGTCGCGCGGGCCTGCGACCGATCAGTGCGGCCGTCGACGTCACCAACTACGTGATGCTCGAGCTCGGCCAGCCGATGCACGCGTACGACCTGCGCGAGATCGACCGGGCGATCGTCGTCCGCCGCGCGCAGGCCGGTGAACCGCTCAAGCTGCTCGACGGCCGCGACGTCACGCTCGACGAGTCGATTCTCGTCATCGCCGACCGCAGCAAGCCCATCGGCATGGCGGGCGTGATGGGCGGCGAGCACTCCGGCATCGGCGACGACACGACGGACGTGCTGCTCGAGGTGGCGTACTTCCAACCGGAGGCGATCGCCGGACGGGGACGCCGATTCGGGCTCGTGACGGATGCGTCGCAAAGATTCGAACGTGGCGTGGACCCCACGCTGCAGGAGCGTGCGCTCGAGCGCGCGACACGCCTGCTGTGCGACTGTGCCGGCGGCGAGCCCGGCCCGGCGCAGCTGACGGAACTTCGCGACGAACTTCCGGCGCGCAAGCCGGTCCGCCTGAGGCCGGAACGCGCACGGATGGTGATCGGCGCGGACATTTCCGATGCGCAGATGCAGTCGATCCTCATCGGCCTCGGCATGCGGGTGACGGCGGGCCCGGCCGCGTGGGAGGTCGTTCCGCCCTCGTGGCGCTTCGACGTCGCGATCGAGGAAGACCTGATCGAGGAAGTCGCGCGCATCCACGGATTCGACCGGATTCCGGAAGCCATCCAGCCGGCGCGGCAGGCGATGCCGGCGCTCACCGAGACTCGCGTGGCCGTCGATGCCGCGGCCGATGTGCTCGTGCAACGCGGCTATTTCGAGGCGATCACGTACAGCTTCGTCGAACCGGGCCTGCAGCAAGCCTTCTGCCCGGACGAGCGTGCGCTCACGCTCACCAACCCGATCTCCGCCGATCTCGCCGCGATGCGTCTCTCGTTGTGGCCGGGACTGGTTGCGGCGCTGCAGGCCAACCAGCGACGGCAGCAGTCGCGCGTGCGGCTGTTCGAGTCCGGTCGCACGTTCCGTACGCTCGACGGCACGTTCCGCGAGATCCCGGTGCTGGCCGGCGTGGCCGCAGGGTCGGCGCTACCCGAGCAATGGGGCGCCCCGAAGGACGGAGTCGACTTCTTCGACGTCAAGGCGGACGTCGAGGCGCTGTTGCGCACGACGGGAGCGATGGACAGTTTCCGCTTCATTCCGGGCGTGCACCCGGCGCTGCACCCGGGCCAGACGGCGCGAATCGTTCGCGACGGCGCGCCGGTAGGCTGGATCGGCCGGCTGCATCCGGAACTCGAGCACAGGCTCGACATGACATATTCCGCCGTCGTGTTCGAGCTCGAGACCGAGTCCGGTCTGCGCGCCCTGGTGCCCGAGCACCGCGAAATCTCGCGTTTTCCGGCCGTGCGACGCGACCTGGCCATGATCGTCGACGAATCCGTTGCAGTGCAGGAGTTGACCGACTGCATACGCCGCAGCGCCGGCGACCTGTTGCGGGACGTCATCGTGTTCGACATCTACCGCGGCGCGGGCATCGAAAATGGTCGAAAGAGCGTGGCAATAGGCTTGAATTTACAGGACGTTTCGCGCACCCTTACCGACGATGTAACAGATGCCGTCGTGGCACAGGTCGTAACCGATCTGGTGCGGGAGTGCAAGGCCACGATACGAGACAAATAAGATGGCATTGACCAAGGCGGAAATTGCGGAAGCGCTGTTCGACCAACTCGGCCTCAACAAGCGGGAGGCTCGGGAACTGGTCGACCTGTTCTTCGAGGAACTGCGCGCCGCTCTCGCGAACGGCGAGCAGGTGAAGCTGTCTGGCTTCGGCAACTTCGACCTGCGCAGCAAGAACCAGCGGCCCGGCCGCAACCCGAAGACCGGCGAGGAAATCCCGATCAGCGCGCGTCGCGTCGTGACGTTCCGTCCCGGGCAGAAACTGAAGGCGCGCGTGGAAGCGTATGCTGGAACCCAGCAATAACGACGAACTGCCGGCCATCCCGGGCAAACGCTACTTCACCATCGGTGAGGTGAGCGAACTCTGCGGCGTGAAGCCGCACGTGCTGCGTTACTGGGAGCAGGAGTTCCCGCAGCTCAAGCCCGTGAAACGCCGCGGCAACCGCCGCTACTACCAGCGCCAGGACGTGCTGGTGATCCGCCAGATCCGCGCCCTGCTGTACGATCAGGGATTCACGATCGGCGGCGCCCGCAATCGACTCGAGGGCGAGGAAGCCCGCGAGGACGTCACCCAGGCCCACCAGCTGGCCCGACAGCTGCGCGCCGAACTCGAAGAACTCATCAAGATCCTGCGTCGCTGAGCAGTTTCGCTATAATCCGCGTCCGGTCGGAGCGTGGCGCAGTCTGGTAGCGCACTTGCATGGGGTGCAAGGGGTCCCGAGTTCGAATCTCGGCGCTCCGACCAGTTCGAATTCCCCCCTCACAGAGCTGGCCATCCACACATGGACGCACAGCAAACTCGAGCTACCTTGACGGTGGCGCTGATGGCGGCCTTCGCCGACGGGCTGAAGGACGATCGCGAGCGCGAGGCCGTCAAACAGGTCTCCGACGCGCTCGGCGCCGAATCCGGCATCGATCTGCCGGCGCTGTTCCGCGACGTGCTGTTGTCGAAGCCCGATCTCGCGCAGGTAGTCGTGCCGCTCGCGACGCCGGAGTTGAAGCAATACGCGTACGAGATGGCGGCCGGGGTCGCAAACGCCGACGGCGCACAGAACGATGCGGAGAAGGCTTTCCTGAGCAGGCTGGCGACCGCTTTGCAGCTACCCGCAGCGCATGCCGCCGAGACGAGCGCCAAGGCTGCAGCCGTTGCCAGCGCCGCGGCGGAGGCTCCCGTAGCATCACCGGCCGCAGGCACGGTGCAGGGCAAGGCATCACTCTCGCCCGCCGAATACGACAAGCTGATCCTCGACGCTTCGATCATGAATGCGGCGCTCGAGATCCTGCCGGAGTCGCTCGCCAGCATGGCGATCATCCCGCTGCAGTTGCGGCTCGTGCATCGCATCGGCAAGTCGTACGGGTATCCGATGGACATGTCGCAGGCGAAGGACTTCGTCGCGACGCTCGGCGTCGGGCTGACCGGCCAGTACGTCGAGCAGCTCGGTCGCAAACTGCTCGGCGGGTTGCTCGGCGGTCTCGCGGGCGGGCTCGGCCGCGCGGCGGGCCACCAGGTGGCCAGTTCCGGCATGTCGTTTCGCGACGACGTATGCGCTTGGACCGCTCGGCGCAGCGCTATTACGCCGCGGGACGCTCGATGGACACGGCGATGCTGAAGGACACGTTCACGGCGCTCGTGGCCGAAGCGCGCGGCCTTGCGCCGCAGTATCGGCAGCAGATCCAGCAGCAGGCGAGCACCATCGACACTCGCAGCCTCGCGCTCGCTGATCAAGCAGGCCTGAGGCCCTCACCCGGCCGGCTCCCGCACGAATCGGCGACTCCGTCTCCCGCAAGCGGGAGAGGTGGAATCAGGAGTACGACACCGCGTGCGCCCGGTCGGGGCGTTCGAGGTGCGGCACCGAGTTGAAAGCTGCAAGTCGCGTCACCGACGCTCCGCGCACGATCTCCGTGACCCCGGTGTTTCGCGTCTGCAGATTGAGCTGGATCGCGGCGTCGGCATCGGCGCCGAGCGCATCGGCGACGGCCCGCCCGATGACCCCGCCCGAGGTGACGACCAGCACCAGGCTGTCGCGGGCCAACCCGTCGCATGCGTCCGCGAACGCATCCTCGATGCGCCCGCCGAAGTCGCTCCACGTTTCGCCATCGGCGATCGGGCCTTGGTACTTCGACCACGCCCGGAGCGCGTCCCGCATCGCCGTGAAATACGCCCGTCGATCACCCGCGGCGCGCAGGCGGCGCTGGTCTTCGTGCTCGAAGAATGCGAGCAGGCTGGCGTGGTCGTATTCGTTGAAGCGTGCGTCGCGCCGCGGCTCCGGAGCGTCCTCCAGCCGGTTGAGGATCGCGTCGCAGGTCTCGATCTGCCGCACCAGCGTGCCGCGAGACGATGCGCGCGAACCGCAGTCCGCGCGCGGTGAAATGCTCGCCGAGCCAGTCGGATTGCTGGAAACCGAGCGGCGTGATGGAGTCGTAGTTGCCCGTGAAGTCGGGCTGTCCGTGGCGGACGACGTACAAATAAGGCATGGTGCGCGGAGTTTAACGCAGGGCCCGCCATGCACTCCGGCAACTTCCGCGCGAGCGGCGTGATCACGCTCACCACCGACTTCGGCCTGAAGGATCCGTTCGTCGGCGTCATGAAGGGTCAGGTCCTGCGGCGATTCCCGGAGGCGAAGCTCATCGACCTGACGCACGAGATCCTCGCGCACTGGCCGGCGGAGGCGGGGTTCTGGCTCGGGCGGTCGTTCCGCTACTTCCCGGAGGGCACGGTGCACGTCGCGGTCGTCGATCCCGGTGTCGGCAGTTCGCGCGAGATCGCCGTCGTCGAAACCGAGGGGCACCTGTTCATCGCGCCGGACAACGGCTTGCTCGGCGCCGTGGTCGAGCGAGCGGTCGCGCCGCTGGTCCAGCGCCGGCTCGCGCCCGGCGTGCTCGAGTCGCTCGACATCCGCAAGGTCAGTTCGACGTTTCACGGTCGCGACATCTTCGCGCCGGTTGCCGCCGAGATCGCCGCCGGCCGCCTGCCGCCCGATGAGCTCGGCGACCGGTGACGGACCTGATCCCCGGCGTGGATCGAGGAGCCCGCCGACGGGGCCGGGCCAGGTGAGCGGCGTGGTCGTGACCGTCGATCACTTCGGAAACCTGATCACCAACATCGACGCGCAACTCGTGGCGGGCTATTCGCACCCGGTCATCCGGGTCGGCGGGCGCGAACTGCCGCTGCGCCGGACGTATTCCGACGTGCGTCCCGGCGACTACCTCGTGCTGGTCAATTCGTTCGGCGTGATCGAGGTGGCCCGGGCCGAGCAGAGCGCGGCGGCGGGCCTGGGACTTGCCCGCGGCGCCCCGGTCGTCGTGGTCCAGCGCTGATAACTTTTTGATTCAAAAGCGGATTCCGGCGACGGCCAGCCGGCCTGCCCGAACCGCCGCCCGAGATTCGTTCGCATTGATTCCGGTGGTCGCATTGCGGCGCACAAAGACCAGTTGAGATGCAACCCGATCCGTGTATAGTTCGCAGCCCTGTGCCCAAATTTGATGGGCAGCATATTGAAATCTCAGGGTTTTCTCGGGGCCGCGCAATGGAACGAGACGAGGAGCACTTCGACTTGGACGAAGACTTCGTGGCTGGAGCGGAGGAAGAAGACTACGACCGCTTCATCGAGCGCGTCGACCGCCGCAAGCAGGCTGTAAAAAAGGGCAAGGCTGCCTGGAGCAAGCTCGAGGACGTGCTTGCCGAAAAACGGCTGCAGAAGGAACTGAAGGACTTCTTCGAAGAGAAGTAGGTCGCACACTCACGGGTCCCCGACTCCCGATGCGGGGAGCCAGTCAGGGGTCCGCTCGATGAGCAGCCATAGCGAATCGCACTGGGTCGTCCTCAAGTTCGGGGGCACCAGCGTTTCGAGCGTCAGCAACTGGAAGAACGTCGCGGCGGTCGTGCGTGCGCGGCTCGCCGAAGGCCTCCATCCCGTCATCGTGCATTCGGCGCTGTCGGGCATCACCGACCGCCTCGAGCAGTTGCTTGTCGAAGGCGCTCACCGGCGAATGGGAGCCGGTGATGGACCAGATCGAGCGGCGCCACCTCGACCTCGCGCGCGACCTCGGCATCCACCTCGACGCGGAACTCGAGCGGCACTTCCACGAGCTGCGACGCAGCGCCGAAGGCATCCACCTGATCGGCGAGGTGAGCGATCGCCTGCGCGCCCGCGTGATGGCGAACGGCGAACTGATGGCGACGCGCATCGGCGCGGCCTTTCTCGCCCACGAAGGCATCGACGTGCAGTGGCTCGACGCGCGCACGGTGCTGCACGCGCAGGAGCGCCCGGGCGCCACCGAGCGGGCCAGCTATCTCTCGGCAACCTGCCCGTTCGAACCGGATCCGGCGTTCCAGCAGCGCCTCGCGTCAGGCGGCAACGTCGTCATCACGCAGGGATTCATCGCGAGCGACGCGAAAGGCGACACCGTGCTGCTCGGCCGCGGCGGCTCGGACACGTCCGGCAGCTATTTCGCCGCCAAGCTCGCGGCGCGCCGGCTCGAGATCTGGACGGACGTGCCCGGCATGTTCACGTCCAACCCGCGCTCGGTGTCGAACGCGCGGCTGCTGAAGTCGCTCGACTACGACGAGGCGCAGGAGATCGCCTCCAGCGGCGCCAAGGTGCTGCACCCGCGCTGCATCCTGCCGGTGAAGCAGTACGCGATTCCGCTCTCCGTGCACGCGACACAGCACCCCGAACTCGAAGGCACGCGTGATCACCGCGACGGGCGGCGACGGCGGCGCGCGCGTGAAGGCGGTCTGCATCAAGAAGGGCATCACGCTCTTCTCGATGGAGACGCTCGGCATGTGGCACCAGGTCGGCTTCCTGGCCGACGCCTTCGCCGGTCTTCAAGCAGCACGGCATTGTCGGTCGACCTGGTCTCGACGTCCGAGACCAACGTCACCGTCTCGCTCGACCCGGCTGCGAACTCGCTCGACGCTCGCACGCTCGAGGCCCTCGTCGACGACCTGTCGACAGCTCTGCCGCGTCGAGGTGATCGGGCCCTGCGCCGCGGTGAGCCTGGTCGGTCGCAGCATCCGCGCGATCCTGCACCGGCTCGGCGACGCGCTCGAACTGTTCGAGGAGCAGCGCATCTACCTGGTCACGCAGGCGGCCAACGATCTGAACATCACCTTCGTCGTCGACGAAGACCAGGGCGACCGGCTGGTGCGGCGCCTGCACGACGTGATCGTCTGGAACGCGCCGTCCGATCACGTGCTCGGTCCGACCTGGGAGCAGATCCACGGCCTCGGTCCGGCGATCCCCGCGGGCGGCCCGCCGTGGTGGCAGGAGCGCCGCGCCGGAATTGCTGGCGATCGCGCACGAACATGGCAGCGCTACGTGTACGACCGCGCGTCGTTCGAGGTGGCAGCCGCAGCAGTTGATGGGCATCCGTGGCGTCGATCGCATCTTCTACGCGATGAAGGCGAATCCGCACCCGGAAATCCTGCGCACGTTCGCGGGCCTCGGGCTCTCGTTCGAGTGCGTCTCGCAGGGCGAGTGCGAGCACGTGTTCGCCACGTTGCCGGGCATCGACCCGGGCAAGATCCTCTTCACGCCGAACTTCGCGCCGCGCAGCGAATACGAATGGGCGGTGCAGCGGGGCGTGCGCCTGACGATCGACAACCTCTACGCGCTGCGCGACTGGGGCGAACTGTTCCGCGGCCGCGACGTGCTGGTGCGCATCGACACCGGGTTTGGCCGCGGTCACCACGAGCACGTGCGCACGGCCGGCGTGCACTCGAAGTTCGGCGTCCCGCTGTTCGAGCTCGACGAGCTCGATCGCGCTCGTGAAGCCGTGGGAGCGCGCGTGGTCGGCCTGCACGCGCACACCGGCAGCGGCGTGTTCGACGTTCGCAACTGGCAGGAGAGTCGGGCTGCATGCTGGGCGAACCTCGCGGCGCGGTTCCCGGACGTGCGCGCCATCGACCTCGGCGGCGGCCTCGGCGTTCCCGAGAAGCCGGGCCAGGTGCCGGTCGACCTCGCGGCGCTGCAGACGGTGGTCGACGACATCCACGCGCGCTTGCCGAGACTCGGAGCTGTGGCTCGAGCCGGGGCGGTTCCTGGTGGCGCAGGCGGGCGTGCTGCTGGCGAGGTCACGCAGCTGAAGGGCAAGGGCGACGTGCAGTACGTCGGCGTCGCCACCGGCATGAACTCGCTGATCCGGCCGGCGCTGTACGGCGCGCATCACGACATCGTGAACCTGACGCGCCTCGGCGAGCCGGGCACCGAGGTGTACAACGTCGTCGGGCCCGATCTGCGAGTCGGCCGACGTGCTCGGGCTACGAGCGGCTGCTGCCGCCGACGCGCGAAGGCGACGTGCTGCTGATCGCCAACGCCGGCGCCTACGGGCACGCGATGAGTTCGTCGTACAACCTGCGCGAACCCGCGCGGGAAGTGATCGTCTGAGGGCCGCGATCGCGGCCGGAGTGAGAGCGTGAAGACTGGTATCGTCGGCTGGCGGGGAATGGTCGGCTCGGTGCTGATGCAGCGCATGGCGGCCGAACGCGACCTCGATCACGTCGAGCCGCTGTTCTTCAGCACGTCGCAGGCCGGTGGCGCCGCGCCCGGCGTGGGCCGACCGCAGCCGTGCCCGTGCAGGACGCCAACGACCTCGACGCGCTCGCGAAGCTGCGACGTGATCGTGACCTGCCAGGGCGGCGACTACACGAACGCGGTGCATCCGCGGCTGCGCGCCGGCGGCTGGAAGGGCTACTGGATCGACGCGGCCTCGGCGCTGCGCATGAAGGACGACGCGTCATCATCCTCGATCCCGGTCAACCGGGAGGTCATCGACGCGGGCCTGCAAGGCCGGCGATCCGCGACTACATCGGCGGCAACTGCACGGTGTCGCTGATGCTGATGGCGCTCGGCGGCCTGTTCCGCGAAGGCCTGGTCGAGTGGATCACCGCGATGACCTACCAGGCCGCGTCCGGCGCGGGTGCGCAGAACATGCGCGAACTGATCGAGCAGATGGGCGCGGCCCACGCATCGGCAGCGGCCTGCTGCGCGATCCCGGCAGCGCGATCCTCGACATCGACCGCGCGGTGACCGCATGCGCTGCGCTCGGCCGCGAGCTGCCGCAGGCGCATTCGGCGTGCCGCTCGCCGGCAGCCTGATTCCCGTGGATCGACAAGGACATCGGCAACGGCCAGAGCCGCGAGGAATGGAAGGGCAGCGCCGAGACCAACAAGATCCTCGGCCGGTCCGCGAACCCGATCCCGGTCGAAGGCATCTGCGTGCGCGTGGGCGCGATGCGCTGCCACAGCCAGGCGATGACGATCAAGCTGAAGCGCGACCTGCCGCTCGCCGAGATCGAGCGGCTGATCGCGGGCGGCAACGACTGGGTGCGGCTGGTGCCGAACGATCGCGAGTCGTCGATCCGCGAACTGTCGCCCGGCGCGCGGTGAGCGGCACGCTCGAGGTCCCGATCGGCCGCGTGCGCAAGCTGGCGATGGGCGGTGACTACCTCACCGCCTTCACCGTGGGCGACCAGCTGCTGTGGGGCGCGGCCGAGCCGATGCGACGGATGCTGCGGATCCTCGCCGGCTGATCCGCGCGGCATGAGCCGCAACAGCCGGCTCCCGGACGCCTCGGTGCTGCCGCGCACGGTCGTCGTGCTCGGTCTCGTGTCGCTGCTGAACGACGCGGCGAGCGAGATGATCACGCCGCTGCTGCCGATCTTCCTGACGGCCACGCTCGGCGCCGGACCGGCGATCGTCGGCCTGGTCGAAGGTCTGGCGGAGGCGACGGCCAGCATCCTGAAGCTCGTGTCCGGGCGCCTCGCCGACCGTGGCGTGCCAGCGAAGTCGCTGGTGCTCGGCGGCTACACGCTGTCGAACGCGATGCGGCCGCTGATCGGCCTCGCCGCGGGCTGGGGGGCGGTCCTCGCTGCTGCGTTTCCTCGACCGCGTCGGCAAGGGCATCCGCACCGCCCCGCGCGACGCGCTGATCGCCGGTGCCGACCAGGCCCGAGCAGCGCGGGACGGGCCTTCGGATTCCACCGCTCGATGGACCATGCCGGATCGGTGATCGGTCCGCTGCTCGCCTTCGCGCTGCTGGCAGCCGAGGTGGATCTCAAGCACGTGTTCCTCGCGTCGGCCATTGCCCGGCGTGCTGGTGCTGCTGCTGCTCGTCTTCGGGTTGCCGCCCGCGCAGGCGCAGTCTCGCTGCCGGCGCCGCCGCGATTCGCGTGGGGCGCGCTGCACGGTCGCCTCAAGGCGATGATCGTCGCGGCGGGCCTGCTGGCGCTCGGCGAGCGTGCCGGAGGTCTTCGTCGTGCTGTGGGCGCGGCAGGCCGGGCTCGAGGTCGTCTGGGTGCCGCTCGTCTGGGCGGCGGCCAGCCTGGCCAAGATGCTGATCGCGATGCCGGCCGGGCATCCTTTCCGATCGGGTCGGTCGGGTGCCGCTGCTGCTCGGTGGCTGGACGCTGCGCGTGTGGTCGTGCTGCTGTTGCTCGCGGCTGCTCGCGCCCGGATCGGCGGGTGTGGGTGCTGTTCATGGCGTACTCGGCGACGCTCGCAGTCACCGAGCCCGCCGAGCGTTCGGTGATCGGCGATCACGCGGCGGCGGAGGAGCGGGGCACGGCCTTCGGCCTGTATCACCTGGCGAGCGGCCTGCTGGTGCTGCCGGGCGCAGTGCTGTTCGGCGTGATCTGGGAGCGCTTCGGCTCCCACGGCCTTTGCCGTCGCGTCGGTCACGTGGTCGCCGCGGCCCTGATGTGGTCGCGTCCGGGTGCCGGATTGACTCGTCGACGTTGCCGCGGCAAACGTCGAGTCAACCCGGCACCTCTCAAGCCTTGCTGGCCGTGGCGTGACCGCAGCTCGTCGACGACGTCGGCCGAGTTCGAGAGGTTGCGCGACTTGAGCAGCACCAGCAGGTGGTAGAGCAGGTCGGCGCGACTCGCCGAGCAGCCCGGCGTCGTCGCGCGTGACGGCCGCGAGCGCGATCTCGACGCCTTCCTCGCCGACCTTCTGCGCGATCCGGCCCGGGCCCTGGCGCCACGAGCCGCGCCGTGTAGCTGCCTTCGGGCTGCTCCGCGATGCGATGTGCGATGGTCGTCTCGAGCACGCCGAGGAAGCGCGAGCCGCTCGCGCGTCGGTCGGCGCGCGCGTCGCGAAGCAGGACGCCGTGCCGTTGTGGCAGGTCGGGCCCGAGCGGGATCGGCCAGCGACCAGCAGCGTGTCGGAGTCGCAGTCCGCGCTGACGTCGCACGACGCTCGAGGAAATTGCCCGAGGTCTCGCCCTTGGTCCAGAGCCGCTGGCGCGAGCGGCTGAAGAACACGACGCGTCCGCTCGTCGAGCGTCTCCTGCGAGCGCCTCTGCGTTCATGTAGCCGAGCATCAGCACGCGGCCGGTGCGCGCATGCTGCACGATCGGCGGGCAGCAGGCCGTCGCCCTTGTTCCAGTCGAGTCGCGCGAATCTTGTTCCGGAGTCATGGTCGTCACCTCCACGTGTCGATGCGGCAGGAGCCGCTTGAGGTCGGGGATCGCGATCGCGCCCGAGTGGAACACGCTGGCGGCGAGCGCGCCGTCGACGCGCGCGCCTGGCGAACACGTCGACGAAATGCTCCGGCGCGCCGGCGCCGCCCGAGGCGATCAGCGGCACGCGGCACGCGCCCGCACGCGCCGCAAGCTGCGCGATGTCGTAGCCCTGGCGCACGCCGTCGCTCGCCATGCAGTTGAGCACGATCTCGCCGGCGCCGCGATCCTGCGACCTCGCGCACCCAGTCGAGCGTGCGGCGCGCGGTGCTGCGCGAGCGGTCCGGGTCGCCCGTGTACTGGTAGACGAGGTAGTCGCCGTCCGCCGTCTGGCTGTCGATGCCGACGACGACGCACTGCGAGCCGAAGCGGCGCGCCAGCTGGTCGATCAGCGCCGGGATCGCGCGAGCGCCGGGGAGTTGACCGAGATCTTCTCGGCGCCGGCGTTCAGCACGCCCTCGGCGTCGGCGACGCTGCGAATGCCGCCGGCCACGCAGAACGGGATGTCGAGCACGCGCGCGACGCGCGATACCCAGGTCGCGGTCGACGGTGCGGCCGTCGGGGCTCGCCGTGATGTCGTAGAACACGAGCTCGTCCGCGCCCTCGTCGCGATAGCGCGTCGCGAGCTCGAGGATGTCGCCGACGACCCGGTGGTCGCGGAAGCGCACGCCCTTGACGACCTGGCCGTCGCGCACGTCGAGGCAGGGGATTATGCGCTTCGCAAGAATGGCTCGCAGCTCCTCTGCGTTGCATGCGGCCTTCGAGCAGCGCCTTGCCGCTGACGGCCGCGGCGACGCCCGTGGCCGCGAGCGCGCGCAGATCGGCGAGCGTCGCGCACGCCGCCGGATGCCTGCCACGCGATGCCCGGGAAGCGCCGCACGGCCTCGCGCGTACAGCGCGAGGTTCGGGCCCGACAGCGCGCCGTCGCGGGCGACGTCGGTGCAGAGCACGTGGCGCAGGCCGTGCGGCAGGTAGCGCTGCGACCGCGTCCCACAGGCTCGTGCTCGGTCTGCCGCTCCCAGCCGTGCGTGGCGAGCCGCGGCATGCCCGTCGCGTCGAGGCGCACGTCGAAGGCGAGCGACGATCCGCTCGGCGCCGAACTGCTGCAGCCAGGACTGCGACCTCCTCGGGCTGCGTCGACCGCGAGGCTGCCGACCACGACGCGCGCGACGCCCGATCGCGAGCAGCGGCGTCCGCCGTCTGCCGCGGTGCGGATGCCGCCGCCGACCTGCAGCGCCTGCGCGCCGCGGCCGCCGCGAGCGCGGCGATGCGCCGCGAGTTGCCCTGCGAGCCGTCGCGGGCGCCGTCGAGATCGACGACGTGCACGCGGCGCGCGCCGAGCGCGAGGTACTGCTCGAGGAGCTCGCATCGGGTCCGCCGCGTAGACCGTCTCGGCGTCGAAGTGGCCCTGGCAGCAGGCGCACGCAGCGGCCGTCGCGCAGGTCGATGGCCGGAATCAGCCGCATCAGGTCAGAGCTCGAGGAAGTTGGCGAGCAGGCGCGCGCCGACCTGCGCCGGAGCGCTCCGGGTGGAACTGCGCGCCGAAGAAGTTGCCGCTGCTCGACGACGGCCGAGAACGCGCCGCCGTAGTCGCGTCGTCGCGACGCGTCCACGGGCCGACCGGCGCGGCGTAGCTGTGCACGAAGTACACGTACTCGCCGGGCGCGATGCCGGCGAGCAGCGGCGCACGGCGCGGTCGACGTCGAGCTGGTTCCAGCCCATGTGCGGCACCGGCAGAGCCGGCGCGGTCGGCGAAGCGCGCGACGCCGCCCGGCAGATGATGCCGAGGCACGCGCGTCGTCGCCTTCCTCGCTGGCGCTCGAACAGCAGCTGCATGCCGAGGCAGATGCCGAGCACCGGCTGCGTCAGGTCGGGATGACCTCGACGAGGCCGTGCCGTCGCAGCCGCTGCATGGCGTCGGCGGCCGCGCCGACGCCGGGCAGGATCACGCGCGGCGCCGCGCGCAGCTCGCGCGGCGTCGGCGGTCAGCGTGCGACGTCGCGCCGAGCCGCTCGAGCGCGAAGCGCAGCGAAGCGATGTTCGCGCCGCCGCTGTCGATGATGGCGACGTCGCGTCATCGCGCGGCTCTCACAGCACGCCCTTGGTGCTCGGCAGTTCGCGTGCCGTCGCACGCGGAACGCCTGGCGCAGCGCGCGGCCGACGCCCTTGAAGCAGGCCTCGACCATGTGATGCGTGTTCTCGCCGCGCACCTCGACGTGGATCGCGGCGCCGAGGCTCTCGGCGAGCGAGCGGAAGAAGTGCGGCACGAGCTCGGTCGGCAGGTCGCCGACGCGCGTCGCGCGCGAAGCTGCCCTCGAACACGGCGTACGGCCGGCCGGACAGGTCGATCGCGACCTGGGCGTGCGCCTCGTCCATCGGCAGCACGAAGCCGTAGCGCGCCGATGCCGCGCTTGTCGCCGAGCGCCTCGCGCAGCGCCTGCGCCGAGCGCGAGCGCGCAGTCCTCGACCGTGTGATGCTCGTCGATGTGAGGTCGCCCTGGCAGGCGAGCTCGAGCGCGAAGCCGCCGTGGCGGGCGATCTGCTCGAGCATGTGGTCGAAGAAGCCGATGCCGGTCGAGATCGCGATCGGGCGCTGTCGCGGTCGAGGTTGACCGTCACGGCGATGTCGGTCTCCTTGCGTGTCGCGCGTGACGCTCGCGCGATGCGCTCGAGCCGGCACAGCTGCGCGGCGATCGCCGGCCAGGTCTCGGCCGCCGTCGCCGTCGAATCGCGCGCATGCCCTCGATGCCGAGGTTCGCGGCGAGCTCGAGGTCGGTCTCGCGGTCGCCGATCACGTAGCTGTGCGCGCGGTCGATGGTTGCGCGCCGCGAGGAACTCCGTGAGCAGTGCCGATGCGTCGGCTTGCGGCAGTCGCAGTCGTCCGCCGGGAAGTGCGGACAGAAGAACTCCGCGTCGAACTCGATGCCCTGCGAGGCGAACAGCTCGCGCATGAAGTCCTGCGGCTCGCGAAAGCCGGCTCCGGGAACGTCGCGCGTGCCGAGGCCGTCCTGGTTGGTGACGATCACGAACGCGATAGCCCGCGCGCTGCGAGCTCGAGCAGGGCCGGAATGACGCCCGGCACGCAGCCGGAGCTTCTGCGAGGCTGTCGACCTGCTCGTCGGGCGGCTCCTCGATCAGCGTGCCGTCGCGGTCGATGAACAGGATGCGCTCGCGCGCTCATGATCGCTCCAGCGGCGGTCGAGCAGCCGCTCGTTCTGCTCCGGCGTGCCGACCGAGATGCGCAGGCAGCCGGCGAGCCGCGGCGCGGCTGCTGAAGTCGCGGACGAGCAGCCCGGCGGACTTGCCGGCCTCGAGGCACGCGCCGCGCGTCGCGGAACTCGACCAGCAGGAAATTCGCGTCGCGCGGGAACACGCGCACGCACGGCCGCGATGCCTGCCAGCCGCGGCGCATGCGGCTCGCGCTCGGCGAGCAGCGTGCGGATGCGCGCGGCGCGAGATCGGCCCGCTGCGGCGCCTCGGTCAGCCGCAGCACGTCCTCGACGGTGGAGGAGGGGATCGCATAGGGCGGGATGATGCGCTTCAGCAGGCCGACGATCTCGGCGCCGGCGATCAGCGTGCCGCAGCGCGCGCCCGCGAGCGCGTACGCCTTCGACAGCGTGCGCAGCACCACGAGGTTCGGCAGCTCGCCGAGCCGCGCGGCCAGGCTCGGCCGTCCCGCGAACTCGATGTACGCCTCGTCGACGCACACCAGCGCGTGGCCGCGAGCGCGCGGCAGATCGCGCAGCGATCGCGCGCCTCGTCGAGCAGGTTGCCGGTCGGATTGTTCGGCGAGCAGAGGAAGACGATCTTCGCGTCCGCGGCCAGCGGCGATGACGGCGTCCGTGTCGAGCGCGAAGCCTGGCGCCGGCCAGCGGCACCTCGACGACCTCGGCGCCCTGGATGCGTCGCGGCGACCTTGTACATGCCGAAGGTCGGCGGGCAGATGACGACGCTGTCCGTGCCGGCGCGGCAGAACGCGCGCACCAGCAGGTCGATCGCCTCGTCGCTGCCGCGGCCGACGAGGCACTCGGGCGGTCGGCACGCCGTAGAGCCGCGCCATGCGCTCGACGAGCGCCCTGGGTTGCGGCTCGGGATAGCGATTGAGGCCCGCGTCGCGTGTTGTCGCCCGGCGCGCGCCACGGCATCTCGTTGGCGTGCAGGCGCTCGAGCGACGGGTCCCAGGTCGCATGCTGGTAGGGCTGCAGTTGCAGGATGTCGGGACGCGCGAGCGCGAGCACGCGAACGTCATCGGGTCGTCTCCGCGCGCGATGGCGTCGAGCCGCACGGTCACGGCGTTCGCGTGCGCGTCGAGCGCTTCGAGGCGCGCCAGCGTGCGGGCGGTCGAGCCCGAGGTCGGCGAGGCCTTCGGGCGTCACTTCCTGCACCGTCATGCGCTTCACGAAGTCGAGCACGCCGAGGCCGCTGTAGGCGCGGGCGTGGCCGTAGGTCGGCAGCACGTGATTGGTGCCGCTGCAGTAGTCGCCCATGGTCTCCGGCGTCCACGCGCCGAGGAACACCGAGCCGGCGTTGCGCACGCGCGGCAGCCAGTCGCGCGGCGAGCGCGACCTGCAGGATCAGGTGCTCCGGCGCATAGCGATTGCGACACGTCGAATGCCGTCTCGAGATCGGGCACGACGATGCACGCGGCTCCCGGCGATCGACTCGGCCACGATGGCGCGTCGGGGCAGCGTCGCCATCTGGCGCTCGACCTCGGCGATGCAGGCCGCGGCGAACTCGCGCGACGTCGTGACCAGCACGACCTGCGCGTCCGCGCTGTGCTCGGCCTGCGCCAGCAGGTCGGCCGCGACGAAGGCCGGTCGCGCCGCTCGTCGGCGATGACCAGCACTTCGGACGGTCCGGCCGGCATGTCGAGCGCCGCGCCGTCGGCGTCGGCCGCGACGAGCTGCTTGGCCGCGGTGACCCAGGCATTGCCGGGCCCGAAGATCTTGTCGACCTTCGGCACCGTCGCCGTGCCGTACGCCATCGCGGCGATGGCCTGCGCGCCGCCGAGCTTGAAGACCCGTTCGATGCCGCACAGCCGCGCGGCCACGAGCACCGCGGGATCCGCCGGTCCGTCGGGCCGCGGCGGCGTGCACAGCACGCGGACCGGCAGCCGGCGATCCGCGCCGGCACGGCCAGCATGATGGCGGTCGAGGGCAGCGGCGCGGTGCCCGCCGGCACGTAGAGGCCGACGGCATGCGAGCGGCACGATCAGGCGCTCGCAGACGACGCCCGGCGACGTCTCGAGCCGGACGGGCGCCAGCGACTGCGTCGCGTGGAAGCGCGTCACCGTGCTCGATGGCCCGGCGCAGCGCGGCGAGTTGTTCCGCCGTCAGCGCGGCCTCCGCCGCGTCGAATTCCGCGTCCGTCGACCGCGAACGACTCGAGTCGGACGCCGTCGAGACGCTGCCGTGTACTCGCGCAGCGCCGCGTCGCCGCGGGCCCGGACGTCGTGCAACGATGCGGCCGGCGCGCTCGAGCAGGCTGCGCAGCCTCGCGCTGCGCCGGGCGCCGCAGCACCTCGCGACGGCGCGTCCTCGTCGAGCGACGCCCAGTCGAGAATGTCGAGCTGTCGCGCTCATGCGAGCATCTTCTCGACCGGCAGCACCAGCACGGCGCTGGCGCCGGCGGCCTTCAGGCTCTCGAGCGTCTCCCAGAACACGTTTTCGCGGCACACGGCGTGCACCGCCACCTTGTCGCCCGTGCCGTCGAGCGGGATGACCGTCGGCGACTCGCTGCCCGGCAGCAGCTTCGCGATCTGCGCCAGGGCCGAGCGCGGCGCGTGCAGCATGATGTACTTGCTCTCCCGCACCTGCTGGACGCCGTCGATGCGCACCAGCAGGCGGCGCACCCAGTCCGCCTTCTCGTCCGGCAGCGCGACCGGTGTGCGCATCAGCGCCGCCTGGCTCTCGAGCACCATCGCGACCTCCTGCAGGTGATTGGCCGTCAGCGTCGAGCCGGTCGAGACGAGGTCGCAGATCAGGTCCGCGCGGCCGAGGCGCGGCGCGATCTCGACGGCGCCCGAAAGCGTGACGACTTCGGCTTCCAGCGAATTCTCGCGCAGGAAACGCGCGAGGACGTAGCGGGTAGGTCGTCGCGATGCGCCGGCCGGCAATGCTGCGCAGGCCGTCGTACCGGAAGTCGTGCGGCACGGCGAGCGAGAGCCGGCAGCGGCCGAAGTCGATGCGCTGCAGCAGTTCGAAGCGGGGCGTGCGCGCCGCGCGAGGCCATCGCGAGGCGCTTTTCCTCGATCACGTTGAGGCCGACGATGCCGAGGTCGCAGACGTCCTCCTGCACGAGGTCCGGGATGTCGTCGTCGCGCACGAACAGCACGTCGAGCGGCATGTTCTCGCCGTAGCACATCAGCTGGTCCTTGCCGCGGCTGAACTTCAGCCCGCAGCTGTGCAGCAGGTCGAGCGAGTCGTCGGTGAGGCGACCGGACTTCTGGACGGCGATGCGCAGCCGCTGCTGGCGGGACTCCATCTCAACGCTCCTTCAGGCGCCGGGCGGCCAGCGCGTAACCGCCGTTGCCGGCGGCGAGGTAACGGGCGACCCGCCCGATGGTGGTGACGCTGACGCCGGTCTGGCGGTTGATCTCGCGGTAGGGGAGGCCATCCTGCAGCAGGCCGACGACCGTCCAGCGGTCGGCCAGCGCCTGCAGTTCCGCGGGCGTGCAGAGGTCGCGGAAGAAGTCGCGGCACTCCTCGACGGTGCGCATGGCGAGCACGGCCTGCATCAGCGCGCGTTCGGCCGCCGCCTCCTGGCGCGGCGTGATGCCTCGGTGGTTCTTCACGGCGGACCTATGTATCAATGTATTAATGTGCTATTACATTAATACATCCGGGCCGGCCGCGCAAGCGGGGAAACCTTGACGCTCCCGGCCCCGGACCCTACACTTCGCGGGACTCATCGAGACCGGCTGAGGGAATGGCCCTTTGAAGCCGGGGCAACCGTCGGGCCCAACCCGCCCGAAATGGTGCCAACTCCACGGGGACTGCGTCCGCCGGAAGATGAGTTGCAGCGAGGCTGCCCCGGTTCTCGCCGGGGGTGTTGGTCGCCGCAACCCATCGCGCACGCGTGTCCCGGAGACTCGTATCGTCAACTGGCTGGCCCCCGGGGCCATGGCTGACGGAGCACGCTTGTCGACCGCGCCTTCGAAACCTGTCGCACCGCCCGAGGCGGCGCCGACGATGCCACCGGGCCACGAGCTGCGGGAGGGCCTGTTCGCGCTCGACGCGCCGCTGCCGCTGCATTTCGGCGGCGCGCTCGACGGCGTCGAGATCGCCTGGCGGCTGGTCGGCGCGAAGGGCGCGCCGGTGGTCGCCGTACTCGGCGGAATTTCGTCCGGCAGCAACGTTTGCGCTGTACGCGAGGGCGAGTTCGGCTGGTGGGACGAAATGGTCGGGCCCGGCAAGGCGCTGGACACGGACCGCTTCCGCATCCTCGGGTTCGACTGGCTGGGCGGCGGGCACCGTACGACGGGCCCTGCGCGCGGCGCGGCCTTTCCGACCATCAGCGCCTACGACCAGGTGACCTGCCTGCGGGCGCTGCTCGGTCACCTCGGCCTGCCCAGGCTGTGGGGCTGCGTCGGCGCCTCGTACGGCGGCATGGTGGCGCTGGCCCTTGCCGAACGTCACCCGGAGCAGGCCGGGCGCATCGTGATTTTCAGCGCGGCCCATCGCACGCATCCGATGTCGACGGCGTGGCGCAGCGTGCAGCGAGCCATCGTCCGCTACGCGATCGGCCACGGCGAGGGTGCCCGCGGCCTGGTGCTGGCGCGTGCGCTGGCGATGGCCACCTACCGCACGCCCCGCGAGTTCGAGGAGCGCTTCACCGCGCCGCCGGAGCAGACGGCGAGCGGCTTCAGGTTTCCCGTCGAGCAGTACCTGATGTCGCGCGGCGAGAGTTACGCGGCGTACTACCGGCCCGAGGCGTTCGTCTGCCTGTCCGAGTCGATCGACCTGCACCGGATCGAGCCCGAGCGGATCCACGCCGGCATCACGGTGATCGGCGTCGAGGAAGACCAGCTCGTGCCGCTTTCGGACATCCGCGACCTGCGCGACCGGCTGGCCGGCACCTGCCGGTTGATCGAGATCAGTTCCATTTACGGCCACGATGCATTCCTGAAGGAGACGGCGGTGCTGCGCGACGTGTTCGCCCAGTCCCTCGAATGAACACATGAGCGACTCGACCACCAAGGGCCTTTCCCAGACGACGCGCACGGTGCGAGCCGCGCTCGAGACCGACAAGCAGCACGGCGCCGTGGTGCCGCCGCTGCACCTCACCACGACGTTCGCCTTCAGCGGCTACGGCGAAAAGCGTGAATACGACTACTCGCGGTCGGGCAACCCGACTCGCGACGCGCTCGGCTCGGCCCTCGCCGAGCTCGAAGGTGGCGTCGGCGCGGTCGTGACGTCGTCCGGCATGGCGGCGGTCTCGCTGGTCACGCAGCTGCTGCGTCCGGACCAGGTCGTGGTCGTGCCGCACGATTGCTATGGCGGCACGTATCGACTCTTCAACGCATTGAACGCCCGCGGCTCCCTGCAGGTGCGGTTCGTCGACTATCAGGCGTCGGGCGCGCTGCAGGCGGCCTTGGCCGAGACACCGGCGCTGGTCTGGATCGAGACCCCCAGCAATCCGCTGCTGCGCATCGTCGACATCGCCGAGGTGGCCGGCCAGGCAAAGGCAGCCGGCGCGCTGGTCGTGGTGGACAACACCTTCCTGTCGCCGGTGTGGCAGCAGCCGCTTGCGCTAGGCGCCGACGTGGTCGTGCATTCGACCACCAAGTACCTGAACGGCCACAGCGACGTCGTCGGCGGCGCGGTCATCGCCGCGCAGCAGGAGACGCACGACCTGTTGAAATGGTGGGGCAATTGCATTGGCGTCACCGGCGCGCCGTTCGACAGCTTCATGACGCTGCGCGGCCTGCGCACGCTGCACGCGCGCATGCGCTCGCACGGCGAAAACGCCGCCCGCGTCGCCGAGATGCTCAGCAAGCACCCTGCCGTCGCCAAGGTTTATTACCCCGGGCTCACGACGCATGCCGGCCACGAGATCGCGAAGAAGCAGCAGAGTGGTTTCGGCGCGATGGTCAGCTTCGAACTGTCGGGAACGCTCGAGCACGCCAAGGCGCTGCTGCACGGCCTGCACCTGTTCTCGCTGGCGGAGTCGCTCGGCGGCGTCGAGAGCCTGGTTGCTCACCCCGCCAGCATGACGCACGCGGCGATGGACGAAGCGGCGCGACTGCGCGCCGGCATCACCGATACCCTGGTGCGTCTGTCGATCGGGATCGAGGACGGTGGCGATCTCGTCGCCGACCTCGAGTGCGGGCTCGACGCGGCGCGATCGGTGCGCTGAACAGGCGAGGGGAGGGGGTTGAGGCCGCCCCGGCGGCAGCGTCGTCGTGCCATAGCTCAGCCGGGAGCGTACAGACTCCGGTTCCGGCGTCTGTAGCGGCCGGTTTACTGCAACGAACGAATGTCGGGAAACGTTCCGGCCGGAACGTCTTCGGGGAATCCAAGGCTCACAGCGGTGCGCGGGTGTCGACCTGGGCCGTGCCTTTGCGGAATCGGCAAGCCCCAAGAATGGCGACCGATAGCGGACGGACAACGTGACGTAGCGACCCTGAGCAGATTCTTGATGGTCGGACTCTGCGCGTGAAGTTTGTATCGGGCCCTGCTGTAGGACCTGGATTTTGATCGCCGGGCCACGCAGCCGTGACGGTGCCATCAGTGTGTTTTGGATGGCTCTCCCGGTACTGGACCCCATCTCTTGAAATGTTCACCACCGCCGGCCCCGCCGTTCCGCGCAAGCCAGTCAGAGACCCGGCTGTCACTGTTCGCCCTCAGCAAGGACTGGACCTCGATTGCGTGGCCAGCTTCGTCGAACCACACGCCGACCATCTGACAGTCCCGGACTCTGATTCCGGACGCCGGCTCGCCCGTGCCATGCATACGAAACGCCCGGCAACGCGCAGCGCAAGTAACCGATGGCGCGGTCGGTCTGGTCGTCCGGATAAATTGGGCCCACGCGACCGATAACCTCGCTTCTCGTGAGGTGCCGCTGCCAAATCTCCGCCAATACCGCGGGCGCGATGTATTGGTCGGAGCGCTCAATCCATTGGTAGTCCTCGTAGTAGGGGACGCAGCCCGAAATTAGCGCCGCCGTCGAAACGGCGAGCAAGACAAACAGGCCGGAATCACGCCGAGCCATAACGCCTTCCCCCAACAATCATCCCGTCAGGTCAGAAGTCTCATGAGTGCCCCGCTACACGGCATCAGTGGAAACCGCTCAGGAATTTTGGGAAACATCCGCTCATGGCCGATGTTCTGCGTACGCGAAAGTCCGGCATTTCTTCGACGGCTGCTCCGTCGGGTGGCCGCGAGTTACGGGTGAGGAGTGCTTGCCGTTCGCCCTCGCAAGCGCGCTCGGCGTGCGGGTGACAGAGACGTTCCGGCCGGAACGTCTTCAGTCGCTCGGAACAGTGAGGAAGTACAAGTTGAGAGGAGGTTGAGGGGAGCCCTCACCCGGCCTGCGGCCGACCTCTCCCGCAAGCGGGAGAGGTGATCGCACAAAAAAAGAAAGGCCGGCATTGCTGCCGGCCTTCCGGGGACGGGACCCGAGCTGCCTCATTCCTTGAGACAAAGACTAACCCGACTCAAGTCCGCATCACTCGTTGCGAGATTCGACCGTACGAACGGGAGCAGGGAACCGTGGGGCCGCCTGCGGACGCGCAGTATAGCCCCGGTTTTTCGGCGGAGAACAGTGGAAAAAAAATACCCCGCCGTGCCGGCGGCGCGTTCTCAACCTGACCTTGACAGTTTCTGTGGATAACTATCTAAGTCGATTGATTTATAACAGAAACGATCAGCCTAGAGTCGGGCCATGACAGCATCGCCAGCGGCCGCACTTCCGACCGGTTCCACGCCCGCGACGCGCACGTCGGCGGTGCGCACGCCGGCTGCGAGCGAACCCTCGACCGCGGCCTCCACGGCGCGCGCTTCGAGCTCGAGCCCGAGCGAATGCCGCAGCAGCATCGCGGCGCTCAGGATCGTGCCGTACGGATTCGCGATGCCGCGTCCCGCGATGTCCGGGGCCGAGCCGTGGATGGGTTCGTAAAGCCCGACGCTGGTCTCGCCGAGCGATGCCGACGGCAGCAGTCCGAGCGAGCCGGCAATCATCGACGCCTCGTCGGTGAGGATGTCGCCGAACATGTTCTCGGTCAGCAGCACGTCGAACGAGGTCGGTCGCCGGATCAGGTGCATCGCCGCCGCATCGACCAGCATGTGCTCGAGTTCGACCTGCGGGAATTCCGTCCGCAGCACGCGCTCGACCACGGCGCGCCACAGTCGCGACGTCTCGAGCACGTTGGCCTTGTCGACGGATGTGATGCGCCTCGAGCGTCCCATCGCCAGGCGACCGGCCACGCGCGTGACGCGTTCGATCTCGGCGACCGTGTAGGTGCAGACGTCTTCCGCCGCGTCCGCGGTGCGGCTCTTGCGCCCGAAATAGATGCCGCCGGTCAGTTCGCGGACGACCATGATGTCGGCGCCGGCGATGACTTCGGGCTTCAGCGGCGACGCGTCCAGCATCGACGGGATCGTGCGCACGGGCCGCAGGTTCGCGAACAGGCCGAGCGCCTTGCGCAGCTCGAGCAAGCCCTGTTCGGGACGCACCGTTGCGGCCGGGTCGGACCATTGCGGGCCGCCGACGGCGCCGAGCAGCACCGCCGCGCTGCTGCGGCAGGCATCAACGGTGGCCGGAGGCAGCGCCGACCCCGTCGCATCGATGGCGGCGCCGCCGATCAGCGCCGTGGTGAACTCGAAGTCGTGACCGAACTTCTTCGCGACGGCCTGCAGCACGCGGACCGCCTGGCCGGTGACTTCGGGGCCGATGCCGTCGCCCCCGAGCACCGTGATCCGCGCCTTCATCGGTCGTGCTGCCGTTCGAATCGTTCGATGGCCGCTGACTGCTCGAGCAGGTAGCCGAGCTCGTCGATGCCGTTCATCAGGCAATAGCGCGAAAACGACTCGATCGGGAACGGCACGCCCTGGCCGGTCGGCAGGCGCAGGGTCGTGGAGGCCAGGTCGATCTCGACTTCGGCGCCCGGGTTGGCCAGCAGCCAGCCGTGCGTCGATCTCGTCGACCACGACCGGCAGCAGGCCGTTCTTCAGGCTGTTGCTGCGGAAGATGTCGGCGATCTCCGTGCTGACGACCGCGCGGATGCCGAAATCGAGCAGCGCCCAGGGCGCGTGCTCGCGCGACGAGCCGCAGCCGATGTTGCGTCCGGCGACCAGCACTTCGCAGCCCTTGGCCGCGGGCTGGTTGAGGACGAAGTCGGGACGCGGGTTCCCGTTCGCGTCGTAGCGCCAGTCGGCAAACAGCGACTTGCCGAGTCCGACGCGGACGGTCGTCGTCAGGAAGCGGGCAGGGATGATCTGGTCGGTGTCGATGTTGCTGGACGGCATGACGACCGTCCGCGAGCGGATGAGTTTGATCGGGTCCATGGCAGGCTACTCGGTCGGATTCGTGGAAGCGGCGCGGTTCAGTGCAGCAGTTCGCGCGGGTCGGTCACGCAGCCGCGCACGGCCGAGGCCGCGGCGGTGGCCGGGCTCGCGAGCAAGGTGCGCGCGCCGATGCCCTGGCGACCTTCGAAGTTGCGATTGCTGGTGCTGACGCAGTACTGGCCGGCGTCGACGGTGTCGCCGTTCATGCCGAGGCACATCGAACAGCCCGACTCGCGCCAGTCCGCGCCGGCGTCGGTGAAGATCTTCGCGAGCCCGAGCGCTTCGGCCTCGCGCTTGATCTGCTGCGAGCCCGGCACGATCAGCGCATGCACGCCCGGCGCCACCTTGCGGCCCTTCAGCACCCTCGCCGCCAGCTCGAGGTCGGAGAGGCGCGCATTGGTGCAGCTGCCGATGAAGACGACCTGCACCGGCTTGTCGCGCAGGGACTCGCCCGGTTGCAGTCCCATGTAGCGCAGCGCCTTGGCGAACACCTCGTCGCCCGGCCTCTCCGGCACGCGAGTCGTGATGCCGGTGACCATGCCGGGGTTGGTGCCGTAGGTGATCATCGGCTCGAGGCTGCCGGCGTCGATCGTCACCTGCTTGTCGAATCGGGCGCCGGCATCGGTCCGCAACAGCTTCCACTCGGCGACGGCGCGATCCCAGTCCGCGCCCTGCGGCGCGAACGGACGGCCCTTCGAGATACGCGAACGTCGTCTCGTCCGGCGCGATCATGCCGGCACGGGCGCCGGCTTCGATCGACATGTTGCAGACGGTCATGCGCTCGTCCATCGACAGCGCCTCGATCGCCGGGCCGCGATACTCGATCACGTGGCCGGTGCCGCCGTTGACGCCGATCCGGCCGATGATCGCGAGCACCAGGTCCTTCGCGGTGACGCCGACCGGCAGCCGCCCGGCCACGTCGATCGCGAACGACTTCGGCTTGCGCTGCAGCAGGCACTGCGTCGCGAGCACGTAACCCACCTCCGTGGTGCCGATGCCGAACGCGAGGGCGCCGAACGCGCCGTGCGTGCTGGTGTGGCTGTCGCCGCAGACGATCGTCTTGCCCGGCTGCGTGGCGCCGTGCTCCGGCCCGATGATGTGCACGATGCCGCGCCGGTCGTCCTTCAGGCCGATCAGGTTCGACGCCGAACTCCGCGCAGTTCACCTCGAGCTGCCGGACCTGCCTGGCGGCGGACTCGAGCTTGATCGGCACGCCGCCGAAGATCTGCGCGGTGTCGGTCGGCGTCGAGTGATCCATCGTCGCGAGCGTGCGATCGAGCCGGCGCACCTTCAGGCCGCGGCTGCGCAGCACGTCGAACGCCTGCGGCGAGGTCACCTCGTGCGTGAGGTGCAGGTCGACGTACAGCACGGCCGGGGTGTCCGTGCTCTCGGGAACGACGACGTGCCGCTCCCACACTTTGTCGAACAGGGTCTTCGCGGTCATTCAGGCTCCGGGTCGGTCAGATCGACGAGGCGGCGATTTCCGCCTCGGGCGTGCGCCGCTCGGCGCGCGCGGCCGTGCTGGTGCGGTTCGATTCGATGCGGTTCACCACCTCGAGGAAGGCGCGGACGCCGGATTCGACGATGTCGGTCGTGACGCTGTTGCCGCGATACACGCGCCCGTTGTGCTCGACGGTGACGACGGCCTCGCCCTGCGCGTCCTCGCCGACCGTCACGCTGCGCACCTCGAACTTGCGCAGCTTCACCGCCACGCCCGTGGCCACCTCGATGGCCTTGAACGCGGCATCCACCGGGCCGTCGCCCGTTTCTTCCTGCGACACGGTGCGGCCGTCCGATGTGGCGCAGCACCACGCGGCCCGTCGCGCCCCTGGCCGAGTCGGTCACGGCGTGCAGCGCCTCGAGGTGCCACGGGCCGGTCTCGCCGCCGAACTCCGACTTCAGCACCAGCGCCTCGATGTCGCCGTCGAACAGCTCCTTCTTCTTGTCGGCCAGCGCCTTGAAGTCGTCGAAGACGCGGTTCAATTCGTTGTCGCCAGGCTCGAAGCCGAGTTCCTTGATGCGCTCGCGCAGCGCGGCGCGGCCGCTGTGCTTGCCGAGCACGAGGTTGGTGCGCGACATGCCGACGTCCTGCGGACGCATGATCTCGTAGGTCGAGTGGTGCTTCAGCATCCCGTGCTGGTGGATGCCGGACTCGTGCGCGAACGCGTTCTCGCCGACCACCGCCTTGTTGCGCGGGATCGGCAGGCCGGTGATGCTCGAGAGCAGGCGGCTCGTCGGGAACAGGCGCTTGCTGTCGATGCCGGTGTGCAGCCCGAAGAGCGCTTCGCGCGTCTTGATCGCCATCACGACTTCCTCGAGCGAGCAGTTGCCCGCGCGCTCGCCGATGCCGTTGATGGTGCACTCGACCTGGCGCGCGCCCGCGCGCACCGCGGCCAGGGAGTTGGCGACGGCCATGCCGAGGTCGTCGTGGCAGTGCACGCTGAACGTGACCTTGTCGGCGCCGCGGACGTGCTTCTTCAGGTACGAGAAGACCTCGTGGAATTCCTCGGGCACGGTGTAGCCGACCGTATCCGGCACGTTGATCGTCGTCGCGCCGGCCTCGATCGACCGCTTCGACGACTTCGGCCAGGAACTCGAGCTCGGTGCGCGAGGCGTCCTCGGGCGAGAACTCGACGTCCGCGCAGAGGCTCGCGCGCATAGCGCACGCCTTCGACGGCCGTGTGGATGATCTCGTCCTTCGCCATGTTGAGCTTGTGCTCGCGATGGATCGCGCTGGTGGCGAGGAACACGTGGATGCGCGGCCGCTCGGCGTCCTTGATGGCGCTCCAGACCTTGTCGATGTCCTCGCGATTGCAGCGGGCGAGGCCGGCGATGATCGGCCCCTGCACCTCGCGGGCGATCTGGTGGACGGCCTCCCAGTCGCCGCGCGAGGCGGCCGGGAAGCCGGCCTCGATGACGTCCACGCCCAGCTCGGCCAGCGCGCGCGCCATCCGCAGCTTCTCGGGCTGCGTCATGCTGCAGCCGGGCGACTGCTCGCCGTCGCGCAGCGTGGTGTCGAAGATGAGGACGCGGTTCGGGTCGGCTGGAGTGGGCATGGCGGTTACCTTCCTTCGTTGAGCCAGGGCATGCGGGCGCGGAGCTTCGCGCCGACCTTCTCGATCGGGTGCGCCAGGTCCTGCTTCATCAGGGCCGTGTACTTCTTGCGGCCGGTCTTGTTCTCGCGGATCCACTGGCGCGCGAACGTGCCGTCCTGGATCTCGCTGAGGATCTTCTTCATTTCCTTCTTGGTCGCCTTGTTCACCACGCGCGGGCCGCGCGTCAGGTCGCCGCACTTGGCGGTGTCGAGATGAACTTGTGCATCTTCGCGAGGCCGCCTTCGTGCAGCAGGTCGACGATCAGCTTCAGCTCGTGCAGGCACTCGTAGTAGGCGACCTCGGGCTGGTAGCCGGCTTCGACCAGCGTCTCGAAGCCCTTGACCACCAGCTCGGTGGCGCCGCCGCACAGCACGGCCTGCTCGCCGAACAGATCCGTCTCGGTCTCTTCCTTGAACGTGGTCTCGATGCACGCCGGCGCGCGTGCCGCCGATGCCGTCGGCGTAGGCGAGGGCCTTCGTCTTGGCCTTGCTTCGTCGCGTCCTGGTGCGACCGCGATCAGGCACGGCACGCCGCGGCCCTGCTGGTACTGGCGGCGGACGAGGTCGCCCGGGCCCTTCGGCGCGATCAGCACCACGTCGAGGTCCTTGCGCGGCTTGATCTGCTTGAAGTGGATGTTGAAGCCGTGCGCGAAGAGCAGCGTGGCGCCCTTGCCGAGGTTCGGCAGGATCTCCTTGTAGTTCTGCGCCTGCGTCGTGTCCGGGGTCAGCAGGGCGACGAGCGTCGGCGCCCTTGACGGCCTCGGCCGGCTCCATGACCTTCAGGCCGTCCTTCTTCGCCTTGTTCCAGCTGTCGCCCTTGCGCACGCCGACGACGACGTCGTAGCCGGAGTCCTTCAGGTTCAGCGCGTGCGCGCGTCCCTGGCTGCCGTAGCCGACCACCGCGATCCTCGCGCCGGTCAGCGCCTTCTTGTCCACGTCTTTCGTCGAGTACGCTCGCATCGTCATTCTCCTGGAATCAATCCGATCCAACTTTGACAGGGGCCCAAACGAAGAACCCCGCGCCGGCCTTGCGCCGTGCGGGGTTCCTGGTATCCGTTGCGCCTCTTTGCGCGTTCAGCCCAGAGCCCCGCACCTCCGCAAGGGAAGCAGGGACAGGGACGCAAGCAGCAGCAGGTCCGCCACGGAGGCGGTGTTCGCGAGACAGAGGGAAGTGTCGAGGGACAACTTCATCACGAGCCTGCAAGGTTGCGTTGAGCCGAAAGCGGATAGCAGCACAGCAGCGGGCAACATGTCAACCGCACTGCAAAAAAAGATCGGCTAAGCTGTTCCGATCCGAACCGTCTGTCAGGAGTCACGCGACCCCATGTTCGAGGAAAAGAATCCCGCCGCAGCCCGGCCCTTGTGGCTGGTCGGCGAACGCGATCGCGACACGTGGCTTGCGGCGCAGGACGAACCCACGCGCACCTGGCTGCAGGCGGTGGGGTTTCGCGCGGAGCGTCACCAGGTCTGCAGCCTGCCGGGCCCGGACGGCGCGGTGCGCGGCGCGGTGCTTGGACTCGGCGCCCGGTCGGCGCACGAGCCGCTCGATCTCTGGCACACCGCCGGCGCGCCGGAACGGCTGCCGCCCGGCGCATGGCGGATTGCCCAGCGACCTGGACCCGGCCTCGGCCACCGCGGCAGCACTTGGCTGGGCCTACGGCGGATATCGCTTCGACCGGTATCGCACGGCAGGTCGGCTCGGTGCACCTGTCGCTACGCTCGTACCGCCCGCCAATGCCGACATGGCCTGGGTGCGCCGCACGGTCGCCGCGCTCGCGATGGCACGCGACATGATCAACACGCCGGCCGCCGACATGACGCCCGAGAGGCTCGCGGACGAGGCGCTGGCAATGGCCACGGCGCGCGGCGCCGAGGGCAGGCAGATCGCGGGCGATGAACTGCTCGAGACGTACCCGGCCATCCACGCGGTCGGTCGTGCGGCGAGCCATGGGCCGCGTCTCGTGGACTTCGCCTGGGGCGATGCGACGCACCCCAAGGTCACGCTGGTCGGCAAGGGCGTGTGTTTCGATTCCGGCGGGCTCGACATCAAGCCGGCGTCCGGGATGCTGCTGATGAAGAAGGACATGGGAGGGGCGGCCTGCGTGCTCGCGCTGGCGCGTCTCGTGATGGAAACGAAGCTGCCGGTGCGCCTGCGCGTGCTGATTCCGGCTGTCGAGAATGCAATCTCCGGCAATGCGATGCGGCCGGGCGACGTGCTGCGGACGCGCAAGGGCCTCACGGTCGAAGTGGGCAACACCGACGCCGAGGGCCGGCTCGTGCTGTGCGACGCGCTGGCCGCCGCGGATGCCGAGCATCCCGACCTGATCGTCGACATGGCGACGCTGACCGGGGCCGCACGCGTCGCGCTCGGACCCGAACTGCCCGCGATCTTCGGCCAGCGCGCGACGACGGTGGAGGCGATCGTGCGCCATGGCCGCAGCGTCGCGGACCCGCTCTGGCCGATGCCGCTCTGGAGCGGCTACGACGACGAGATTTCGAGCAAGGTGGCCGACCTCAACAACGTCTCGTCGCAGGCGTTCGCGGGAGCGATCATCGCGGCGCTGTACCTGCGCCGGTTCGTCGCCGAGACCGCAGACTGGGTGCACGTCGACCTGTTCGCGTGGAATCCGAAGGACCGGCCGGGCCGGCCGGTGGGCGCCGAGGCGCAGGCAGTGCGCGCCGTGTTCGCGTATCTCGCCGAGCGCTACGCCTGAGACCCGGCGCCACGATGGACCTGGCCTACGAGCGCCGCGCCTGGACGGCTGATCTACTGCGCGCTCGGGCTGGTCGAAGGCGGCACGGCCGCCGTCATGGTGCGTTCGCTGTTCGGCGAACAGGCGCCGAAGCTCGTCGTCGACCTGGTGCTGGCGTTCGCGAGCTCTGCGCCGGCCTGGGCCAATCTCGCGAGCCTTGCCTATGCGCGGCGTGCGCAGGGCCGGCCGAAGATCGCCTTCCTGCAGCCGCTGCTGATTGCGATGTGCGTGACCATTGCGGCCCTCGCGCTCGTCCCGCGATCCGCGACCGGGCTGCTCGTGTTCTTCCTGCTGTACTCGACGTCACGGCTGCTCTGGGCCGGTGTCGAAACCGTGCGTGCCGTACTGTGGAGCGTGAACTACCCAAGCCACATGCGAGCGCGGATCACAGGCCGCATCACGATCAACACGTCGGTCGTGCTCGCGATCGTCAGCCTCGGCATCGGCTGGTTGCTCGGCCGCGATGGCCCGTGGTGGCGCGTCGCGATCCTGGCCGGCGCGGCATGCGGTATCGCGGGCGCGGTCGCGTTCCGTCGCTTCCGGGTACGCGGCGAGGAGCGGTTGCTCGAGGACGAGCGTGTGCGGGTGGAGCAGGGCGCCTCCTTCGGGCTCGCGGGCATTCGCCACCTGCTCGCGCGCGATCCGGCTTTCCGCGACTACCAGGTGGCGATGTCGATGTTCGGCGCGGGCATGCTCTCGATGACGCCGCTGCTGGTCGTGTGCCAGAACGACGTGCTGCACCTGCCCACCTTCTGGCAGGTGCTGGTGACGACCGCGATCCCGGTGCTCGTCGTACCGTTCGCGATCCGGCCCTGGGCGGCCTATCTCGACTCGCATCGCGTCCTCGCGTTCCGCTCGGTGCACGGGCGGTACACCATCGTCGCCTCGGCGCTGCTGATCGCGGCCGTGTTCCTCGAACGTGCCGGCACTGCTGGTCCCGGGCGCCATGCTGCTCGGCGTGTCGAATGCCGCGGGCAGCCTCGGCTGGACGCTCGGCCACAACGATTTCGCTCCGCGCGGCGAGGAGACGCGTTACATGGCGCTGCACGTCACCATGACGGGCATCCGCGGCCTGGTGACCCCGCCCATCGCCATCGGCCTCTATTACGCCCTCGAGGCGGGGCACGCGGGCGCCGGGCCTCTGGCGCTGCTGCTGCCGTTCTCGCTCATCTTGTCCGGCGCCCGGCAGTTTCACCGCATGCATCGCGCCCGGCAGGTCGCGGCGAGTACGTGACCTGAACGCGCGTCGGCGCGCAAAATGACGATCCCGCCCCGGTCACCCCGTCCGTACCCAAGAGCCAGGAGCTCCTGAATGCCCCGCCGCAAGCCCGATGTCCGCGCCCACTCCAGTGTCGTCTTCGACGGCGTCAAGCAGACGCCGAGCCGCGCGATGCTGCGCGCCGTCGGGCTTCAGCGACGCGCGACTTCCGCAAGCCGCAGGTCGGCATCGCGTCGACCTGGAGCACGCTCACGCCGTGCAACATGCACATCGACGAGCTGGCGCGCGCGGCGGCGGCCGGCGCCGACGCCGCCGGCGGCAAGAGCATCGATCTTCGGCACGATCACGGTCTCGGACGGCATCTCGATGGGCACGCCGGGCATGCGCTACTCGCTGGTGTCGCGCGAGGTGATCGCCGACTCGATCGAGACCGTGGTCGGGCGCGCAGGGCTTCGACGGCTTCGTCGCGATCGGCGGCTGCGACAAGAACATGCCGGGCTGCATGATGGCGATCGCGCGGCTCGACCGGCCGGCGGTGTTCGTCTACGGCGGCACGATCCGGCCGGGCGCGAAGAAGCGCGACATCGTCTCGGTGTTCGAGGCCGTCGGCGCGCACGCGCGCGGCGCGATCAGCGACGCGCAGCTGCGCGACGTCGAGCGCACCGCGATCCCGGGCCCGGGCAGCTGCGGCGGCATGTACACGGCCAACACGATGGCCTCGGCGATCGAGGCGCTCGGGCATGAGCCTGCCGAACAGCTCGGCGCAGGAGGCCGTGTCGCGAGCACAAGCGCCAGGACTGCCGCGCGCGCCGGCGCGGCGGTGGTCGAGCCTGATCAAGCGCGGCATCAAGCCGTCGCGACATCCTGACGCCGCGAGGCCTTCGAGAACGCGATCACGGTCGTCGATCGCGCTCGGCGGCTCGACCAACGCGGTGCTGCACCTGCTCGCGATCGCGCACGCGGCGCGGCGTGCGCGCTGACGCTCGACGACTTCACGCGCATCGGCGCGCGCGTGCCGGTGCTCGCCGACCTGCGGCCGAGCGGCCAGCTACTCGATGTCCGAGCTGATCGCGCATCGGCGGCATCCAGCCGCTGATGAAGACGCTGCTCGACGCGGGCCTGCTGCACGGCGATTGCCTCACCGTCACCGGGCGAGACGCTGGCGCGAGAACCTGGCAGCGCGTGAAGCCGTATCCGGCGGGCCAGGACATCGTCCGGCCGCTGTCGAATCCGATCAAGACCGACAGCCACCTGGTCGTGCTGTACGGCAACCTCGCGCCGGAAGGCGCCGTCGCCAAGATCACCGGCAAGGAAGGCCTGAGCTTCGCCGGCCGCGCGCGCGTGTTCGACGGCGAGGAGGCGACGCTGCAGGCGATCCTCGACGGCACGGTCAAGGCGGGCGACGTCGTCGTCATCCGCTACGAAGGGCCGCGGGGCGGGCCGGGCATGCGCGAAATGCTGAGCCCGACGGGCGCGATCATGGGCAAGGGGCTCGGCGACAAGGTCGCGCTGATCACCGACGGGCGCTTCTCCGGCGGCAGCCACGGCTTCGTCGTCGGTCACGTGTCGCCGGAGGCCGCGGTCGGCGGCCCGATCGCGCTGGTGCGCGACGGCGACCGCATCAGCATCGACGCCGACGTCGCGCACGTTCGACGCTCGCCGTCGGCGACGCGGAACTCGCAGCGCCGCCGCGCGACTGGCGGCCGCGCGCGCCGTATGCCACGCGCGGCGTGCTGGCGAAATACGCCGAGCTCGTGAGCAGCGCATCGCTCGGAGCCGTCACGGACCGCGGGCTGCGCGCCGGCGGCGAATCGTCGCGCTGAGGTCGCGCAATGAATGTTCGTGGTCCTATTGAGAAACGCGCAGTGCGCCGGTAAAGTTCGCCGCCGCCGATAGCTTTACTTTCGAGTAGACCTCGGCCACCTGGACTCGATCGCATTGATGCGGTGCATCAAAAAGTAATCCGCAGGATGGCGGAGCATGAACGGGGAGGGCCGGCTCAACGGGGTTGGCGCGCACCGACGGTCGGGACCTGACTAAGGGGTTGCGGGGGTCAGTTGGCTCTTGTAGTGTCGCCGAGTCCCGGCGGGCTGCGGCATCGGGCTCAGGGTGCGCACGAGATCGCACCGGCGGCAGTGGAGGGAATGTGGCTTACAGTTACTCGATCGACGATCCGGCAAAAGCACAAAAACGCACCCTCGCGTTCGTGCTCGTGGTGATCATCCACGTGTTCTTCTTCTGGGTGCTGGCCTCCGGCCTCGGCGCCAAGCTGGTGGAGACTGTCGTCGGCCCGGTCGAGACCAAGATCATCGACGAATTGCCGGACGAGAAGGAGCCGCCGCCGCCGCCGCCCGACATCGAGCAGCCGCCGCCCTACGTCCCGCCGCCGGAGATCTCGGTCGACACGATCGTCGACACCGACGAATACCACCGCCATTTCCAACGCGACGAGCGAGCGCCCGGTCGCCGCGCCGCCGCCGCCGGCGCCGGTCGCGCACCAGACAGCGCGCACCCCTCCGTCCACCCAGGGCAAGGGCGCGCGCACCTCGCTGCCCGAGTACCCGCCTGCCTCCCGCCGCGCGGGCGAGGCGGGCACCGTGACGCTGAAGGCATACGTCGCGAAGACGGCCGCTGTTCGCCAGGTCGAGGTCGTGAAGACCAGCGGCTTCGCAAAGCTCGACGAAGCCGCCGTGAAGGAAGTCCAGCGCAACTGGCGCTTCGTTCCCGGCAAGGAAGACGGCAAGCCGGTCGCCATGTGGCACACGTTCGCCGTCACGTTCAAGCTGACCGACTGATTTCCGCTCGCGACTCGCAATACATCCTGAAGCCGTTACGGCAACTAATAAACAGACACGCAAACCGATTTGTTCGGAGGAATAGATCCCCATGGCCACCGAAACCGTTCAAGTAGACAACCCGTATGGAATCCAGGCCCTGTGGGCTCAGGGTGACTTCGTCGCGAAGGGCGTGATGATCCTGCTGGTGATCATGTCCGCGTACTCGTGGTTCATCATCTTCACCAAGTGGTGGGAACAGCGCCGCCTGCTCAGCCAGGCGCACGAGGCCGAGAAGAATTTCTGGGGCGCCGACAACATCAAGACCGGCGTCACCAAGCTCACCGGCAAGGGCAACATCTTCAAGGCCATGGCCTCGGAAGCGATCGACGCCGCCGAGCACCATGACTCGCGCCTGACCCAGCAGGTGCCGCTGCACGAGTGGATCGACAACGTGCTGGCCCGCGCCGTCGCCCGCATCAACAGCGCGCTGTCCACCCAGTTGCCGTTCCTGGCCACCACCGGTTCGACCGCGCCGTTCGTCGGCCTGTTCGGCACGGTGTGGGGCATCTACCACGCCCTCGTGGCGATCGGCGTCGCCGGCCAGGCGAGCATCGACAAGGTGGCCGGCCCGGTCGGCGAAGCGCTGATCATGACGGCCATCGGTCTCGCGGTCGCGGTGCCTGCGGTGCTCGGCTACAACTTCCTGCTCGGTCGCAACAAGGCGATCATGGAGCGTGTGAAGCTGTTCCAGAGCGACCTCGAGCAGGTGATCGTCAGCGGATCGCGCATCGAAGGCGCGGGCGCGAAGGTCATCGCCGGCGGCCCCAAGAAGTAATCCCGGCCAGCAACGGCCGGAGCCAGGTACTACGCCATGTCCATGTCAGTCTCGTCGGGCGGCGTCCGACGACTTCGAACCGATGTCGGAGATCAACACCACGCCCCTCGTGGACGTGATGCTGGTGCTGCTCATCATCTTCCTGATCACGGTTCCGGTGATCACGCAGTCGGTCAAGGTGGAACTGCCGAAGGCGGCGAACATTCCGACGCAGACCAAGCCGGAAAACATCAACATCGCGGTCGATGCCGAAGGCAACGTCTACTGGAACACCTCGCTGGTGCCCACGCCGGACGCGCTGCTCGAGCGGCTGAAGAGCGTGGCCGTGATGGATCCGCAGCCGGAGATCCACGTGCGCGGCGACAAGCACACCGCGTACGAGCACATCGGCCGGGTCATGGTGCTGTGCCAGCGCAGCGGCATCCAGAAGGTGGGTTTCATCACCGAGCCGGACCGCGGCCTGGCCCGCACGTTCTGAGCCGCAGGAGACAGCAAGATGAGAATGAGCATTGGCGGCGGCAAAGACGAGCCGATGATGGAAATGAACATGACGCCGTTGATCGACGTCCTGCTCGTGCTGCTCGTCATGTTCATCATCACCATCCCGGTGATGACGCACGCCGTGAAGCTGGACATGCCGCGTCCGAACAGCACGCCGCCGACCACGCAGCCGGTGGTGATCAACCTCGAGATCGACTTCGACGGGACGATCCTGTGGAACGGGTCGCCGATCGCGGGCGTGGACGCCCTCGACGGGTATTTCCGCCGGGAAGCGGCCGCCGATCCGCAGCCCGAGCTGCACATCCGCCCGAACAAGCGTGCGCAGTACGACATCGTGGCCCGCGTGCTCGCCTCCGCGCAGCGCAACGGCCTGAGAAAGATCGGGTTCGTCGGCAACGAGCAATTCATGTAGCGATTGCCGGTCGCCCGCCGGCATGTGGGGGCGGCGGGCGATGTGTGAGTCAACAGGCTGCCTGGGCGAAAAGCCCAGGCGGCTTTTCTCTTGATAAGCCGGGGCCCCGCGGTCCCCCAAGCGAGGCGTTCGATGATGAGGAAGTCGAGTTTGGTACTGAGCACGGCCCTGGCCCTGGCCGGCGTGACAGGCACCGTCGGAATCCTGCTGGTGCCGTCCGTCGCGATGGCGCAGCAGAAGGTCAGCGCCAAGGTCGGTGTCCCGCTGAAGGCCGCCCAGGATGCCGCCCAGAAGAAGAAATGGGACGTGGCCCTCGCGAAGATCAAGGAGGCCGACGGCGCCCCCGGCAAGACTTCGTTCGACCAGTACAAGATCAACGAGTTGATGCTGTACGTCTACTTCCAGCAAGGCCGGTACGCCGACGCCACCCGCGTCCTCGAGGCCCAGCTTGCTTCGGGCCAGATGCCGGCCGGCGAGAAGCCCGCCCGCACCAAGACGCTCGCCCAGCTGTATTTCCGCGCCGGCAACTACGCGAAGGCCGCGTCGATCGCGAAGACCCTGCCGGGCGACCGCGACATGCAGTTGATGGTCGTGCAGTGCGCGTACAAGCAGAATGACTACAAGGGCGCCGTCGCCGCGGCCGACCGCCTGATGAAGGGCGGCGGCCAGCCGAGCCAGGAACTGCTGCAGATCGTCCTGCGCAGCAACTACGAGCTGAAGGATTCTGCGGGCACGACCCGCGCGCTCGAGCAGCTGCTCAAGTACTACCCGAGCACGGACACCTGGGACCGCGTGCTGGACGGATACTTCCAGAGCGAGAAGCACGACGATGGCTTGATGGCGCTGTATCGCCTCTCCGAGGACGTGGGCACGCTCACCAAGCCGCGCCAGTACACGGACATGGCCCAGGTGCTGATCCTCGGTGGATTCGGCATCGAGGGCGAACGCATCATCCAGAAAGGCTTCGCCGCGAACCTGTTCGCCGGCGACGACCTGAGTCGCGCCCAGCGCACGCTCGATGCCGCCAAGAAGAAGGCGGATGCCGAGCGCGCGTTGCTGCCGAAGGCGCCGGCGATGCTGGCGGCCGCAAAGACCGGGGACGAAACCATTAGCGGTGGGCAAGCTGTACTTCAGCTCGGGCGACTACGCCAAGGCCACGGACGCGCTGAAGAAGGCGATCGCCAAAGGCGGTCTCACGGACGCCGATGCGGCGCAGATGCTGCTCGGCGTGTCGCTGGCACGCCAGGGCAACAAGGCCGAGGCGGCCAAGGCGTTCGACGGGATCAAGGATCCGAAGTTTGCCGAGATCGGCAAGCTCTACAAGATGGCGATTCGCTGATCCGTCGTCTCCGACGACGCACGCGCAAATGAAAAGGGCTCCCGGAACGCCGGGAGCCCTTTTCTTTTGTCGATGGGGGCGAGCGGCGATCCGCCGCGCCCCTCGACAGCCGGCGCCTTAGCCCGCGGTCGCGGCCGGCGCGGCGTCCGTGTCGACCTTCAGCTTCCAGAGGCGGGAGACGTCCGCAAACTTCGCGTCGCGGACCTTGTCGAACGCCGCTTTCGCGTCGGCCGCCTTGCCGCTGCGTGCGTAGGCTACGCCGAGCAGCATGTTGGCGTCGTCGGCGTCCGTGACGCCGCCCTTGGCCAGACCCTGCTGGATCGCGTCGGCCGCCTTGGCATAGTCCCCAGCGCTGAAGTACAGCTTGCCGGTGGCGACCATCGCGTTGCCATTCTTCGCCGTCGCGAGCGCCTTGTCCGCGTTCGGCAGGTCCTTGGCGTCGACCGCCGCCTGCGTGCGGGCCCGGTCGAGGTCGGACTGGGCCCGGCCCTTCGCGTCACCCGTGAACACGCCCGCTGCCATGCCCCGCTCGAGCACGCCCTTGGCTTCGTTCGGGAAGCCGCCGGTGAGCAGCGACGAACCCATCTCGCCGTACTCGTCCGGCTTGTCGAGCGTGTTGGTGTCGTTCATCAGCCGGTAGAGGTGCCGCAGCGCGCGATCGTCCTTGGTGCGGAAGAGCTGGTTGGTCAGCAGGTCCTCCCAGTACTTCTGCGCCGGGTAGTAGCGCACGAGGCTCTCGAGCGCCGCGAGCGCGCCCGCATCGTCCTTGAGGTCCATGTTGGAGCGCAGCAGCAGCTTCAGCGCGTCTTCGCTCGGCTTGCCGCCGCTCGCCGCGACCAGCTTCTCGGCGGCCGCCTTGGCGCCCGCGTAGTCCTTCATCAGGTACGTGGCCTGCGCGACCTGGAGGGCGCTTTCCTGGTCGGTCGGGTTCAGCGCGAGGTACTTGTTGCCGTACTCGACGGCCTTCGGGTAGTTCTTGCCCGCCAGGTTCAGCTGCATCACCGCCTTGTAACGCTGCGGCAGGATCTCGGGCGGCACGAAGCCGGAATTGACCACCTGCTCGAGCGCGACCGCGGCTTCCGGCATCTTCTTCTGCTGGTACAGGACGAACCACGCGAAATCGTTGATCTGGAAATCATCGAACGCCGTGCGACCGGGGACGGCCTGCGCCTCCTGGATGTGCAGCATGGCCTCGTCCCAGTTCTTCGCGGTGATCGCGTCCTGGGCCGCCTTGAGAGGCTTCAGGACGGCATCACTGACCTTGTTCTTGCTTGCGGCGGCCGCTTCCTTGGCGATCGCGGTGGCAGGTGCAAGCGCGCCGCCTGCGACTCCGACCAGGCCTGCGGCGGCCAGTGCGGCCGTCAACACTAGATTCGCTTTCTTCATCGGTGCCTCTCGTGGCTGGTGAATGCCCGTAATAGCCCGGCATTGTACCGCCGGACGGCTGAATTCAAGCGGCTTCGATCAATTCGATCAGCTCGCCGGCGGCCCCGACACAGGTGCAGGCTCGGCGCCCGGCATACGGCAAGGCCGCGGACCGGTGCGGCTCGCCGAGCGAGCCGGGGAGGGCCGGCGGCAGGCGATCGACCTCGAAGCTGACCATGCAGATGCCGGGCGGCAGCTGGCCGGGCAGGCAGGGTCGTGGGCGCGCCTGCTCGGGCATCTGGTCGGCCTCGATGCAGCATTGGCCCGGAACCTGCAACGCGGCGATCGGGTACCGGTGGTCGGCGGGCAGGTCGTACCGGTCCGACATCACGGTGATCACCGCGTGCATTTCCGGCGCCCGGGCGAGCCCGTGTTGAGAATGGTAGTAGTCCTGCAACACATCGAGCGACGCGCCGCCGAGAATCACGATGAAGACGCGGTCTACGAAACACGCGGGCTCGGGCGTGTCGAAGGCGGCCGGCTTCGACTTGACCTGGGTGAGGTACAGCACCTCGCGGGCAGGCCCGACTACTCGCAGCACGCGGACCTGGCCCGGGAACGAAAGGTCGGCAGGCGGGCCGATGATGCGGAACGCGCTGCCTTGCAAGTGCTCCGCCAGGCGGTCGACGTCCGCGACGATCAGCGCGGCGGCATTCCAGCCGAGGCAGGCGAACGGCTCGTACTCCACGTACGAAGGGCCCTCCACGAAGCGCAGGTACGTGTCGGCCCCGCTCTCGGGTTCCATCAGCACCGCACGCGCCGATGCGAGCGACGGCCGGCCCCACGACTTGGCCGTGTCGCGGCCGACCGCGCCGTCGTCGGTGATGCGATAGCCGAGATAGCGCTGGTACGCCGCCGCGCTCGCGCGCAGGTCCGGCGTGGTGATCGTGACGGTGGAGATGCGGCCGAGCATGGAATGCCGATCCTAGGCGATCCTGACCCGGTCGAGGTACTCCTTCGCCTGCTGCAGGCTGATGACCTCCGCGTACTTCGCCTGGAGGTCGAAGAGGTTCGCTTCGTGCGGCGCCGGGTGCCGGTCGCCCACCGCGTCGCGCACGACCAGCGGAATGAACCCGTGCTGGCACGCGTCGAGGGTCGATGCGCGGACGCAGCCGCTGGTGCTCACGCCCGCGATCAGGACGGTGTCGACGCCGAGCGACGTCAGCGTCGACGCGAGCGACGTGCCGAAGAACGCGCTCGCGTACTGCTTGGTGATCACGGTCTCGCCCGGCAGCGGCTCGAGCCCTTCGGCGAACGCCGCGAGCTCCGGGTGCGCGCCGGCCTCGAACGACCGCAGCGCGGGCACCTTGCGAAAGAACACGCCGCCGTCCCGGCCGCCCGGCTGGTACTGCACGTTGGTGTGCAGCACCGGAATGCCGGCCGCGCGCGCCGCGAGCAACAGGTCACGACACGCGTCGCGGGCGGCGTCGACGCCGGCGTAGAGCGGCGAGCCTTGCACGAGGTAGGCGCGGACGAAGTCGATCACCAGCAGCGCGGGCCGCCGTCCCGGCTGCAGCGCGTGGCCGAAGCCGCCGGCCGCATAGTTGTCGAACAGCGATGCGCTCATCGGGGGTGCCCTCAGATGACTTTCTTCGCCTTCAGTTGCTCGTACTGGTCCCTGGCGAACCCGAGCATGCGCTGGTAGATCTCCTCGTTGTGCTGGCCGAGTTCGGGGCTCGGCGAGCGGACGCTGCCCGGCGTCTCGGACAGCTTCGGCGCGACGTTCTGCATCCGCAATTCGCCGAAGTCCGGGTGCGGCACGCTGACGATGGCTTCGCGCGCCTTGAAATGCGGGTCATCCAGCATCTCCGGCGCCCGGTAGATCAGGCCCGCGGGCACGCCGTACTTGTCCATGGCGTCGAGCACCTCGCGGGTGGTGAGGGTCTGCGTCCACTTCTCGACCAGCGCGTCGAGTTCAACCTGGTTGGCCCCGCGCGCGCCGTGCGTCGAGTACTTCGGGTTCTTCGCGAGGTCCGCCTGGTCCATGGCTTCGGCGAGGCGGGCGAACACCGTGTCCTGGTTGGCGGCGATCAGCACCATGCGCGTCCTTCGTCCGGTAGACGTTCGACGGGGCGACATTCGGCAGGATGGCGCCGGTGCGCTCGCGGATGAAGTTCGCCTTGTCGTACTCGGTGATCAGCGACTCCATCATGTTCAGCACCGCTTCGTAGATGGCGGAGTCGACGACCTGGCCGCGTCCCGTGACGTCGCGGTGATGCAACGCGGCCAGCGCGCCCACGCACGCAAACGTGGCGGCCAGCGAGTCGCCGATCGAGATACCCATCCGCGACGGCGGCGTCGTCGGGTCGCCCACGACGTAGCGCAGCCCGCCCATGGCCTCGCCGATGGCGCCGAAGCCCGCCTGCTTCGAGTACGGTCCGGTCTGGCCGAAGCCCGACACGCGGATCATGATCAGTTTCGGGTTGATCGCCGACAGCTGGTCCCAGCCGAGGCCCCACTTTTCCATGGTGCCCGGGCGGAAATTCTCGAGCAGGAAGTCCGACTTCGCGACCAGCTCCTTGAGGATCTGCTGGCCCTCGGCCTGCCGCAGGTCCAGCGTGATCGCCTTCTTGTTGCGGGCGACGACCGGCCACCACAACGACTTGCCGTGCGCCTTCTCGCGGCCCCAGACCCGCATCGGGTCGCCCTGGCCCGGCGGCTCGATCTTGATCACCTCGGCACCGAAGTCGCCGAGCAGCTGGCCGCAGAACGGGCCGGCGAGCAGCGTGCCGAGTTCGATCACGCGCAGGCCGGCAAGCGGGCCGGCCTTGAAGTGCGGAGGGCTGGTCATCGTGTTCACCTGGACGGAGGAGTGCGGGTTTTACCTGTCCCTGCGGCCGGGGGTCAAGGCGCTCCCGGCGCCCGGGTTCGATTGTCCGGACTTTTATTCATCCAATCGTGTTGTAGGCGCGAATGGAGCGTTGTTATTCTCGCGCAAACCTACCGGGAGCGGGATCACCCATGATGCGCTACGTCGAAATCGTCGAAGTCGGCCCCCGCGACGGCTTGCAGAGCGAGCCGCAGTCCGTGCCGACCTCCGTCAAGGTCGAATTCATCGAGCGCGCGATCGCCAACGGCCTGCACCGCATCGAGGTCGCGAGCTTCGTCAACCCGAAGCGCGTGCCGCAGATGGCCGACGCCGAGGACGTGCTGAAGGCGCTGCCCCGTCGCAAGGGCGTCCACTACGTCGGACTCGTGCTGAACCAGAAGGGGTTCGACCGAGCGGCGGCGGCGGGCTGCAACGAGATCGGCATGGCGGTGGTCGCCAGCAACACGTTCAACCAGCGCAACAACGGCTGCAGCAGCGAGGAGTCGGTTGCAGCCTGGCTGCAGATCGCTGCTGCGGCGCAGCAAGCCGGCATCCGGGCGCAGGTGACGATCTCGGCCGCGTTCGGCTGCCCGTTCGAGGGCGAGGTTCCGGTCGAGCGCGTCGTCGAACTGGCCAGGAGGGTGGCGGACGCGCGGCCGTTCGAAATCGCGCTCGCCGACACGATTGGCGTCGGCGTGCCATCGCAGGTCACCGAGATCGTGTCCCGCGTCCGTGAGGCCGTGCCCGGCATCTCGCTGCGTTGTCACTTCCACAACACGCGCAACACCGGACTGGCCAACGCCTACGCGGCGGTGCAGGCGGGCGTCCACACGCTCGATGCGAGCCTCGGCGGCATCGGCGGCTGTCCGTTTGCGCCGGCCGCCACCGGCAACATCCCGACCGAAGACCTGATCTACATGCTGCATCGTTGCGGCTACGAAACCGGAGTCGACCTCGACGGCACGATCGAGACCGGCAAGTGGCTGCAGGAGAAGCTCGGACGGGACGTGCCCGGCATGCTGGTGAAGGCGGGGAACTTCCCGCGTCCGGCCGCTGCGTGAAGCGCGTGCACGGCCCGCGAGACGGCTCGAGCAGCGCATTGCACCCCCGCATTGAAAGCGGAATACTTCCGCGGCTATTCGACGGGCCCGGCCTGTCTCTCCAGATGATCCACGATCACAGGTGATTGCATGACATACCGATTGGGCGTCGACGTGGGCGGTACCTTCACGGACCTGCTCCTGGTGAACGAGAAGACGGGCCAGACCTGGAAGGCGAAGGTGTCCTCGACGCCGCACGACCAGTCCGAAGGCGTGCTGCGCGGCCTCAAGCGCGTGTGCGACGAGGCGCGGATCTCGCCCGAGGAGATCGATCACGTGATGCACGGCACGACGATCGCGACCAATACGGTGCTGACGGGCACCGGCGCGCGCGTCGGCCTCGTCACGACCAAGGGCTACAGGCAGGTGCTGCAGATCGCGCGCAGCTTCGTGCCGGGCGGCCTCGGCGGCTGGGTCATCTACAACAAGTCGCTGCCGATGGCGCCGCTGGCGCTGACCGTCGAAGCCGACGAGCGCGTCGGCACCAAGGGCGACGTCGTCACCAGGCTCGACGAAGCGGCGCTGCGCACCGAACTCGCCGCTCTCGGCGCGAAGAAGATCGAGGCGCTCACGGTCTCGCTGATCAATTCGTTCGCAAACGACTCGCACGAGCGCCGCGTCAAGGCGATCGCCCTGGAGGTGCTGCCGGGCATCCCGGTTTCGCTCTCCTCGGAGGTCGTTCCGGAAATGCAGGAATACGAGCGCACCGTGACGACGGTCGCCAACTCCTACGTGCGCCCGCGCGTGCAGAAGTACGTGCACAACCTGCAGCGCAAGCTCGAGGCCAAGGCGAAGAAGGTCAAGCTGCACATCCTGCGCTCCGACGGCGGCCTCGCGTCGGCGAAGTCGGCCGAGGACTTCCCGGTCAACCTGCTGATGTCGGGCCCGGCGGGCGGCGTCACGGGCGCCTTGTGGGGCGCCGTGCTGGCGGGGTTCCCGAACCTGCTGACCGTGGACGTCGGCGGCACCTCGACGGACGTGGCGCTGATCAACGGCGGGCAGCCGCGCCTGCGGCGCGAGACGACGGTCGGCGACGTGACGGTGCGCGCCTCGTCGGTCGACATCCGCACGGTCGGCGCCGGCGGCGGCTCGATCGCACACGTGCCGGAGCTGACCGGCGCATTGCGCGTCGGCCCGCAGTCGGCGGGCGCCGTGCCGGGGCCGGCGGCCTACGGCAAGGGCGGCACGGAACCCACCGTGACCGACGCGAACGTCGTGCTCGGCTACCTGCCCGAGATGCAGAAGCTCGGCGGCGACATGGTGCTCGACCGCAAGCTCGCGCAGCAGTCGGTCGAGAAGATCGGCAAGGCGCTCGGCAAGAACGTCAAGGACGCGGCACTCGGCATCTTCGACATCGTCAACGAGAACATGGTCGGCGCGCTGCGCCTCGTGTCGGTCGAGCAGGGTCACGATCCGCGCGAATACGCGCTGATCGCCTTCGGCGGCGCGGGCCCGCTGCACGCCAACGCGCTGTCGATCCTGCTCGGCTCGTGGCCGACGATCATCCCGCCGGGACCGGGCGTGCTCTGCGCGCTCGGCGACGCCACGACGGCCGTGCGCGACGAATCCTCGCGCACCTACATCCGCAAGTTCTCCGAGACCAACCAGGACGACATCGCCAGGCTGCTGAAGGCGCAGGCGAGCGATGCCGCGAAGGCGCTGGCCGGCGAGAAGGTGGCGGCCTCCGACATGGAGTTCGGCTACCAGGTCGACGTGCGCTACCACGGCCAGGGCCTGCGCCTGACGGTAGACGTCGACCTGAAGCGCCTCGAGAAGGAAGGCCTCGACGCCATCCGCAAGCCGTTCGACGCCGAGCACACGCGCCTGTTCACGTTTGCGCTGCCGCTCGAGCACGAGTTCGTCGCGCTGCGCGCCGTGGTCACGGGCAAGGGCATCAACATCAAGCGACAGGTCATCGCGAAGGGCGGCGCGTCGCCGGCCGCCGCGGCGGTGGGCAAGCAGAAGTCGTACATGGTGGGCAAGGACTGCACCGCGACCGTCTACGACCGCGCCTTGCTGAAGGCGGGCAACCGCATTCCAGGACCGGCGATCGTGATGGAGATGGACTCCACCTCCGTGATCCTGCCGAAGCATCACCGGCACGGTGGACGCCTACGGCAACATCCTGATCTATCCCGACAGGTTCAAGGCGCCGAAGAAGAAGGCAGGCGCAGCGAGGTCGGCGGCAGCGGCAAAGGTCAAGCGGGCGGTGAACAAGGCCGCGCGCAAGGCCCCGCGTAAGCCCCGCGTAAAGCCAAGTAACCGCCCCTGCCCGCATTTTCCGGAGAGAAGCACATGCCTGCCAAGATCATTCAGCGCAACAAGAAGCCGATGAAGAAGGTGAAGGTGGACTCGGTGACGATCGACATCATCGAGAGCGCGCTGCGCAACGCGCGCTACGAGATGGACACCGTGCTGTTCCGCACCGCGATGTCGCCGGGCATCCGCGAGCAGCACGACGAATTCCCGATGATCGCCAACCTCGAAGGCAAGATGGTCGTCGGCCAGTTCGGGTCGTTCATCTGGGGCTTCATGCAGGGGTACGACGGCACGGTGGAAGAGGGCGACGTGTTCCTCACCAACGACCCGTACTCGGTCAACGGCGCGATCAGCCACCAGAACGACTGGCTGATGCTGATGCCCATCTACAAGGACGGCCGCATCATCGCGTGGTCGGCCATGTTCGGCCACATGACGGACGTGGGCGGCAAGGTGCCGGGCTCGCTGCCGACCGACGCCCGCACGGTCTACGAGGAAGGCGTCTGCGTGCCGCCGATCAAGATCATCAAGGCCGGCGTGCTGCAGGAAGACATCCTGAAGGTCATCCTGCACAACTGCCGGCTGCCGACGTGGAATTTCTCGGACTTCAACGCCATCGTCGCAGCGCTGCGCACCGCTGCGATCCGCTGCACCGAGATCTCGGTGCGTTTCGGCGACGACACCTTCTACTCGGCGATGGACGCCATGCTCGAGCGCAACAAGCGCGCGATGCGCCAGCTGATCCGGCAGACGGTTCCCGAGAAGAAGCAGTACTTCGAGGACTACATCTGCGACGACGGCATGAACATGGGTCCGTACAAGATCGCCTGCACGATGTGGCGCGAAGGCGATACCTGCATCTTCGACTTCGAAGGCACCGACCCGCAGTCGATCTCCTCGATCAACTTCCTGTTGAACGAAGAGATGTTCAAGATGTTCGCCGGCGTCTACATGATCATGGTGTTCGACCCGCAGATCCTGTTCAACGACGGGTTCTACGACCTGATGGAGGTGCGCATCCCGCCGGGCACGCTGCTGAAGCCGCTGAAGCCCGCCGCGCTGTCGTGCCGCACGCACGCGCTCGGCCGCATCTTCGACATCCTCGGCGGCCTGCTCGGCCAGGGCAACCCGGCGTTCATGTGCGCGGCCGGGCTTCTCGGACAGCCCGCACTTCATGTACTCGGGCTACGACAAGAACGGCGACTGGTACCAGCTGTACCAGATCACGTTCGGCGGCATCCCGGGCAAGCCCTTCGGCGACGGTCCGGACGGGCACTCGCTGTGGCCTTCGTTCACCAACGTGCCGAACGAGTTCCTCGAGAGCTACTTCCCGCTGCGCATCGACATCTACGAGACGATTCCCGACACCGGCGGCGCGGGCAAGAACCGCGGCGGCAACGGCCTGCGCATCGGCTACCGGTTCCTGGAGCCGGGCGAGATCTCGATCCACGACGACCGCTGGCTCACCTACCCGTGGGGCGTCAACGGCGGCCTGCCGGGCGCGCGCAGCAAGAAGACGATGGTGCGCAAGGACGGCACGACCGAGAACCTGCCCTCGAAGATGGACCGCATCAAGGTGGAGGCGGGCGACCTGCTGATGTCCGACACGTGGGGTGGCGGCGGTTGCGGCGACCCGTTCGAGCGCGAGGTCGAGCGCGTCGTATTCGACGTGCAGGCGGGCCTCGTGACGCCGCAGGGCGCGCTCACATCCGGATCCTGCTGGTCACGATCCTCGCGATGGTGCTCCAGGTGCTTCCCGGCGCCGACGACGAGCCGTACATCCTCGTGCTCGCGTTCGCGGCGGGCATCGTCCCGGAGACCGCGCTCGTGGGCATCCAGGAGTACCTGAACAAGAGCTCGGTCGGCGCCGTGTTCGGCCGCGGCGTCGCCGAGCCCAGCCCGCTCACGAACATCGAGGGGATCGACCTGTACGACCGTGCGCGGCTCCTCGACGAGGGCGTCTCGAACGTCGAGGGGCTCGCCCACCACGACCTGATCGAGCTGATGCTGCAGACGCGCATCCCGGCGCCGCGGCTCCGTGGACTGGATCAACCAGGCGATCCTCTACCTGCACGTCGGGTCGAGCGGCGCCGACGACGAGGACTCGTGCATGACGTCGATGGTGCGGCTGCGCGCGTTCGGAATCCGCGCCGCGACCGACCTCGAGCAGACGCACTTCGAGGCGAAGAACCGCGGCGAGCTCGAGACGTTCCTCCAGATCCTCCGCGGGGACCGAGGGCACGCCGCCGATCGCGCGCATCTCGGTGATCCTCGACTCGATCAAGGACGAGGAGTGGATGGCCAACCTGCGCTACTGGCACAACCCCGAGCACCTCGTCGAGCAGACGTTCACGTGGCCGCCCGCACCGGCCGCGGCCCGCCGGCGCCGCGCCCCGCCGGGTTGCCCGCTCCCGCGGCTAGGCGAGCTTCTCGCGCACCAACGCGCTGACGGTCGACCCGTGGGCACGGCCCAGGCGACCTGCGGCATCACGTCGGCCATGACGCGGCCGAGATCCCCCAGGGACGTGGCGCCGGTCTCGGCGATCGCGTCGTCCACGATCTGCTCCAGCTCGTCCTCGGAGATCGGCTCGGGCATGTAGTCCTCGATCACCTCGAGCTCGTCCTCTTCCTGGTCGGCCTGCTGGTTCGCGGCAGGCGTCGCGGAAGGCCTGCGCCGCCTCGACGCGCTTCTTGCGCTCGCGCTGAAGCACCTGCAGCTCCTCGCTCTCGTCGAGCGGGCGCTGCAGCTCCTTCTCGGCCAGGCGGAGCTCCGACGGATCAGGCGCAGCGTGTCGCGCCGCGACTCCTCGCCGCTCTTGATCGCGTCGGTCAGGTCTTCTTCGAGCTCGGTGATGAGCGTCATTCGAATCCTCCGAGTCCGGGGCCGCCCAGCACGTGCCAGTGGAGATGGAAGACGGTCTGCCCGCCGCCCTCCCCCACGTTGACGATCACGCGGTAGTCCTCGAGCCCGGCTTCCCGTGCGGTATCCGCGACGAACTCGAGCATCCGCAGCGACTCCTCCGCGCCGAACTCGCCCACGTCGCGGAAGGTCGGGACGTGCCGCTCGGGGATGACCAGCAGGTGGACAGGCGCCTTGGGCGCTATGTCACGGACGGCCACGAAGCCGTCGGCGCTGCGGACGTGATCGCCGTTCGCGACGAGTCCGCAGAAGAGACAGTCAGGCTGCGACACCGACGATTCCCTCCTCCACCACCCGCTCGGCGCGGACGCGCACGAGGTCGCCGACTGCGGCATCGACGAGCAGGGAGTGTAGTGGTCTCCGTAGCCAGTTCCTGGGCGGTCAACGAGAACAGTGTGCTCGGTGCCGACGCGCTCGGCCCAGCGGCGGCGGCACGCCGCGTCGCTCGCGGCGCGCAGGCGGGCGCCGCGGTCGCGCTTCACCTGCGGCGGAACCGTGTCGCTTTCGGCCGTGTCTGTTCCCGGCCGCGGCGAGTACCGGGAAGACGTGGACCTTGGTGATCCCGGCGGTCTCGATGAGCCGGAGCGTCGCCGCGAACGCGGACTCGTCCTCCGCCGGGAAGCCGACGATCGCGTCGGTCGTGAGGTTGAAGCCGTCCGCGAGGGCGACGCGACGCAGGTAGGCCTGCGGAGGTGTAGCGGCGCTTCATGGCCTTCAGCACCCGGTCGTCGCCGGACTGGAGCGGGACGTGCAGGTGGCGACACGGTCGGCGTCTCGCGCATCGCCGCGACGAGCGCCGGGGTGACGTGATTCACCTCGACGGAGGAGAGCCGCAAGCGCGCCAGACCCGGCGTCGACGCCGGCGGCGCGAACGAGGCCCGGCAGGTCGAGCCCGGCCTCGCGGTCGCGGTAGCACCCGAGGTTGATCCCGGTGAGGACGACCTCGCGGTTCCCTGGGCGACGCGACGCGCGATCTCGGCGAGCACGCGCTCCGCCGGGCGCGAACGGGACGCCCCGCGCACCGTCGGGACGACGCAGAACGCGCACGAGAAGCTGCAGCCGTCCTGCACCTTCACGAACGCGCGGATGCGGTCGAGGCCGACGTCGTCGCGCACGCAGCCGACGGCGCCGACGTCGCCGCGACGAACTCGGCGGTGCGCTCGCCTCGGCACGCGACGACCTGTCACCTCCTCCGGAAGTCCGTCCGCGGCGCCGCCGTCGTCTGCGCCGCAGCCGGTGACGTAAACGCGACCACCGCCTGCCGCAGCCGCCTGCCGCGCGGCCTGGCGGGACTTCCGCACGGCCTCGTGCGTGACGCAGCAGGCGTTGACGATCGCGACGTCGGTCTCGCCCTGCGCCTCGGTGTGACCGTCGGCGATCAGCCGCTCACGGATCGCTTGGACGTCGGTCTGCGAGACCTTGCAGCCGAGGAAACGGGTCGAGAACGTGCCCACGCGCCGATCGTAACGCCGTCACCGCGATTTCACCCCGCCGCTCGCGTCAGTTCGAGCGGCGCGCGGACGAGTACGCGACAACGTTCGCCGCGACGAGCCCTGCCGACGACGAACCACGGTCTCGGGTTCGAGCCACCCGTCCCCACCGGTGTTCAGCGCGCCGATCACGATGACGATCGCGCCGCCCCGGCGACCAGGCCGAGAGCTCCGGGCCGTCGCACTCCCTTCCGCCCGACGAAGAAGAGCGCAAGCAGTGCGAACGGTGCGACGAAGAGGCCGATCGAGGCCATGCTCACGAAGGCGAACGTGCAGAGCGCTCCGCGAACGCCCAGGCGCCGAACCAGCCCCAGCCGGACGCGCGGTTCGCGTCCTCCAACCCGCAGCCACGACGCGAGTCTACGCCGCGGCTTGCGTCTCGTCCGCTGGCCCTTCGCGCCTCGCGAACGCGTAGAGAGCGGGCGCGGCGGCGAGAGCACGAGGCCGCCGACGGCCGCGGCTTCGGGTCGAGACCGCCGCACGTGACCGTGATCGAGCCGTCGGACTCACCGCTCGACCGGCAGCCGGTTCCTTCGCGGTGAATCGCGGCGATCACGAGCCCGACGACGCCCAGGCCGCCGACCAGGCCGAGAATCTCCGGCCAATCCGGCTCTTGCGAGCGACGAACCAGATGGCGAGGACGGCGAACGGCAGCAGGAACAGCCCGATCGAGAAGCCCGTAGAGCCAGGCGAAGGCGGTGAGCACCCGCCGGCGAAGACCCACGCGGCGAAACGCCACCAGCCCGTGGGCGGAATCACAGCGCTCCAGGCGGTCGGCCGCCCAGCCGTCGGCCTCGCGGCGCTCGACGCTCCGCCAGCCGGGCAAGTCGAGCGGGTCGTGCGGCCGGTAGCCGGAGGTGATCCAGGTTCCACGCGCGGACGCGCGACGCCAGCATTGTCACCGGACCAAGAGCTCGATGTTCGCGACGGCGATGTCGGTCTGCGGCAGGTCATCGGTCAAACATCGGCCGTGCGGACTCGACCTCGACACCGTTTCGGTTCGCGTTCTCGCGCGCAATCGCGACCGCGACTTCGTCCACGTCGAGCGCGATCACCGGCGCGAAGCCGAGCTTCGCCGCCGAGATCGCGAGCACGCCCGACCCGCAGCCGAGGTCGGCGAGGCTCCCGCGGGGGACGTCGAGAAGCAGCTCTAAGCAGAGCCGCGTCGTCGCGTGCGCGCCGGTGCCGAACGCCTGGCCGCGGTCGACCACGACCGCGAGCGCGTCCGGGCCGGGCTCGAAGCCACGGCGGGCCCACCCAGAGCGGCCGATCGCACCGGCGGTGGAACGCGCGCCACGTGTCCTCCCAGCCGGGCTCGACGGGTTGCGGCCGTCGTCCGGGAACGAGGCGCGGATGCGGGCCTCGCCGTCGGCGTCGGTGTAGGCCGCGAGCTCGAGCGGGTCGCCCTCGCTCTCCTCGAACCCGCCCGGGCTGAGCTCGACGAAGCGGGCCCGCGCCTCCTCGCCGCGCTCGGACGCGACGCGGACGGACACCCGGCGCAGGCCGTCCGTCAGCGGAACGCGGCCCGGAGCTTCTCGAGGAAGCTCCCGTCGCGGCGGTAGGTGTGCTCGCCGCTTTGGGCCTCGAACTCGGTGAGGAGGCGGCGCTGCTCGTCGGTCAGGTGGCGCGGGACGGAGACGTTGAACACGATCCGGTGGTCGCCGCGGCCGAAGCCCTGCAGCACGGGCATCCCCTTGCCGCGCAGCACCTGGACGTCTCCGGGCTGCGCGCCGGGCTTCACGTCGAGCTCGTGGTCGCCGTCGAGCGTCGGCACGGTAAACACGCCGCCCAAAGCAGCCTGGGTCATGGTCAGCTCGAGCGCGGAGAGGATGTCGTTGCCGTCGCGCACGAGCCGCTCGTCACGGCGGACGCGGACGAGTACGTAGAGGTCGCCGGAGCGCCCTCCGAGCATTCCGGCGTGGCCCTCCCCGGCCAGGCGGATGCGCTGGCCGTCGTGGATTCCCGGCGGAACCTCGACCTCGACGGTGCGGTCGGTGGTGACGCGGCCGTCCCCCGCGCAGACCTGGCACGGATGCGAGATCGTCTGGCCCGAGCCGCCGCACGTTCCGCACGCCTGTGTCCGGATGAACTGGCCGAACGGTGAATTCGAGACCGCCTGGAGCCGGCCTGAGCCGCCGCACGTCGGGCACGTCTCGGGGGTGGTTCCCGGCTCAGCGCCCGTGCCCTCGCAGACCTCGCACGGAAGCGAGACCGGGTAGGAGACCTCGCGCGTGACGCCTTCGGCGGCCTCGACGAGCTCGATCTCGGTCTCGACGAGGATGTCGCCGCCGTGGGCGGAGCGGCCCGCTCCGGCGCCCGCGCCGAAGATGTCCTCGCCGAAGAGCGCGGAGAAGATGTCTCCCGAGGCTCGTGAAGTCGAAGGTCGTTGGCCGAAAGCCGCCGCTGGAGAGGCCGTCGTGGCCGAAGCGGTCGTACTGCTGGCGCGTCTCCGGCTTGGAGAGCACCTCGTAGGCCTCGGCGACCTCGCGGAAGCGCTCCTCCGCATCGGGTTCGTCGGAGACGTCGGGGTGCAGCTCGCGCGCAAGGCGGCGGAACGCCTTCTTGATCTCCGCCTGGTCCGCGGTGCGCGAGACCCGCAGGACTTCGTAGTAGTCGCGTTTGACCGACGCCATGGCTCGAAGGGTACTGGGCGGGTGTCGGCGTCACCGCGGGGTTCGGGCCGTGCGTGAGTTGTGAGGGTTCCGTGCGGAAGTTGGCGCATTTCGCGCGTCTTCTGCGCGGATTTGCTCGCTAGCTTCGAGGAAGGGCGTTCATCGGTGCCGCCGAGGTGGCGGCCGGCTCCGAGAACCCCGAACCCGGCAACGTCAGCAACGCCAGGAGGTCATCTACGGAAGCGACGGGATCGACGTAGAGGACGGCGCCTGCGCGGCGCTACTCCTCGTAGATGTCCTCGACGAAGAGCGAGAGCTCATGCGCCGCGGAGCGGACGACCTCGATGGCGCGGGCGTAGTCCATGCGGGTCGAGCGAGCAGGCTGACCGTGCCGAGGTTGCGATGGCGTAGGCCGTAGGGCGCGGCGACAAGCGAGATCGTGCGGAGGTCGGGATCGGCGAACTCGGAGCCGACGCGGACGAACGGGTCCTTGGAGCTCAGGTTCGCGCGCATCAGCTCCAGGAGCTCGGCGCGCTGCTCCAGCACCTCGAGTAGCCGCCAGATAGCCGCGGAGGTCCTCCTGGCGGAATTCGTCCAGGAGGCCGGCGGCGCCGCCGACGAAGAGACTCTACTCGCCGGCCTCGACGAGCTCGGTGAACGCCGGCGCAAGCTCGGCCAGGAACTCACGCTCTGCCTCGGACAGCTCTGGATCCTCGAAGCGGGCCTTGAGCTGCCGCGCTCCCCAGCTGGAGCCCGGTGACCTGCTCGTTCAGGTACACGTGCGCCCATTCGGCGAGGCCGGAATCGACCGGCTCGGTGAAGGCGAAGATCCGCTTGGAGATCCCACCGGTGGACGTGATCACCACGGCCATCACGAGCTGCGGCTGGAGCAGGATCACCTCGACGTGGCGGACGCTCGTCGTCTCGAGCGGCGGCGCGGACACGAGCGCGAGCAGGTGCGTGACCTGCGCAAGCGCGTCCGTGGTCGCGCGGAGCGCCTCGTCGACGTGGCTCTGCGCCTCCGGGAGGTTCAGTCGCAGCGCCGACGCCGGCCTCGGCTCGAGCTGCCGGACGCGATCGACGTAGGCGCGGTAGCCCGTGTCCGTCGGAACACGCCCTGCGGACGTGTGCGGGTGGGACAGGAGACCGTGCTCCTCGAGCACCGCGAGCTCGTTTCTCTCACCGTGGAGGGGGACGCCTCAACGCCCGGCACGCTCGACAAGCGTCCTCGAGCCGACGGGTGCGCCCGTGGCGACGTAGCCTTCGACGACGCGCGCGAGGATCTCCTCCTGGCGAAGGCTGAGAATCAGGACTCGTTCGGCCTCGTCCATGGACGAAGGGTAGTCGCTCAGACCGGCTCGGCGGCCATGAGCTCGGCCGTCACCGCGCCGCCCAGGAAGCGGCCACGCTCGGTCAGCTGGAGCCCGCCGTCGCGCCGCTCGGCGAGTCCGAGCGC